>NZ_JBIAIF010000015.1:0-225005 GCF_042871255.1 Streptomyces sp. NPDC005955 | reverse complement strand
CACCTGGTCCCTCGCCCTCACCACCCTCGGCTACCTCTGGGCCACCGCCAAGTACAACAACGACCCCAAGTAACCCCCACCGAACACCCCCCACAGGTCGGCGAGTTCCCGCCAACCGCGGGCCCGTCAGGGCGCCCCGGCACCGCCTAGAGTGACCGGAATCGAATCATCGAGGGCGGGGGCATCGACATGGCGGTCAGCAGGTTCCTGAAGATGGTGGCGAACGGGCTCAACCCGCCCGAGGTCACCACCGAACTGGACCGCACCAGGGTCCGGCCCGGTGAGCGGATGACGGCCCGGGTCATGGTGGAGGGCGGGGCGGCCGAGGTGGTGCTCCAGCAGCTCACGGTGGAGTTGGTGGTGCGCTTCGAGACCGACGGCGAGCACGAGGTCCGCTATCTCCGCCCGGTCACCGTGCACACCTTCGAGGGGCCCCGCACCCTCGCCGCCGGTGCGAAGTTCGAGAAGGAGGCGGTCTTCGAACTGCCCTGGGAGATGCCCCTCACCCACAGCGGCGGTCGGGCGCTCACCGGCGCGTACAGTGCCGTCCGCACCGAACTCACCATCGACGACGCGGTCGACCGGGGCGATCTGGACGTGGTGGAGGTGCACGCGCTCCCCGAACAGGAAGCCGTGCTGAAGGCGATGACGGACATCGGCTTCCGGCACCTGGACACCGAGGTGAAGCTCGGCGTCTCGAAGGGCTCCCGGCAGACGTCGGGCTGGTGGCAGGAGATCGAGCTGAGGTTCCCGGACTGGTACCGGGGCAACGACGACCTGGAACTGCACCTGGTGACCAGGGACGGCGAGATCGACGTACGGCCCGGCTCCTACGTCGAACAACTGACCGTCACCTTCGACTCCACCCGGGACGCCGCAGCCCTCGCCGCCCGACTGGACGCGCACCTGCGCGCACAGTTCGGCGGCTGAACCGGTCCCGCACCGCCAGGACCGCGCGGTGCTCGGGCCGACCCGCTCCCCTCGTTCCCCGCCCCACCGGTGGGACGGGGGGAGCGGTGCGTCCGGGCGGAAACCGACTCCGGGCGACGGGGTCCCCGATGTGCGGCCCCCTCGCCCCGCGCCTACTGTGACGGTCATGGGCGCGAGCAGCCACGGCAAGCCGATCGAGCTGGAGGCCGGCGGGCGGACCGTACGCCTGTCCAGCCCCGACAAGGTCTACTTCCCGGAGCGGGGCTTCACCAAGCTGGACCTCGCCCGGTACTACATCGCCGTGGGCGACGGCATCCTGCGGGCCCTGCGCGACCGCCCCACCACCCTGGAGCGCTACCCCGAGGGCGTGGACGGCGAGCACTTCTTCCAGAAGCGCGCACCGAAGAACACCCCCGAATGGATCCCCCGCGCCCACATCACCTTCCCCAGCGGGCGCTACGCCGACGAGATGTGCCCCACCGAGGTCGCGGCGATCGTCTGGGCCGCCCAGTTCGGCACCTTCACCTTCCACCCCTGGCCGGTGCGCCGGGACGACACCGACCGGCCCGACGAACTCCGACTCGACCTCGACCCCCAACCCGGCACCGACTTCAAGGACGCGGTGGCCGTCGCCCACGAACTGCGGGCCGTCCTGGACGAGCTGGGCCTGCGGGGCTGGCCCAAGACCTCCGGCGGCCGGGGGCTGCACGTCTTCGTCCCCGTCGAACCGCGCTGGACCTTCACCCAGGTGCGCCGCTGCGCCATCGCCTGCGGCCGGGAACTCGAACGCCGGATGCCCGGCCGGGTGACGACCGCCTGGTGGAAGGAGGAACGCGGGACCCGCATCTTCGTCGACTACAACCAGACCGCCCGGGACCGGACGATCGCCTCCGCCTACTCGGTGCGCCCCCGCCCGCACGCGCCGGTCTCCGCGCCACTGCGCTGGGAGGAAGTGGACGAGGTCGCCCCCCGGGACTTCGACCTGGCCACCATGCCGGTGCGGTACGCGGAGCTGGGCGACGTCCACGAGGACATGGACGACCACCGGTTCTCGCTCGAACCCCTGCTGGAGTTGGCGCGGCGCGACGAACACGACCACGGCCTCGGTGACCTGCCCTACCCGCCGGAGTACCCGAAGATGCCCGGCGAACCCAAGCGCGTCCAGCCGAGCCGGGCGCGGGACACGACGGGCGACGAGGGCTCCTGAGCCCGACGGAGCGGTCCGGTGCGACGGGCGGGCCCGGTAGGACGGTGCGACGGTGGGGGAGCGCAACGGTGGGGGAGCGCGAACCACACGATCGAGTAGCCCTGCGGAATCGTTTATGCGCTGAGGGTGAGACCTAGGGTGAGCGTCGTTCGCTGCTCGCGACCGTCTCCCCCCGTGAAAGGCTCCCATGCGCCTCCGTACCGCTGTCGTGACCGCCGCCGCGGCTTCCCTCACCCTCCTGCTGGCCGTGCCCGGACCCGCCGCCGCGGCCTCCGGTGACTTCACGTACCGCTTCCGGGGCCCGGACGGACAGCCGCAGCCGGCCGTCCTGCACGACCCGCCGAGCGGCGAGTGCCTCACGCTGTCCGAGGTCGCCGACCCGGCCTCGTCCCCGCCCGCGTTCGCCCCCTGGAACAACACCGACGAGTGGGCCACGGTCTTCCAGGGCCCCCGGTGCACGGGCGACACCTGGGACCTGCGTCCGCACGGCCGCCCCGCGACCGACCGCCTGGAGCTGCGCTCCGTCGTGTTCTGGCGCTGACCCGCCCCGCAGGACCCGGAGAGGCCCGGGCGCACGGGCCGTCATCCGGATGGGCCGCCCCGGTGGCCGGTGGTGCGGCCGGGGCGTCTAGTGGAGCCCAATGGCCCTGCCGTCCGGGCGGCGCGACACCGCCCGGCCGTGGCCGGCCCCTGGGAGATCCCGTGCACCAGAGCGCACCGCGCCGTCCGCCCGCCGCCACCGCCCGTCGGCTGCCGCACCGGGCCGTGGCGGCCCTGCTCGCCGCGCTGTGGCTGGCTCAGCTCACGGCCTGTTCGAGCGGCGGCGCAGGCGAGGGCCCCTCCCCCTCGGCCACCAGCGCGCCGGCGGCCTCGTCCCCAGCCGCCGGTCGAACGGTCGTGGTGATCAGGGACTTCGCCTTCGTCCCGGCCGAACCCGAAGTGGCTCCCGGGGCGGAGGTCACGGTGGTCAACGAGGACTCGGTGGCGCACACCCTCACGGCCACCGGCTCGGCGTCCTTCGACACCGGGGACATCGCGGCGGGTGCGACGGCCACCTTCACCGCCCCCGACAAGGCCGGCCGCTATCCGTACGTCTGCACGATCCACCCGTCGATGAAGGGCACCCTCGTCGTGCGCTGACCCCGCTCGGGTGCGGTCAGCCCCAGTCGGCGGCCCGCCGCAGGTCCAATCGTTCCTTCTCGGAGAGGCCGCCCCAGACGCCGAAGCGTTCGTCGTGGGTCAGGGCGTACTGGAGGCACGCCTCCCGCATGTCGCACATGCGGCAGATGCGCTTGGCCTCCCGCACGGAGCTGCCGGGCTCCGGGAAGAAGAACTCCGAGCCCGTCTGCGCGCACAGGGCGCGGTCCCAGGCGACGTCCTGTTCGATGACACGGTCAGTCTGCATGCCGTGATGGTGCCGCCCGCGGAAAAACGAACGATCAACGCCCTGTTCATCGCCCGACCCGTGCCCTCGAACAACCGTCGGCGGGGGTCCGGGACGAGCGTCCCGAACCCCCGCCGAAGGAAGTGGATCACGCCTTGCGCGTGGCCATGCGTGCCTTGCGCGCGGCGAGCTTCTCGTCGAACTTCCGGGCCTCCGCGTCGAGTCCGCCCATGTAGAAGCCGATTTCCTCCTGGGCCTGGAGCCCCTCCGGGCCGAGCCCGTCGATCTCCAGGACCTTCAGGTGCCGCAGGATCGGCTGGAGCACGTCGTCATGGTGGATCCGCAGGTTGTAGACCTCGCCGATCGCCATCTGCGCGGCGGCCCGTTCGAACCCGGGGATCCCGTGCCCGGGCATCCGGAAGTCGACGACGACGTCCCGCACGGCCTGCATCGTGAGGTCGGGCGCCAACTCGAAGGCGGCCTTCAGGAGGTTCCGGTAGAACACCATGTGCAGGTTCTCGTCGGTCGCGATCCGCGCGAGCATGCGGTCACAGACCGGGTCGCCCGACTGGTGGCCGGTGTTGCGGTGCGAGATCCGGGTCGCCAACTCCTGGAACGCCACGTACGCCACGGAGTGCAGCATCGAGTGCCGGTTGTCCGACTCGAAGCCCTCCGACATGTGCGACATGCGGAACGCTTCGAGCTTGTCGGGGTCCACCGCGCGCGAGGTGAGCAGGTAGTCGCGCATCACGATGCCGTGACGGCCCTCCTCGGCGGTCCACCGGTGCACCCAGGTGCCCCAGGCGCCGTCCCGCCCGAAGAGGGAAGCTATTTCGTGGTGGTAGCTGGGGAGGTTGTCCTCGGTCAGCAGGTTGACGACGAGGGCGATCCGCCCGATCTCGGTGACCTGGGACTGCTCCTTCTCCCACGCCTCGCCGTCCTCGAAGAAGCCGGGGAAGTTGCGCCCGTCCGACCAGGGCACGTACTCGTGGGGCATCCAGTCCTTCGTCACCTTCAGGTGGCGGTTCAGCTCCTTCTCGACCACTTCCTCCAACGCGTGGAGCAGCCGGGCGTCCGTCCAGGTGGACGGGCTACCGAGGTGGGGAGAGGTGAGCGTCACTGGGGCTCCTGGGGAGGGGAGTACGTGCCGGGGAACTGTAACCTACGCAGACGTAGGCTACGTATCCGTAGGTTACGAATCCGTAGGTTAAGCCCGCTGTAAAGGTGGCGATCGCCCCGGGGTGGGGAAATGGGTGGAATCCACCCCTGACCACGGGACTCCCGCTCCGTTGCGGGCTCAGCCGTACAGCTCCCGCAGCCGGACTGAGAGGCACGTCACACGGCCTTCGCGTTTCTCGAACTCGCCGAGGTCCACCAGAACGGGTTCCCAGCCCAGGTCCGCCAGCAGGTCGGCGGACCGGGGAGCGCTCGCCGCCATCAGTAACCGGTCGCCGCCCAGCAGCAGCACCTGTGCTCCCGACTCCTCGGGAACGGGGAGGAACCCGGGGAACAGCCCGGGCGTGTCGACCAGCGGCTCGTACCCGATCACGGTTCCGTCCGGCAGCGCGGTCACCGCCGACTTGAGGTGGTGCACCCGTGCGACGGGCACCGCGACGACCCGCGCCCCGAGCGGTTCGAACGTCGCGCGCAGCTGACGCACCCCGGCGGCGTTGGTCCGCCCGCCCCGTCCGACGTACAGGGTGTCGCCGACCTTGAGGACGTCGCCGCCGTCCAGCGTGCCGGGCTCCCACACCCAGTTGACGGAGGCGCCGAGCCGGGCCACCGCCTCCTCGACGCCCGCGGTCTCCGGACGGCGGGACTCCGCGCCGGGGCGGGCGATCAACGCGACGTTGCGGAACACGACCACGGTGTCCTCCACGAACGCCGCGTCGGGGCAGTGGTCGGCGGGCTCCACCTCCAGGGTCTGCCAGCCGTGCGCCCGTAGCGCCTCGCCGTACGCCTCCCACTGCTCGACGGCCCGGGCGACGTCGAGGGCGCCCCGGGCGGGCCGGGTCACGACCCCCTCGGCGAGTCGGGGGCTGGGGCGGCGGACGAGGGCCTTCTTGCTGGGCACGGGTGATCCTCCGGCTTCACGGACGTGGGCGGGGCGGTTCCCGAGCCGGACCCGGACCCGGTCGGGCCGCGCGGGAGGGGCGACGGGGACGCGACCCCGGACGGCTCGGGCGCCATCATGCAGCCGTCCGCCCGACGGAAAACAGCCCTACGGCACGAACGGTGGCCGATTCGAGCCGTGCCGTGCGCCTCCCTGCGCACCGCACGCCCCACTGCCCGCCGTGCACCCCCTGCGCGCCGTGCGTTCGACCCGGAACCGCACCACCCCCTGCGCCCCGCGCGCCCTCGGGGCCGTGGCCCCTCAGCGGGTCGGGTCGAACCGGGTGCCCGCGGACTCCCGGCGCAGGTGCTCCCCGGTCAACGATCCCGTCGCCCGCACCAGGTCGGCGGGCGTGCCCTCGAAGACGACGCGCCCGCCGTGCTTGCCGCCGTCAGGGCCGAGGTCGATGACCCAGTCGGCCCGCTTCACGACGGAGGCGTGGTGCTCCACCACGATCACCGTGTTCCCGCCGTCGACCAGGCGGTCCAACATCCCCACCAACCGGTCGACGTCCGCCAGGTGCAGACCCGTCGTCGGTTCGTCGAGCACGTAGACCTCGCCCGTGCGGTGCAGCCTCGTCGCCAGCTTGATGCGCTGGCGTTCACCGCCCGACAGCGTGGACAGCGGCTGACCGAGCCTCAGATAGGTGAGGCCGACCTCGCTCAGGGCGCGCAGCCGTTGCCGCACGGACCGGTCCGCGAAGTGGTCGAGTGCCTCGTCCGCGGTCATCTCCAGGACGTCCACGATCGAGCGCCCGTCGACGGTCAGCTTCCGTACCTCCTCCTTGAAGCGCAGCCCGTCGCACTCCGCGCAGGTCGTCCGGACGGGGTCCATGAACGCCAGATCGGTGTGGATCACCCCGCGCCCCTGACAGTTCTCGCACGCACCGCGCGAGTTGAAGCTGAACAGCCCCGGATCGGCGCCCGTCTCCCGCGCGAAGATCCTGCGCACCGTGTCCATGATCCCCAGATAGGTCGCCGGGGTCGACCGTCCGGAGATCCCGATGGCCGACTGGTCCACCACCACCGCGTCCGGGTGGGCCGCGGCGAACACCCCCGACACCAGGGTGCTCTTGCCGGAACCGGCGACACCGGTGACCACGGTGAGGACGCCGGTGGGGAACTCGACGGTGACGTCCCGCAGGTTGTGCAGCGCGGCGCCGCGCACCCAGAGTCCGCCGGTCCGTTCCCGGGGGCGCTTCTTGGGGGCCGAGCGCTCCCGCAGGAACCGGCCGGTCAGGGTGTCGGCGCGGACCAGTTGCGCGGGGCTCCCCTCGAACACGACCCGGCCGCCGTCCGCACCGCCGCCCGGCCCCATGTCCACCACGTGGTCGGCGAGGGCGATGACGTCGGGGTCGTGCTCCACCACGAGCACGGTGTTGCCCTTGTCCCGCAGCCGCAGCAGCAGGTCACCGAGGCGGCCCACGTCCCGCGGGTGCAGTCCGGTGCTCGGTTCGTCGAAGACGTACGTCATCCCGGTCAGACTGCTGCCGAGGTGACGCACCGTCTTGAGGCGTTGCCCCTCGCCCCCGGAGAGGGTGGTCGTCGCCCGGTCCAGGCTCAGGTAGCCGAGCCCGATGGCCTCGATCCGCTCCAGGCCGGTGACGGCCGCCGCCGCGACGGTCCGGGCCACCGGATCGTCGACGGCGGCGAGCACCCCGATCAGGTCGGACACCTCCATCGCCCCGAACTCGGCGAGGGACCGGCCCGCCACCCGGGTCGCGAGCGCCGCCCGGTTCAGCCGGGCGCCCCGGCACTGCGGGCACGGGCGTGCGGTGAGGAAGCGGCCGACGAGCTCCCGGGTCCGCTCCCCGAGCCGGGAGAGGTCCCGTTTGACGTAGAGCCGCTCGAACCGGTCGGCGAGGCCCTCGTAGTCGATCTCGTGGCTGTGCTCGCCGGCGCCCACGCGGACCCGGTGGCGTCCGGGTCCGCCGCGCAGCAGGAACTCCCGTTCGGCGTCGGTGAACCGGCCGACGGGTTTGGTGGTGTCCAGATCGGGGGTGTGGGTGTACGTGGCGCCCATCCAGGTGCCCGCGGCGAACGGCGGGAACAGCACGGCGCCGTCCGCCAACGACCGGGACGGGTCCAGTACGGCGTCCCAGTCGGGTCCGACCGTCCGGCCCAGCCCGTCGCACTCCGGGCACATCCCGGCGGCGTCGTTGAAGGAGTAGGCGGTGGCCGGTCCGGCGCTGGGTTCGCCGTGCCGCGAGAACAGGACCCGCAGGACCGACCAGATCTCCGTCATCGTGCCCACGGTGGAGCGCGCGTTCCCGCCCACCGGCCGTTGGTCGACCACGATCGCCGGCGACAGGTCCTCGATGGCGTCGGCGCGCGGGCGTTCGTACGTGGGCAGTCGGTTGCGGAGGTACGCGGTGTAGGTCTCGTTGAGTTGCCGCTGGGACTCCACGGCGATCGTGCCGAACACGACGGAGGACTTCCCCGATCCGGAGACCCCGGTGAAGACGGTGAGCTTGCCCTTCGGGATGCGCAGGTCGACGCCTCGGAGGTTGTTCTCGCGGGCCCCGGAGATGACGATGTCGCGTGCTCCCGGGAGCGGGTCGGACTCCCGGGAGGACGCGTGCTTGGCAGGGTTCATGCCGGTGAAGCTAGGCGGAATACCCGACAGTTCCTGGCGTGATTTCCCGCAGTTCGCCCTCGGGCCCGAACTCCAGCCACCGGGTGATCCCCAGTGACTCCAGGAACGGCAGGTCGTGGCTGGCCACGATCAGCGCCCCCTCGTAGGAGTCCAGCGCACCGGTGAGCTGTCGTACGCTCGCCATGTCGAGGTTGTTCGTCGGTTCGTCCAGCATCAGCAGTTGCGGTGCCGGCTCCCCCAACATCAGCGCCGCGAGCGTCGCCCGGAACCGTTCGCCGCCGGACAGGGTCGACACGGCCCGGTCGGCCCGCGACCCCCGGAAGAGGAAGCGCGCCAGCCGACTCCTGATCACGGTGTTCGTGGCCTCGGGGGCGAACCGCGCCACGTTCTCGGCGACGGTCGCCGCCTCGTCCAGCAGGTCGACGCGTTGCGGGAGGAACCGCAGCGGCACATGGGCCACCGCCTCGCCGCCCACCGGCGCCAACTCGCCCGCGAGGGTCCGCAGCAGGGTGGACTTGCCCGCACCGTTGCGGCCCACCAGGGCGATCCGCTCCGGCCCGCGCACCCACCACTCGCCCGGGGCCCGGGCGCCGTACCGCAACTCCAGGTTCCGCAGGGTCAGGGCCGTGCGGCCCGGCGGTAGCGCGGTGTGGGGGAGGTCGACGCGGATCTCGTCGTCGGACCGGACGGCCTCGGCGGCCTCGTCCAGTCGTTCCCTGGCTTCGGCGAGCTTCTCCTCGTGCATGATGCGGTGTTTGCCCGCTGCGACCTGAGCGGTGCGCTTGCGTTCCCCCATCACCACCTTCGGTTCGCGCTTGGTGTCCCACATCTTCTGTCCGTAACGCTTGCGCCGGGCCAACTTCACATGGGCGTCGGCCAGTTCGCGCTTCTGGCGGCGCAGGTCGGTCTCGGCGACCCGGACCATCCGTTCGGCCGCCTCCTGTTCCACGGCCAGGGCCTGTTCGTAGGCGCTGTAGTTCCCTCCGTACCAGACGAGTTCGCCGCCCCGCAGATCGGCGATCTGGTCCACCAGGTCCAGCAGTTCACGGTCGTGGCTGACCACGACGAGCACCCCGGGCCAGGCGCGCACGGCCGCGTACAGCCGGCGGCGCGCGTACAGGTCGAGGTTGTTCGTCGGCTCGTCCAACAGCAGCACGTCGGGGCGCTCCAGCAGGAGCGCGGCGAGCCGCAGCAACACCGACTCCCCGCCGGACACTTCCCCCACGGTGCGGTCGAGGTCGACGTGGCCGAGTCCCAGTTGACCGAGGGTGGCGAGCGCGCGTTCCTCCACGTCCCAGTCGTCGCCGACGGCCGTGAAGTTCTCCTCGGTCGCCTCGCCCGCCTCGATGGCGTGCAACGCGGCCCGAGTCGTGGCGATGCCCAGTACCTCGTCCACCCGTGAGGCGGTGTCGAGGGTGACCGTCTGCGGCAGGTGGCCGATCTCGCCCGCCACGTGCACGGCGCCCCGCACCGGGTGCAGTGCGCCCGCGATCAGCTTCAACAGGGTCGACTTCCCCGACCCGTTGACGCCGATCAGGCCGGTGCGTCCCGTGGTGAAGGTCGTCTGGAGTCCGTCGAAGACGGGAGTTCCGTCCGGCCAGTCGAAGGACACCGAGGACAGCGTGAGGGACGGGGTGTGCGAAGGGTGCGACGTAGACATGGGGGCCTCCCGGATGCTGGTGGGGTGCAGGGCAGCGCGGGGGACACCGAGGAGCGGACCGGGAGGGTGCGGGAGCGGGCGCCGGGGGAGGGCTCGCGTTCACCTCGAAGGGGAACGGAGGAGGCCGTCCGAGAAGAAGGGGACGGCCCGACTGCCTCGCAGGGGCGGACGGCTCAAGCACCGAGGTCGCACGCGGCGCATACAGCGACTAGCGGAACTAGTGGCAACGATCGAGCTGTATGACGCGGTGTCCCAGAGACCTCAGTAGAGCAACGTCCTTCTCCCATCGGCGGTGACAAAGTCGACGGTAATCATACAGGGTGAATCGCGGGAGTCAAGGGGTTGAAGTGAGCCTTTATCGTGGTAGCGGACGGCTCCCCTCCTCTTCACCTCCCTCTCGCCGTCCTGGAGGAACTCCGTGCCCCACGGCTCGCTTTCGCTGCCCGCTCGGCTCTACCTGCTCTCCTGGGACACGACCAGGCTCAGGGTCACTGGTGCCAGCCAACTGCCCCACCTGGTCAGAGCCGGGGCCCTCACCGAACTGGCGCAGCGCGGCCTCCTCACCGACGAGGAGGGAGTCGTCCGGGTCACCGATCCGGACGTCCGTACCGGTGACACGGTGCTCGACGGACTCCTCGAACTCATCGCGGAGTCCAGGCCCCGCAAGTGGAAGTCCTGGGTCACCTCACGCACCGGCGTCACCCTCGACGCCGTGCGCGAGCAACTCGTCGCCGAGGGGTACCTCGGCGTCGGGCGCAAGCGCGTCCTCGGCGTCTTCCCCTCGGTCGACTACACCTTGGAACGGGTTCCGGTGGTGAGCGCCCTGCGGACGGACGCGCGGGCCGCGCTGACCGGGCCCGAGCCGGTCGACGAGGTCGGTGACCGGGACGCGGCCGTGGTCGCCCTCGCCGTCGCGGCCGAGGTCCGCACCTTCTCCTCCAGCAAGGAACGCCGTGCCCACAAGGTCCGGGTCGACGCCCTCACCGCACGCAGCGGCGCGGTGGCCCCGGCGCTCGGCAAGGCGATCCGGGAGATGCAGGCGGCGCTCGCCGTCGCCGTCACCTCCGTCGCGGTGACCAGCAGTTGAACCCGTAGGGGCTGGGCACCGGGGTCCGCGGCGTGTTTGATTCTGTTTCATGACCAATGAGACCGAACGGGCGGCGGAGCGGGCCGCGGACCCCGTAGCCCAGGCCACGGCCCTGCGGGCGTTGCACGTACCGGGGCGGCCCGTGGTGCTGCCCAACGTCTGGGACCCGGCGAGCGCCCGTCTGGTCGCCTCCTCCGGGGCCGCGGCCATCGCCACCACCAGCGCCGGGATCGCCTGGAGCCTCGGGGTGCCCGACGGCGAACGGCTCGACCGGGACCGGGCGCTCGACGCGGTGGCCCGGATCGCCGCCGCCGTCGACCTGCCCGTCACCGCCGACGTCGAGGGCGGCTACGCGTCCGCGGCCGACGGGATCGCCACCACGATCCGGGTGGCGCTGGCCGCCGGCGCCGTCGGCGTCAACATCGAGGACGGCGTCGCCGATGTCGAAGGAGCGGGGCCGCTGCGGGAGATCGAGGAACAGGTGGAACGCATCCGGGCCGCCCGTGCCGCGGCTGACGCGGCGGGGGTTCCGGTGTTCGTCAACGCCCGGACCGACACGTACTGGAAGGGCGTCGGCGAGCCGTCCGCCCGACTGGCCGGGACCCTCGAACGGGCCGCGGCGTACATCGACGCCGGCGCCGACGGCATCTTCGTCCCGGGGGTGCGCACCCCCGCGGAGATCCGCGCCCTGGTGGCGGGGACCGACGCACCGTTCAACGTGCTGGCGGGCCCGGGACTGCCCACCGTCGCCGAACTGGCCGCCCTCGGCGTGGCCCGGGTGACCCTGGGGTCCGGCCTGGCCCGCGCGGCGCACACCCTCACCCGGCGCGCCGCCGAGGAAGCACTCACCGCGGGCACGTACGGCTTCCTGGCCGACGCCCTCCCCTACGCGGAGGCCGACGCCCTCCTCGGCCACCTCGACGAGGAGGGCTAGCGCAGGCTCCGCGGACGGGGTCAGAGCACGCTCACGGACCCGTCGCTGCGCGGGTCCGTGCCCGCCTCGAACCCGGCCCCCGAGGCGCTGCGGCGGACGAGTTGCCCGTGTCCGACCTGCTCGTCCTGCTCGGCGCAGACCACCACCTGGTAGCCACGGGCCAGTGCGGCCGTGACCTCCTCGGGCACCGCGCCCTCCACGGACGCCACCTGCGCCGGTTCGTCCACCCCGAGGCCCCCGATGACCCACCGGGGCCGCCGCAGGGCCTCGGCCGGTCGGTCGCCCGCGGCGATGCGCAGCGCCAACTGGGCGTGGATCTGCGGTTGGGCCTTGCCGCCCATCGTTCCGTGGGCGCCGGTCACCACCCCGTCGAGCCGGGTCAGCACCGGCATCAGGGTGTGGGCGGGCCGCTTCCCGCCGGCCAGCCGGTTCGGTGCGCCGGGGGCGAGGTCGAAGAACGAGCCGCGGTTGTGCAGGACGATCCCGGTCGCCGGATCGAGGATGCCGGACCCGAAGCTGTGGAACAGGCTCTGGATCAGCGACACCGCGTACCCCTCGCCGTCCGCCGCGACCACGGCGACGGTGTCCCCGCTGGGCCGCGCCGCCTCGTTGCGGCGCGCCCCACCGTCCCCGGACGGACGGGGCCGGGGGGCCCGCTGCACCTGCTCCGCGATCTCGTCGAGCCGCGCAGCGCCCAGCAACTCCGCCACGGGGACGTCCACCTGGCGGGGGTCGGCCAGGTACCGCTCCCGGTCCCGGGTGACCGCGTCGAACACCCGGGCCGTCAGATCGGCGTCGGAGCCGAGGAGTTGCAGGTCACGGGGCAACCGCTCCAGGACGCCGAGGGCCTGGAGCAGGTGCAGTCCCTGGGAGTTGGGCGGCGCGGTGAGGTACTCCTCGCCGCGGAAGCCGGCCGACAGGGGCTCACCGGTCTCGGTGGCGTGCCGCTCCAGGTCCTCGCGGGTGAGCGCCGAGCCCTTGCCTCGCAGCAGGTCCACCAGCCGGGCGCCGAGCGTTCCCCGGTACAGCGCCGCCGGCCCCTCGGCGGCGATGCGGGCGAGCGAGTCGGCCAGCGCGGGCTGTCGCATCGGCGCGCCCTCGGCGAGCGGAGCGCCGTCCGGGAAGAACACCGCCCGCATGCCCGGGTCCTCGCGGAGCAGTGCGGCTTCCGCGCGCAGTGCGGTGGCGACGCCGGGCGCGGTCGGCACCCCGTCCCGGGCATGGGCGACGGCATCGGTGAACAGCCGCTCCCAGGGCAGTCGTCCGGCGAGTTCGTGCAGGGTGGCCCAGCCGGCGACGACCCCGGGGACGGTCACCGTGAGCGCCCCGGTCACCGGCATCCGGGTGCCGGGCACGGCGGCCGGGTCCGCCGCCGCGGCGGCTGCGCCGCTGCCGTTGACGGAGACGACCCGCCCGTCGGGCAGGGCGACCAGGGCGACCAGGTCGCCGCCGACGGCGCACTGGTGCGGGTAGACGACGGTGAGCGCGATGGCCGCGGCGAGCGCGGCGTCGACGGCGTTGCCGCCGGCCCGTCGTGCGGCGGCGCCGGCCTCGGTGGCCAGGGCGTGCGGGGCGGCGAGCCCGTAGGGGGCGGTGGCGCCGGGGCCGGTGGACGGGGCGCCGGAGCGCGGCGGGAGCGGGGAGGCGACGGGCATGAGGGTGGCTTTCCTGAGGGGGCGGTGACCCGGCCGCCGGGGAGCGGGGCGGGCCACCTGGACGGATGACCGGGGGGCGGGGCCGTGGACGGACGACCGGGGGGACGGGACCGGGTCGGGGGCGCCGTGGGGTCAGGCTCCGGGCGCCGCGGGCCCGTGGCCGTCCAGCCCCAGCGTGTCGATGATCATTCCCTGCACCTCGTTGAGGTGGTCGGCCATGGCCTGGGCCGCGGCCTCGCTGTCGTGGCTGATCAGCGCGGCGAGGATGCGACGGTGGGCGCGCAGCGAGGCGAGGAGCCGTTCCCTGGACTGGTACTGGGGGTCCCGGGAGGGGCCGACCCACTCGTTGGTGGCTTCGAGGAGCCGGGTGAGCATGGGGTTGTGGGCGGCCTTCGCCACGGCCACGTGGAACGCGCCGTCGAGTTCGACGAGGGCGGCCAGGTTGTCGCGGTCCCGTTCCGACTCGGCCCGGGACAGCAGGGCGGCGAGGTGTTGGAGGTCGCCGTCGGTGGCGCGGACGGCCGCGCGCGCGGCGACGGGGGGTTCCACGGCGGAGCGCAGGTCCATGACCTCGTGCACCAGCCGGGCCGCGTCGTCCATGTCGCCGAGCTGACGGGCGTGCAGGTCGGGGCGGGTGGTGCCGGTGACGATGGTGCCCCGACCGGGCTTGCGGTCGACCAGTCCGCGCAGTTCCAGTTCGCGCAGTGCCTCGCGGACGGACGCCCGGGAGATGCGGAGTCGTTCGGCGAGTTCGCGCTCGGCGGGGATGCGGGTGCCCGGGGCGAGCCGCCCCTCCTCGATGAGGCCCTGGAGGCGTCCGGCGAGCCGGTCGGGGCCGAGGGCGGCCTCGGGAGCGATGAGGGTCCAGTCGACGGACACCGAAGGGCCTTTCGGGTCGGGGGCCGGGCGGCGCCGGTCGGGCGCCGCCGTGCCCGGGCGGTGGGTGCCGGGCCCACGGCCGCGCGTCCGCCGGGCGACGGGACGCGACAGCCGTGGAGCGGCCGGTCAGTCGTCGATCTCGACCGTGAGCCAGTTCTCGAAGCAGCTGCGACGGGCCAGGCTCATCACGCCGATGGTGGCGCGACCGCCGAGGCCCGCCTCGGGCCCGAAGACGTCCCGGAAGAGGTCCGTCGCGCCCGAGGACACCTTGTGCACGTCCTCGAACTCGGGGGTGCTGACGACGAAGCACAGTGAGCGTACAAGGGACTGCACCCGGTTGAGGGAGCCGAGGGCGAGACGGATGCCGCCCAGGCAGTTGAGCGCGGTCAGCCGGGCCGCTTCGTAGCCCTGCTCGACGGTCACGTCGGCGCCGAGCCGCCCGGGGTGGCGGACGTTGCCGTCCGCGTCGTCCGCGGTGTGGCCCCCGAGGAAGAGCAGGTTGCCGCTGATGTGGTGGGGCTTCATCGACCCGTAGTCGGCGCCGTAGTAGGGCCGGGCGGCGAAGTCGGGGATGACGAGCCCCAGTTCGCGGACGCGGGTCTCGGGATCAGTCTGAGCCATGTGGATGGTGCCTTCGGGATCGCGGTGGCCCTGCCGGTGGGCCGAGATAGTCAGATGGTCCGACCAAGTGGGCTTATTGTTTGGTCACGCTCTTCCCCCTGTCAACCCCCGTGACCGCCGGTGACGCGCCGGCGCACGGCCCCAGATCCCGAGGAACGGCACGATGCGAAACCAGTCAGCCGACCACCCCGAGGACCCCCGACCGCAGCGCCCGGGCCCCGGCGCGGGACCGGCCGCCCCGGACGCGGCCCCCGCTCCGCCGGCAGCCGCCGCGGGCCCCGGCGCCGGCGGTCACACCCCCGGAGTCCGGCGGCTCGCGGACACCCTCCCGCTCCTGCTGACCGTCGCCGCCGGAGCCACCGACGCCCTGGCCTACCTCGGGCTCGGCGGGGTCTTCACCGCCAACATGACCGGCAACCTGGTCCTGCTCGGCATCGCCGGCTCGCACGGCGTCGACCTGCACGTCGCCCGTGCCGCAGCCGCCACCGTGGCTTTCACCGCCGGTCTGGTGCTGGCCTTCCTGATGACCCGCGACCTGCCCGCCGGCGCGGTGTGGCCGCGCCGGATCACCGCGGCCCTCGCCGTCAGCCTCGGCTGCCAGCTGGTGTTCCTCGCCGGCTGGGCCGCCGTCGACGGCCGGCCGGGGGAGGTCGCGGACGTCGGTCTCGTCAGCCTGTCGGCACTGGCGATGGGGGTGCAGACGGCGTGCGCCCGGCGGGTCGCGCTGGCCGGGATCACCACCACCTTCGTCACCGGGACCCTCACCGCGGTCGCCGAGTCCGTGGCGCACGGCTCGACGGCCCACATCCTCCGTCGGCTCGCCGTGCTCCTCGCCCTGGTGGTGGGCGCCCTGGCCGGAGCGTTGGTGCTGCGGCACTCGGCGACGGCCGCCGCCGCGATCCCCCCGCTCCTGGTCGCGGTGACCCTGGCACTGGGCGTCCGACTGCACCATGTTCAACGAAATCCGCAGTAGAGCAATGATCCAACTGATGATTTCCGTTGTCTCAGACGGATACTCCGACGAGACCGTTGACAAGACGGGGTGACGGCAACCACGTTGGGCCGCACGAGGCCACCCCGCCGGAGGGCCTCGGGGCCGACCAAGCCGCCCCGCGCGTCGTCGCTCCCCGCACGGGCCGGGCCCGAACCCGCCCCCGCCGGTTCGCCCCGCCCGTGCGCCGCGTCCGCGCCCCGCCCCGCTCTCCCCCCAGGCGGCCGTTCCCCTAGGACTCCCCGTGACCTCTCCACGCCCGGACGTCTCCGCCCCCCTCGCCCCCCTGGACGTGTCCTTCGAGGACGACCCCAGGGTCGTCAAGGAAGCCGCCAACGAGGACTACTCCACCCACATCGTCCCGCTGACCTGGCGCAGCGGCCGACTCTCCCTGACCATGGCCTGGTACGCGCTGGTCAGCGGCATGTTCTACCTGGTCACCGCCGCCACCCTGGCCGTGACCGTGGGCACCGTCGACACCCTGATCGGCATCCTGCTCGCCGTCGCCGTGTTCGGCACCGTCAACTACGTCTTCTCCCGCTACGCCGCCCGCACCGGTCTGACGGTCGCCCTGGTCTCGCAACGCGTGTTCGGGTCCCTCGGATCGGTCCTCGCCCCCCTCGTCCTGGCCGCCACCGCGATCTACTACGCGGTGTTCGAGGGCTCCGTCATCGCCCACGCGCTGCACGCCTACACCGGGTCGTTGACGATCGAGGTCTGGTACGCCATCTCGATCCTGAGCAACGTCCCCATGGCGATCGGCGGGGTGCGCCGCTGGCTCGACAAGTTCAACGGCGCCCTGCTGCCGCTGTACTGGACCGGGCTGATCATCGTGGTCATCCTCGCCGCGCGCGAGTACAAGCCCTCCGGCTGGCTCACCCACACGCCCGACCTGGTCCCCGACCTCGGCGCCCCGGGCTGGCTGTACGCGTTCTTCGTCTACATGGGCGTGTTCGTGTTCATGATGTACACGATGGACTTCGGCCGCTTCGGCAAGCGCGAGGACGCCGGCTTCCACAGCGTCGTCACCTTCGGCCCGGTCTTCTACTTCTTCGTGTACTTCGTCAACGGGCTGATCGGCATCTTCCTGGTCCTGGCGGCCGGTGCCGTCGGAGCGCCGACCGAGACGGCCATCGGCGACACCATCGTGGCGCTGATGGGGGTGTGGGGGCTCGGCGTCGTCTGGCTGACCCAGTCCCGCATCAACACCGCCAACTACTACGTGGCGTCGACCAACCTGGAGGCCACGGTCGCCCGCCTCTTCCACCTCAGGGTGCCGCGGGTGGTGGCCCTCGCGCTGGCCAGCGTGGTCACGTACCTGATCATGCTCACGGACGTGCTCAGCTACGTGCTGACGGCGCTGGCCTGGCAGGGCGCGTTCGTGGTGGGCTGGGTCGGCATCATGCTCACGCACCTGGCCCTGCACCGCAGCGGGGACCGGGACGGCCTCCCGGAGTTCCGCCCCGGCCGGGTGGTCACCTTCGCCCCGGGTGCCGTGGTGTGGCTGGTGTCCTCCCTGACCGGCATCCTGGTGCTGGAGTTCACCGGCACGTTCGGCACGACCTGGTCGTCACCGCTCACCTTCGTGCTCAGCATCGGCCTCTACGCGCTCGCCCTGCGCGTGACCCGTTCGCCGGTGCTGGCCCGCGGGTCCGACCCGCGCGACGAGGTGGACGACATCTGGGAGGCCCGGATCCGCTGCCACCGCTGCGACCACTCCTACATCGCGGCCGAGATGGACCGTGACCCCTCGGTCGAGGGCAGCCCCGCGATCTGCGCGGACTGCGCGGGCCGCAGTCGGGACTTCCGCAGGGCGGTGCTGGCCGAGGCCGCGGCGGCCTCGGCCGGGCCGGCCGCCGGGCAAGCGGACCGCGGGGAGTTCACCCGCACGTGACCGAGCCCCGCGGGGTCCGGTGCGCCGGACCCCGCAGGGCGTTCAGGTGCGCGGCACCCGGTAGTGCAGATGCGTGACGGTGGGCGAAGCGATCACTTCGCCCTGTTCGAGGGACAGCTCGTCCAGTCCCTCGAACAGGCGCTCGCCCGAGCCGATCGCGGTGGGCACGAGATGCAGCAGCAACGCGTCGAGCAGTCCGGCCGTCAGGTACTGGCGCACCGTCGCCGCGCCCCCGGCGATCTCCACGTCCCGGTCGCCGGCCGCGGCCCGCGCCCGTTCCAGGGCCGCGTGGATGCCGTCCGTCACGAAGTGGAACGTGGTGCCGCCGGCCATCTCCAGCGGTTTCCGTTCGTGGTGCGTGAGCACGAACACGGGTGTGTGGTACGGCGGTTCGGGCCCCCACCAGCCCGTCCAGTCCTCGTCCCAGGGGCCTCGGCCGGGGCTGAACATGTTGCGCCCCATGATGTGGGCGCCGGTGTTCTCGTGCAGGGTGGACAGCAGCTCCGCGTCCTGTTCGCGTCCGGGCTTCCCGGTCTCGAACATCCAGGCCGTGAGCGCATCGGCCCCGGTGCCGAAGGGGTGTTCAAGGCTCTGCTGCGGACCCGCGGTGAATCCGTCGAGCGATACGGCGAGGTTCGCGGTGACGATGCCCATGGTGTCGGTGCCTTCCGGGAGTTGCCTACGGTGTCGTCGGTGCGTGACGTAACCGTGGCACCCGCCGGATTCTTCCCCGCCGGTACCCGCCCGCACCGGCACGTCCGGCTGCCCCCACCGCACCCGGCGCACGGGGCCGTAGCGGGGCCCGTCAGCAGGCGTCGCGCATCAACTGCGCGAGGTCCCCGTCGAGATCGAGGTGCAGGTGTTCGCGTCCACGGGCCACCAGACCGTCCGTCCGACTGAGGAACTTCCGCAGGTCACCGCTGAGCAGGTGCACGATGGCCGTGCCCTCGGGAGCGTGGAACTCCATCACCGTACGGTCGTACCCGTACGGACGCACCCGGACGTCGCCCTGACCCACGGCCGCCTCCATGCCCGAGGCGAGCAACTCCCGGGAGAACGTCCAGCACACGTCCACGCCCTCCAGCGTGGCGGGGGCGGGAAACGTCATCCGGACCGCGAACGGGTCGGCCTGTTCGTAGCGCAGCACGGCGGGGATGGTGGCCATGCGGGGCGCGGCGGCGACCAAGCGCGCCTCCACGGCTTGCTCGATGACGATGGACAACGCCTGCTCCCTCGTGGCGGCGGGGGCGGTCGACCGGCGGACGTGACCGGCCCCGCCGAAGACCCGGACACTCCTAGAGACGGTCGAACCGCCCCTCGCGTCTACCCGGGGGCCCGTGACTTCGGTCACGGTTCGCCCGCTCCGCGGGCCGCCGGGCGGGCTCGGCCCGGGTCAGTACGGCGCCGGCTGACGGTACCCGGCGAGCGCGGGGGCGGTCCTGGTCGCGACGAACTCCGTGATGCGGTACGCACAGGTCCCGGCCGTCACGAACGGATCGGTCGCGGCCAGCGCCTCGATCGCCTCGCGGTCGTCGCCGACCGCGAGCAGCACCCCGCCGTCGCGCGGCTGCTTGCGGCCCGAGGCGATGATCACCCCGGAGGCGTACAGCGCGTCCAACCACGCGAGGTGCGCAGCCATCTCCGCGTCCACGGCCTCGACCGGCGCGGTGTAGGTCAGTTCCAGAACGAACATGACCGAAATCCTATCCCTCGACCACCCGGCGGACGGCGGGGAGGGGGCCTTGCGGTGTCCGTCCGCGGTCGGACCCGTACGCTCGTCCCACCATGAACGCCGTACCGCAGCCCCAGCCCGCCGAGTTGCCCGCCGACTGGCCCACGACCCAGGAAGGTGCGCGCGCCGTCCAGGACGAGTTGCGGGCGCTGGTCGTACGGGACGAGGCGGGCCCGGCACCCGGCACCGGTCGGGCGACCGGGGTGGACGTGGCGTACGACGACACCCAGGACCTCGTGGTCGCCGCGGCCGTGGTCCTCGACTGCGCGACCCTGGAGGTCGTGGCCCAGACCACGGCGGTGGGAACGGTCTCCTTCCCCTACGTGCCGGGGTTGTTGGCGTTCCGGGAGCTGCCCACCGTCCTCGCGGCGCTGGCCGCCCTGCCCACCGACCCGGGTCTCGTGGTGTGCGACGGCTACGGTCTCGCGCACCCCCGCCGCTTCGGACTGGCGAGCCACCTCGGGGTGCTCACCGGACTCCCCACGATCGGCGTCGCCAAGAACCCGTTCACCTTCACCCACGAGGAGCCGGACCGGGCCCGCGGCTCGTCCGCGCCGCTGCTCGCGGGCGCCGAGCAGGTCGGGGCGGCCCTGCGGACCCAGCCCGGTGTCAAGCCGGTGTACGTCTCCGTCGGTCACCGGGTGGACCTGCCGACGGCGCTCGCGCACACCTTGGCCCTGGCCCCGCGCTACCGGCTCCCGGAGACCACCCGCCGGGCCGACTCCCTCTGCCGCCGCGCCCTGGCCGCCCGCGCCGCCGGGTCCTGAGGTCGGAGCCGGCTCAGCGGTCCTCCGGCCGGCGCTGCGCCATCACCTCGGCGAGCATCCGGTCGATCCGCCGCGACCGGCGCAGCAGCCAGGGCGCCCGGGTCCCGGCCAGTGCGACCAGGGTGAGCGGCACGGGCCGGGCGACCAGCACGGCCAGGGCGATGGTCCACGGGTCGATGCCGGCCAGTGCACAGGCCACCACCGCGACCCGGGGGGTCCACGGCAGCAGGGCGAGGGCGGCCAGCGCCCACGGGCCGTGGGTGGTGATCAGGTCGCTGAAGCGGTCCAACTCCGCCTGTTCGGGGGCGAGTCCGCGTACGAGGTCCAGCAGCCAGGGGCCGGCGGACTGCACGGCGACGGCGGTCAGGAACGCGCCCAGCACGGACCCGGCGACGAAGGTGAGGATGAGCGCCGTCCGGCGCCGGGGATGCAGTGCGGCCAACCCCGCGAGCAGCAACTGACCGGGCAGGAACGGCAGTACGTAGTCCCCGAGCGGGAACGCGCCGACCGCGGGCAGGAACCACCGGCGGTGCGCGGCCCGGTCCAGCCGGGACAGCGCACGGCCCGTTCGGGTGCCGGGCGCCCGCGGGGCCACGGCCTCAGCCACGGCGCAGGGCCCGGTAGCCGACGGACGGGGCGATCCGCATCAGCGTGGGCAGCAGCGCCGCCCCGCCGACGTAGACCTCCGACCGGCCGCGGAGCACCCCCCGGATCACCGACCGCGCCGCCTCGGCCGGGCTGATCTTGGCCCGACCGCGGCCCGCCGTCATGTCCGTGTCGACGAGGGGGAGGACCGCGTCGACCACCTGGACGTGCGGGGCGCCGTCCTCGCACTGGTAGCGCAGGGCCCGGGTGAAGGTCCGCACCGCCGACTTGGCGGCGCAGTACGCGGGCGCCGAGGGTTTGGGCGCGATGGCCAGGCCGCTGCTCACATTGACGATGGCCGCGGACGGCTGGCTCCGCAGATGGGGGAGCAGCCCCGTGGACAGGGCGATGACGGCGTCCAGGTTGACGGCGAGTTCGCGGCGCACGACCTGGCGCACGGTGCGGGGGTCCTCGGTGAGGAAGTCGGTGAGGTGCTGGACGCCCGCGTTGTTGAACACGGCCCGCAGTTCGGGGTGCCGCTCGGGCAAGCCGTCGGTGAGGGCGTCGACGGCCACCGGGTCGGACAGGTCCACCGACTCGACCGAGACGCGGTCGCCGTGCACGGCCACGAGGTCCGCGAGCCGGTCCGCGTCGCGGCCCACGGCCACCACGTGGGCACCGAGGTCGACCAGTTGCCGGGTCAGTTCCCGGCCGACGCCGCGGGCGCCGCCCGTGACGAGAACGGTTGTGCCGTGGAGCTTCATCGCTTCCTTCGTGTCGTCGTAGAGGCGGCCCGGGCGTGGCGCCCGAACGCCGCTCGGTAGGCCGCCGGGGTCATCGCGGTGCGGTGTTTGAACCGGCGGGTGAAGTGGGGCTGGTCTGCGTAGCCGCACGCGAACCCGATGACGGACGTGGGGTGTTCGCCGTGGATGAGCAGCTCGGCCGCCGTTTCCGCGCGCACCGCGGCGAGGAGCCCGGTGAAGCCGCCGTCCCCGGCCAGCCGGCGTTGGAGCACCCGCGTGGAAAGGCCGAGCGCCGTCGCGAGCTCGGCGAGCGTCCAGCGGCGGGCGGGATCGGTGGCGAGCAGCGCACGGGTGCGGATGACCGGGTCCGACCCGGTCGCCTCCGCGCCCGCCGGCGGGGCGGTGACCGTGCCGGTCCAGTCGAACCGCCAGTGGGCGCTGTCGCCGGCCGGTGGCTCCGCGGTGAACACCCCGCCGGTGAACACGGTGTGCGCCCGCTCCTGCCCGACGGCGACCGTCAGGTCCCGGGTGCCGATCATGGTCAGCAGCGCGGTGAGCACGCCGAGGACGACGGCGTCCTCGGCGGCGCCGGGCGGCGCCCCGGGCGGCCCCAGGTGTTCGACCACCAGGTGCCGCGGCCCGGACCGGCGCAGCGCCACGCGGTGCCGTGAGTGGGTGAACCGCTCCAACCTGCACCACCGTTCGAGCAGGTCGTGCGGGGAGCCGGCGCGCAACAGCGCGGAGACGGCAGGATCGGACCGGACCGCCGAGAACTGCTGTCCCACCCGGAGCAGCGGCAACAGTCCGTGCGTGTGTTCCACCTCGGCGAGGAACCGGCGCTTGGCGGCCAGCGGCAGCAACGCGCCCCCGCCCGCGGGGGCCACGGTGTGGATGCCCTCGGCGGCCAGGGCGCGGCGCGCCATCGCCACGAGCTGCGCGCTCGCGTAGTCCTCGTCCACAGCCGCCTCCTGCCGTTCGGTACCCCCACGCTAGGCGCGGTCGGCGGCTCCGTCTTGAACGATCACGCCATGGTGCCGGGCGGTCGGGGGCGGGTGCGGACGGCCGTGTCCTGAGCGTCCCGCCCCGACGGCTGGCCCATCATGGAGGGGACGGGCGCCCGTCGAAGCGCTTGCCCGCTCGGCGTCTTGTGCGGTTACCGGCCGGTATCTAGCATCGCCGGAGTGCCCGCACCGCGCTCCGGACGGCACGCACCGCAGCAGCACCACCCACCGAGGGGGTCCGATGACCGAGCCACCGTTGCCGGGCGGGGCGACCGCGACCGACGGCCCCCTGACGGGCGTGCGCGTGCTGGAGCTGGCGGGCATCGGCCCCGGCCCCTTCGCCGCGATGCTCCTCGCCGACCTGGGCGCCGACGTCGTCCGGGTCGACCGCCCGGGCGGCCGGGAACCGGGGCTCGGCCCCGGCCCCGAACGCGACCTGACCCACCGCAACAAGCGCTCCGTGCTCGTCGACCTGAAGTCCCCGGGCGGCCGGGACCGGGTCCTGGCGCTCGTCGCACGCGCCGACCTCCTCGTCGAGGGCTACCGCCCGGGCGTCGCCGAGCGCCTCGGCGTCGGCCCCGCGGACTGCCGCGCCCGCAACGCCCGGCTCGTCTACGGACGGATGACCGGCTGGGGCCAACGGGGCCCGCTCGCCCCGCGCGCCGGCCACGACCTCACGTACCTCGCGGTGACCGGCGCCCTCGGCACGATCGGCCGGCCCGACGACGCGCCCGCGCCGCCCGCCAACCTCCTCGGCGACTACGCGGGCGGCTCGCTCTACCTGGTCGTCGGTCTGCTCGCCGCGCTGCACCACGCCCGCGCCACCGGCGTCGGACAGGTCGTGGACGCGGCGATCGTCGACGGCGCCGCCCACCTCACCACCCTGGTCCACGGGTTGCTCGCCGCCGGGCACTGGCAGGACCGGCGGGGCGCCAACCTGCTGGACGGCGGCTGCCCGTTCTACGGCTGCTACCGGACCTCGGACGGCGGGTACATGGCCGTCGGCGCCCTGGAACGACGGTTCTACGACGAGTTCACCGCCCTGCTCGACCTGGGCCCGGCGGCCGCGCTGCGCGACGATCCGGCCCACTGGGACGCCCTGCGCGCGGCCGTCGCCGACCGCTTCCTGACCCGGACCCGAGCGCAGTGGACCGAGGTGTTCGACGGCTCCGACGCCTGCGTGGCACCCGTGCTCTCGCTGCGCGAGGCCCCGGCGCACCCGCACCTCGTGGCCCGCGGGACCTTCGCCACCCGGGACGGGGTGCCGCAACCCGCGCCCGCCCCACGGTTCTCCGTCACCCCGGGCACCCTCCGCCGGGGCCCCGTCCGGCCCGGCGCCGACACCGCGGAGGTGGCCCGGGACTGGGACGTGCCCGACCTCGTCGCCGCCCCGTCCGACCACCTGCCCGACCACCTGCCCGAGGGCCGGTGACCCGGTGCCGCGCGCACCGACGGGCCCGGGAAGCGCCCGCCACCCGCCCGGTCGACCCCTCCGAAAGGTTCACCCGTGACCACCGAAGCATTCGTGTACGAAGCGATCCGCACCCCGCGCGGTCGCGGCAAGGCGAACGGCGCCCTGCACGGCACCAAGCCCATCGACCTCGTCGTCGGTCTGATCCACGAGCTGCGGGCCCGCTTCCCGGACCTCGAACCCGCCGCGATCGACGACATCGTCCTCGGCGTCGTCGGTCCCGTCGGCGACCAGGGTTCCGACATCGCCCGGATCTCCGCGATCGCCGCCGGCCTGCCCGACACCGTCGCCGGGGTCCAGGAGAACCGCTTCTGTGCCTCGGGCCTCGAAGCCGTCAACCTCGCCGCGATGAAGGTCCGTTCCGGCTGGGAGGACCTGGTCCTGGCGGGCGGGGTGGAGTCGATGTCCCGGGTGCCGATGGCCTCGGACGGCGGTGCCTGGTTCGCCGACCCGATGACCAACCTCGCCACCGGCTTCGTCCCGCAGGGCATCGGCGCCGACCTCATCGCCACCATCGAGGGCTTCTCCCGCCGGGACGTCGACGCGTACGCGGCGCTCTCCCAGGAACGGGCGGCGGCGGCCCGCGCGGACGGCCGCTTCGACCGCTCGGTCGTCCCGGTGCGGGACCGCGCCGGACTCGTCGTCCTCGACCACGACGAACACCCCCGCCCCGGCACCACCGCCGACTCGCTGGCCGCCCTGAAGCCGTCCTTCGCGGACATCGGCGACCTCGGCGGATTCGATGCGGTGGCCCTCCAGAAGTACCACTGGGTCGAGCGGATCGACCACGTCCACCACGCGGGCAACTCCTCCGGGATCGTGGACGGCGCCGCCCTGGTCGCCATCGGCTCCCGGGAGGTGGGGGAGCGCTACGGACTGCGCCCCCGTGCGCGGATCGTGTCCGCCGCGGTCTCCGGCTCCGAACCGACGATCATGCTCACCGGACCCGCGCCCGCCACCCGCAAGGCCCTCGCCAAGGCCGGGCTCACCCTCGACGACATCGACCTGGTGGAGATCAACGAGGCCTTCGCCGCGGTCGTGTTGCGGTTCGTCCGGGAGACCGGCCTGACCCTCGACCGGGTCAACGTCAACGGCGGGGCCATCGCCCTGGGCCACCCCCTCGGCGCCACCGGGGCGATGATCCTCGGCACCCTGGTGGACGAACTCGAACGGCGGGAGCAGCGGTACGGGCTCGCCACGCTGTGCGTCGGCGGCGGCATGGGCATCGCCACCGTCGTCGAACGCGTCTGACCGCGCGCCGCCGCCCCGCGACACCGCCCCGCCGCGACCGCGCCGCCGTCACCGCCGAGCCCACCGCCCCCACCGCCGCATCGGAGCAGCCACACCATGAGCGAGCCCACCACCCGACCGACTCCGTCGACCATCCGCTGGGAACAGGACCGCGCCGGGATCGTCACCCTCGTCCTCGACGACCCCGACCAGTCCGCCAACACCATGAACGCGGCGTTCCAGACCTCCCTCACCACGGTCGCCGACCGGCTGGAGGCCGAACGCAGCAGCGTCCGCGGCGTCATCGTCACCTCCGCCAAGAAGACCTTCTTCGCGGGCGGCGACCTGCGCGAGCTGATCCGGGTCCGCCCCGAGGACGCCCGACGGGTGTTCGACGCGACCCGCCGCGTCAAGCGCGACCTGCGCCGCATCGAGACCCTGGGCGTCCCGGTCGTCGCCGCCCTGAACGGCGCCGCCCTCGGCGGCGGCTACGAGATCGCCCTCGCCTGCCACCACCGGATCGCCCTGGACGCCCCGGGATCGAAGATCGGCCTGCCCGAGGTCACCCTCGGCCTGCTGCCCGGCGGTGGCGGGGTGACCCGCAGCGTCCGCCTGTTGGGCATCGCGGACGCGCTCCTCAAGGTGCTGCTCCAGGGCACCCAGTACCACCCCCGGCGCGCCCGGGACGCCGGACTCGTCCACGAACTCGCGGACAGCCCCGCGGAACTCCTGGCGAAGGCCCGGGCGTTCATCGAGGCGAACCCGGAGAGCCGGCAGCCCTGGGACGTCCCCGGCTACCGCATCCCCGGCGGGACGCCGGCCCACCCCAAGTTCGCCGCGAACCTGCCCGCCTTCCCCGCCAACCTCCGCAAGCAGACGGCGGGCGCCCCCTACCCCGCGCCGCGGGCGATCCTCGCGGCGGCCGTCGAGGGCTCCCAGGTGGACTTCGCGACCGCCGAGACCATCGAGTCCCGCTACTTCACCGAGTTGGTGACCGGGCAGACCGCCAAGAACATGATGCAGGCGTTCTTCTTCGACCTCCAGGCCGTCAACTCCGGCGCCAACCGACCCCGGGGCGTCGAGCCGCGCCGGGTCCGCAGGGTTGCCGTGCTCGGCGCGGGCATGATGGGCGCCGGCATCGCCCACGCTTGCGCCCGCGCGGGCATCGACGTCGTCCTCAAGGACGTGTCCCTCCAGGCCGCGACCCGCGGCAAGGAACACTCCGCGAAGCTGTGCGCCAAGGCCGTCGCCCGGGGCCGCACCAGCCGGGCCGAGGCCGACGCACTGCTCGCCCGGATCACCCCCGCCGCCGAACCCGACGCGGTCGCCGGCTGCGACGCGGTCATCGAGGCCGTCTTCGAGGACCCCGCGCTCAAGCGCCGGGTGTTCCAGGAGGTCCAGCACCTGCTGGCGCCGGACGCCCTGCTGTGCTCCAACACCTCGACCCTCCCCATCACGGACCTCGCCGAAGGCGTGGAACGTCCCGCCGACTTCATCGGTCTGCACTTCTTCTCCCCGGTCGAGAAGATGCCGCTGGTCGAGATCATCAGGGGCGGCCGGACCGGTGACGAAACCGTCGCCCGCGCCTTCGACCTGGTGCGGCAGATCCGCAAGACCCCCATCGTGGTGAACGACTCCCGGGGCTTCTTCACCTCCCGGGTGATCGGCCGGTTCCTCCACGAGGGCGTCGCGATGGTCGGCGAGGGCGTCGAGCCCGCCTCCGTCGAACAGGCCGCCGCCCAGGCCGGATACCCGGCGAAGGTGCTGTCCCTGATGGACGAACTGACCCTCACCTTGCCCCGTCGCATCCGGGACGAGTCCCGCAAGGCCGTTCAGGACGCCGGCGGCACCTGGACACCGCATCCCGCGGAGGCCGTCATCGACCGCATGGTGGAGGAGTTCGACCGCCCGGGCCGCAGCGGCGGCGCGGGCTTCTACGAGTACGCCGACGGCGAGCGCGGCCGGCTCTGGCCCGGGCTGCGCACCCACTTCACCCGGACCGCGGCCGAGGTGCCGTTCCGGGACCTCATGGAGCGCCTGCTGTTCTCCGAGACCCTGGAGACGGTGCGCCTGCTGGACGAGGGCGTGCTCGTCTCCGTCGCGGACGCCAACATCGGTTCCCTGTTCGGCATCGGGTTCCCCGGCTGGACCGGGGGAGTGCTCCAGTACGCCAACGGGTACGAGGGAGGGCTGCCCGGGTTCGTGACCCGGGCCCGGGACCTCGCGGACCGCTACGGGGACCGCTTCGCCCCGCCCGCCTCGTTGGTGGCCCGCGCCGACCGCGGCGAGCCGTTCCACGACCGCTGAACGGCGGAGCCAGCGCCGCACCACCCCCGCCGGCCACTGCCGATCGCGAGGTGCGGTCCGGCACCGGGCCCGTGCGCCGGTGCCGGACCGGGGCCGCGCGGAACACCGCAGCGGCGCAACCGCGGCTCACCCGCGCGTCCACGGATCCCCGTTCCGCCGAAGGAGCCCCCCAACACCCGCGCCCCGCACGGCGCGTCCGCATCGCCGTGACCCAACTTCGAACGTGTGTCCCGGAATCACCGGACGCGCGGGGCCAAATGAGCCTCCCTGCCAATATCTTCCTCATACTGGCCATATGTCACTCGATGTCCAGCGTTCCCGTGTACCCCAACCGCCCCCGCCCGGAGGCATCCTCTGGCAGGACACAGGTGACATCCGCACCTTGTTGACCCTCGGCCCGGCCTTCATCCTCCAGGTGAGCCACCCCGCGGTGGGCGCCGGCGTCGACGACCACTCCGTGTTCCGCACCGACCCCTGGGGGCGCGGCGTCCGGTCCATGCGGTCCGTCCTCCTGTGGGTGTACGGGGAGGAGCGCGCCGCCGAGGAGGGGCGCAGGTTGCGCCTGCTGCACCGCGGCATCCACGGCACGGACGCACGGGGCCGCCCGTACCACGCCCTCGCCGCCCGCACCTACGCCTGGGTGCACGCCACCGGCTTCCCGGTGGCCCGCTACGCCCACCCCTACCTCTGGGGCCGCCCCTACACCGAGCCCGAGGAGCGCCAGTACTTCGCCGAATGGCGCAGGGTCGGACAGCTCCTCGGCATCCACGAACGCGATCTGCCGGAATCCGTCGAGGAGTTCTGGCCGTACTACCGCGAGATGCTCAAGGAGATCGAACTCACCAGGGTCGCCCGGGAGTTGCTGGACCCGCACCAGCCCCTGCCGGTCCTCGACGTGGGCCCGCGCTCCTTGCGGACACCGGTGCGCTGGCTGTGGCCCGTGGCGCGGCGGCTGTTCCTCCGGTTCCGGAGGTTCCTGTCGATCGGTCTGCTGCCGCCGGAAGCCCGCGACGCACTCGGCCTCACCTGGACCGCCGCCCAGGAGCGGAGGCTGCGCCGGGTGTGCCGGGTCATCAGCGTCGTCGTCACCCGACTCCCGCACCGACTGCGCTACTTCCCCGAGGCGCACCTGGCCCGCTCCCGGCACGGACTCGACTGACGTCCTCCCGGGCCCCGTCGAGCGCCCGCCGCACCCGCACCCGCGCCCACCGGTCCGGGAGCGGGTGCGGCCGAGCGCCCACCACCACCCGGGCCCCCGCCCCTCGCCCGGATCGGCGGACCCCGCCCCACGGGACACACCGTCCTCCTGGTGTGCAGCCAGCACGGCGACGAACCCGCCGGCCGGGAAGCCCGCCCGAGCACCGTCCGGGACCCGCCCTCGCCCGTGACCACCACACCCGCGCGCTCCCCGCCCGGACCACCCTCCTGGTCGTGCCCCGCGTCCCGACCGCCGGCGCCGGAGCACCCGCTCCGGGGCCCGGTGACCGTTCCGGCGCACCGGGCCGTCCAGGTGCGTCACGCCGGGTACGCCCTCGACCATGCGTACGCCCCCGCACCCGGAACGCCCCGTCCGCCCCGCCCCCGGTCCGCCCACCGCACCGACCCGGCCGCCCACCACACCGACCGGCCCGCCCGGGGCGCCCGGTGGAATCGACCGAGGTGGTCCGCCCCCGCACCCGCCTCCCCGCGACCGGAGACCCGGCGCGCGCCGCCGCCGGGCCCCGCCCGAGGGCGCGCCCGACCCGCCGTGGTCCCGGCGCGGTCGGCCCCTGCGCGCGCCCCGGCGCACCGCCGCGGCGCGCGCGAGCACGCGCGGTCGTACGCACCGGCCGGCCCGGCTGGGGATACTCAGGACATGGCTGCCGCGTACGCATCCTTCGACCTGGCACCCGCCACGCGGGCGGGCGGGGTCCTCGCCAACGGCGAGCTCCAGGCGCACCGGGACTTCGTGGACTTCATCATCGACGGACGCCCGCTGCTGTACCGCCTCGCCGACCTCGACGCCGTCTCCCCGCTCGCCTCGGACGTGCCGCCCGCGATCTTCACCGCCCAGGTGCGCGGCCTGCTGCTGGAGGCCCCGGCACCGCTCGCCGACGACCGCCACATCATCTACGGCTGTCCCGAGTGCGAGGACCTGGCCTGTGGCGCCGTGACCGCCGTCATCGAACGGGACCCCACCGATCCCGACGACGTCATCTGGCGCGACTTCGCCTGGCAGACCGACCGGCGCGTCGACCTCCCCCTCAACGGCTACCACGGCATGGGGCCGTTCCGGTTCCGCGGAGCCGAGTACCGAGCCGCCCTCCACCGGCTCGTCGAGGGCACGGCGCCCGCCCGGCGCCGGGTGCTGCTGATCGGTGACCGGGTCGCGGTCCTCGCCCGGCTCGCCGCCGCCCTGCGCACCATCGGCATCGGCGCCGACATCACCCGGGACGCCGCCCACGTGCCCGCCGACGAACTGCGCGCCTACGGTGCGGTCGCCTTCGGTGCTTCCGTCCCCGCCGCCGAACGCACCCTGGTCCGGGCCACGTTCGACCACGCCGGGCTCACTGTCACCTACGTGGACGGGCTGGCCCCGATCGTGCCGCTGCTCGTCGCCCAGGTCGAGCACGCCCTCGACACCGCCCAGGCCGGACGGCGCCGACTCACCCACCTCTCCAGCGCCGGCGGCGACGCCGGGGTGGACGTCGCCTCGACCTGCCGGGTGCGGCTGCTCGCGTACCGCCTCGACCGGCTGCGCCGCACCCGCACCCACGAGGTGTTCGACGGGGTGCTCGGCCCCGGGCACCACCGCATTCCGCTTGACGGCGACGTACGCGGCGGAAGATCCTTCCTCGTGGCACGCACCACGGACAGCGTGCTCGTCGCGCCCTCCGTACGATGAACACACCGTGACGCCGGGCGGGCAGTGACCGTCCGACCGTGACCGCCGCAACGCCATGACGTCCGCCACGACCAGCAGGGGGGTGCGCTCCGATGCGCCGGTGAACGCGAGGAACCGTCCCCTCGGCGGACGACCCTGCGTACCCGGCCCCGCGCACCCGTGCCACCCCGTGGCACCCGTGCGACCAGGGCGGTGGGACCCGCCGGACGTTCGCCACCCACCCTCCGTCCAGGATCGGACCGTCATGACCGCCACCCTCGTCGCCAAGGACCTCGCCGCAGGCCACGGTGACCGCACCCTCTTCTCCGGACTCGAACTCGTCGTCGCCCCGGGCGACGTGATCGGCCTGGTCGGCGCCAACGGCGCCGGCAAGTCGACCCTCCTGCGGCTGCTCGCCGGGCTCGACACCCCCGAACAGGGACAGCTGAAGCTCTCCCCGCCGCACGCCACCGTCGGCCATCTCCCGCAGGAACCGGAGCGTCGCCCGGGCGAGACGGTGCACGCCTTCCTGGCCCGCCGCACCGGCGTCGCCGAGGCCCAGCGCGCCATGGACGCCGCGACCCAAGGGCTCGTCGACGGCACCCCGGGCGCCGATGACGCCTACGCCGTGAGCCTGGAGCGCTGGCTCTCCCTGGGCGGCGCCGACCTGGACGAACGCGCCGCGCAGACGGCCGCCTCGCTCGGGCTCGGCGTCGACCTCGACCAGCTGATGACCAGCCTGTCCGGCGGCCAGGCCGCCCGCGCGGGACTCGCCTCGCTGCTGCTCTCCCGCTACGACGTCTTCCTCCTGGACGAACCCACCAACGACCTCGACCTCGAAGGACTGGAGCAGCTCGAACGCTTCGTGCGCGGCCTGCGCGCGGGCACCGTGCTCGTCAGCCACGACCGCGAGTTCCTCACCCGGACCGTCACCAAGGTCCTCGAACTCGACCTCGCCCAACAACAGATCAACCTGTTCGGCGGCGGCTACGCGTCCTACCTGGAGGAACGCGAGACGGCACGGCGGCACGCCCGGGCCGCCTACGAGGAGTACTCGGACAAGAAGAGCTCCCTGGAGGCCCGCGCCCGCACCCAGCGGGCGTGGATGGAGAAGGGGGTCAAGAACGCGCTCCGCAAGGCCCCCGACAACGACAAGATCGGCCGCCGGGCCCGCGCGGAGTCCAGCGAGCAGCAGGCGGCGAAGGCCCGGCAGACCGACCGGCTCATCGAGCGCCTGGACAAGGTCGAGGAGCCCCGCAAGGAATGGGAGCTGCGGATGGAGATCGCCGCGGCGCCCCGGGCCGGCGCCGTGGTCGCCACCCTGCGCGACGCCGAGGTGCGGCGCGGTGCGTTCCGGTTCGGCCCCGTGACGCTCCAGATCGACTGGGCGGACCGGGTCGCCGTCACCGGCCCGAACGGCTCCGGGAAGTCCACCCTGCTCGCCGCGCTCCTCGGCCGCCTCCCGCTGGACGCCGGGCACAGCGCGCTCGGGCCGGGCGTCGTGGTCGGCGAGGTCGACCAGGCCCGTGCACTGTTCCACGGGCCGCAGCCCCTGCTCGACGCCTTCCGCGCGGCCGTCCCCGACACCGAACCCGCCGAGGTGCGCACCCTGCTCGCCAAGTTCGGCCTGGCGGCCGACCACGTGCTGCGCCCGGCGGCGACCCTGTCACCGGGCGAGCGGACCCGGGCCGCCCTCGCCCTGCTCCAGGGCCGGGGCGTCAACCTGCTGGTGCTCGACGAGCCGACCAACCACCTCGACCTGCCGGCCATCGAACAACTGGAGTCCGCGTTGAGCAGTTACCAGGGGACGCTCCTGCTGGTCACCCACGACCGGCGGATGCTGGACGCCGTCGACACCACCCGGCGCCTCGCCGTCGCCGACGGAACAATCACCGAGCACTGAGCACTGAGCACTGAGCGCCGGGGGGCGGTGCGGCCCTGCCGCCCCGCCCCCCGACCACGCCCGTGCGCCCCCGTACGGGGACCGGCTAGCGCAGACCGGCGCGCCGCAGTGCGTCCGCCATCGCGCTGTTCGCGGGCGGCGGCGCCTGCCGGGACCCGCCCCGGCCCTGCGGCGAAGCACTCCGCCCCTGCCGGGGCTGCGGTGCCTTCCGACCGCCGCCGCCACCGCCACTGCCGCCCGCGCCGCCGCGTCCGCGACCCGCGTCCCGACCGGAGCCGCCCTGGCCCCCGCCCTGGGACGCCGCGGCCTCGTCGTCCAGCCGCAACGTCAAGGAGACCCGCTTGCGCGGGACGTCGACGTCCAGGACCTTCACCTTGACGATGTCCCCGGGCTTCACGACGTCCCTGGGGTCCTTGACGAACGTCTTCGACATCGCCGACACGTGGACCAGACCGTCCTGGTGCACCCCGACGTCCACGAACGCGCCGAACGCCGCCACGTTGGTCACGACCCCTTCGAGGACCATCCCGGCGACCAGGTCGCCGAGCTTCTCCACGCCCTCCTTGAACGTCGCCGTCCGGAACGCGGGCCGGGGGTCGCGCCCCGGCTTCTCCAACTCCCGCAGGATGTCGGAGACCGTCGGCAACCCGAACGTGTCGTCCACGAAGTCCGCGGCCTTCAGCGAGCGCAGCGCGGCACGGTCCCCGATCAGGGCCGTCACCGGGCCGCCGGAACGCTCCACCATCCGCCGCACCACCGGATACGCCTCGGGGTGCACGCTGGAGGCGTCCAACGGGTCGCTCCCGCCGCGGATGCGCAGGAAGCCCGCGCACTGCTCGTACGCCTTCGGCCCGAGCCGGGCGACGTCCTTGAGCGCCGTCCGCGCGGGGAAGGGACCGTGGGCGTCGCGGTGCGAGACGATGTTCTCGGCGAGCCCGGAGCTGATCCCCGACACCCGGGCCAGCAGCGGCGCCGACGCCGTGTTCACGTCCACCCCGACGCCGTTCACGCAGTCCTCGACGACCGCGTCCAGCGAGCGGGACAGCTTCACCTCGGACAGGTCGTGCTGGTACTGGCCGACCCCGATGGACTTCGGGTCGATCTTCACCAGTTCCGCCAGCGGGTCCTGGAGCCGGCGGGCGATGGACACCGCGCCGCGCAGCGACACGTCCATGTCCGGGAGTTCCTGCGAGGCGAACGCCGAGGCCGAGTACACCGAGGCGCCGGCCTCGGAGACCATCACCTTGGTCAGCTTCAGCTCGGGGTGCCGGGTGATCAGGTCACCCGCCAGCTTGTCGGTCTCCCGGGACGCGGTGCCGTTGCCGACGGCGATCAGCTCCACCGCGTGCTCCCGGGCCAGCTTCGCCAACACGGCCAGCGACGCGTCCCACTTGTTCTGCGGCACGTGCGGATGGATCACCTCCGTCGCGACGACCTTGCCGGTGGTGTCGACCACCGCGACCTTCACCCCGGTACGGAAACCGGGGTCGAGCCCGAGGGTCGCCCGGGTGCCGGCCGGGGCGGCCAGCAGCAGGTCCCGCAGGTTCGCGGCGAAGACCCGGACCGCCTCGTCCTCGGCGGCCGTCCGCAGCCGCAGCCGCAGGTCGATCCCGAGGTGCACCAGGACCCGGGTGCGCCAGGCCCAGCGGACCGTGTCCTTCAGCCAGCGGTCCCCGGGGCGGCCCCGGTCGGCGATGGCGAACCGGGAGGCGATCGCCTGCTCGTAGGAGGTGGGCACCGGGGCGGCGGTCGGGTCCTGCGGCTCCTCCGGCTCCAGGACGAGGTCGAGGACCTCCTCCTTCTCCCCGCGCAGCATCGCGAGGACCCGGTGCGAGGGCAGTTCCGTGAACGGTTCGGCGAAGTCGAAGTAGTCGGCGAACTTCGCGCCCGCCTCCTCCTTGCCCGCCCGGACCTTCGCCTGGACCCGTCCGCGCGTCCACATGCGTTCCCGCAGCTCGCCGATGAGGTCCGCGTCCTCCGAGAACCGCTCGGTGAGGATCGCCCGGGCCCCGTCCAGGGCGGCCTGCGGATCGGCCACGCCCCGGTCGGCGTCCACGAACGCCGTGGCGGCGGCCGTCGGGTCCACCGACGGGTCGCCCAGCAGGCCGTCGGCGAGCGGTTCCAGCCCGGCCTCCCGGGCGATCTGCGCCTTGGTCCGCCGCTTCGGCTTGAACGGCAGGTAGATGTCCTCCAGGCGGGCCTTGGTGTCGGCGGCCCGGATCGACGCCTCCAGCACCTCCGTCAGCTTGCCCTGCTCGCGCACCGAGTCGAGGATCGTGCTCCGCCGCTCCTCCAGCTCGCGCAGATAACGCAGCCGCTCCTCCAGGGTGCGCAGCTGGGCGTCGTCCAGCGACTCGGTCGCCTCTTTGCGGTAGCGGGCGATGAAGGGCACCGTCGAACCGCCGTCGAGCAGTTCGACCGCGGCCCGCACTTGCCGCTCCCGCACGCCGAGTTCCTCGGCGATCCTGCCTTCGATGGACCCTACGAGGGGTGTCGTCACGTTCCCGTACCGCCTTCTCCACTGGGGTTGCGCGGCAATTGTGGCAGGTTACGGCGGCGGCGGGCCCGCAGGGCGAGCATCGGGCACGCCGTGGGACGGGCCGCCCCCGCCGCCCGGCGGGTCAGCCCTTGCCGAAGGCGTCGGCGGGGAACGCGCCCGCCGCCAGCGCCGTGCGCGCGAAGCCTCCGGCGAGTTCGGTCAACCGTGCGACACCGGCTTCGCCCAGGTGTGCGTAGGGGGCGCTGTCCAGTCGGTCGGTGCGCTCCTCCAACTCCGCGCGCAGGGCGCGTCCCGCACCGGTCAGCTCCCCGTCCGCGGTGAGCAGGCCCCGGGCGCGCAGTCGTTCGCCCGCCGCCTCCCAGTCGGTGCGCCGCCAGCCCCGTGAACCCGTGGCCCACTTCGGCGTCATGCCCTTGCCGGTCGCGGTGTGGCTGACCATCGCCTCCACCGGGTCGAGCCCGAGGTCGAGCAGGACGGCCACGTGCCCGTCGCCCCGGTGCTCGCGCAGCAGGGTCGAGGCGTGCCACAGCGCGAGGTGCGCGGCGTCGGGGACCTCCAGCCCGGCGTGGGCCGCGTACAGGGCCCGGCCGTGCGGGGCGCACCCCTCGGCGGCCCGCAGGGCGAGCCCGGCCGCCTCCGCCATCTCCGGCGAGGCCAGCACGTCCGCCCCGAGCAGCCGCCGCGAGGACGCGTCCACGGCGCGGAGTCGGGCGGCGAGCACCGCAGCGGGGTCGGCGGTGCGCCACGCACCGGGCAGGTGGGTGGCGACCAGGGCGGGGCTGAACACGTAGAACGCGGCCGTCACCGGCCCCGGTCCGACCGGCCCCATGGCCGCCGAGCGCAGCGCGAAGTACGTGGCCGGCCAGCCCTCGAAGCCGAGGGCCGTCATCTCGGCGGAGGCCTCGGGGGCGAAGTAGTGCGCGGAGTGGAGGGGATTGAGGACGTGGTGGCACCGGCGGGCGGCGCGCTCCGGGAGGGAACCCATGGCCGTACGTTACTGACCGGTCATTAGGTAGCGGAAGGGGTACCGGGGCCTCGGCTCGGGCCGTGGCAGGAAAGGAGGGACACCCGTCATTGCGGTCATCGACCACTCCGGCGAACAATCGATCACATGTCGCAGCGAACCGTTCTCGTCCTCCTCTTCGACGGGGTGCAGAGCCTCGACCTCACCGGACCGGTGGAGGTGTTCAGCGGCGCGGCGCGCGCCCTGGGCGACCCGAACCTCGGCTACCGCGTCCGTACGGCCTCCGCGGACGGCCTGCCGGTGCGCACCTCCAGCGGATTGACCCTCGTCCCGGACACGGACCTGGCGACGGCGTCCGTACCGCACACCCTCGTCGTGCCCGGCGGCGCCGGCACCCGGCCCGGGCATCCGCCGCTCATCGAGTGGCTGCGGAGCTACGGCCTCTGCGCCGAACGCCTGGTGTCCGTCTGCACGGGGGCCGCCCTGTTGGCGAAGGCCGGACTCCTCGACGGCCGCCGGGCCACCACCCACTGGGCGCACAGCGATTCCCTGGCCCGTGACCACCCCGCCGTCGAGGTCGATCCGGACCCGATCTTCATCCGTGACGGAAAGGTGGCGACCTCGGCCGGTGTCACCTCGGGCATCGACCTCGCGCTCGCCCTCGTGGAGGAGGACCACGGCCGGGACGTCGCCCTGACCATCGCCCGGTACCTGGTGGTGTTCCTGCGCCGCCCGGGCAACCAGGCCCAGTTCAGCGTCCAGCTCGCCGCCCAGACCGCGAGCCGGTCACCGCTGCGCGAGGTGCAGCGGTGGGTCTCCGAGCACCCCGGCGACGACCTGTCGGTGGCGGCCCTCGCCTCCCGCGCCGCGCTGTCGCCCCGGCACTTCGCGCGTGCGTTCCACGCGGAGACCGGGATGACTCCCGGCCGGTACGTGGAGCGGGTGCGCGTCGAGCACGCCCGACGGCTGTTGGAGGAGACCACGGACGGGATCGAGCAGATCTCCCGCAGCAGCGGCTACCGCAACCCGGAGGCGCTGCGCCGTGCGTTCGTGCGCACCCTCGGTGCCCCTCCGACCGACTACCGCCGTCGCTTCCGCCCTGCCGCCTGACCCCTCCGACCACCCACCCCCGTGACCGACCGTCACCTACCGTCATCGACGTCCTCGACGTCATCGACCGAAAGGCTGTGCCATGCAGATCGCCGTCGTCCTGTTCGAGGGCTTCACCTCCCTCGACGTCGTGGGTCCCTACGAGACGCTCCAGCACCTCCCCGGAGCCGAGACCGTCCTGGTCTCCGCGGCCCGGGGCCCGGTCCGCAACGATTCGGGCAGCCTGGCGCTGGTCGCCGACCGCACCTTCGAGGAAGTCACCACCCCGGACATCGTCGTCGTCCCGGGCGGAGCGGAGGTCGGCCCGCAGACCGAGGACGCCGTGCTCCTGGAGTGGCTGCGGTCGGTCGACCGCGGCACCACCTGGACCACCTCGGTGTGCACGGGCTCGCTGATCCTCGGGGCGGCCGGTCTGCTCACCGGTCGGCGCGCCACCACGCACTGGCTGGAGCGGGAGCGCCTGCGGGCCGTCGGCGCCGAACCGAGCGCCGAGCGCGTGGTGTTCGACGGGAAGTACGTGACGGCCGCGGGGGTGTCCGCGGGCATCGACATGGGGCTCACCCTGGTGGGCAAGATCGCGGGCGACCGCGCCGCGCGGTCGGTCCAGCTGGTCCTGGAGTACGACCCGCAGCCGCCCTACGACGCCGGCTCCCCGGAGAAGGCGCCCGCCGACCTGGTCGCCGAGTGGCGCGCGAGGGCCGGTCAGCAGGTCTGAGCAGCAGGTCCGAGCGGTAGCAGCGTGCGCCGGGGCACACAGGGGGGTCCCGGCTCACGCAGGCCCGCGAGCGACGGCCGTCCCCGCCCGTCGGGTCCGGGGCCGGGTCCGTCCCTACGCGACGGGCTGGGGCGGCCAGGGGAAGCGGGGCGGCCGGTGTTCCAGGAACGCGGCGACCCCTTCGGCGGTCTCCCCGGTGCCGCGGGCCAGCGCGGCCCAGTGCTCGGCCCGGTCCGAGCGACCCGCCGCGAAGTCCTTGGCCGCCGCCTGGGTCAGCTGGGAGCGCGCCGTGAGGACCTCCGTGAACTCGGCGACCCGCGCGTCCAGCGCGTCCGGTGCCCACACCTCGTCCACCAACCCGGTGCGCAGGGCCCGCGCCGCGTCGATCAGCTCCCCGGAGAACAGCAGGTACTTCGCCGTGGCGGGCCCCACCAGGGAGACCAGGCGACGGGTGGACGACTCGGGGTAGACGATGCCGAGCTTCGCCGGAGTGACCCCGAACAGGGCGCCCTCGTCGGCGAACCGCAGGTCACAGGCGGCGGCGAGCTGACAGCCGCCCCCCACGCAGTGCCCGCGCACGACGGCCAGCGTCGGCTTGGGGAAGGCGGCGAGGGCTTCCTCGGCCCGCACCGAGAGTTCCTGGGTCGCGTCCACCGTCCCGGGCGGCCCGCTCAGCGTCGAGATGTCCGCGCCGGCGCAGAACGTTCCGCCCGCGCCGGTGAGTACCAGCGCCCGTACCGCGGGGTCGACGGCCAGCTCGTCGAGGATCGGCGGCAGGGACCGCCACATCTCCTCGGTCATGGCGTTCCGCTTCGCGGGCTGGCAGATGACGATGGTGGCGACCCCGTCGGTCACTCCGTACGGCAACTGAGGCTCCATGCGAACGGATGCTATCTGCACCGGCCGAACGTACGATCATCAGTGGGGGGCGCGCAGGCCCTGGGAGGCGCCGATGAGTACGCCCCGTACCGAGGTCAAGAAGCTGCGGCGTGGGTTCACGGGCCTGGTGGTCCTCGGAATCCTGCTCGTCATCGCCGGAGTGGTCGGTCTGGTCTACGTCGGCGTGGCGACGCTGACGTCGATGCTCCTGTTCGGCTGGCTGCTGTTGATCGGCGGGGTCATCGGGCTGGTGCACGCCGTCCAGTCGCGACACGAGAGCTACTTCTGGCCCGCGGTGCTCATCGCCGCGCTGTACCTGGCCGCCGGCGTCGTGATCCTGCGCCGGCCGGACGTGGCCGCGGCGACCCTGACCATGTTCGCCGCCCTGCTGCTCCTGGCGGGCGGACTGTTCCGGCTGGTCGGAGCCCTGGTGGCGCGCGGCCCGCAGCTCGGCTGGGCGCTGGTGCAGGGCGCGCTGGGCGTGCTCCTGGGGGTACTGGTCCTCGCGGAGTGGCCGAGCAGCAGCGTGTACGTCATCGGCTGCTTCTTCTCGCTGGCCCTGTTCTTCGACGGACTGGGACTGATCGCCACCGGGGTCGGCGGGCGCCAGATCGTGGGCCTGGTGACGGACACCCTGGCCGGACCGGAGGAACCCGCGGCGGGCAGCGGACGGCACGACGACCGGCCGCCCGGGACCACGGGCTAACCGGGCCGCGAGGGGCGCCGCCCGGGGTCGACGCCGGGGCGACCGGGGAAGCGCCCTGGCGCGTACAACCTGAAGAGCGTCCGAACGCGGCAAATCGGGTCAGCGGTGGTCATGCGCGCCGACGCGCTCAAGCGTGATCGGTCACAATGCGTCGATAGTTGCTGACTTTTGGTCAGGTATCCGGTGTGGGCCCGGTCGTTCCTAACACTCGACGTGTGGAGACAATCGAGCGCGAGGGCGGCGACCGGACGATGGACAGTGCTGGCAGGCGGGATTCCGGACCGCTCCCGGTATCCGGCCACGGAGCGTCACCGGGCACCGTCCCCGGCCCCCTGCCGTACGAGGGCGTGTGGCGCTTCCAGGCCCCGGCGGCGGACGCCTCGGTACCCCGGGCCCGCCGGGCGGTCCGCGACCTGTTGCTGAGGCAACGGGTGCCGGTCTCCGACGAACTGCTCCAGGGGCTGCTGCTGATCGTCTCGGAACTGGCGACCAATGCCGTCAAGCACGCCGCGGTGCTCTCCCCACTGCTCACCGTGGAGCTGGCGGTCGGCGCCGAGTGGGTGCGGGTGTCCGTCGAGGACAACCACCCCTATCGACCGACCGCCCTGGAGGCCGATCACGGCCAGACCGGCGGCCGCGGGCTGCTGCTCGTCCGGGAGGTGACCCGGGAGGCGGGTGGCGTCTGCGACGTGGAGAAGACGCCGAGCGGCGGCAAGGTCATCTGGGCCGCCCTGCCGCTCGGGCCGCTGACGGTCCCCGCCCGCCGCGTCGCACGGTACTGACGGTCACCCGAGGTGCACCTGATGCGCGTGCTGCATCGGGTGCACGGGGTGGAGGGGGTGGTCCGACCTCCGGCCGGACCACCCCCGTGGCTCACCAGCCCGCGGACGGGCCCGTCAGCTCCCTGACGGCGGGTCGCGCGGCGTCCAGCACGGTCATGAACCAGGCCGAGAAGGCGTCCTTCTCGTGCCGCGCCAGCAATTCCTCGGACGTCACGAAGGCGGTGTCCCCGACCTCGGTGTCGTCCGGCCGCGGCGGCTGCTGGACCATCCCGACGAACAGGTGGTTGAACTCCTGCTCCACCAGCCCCGACGCCGGGTCCGGGTGGTTGTAGCGGACGGTCCCGGCCTCGGCGAGCAGGGACGGGGAGACCCCCAGCTCCTCGAAGGTGCGACGGGCCGCCGCCGCGAAGGGGGCCTCGCCCGGGTACGGGTGGCCGCAACAGGTGTTCGACCAGACGCCGGGGGAGTGGTACTTGCCGAGCGCGCGCTGTTGGATCAGCAGTCGCCCTTGCTCGTCGAACAGGAACACCGAGAACGCCCGGTGCAACTGCCCCGGGGCCTGGTGGGCGGAGAGCTTCTCGGCCGTGCCGATGGTGGCGCCGTCCTCGTCGACCAGCTCCAGCATGATCGCTTCGGCGGTGGTGCCCGGCGCGGTGTGCTCCGCGTTCGCAGGTGTGATCGGCATACCCATCCTTCGCTTCGGTCCTCGCACGTCAAGTCTGCCGCATATCACCGACACTTCCGGCATCGAAGACCTCCGCCGCGTGCCGCGGGCCCGTCGTCCGGGCACGTCACGCAACGGTTCCGGACGCCCGGGGCGATCGGCTACCTGACTCGCTTCCCGCCCCTTGCGGGGGGAAACGCCCGCCGGCCCACTAGCGCACCAGTTCCCCCCGGACGCCCGGTTCCGCACCCCGCACGGGGAGCCCGATCGGCGGGACCGGGCTCCCCGAAGCACCTGCGGCGGCGGGTCAGTGACACACCCTCGCCTCGTGCGCGGCGTGCCCGCCGGGCTCCAACTGGAACGTGCAGTGCGCGACGTCGAAGTGGTCCCCGAGGCAGTGCTGGAGGTCGTGGAGCATCCTCTCGTGCCCCGTTCGGTTCAGGACCTCCTCGCTGACCACCACGTGCGCCGAGAGCACGGGCATCCCGGAGGTGATCGTCCAGGCGTGGAGGTCGTGCACCTCCTCGACCCCTTCCAGTCCCAGGATGTGCGACCGGACCTCGTCCATGTCGACCCCCTCGGGCGCCGACTCCAGCAGCACGTTCAGGGTCTCGCGCAGCAGCTTCACCGTCCGCGGAATGATCATCAGGCCGATGACGAGCGAGGCGACCGGGTCCGCGGCCTGCCACCCGGTGGACATGATGACCAGTGCGGAGATCACGACCGCCAGGGAGCCGAGGGCGTCCGACAGGACCTCCAGGAAGGCGCCCCGCACATTGAGGCTCTCCTTCTGGCCGCGCATCAGCAGGGACAGCGAGACGAGGTTCGCGACCAGGCCGATCAGACCGAAGACGACCGTCAGCCCGCCCTCGGTCTCGGTCGGCGTGATGAACCGCTGGATCGCCTCGTAGAGCACGTAGCCGCCGACTCCGAGGAGCAGCAGACAGTTCGCGAGCGCCGCGAGGATCTCCGCCCGGGCGAACCCGAAGGTGCGGTTCACGCTCGGCGGGCGGTTGGCGAAGTGGATCGCGAGCAGGGCCATGCCGAGCCCCACCGCGTCCGTGGCCATGTGGGCGGCGTCCGCGACGAGTGCCAGCGATCCGGTGACGACGCCGCCGATGATCTCCATCACCAGCACCGTCAACGTGATCGAGAGTGCGATCCGCAGCCGCCCTCTGTGTGCGGCTGCGGCCGTGCCGGTCAGGGGTGCGCCGTGGGTGTGCCCGTGATCGTGCCCTGCCCCCATGAAAACCATCCTTCGATGTGGTGGTCGGTGCCCTTTCCGCGTTTCAGTCAACTACGGGTGGGGGGTATCTGGCAACACGGCACTGAACACCGTTGTCATGTGCTCTGACCTGCGAAAACGAAGCGCAGGTCAGAGCGCCGACAAGATCGAATGCAGAGGTTTCGACCGGCCCGTGAAGCCGTCCGCAGCTAGCTGCGCGACCCGGCACCGCGACCCGTCCGCGACCCGTCCGCGCCCCCTGCCCCGCTTCCTCCCGGCAGGCCGCGCGGCGGCGGTCGAGCACCCGTACATCGGGGGTGGCGCGGGCGCGCCCGCGCCACCGCCCCCCGTCGCCGGACCGTCCGCGGCGGCCCACCGGGGAGCCCCCCGCCCCCGGCGGTTTGTGATACCGCTCCTGATCAACAATGATGATCGCGGCGGCGCGGGGGCGGTGGACCGTGCTGATCGGGCCGTGAACGGGTGGTGAACACCCATGGGTACGCATCCGATAGCCTCTGCCGACATGCCGCCCGGCCGACCCCGGTCCCGGGGCGCGCCCTCACCTATGCACACGTCCGGCGCCAGTGGGCCGGAACCCAGGGAGTGAGTTCCTCTGTCGACCGCCATCCTCACCGGCCGGCCGGTCCCGGGATCGTCGCTCGAAGGCGATCTGCGGGACCTCGGCTTCGACGTGCGGGTCGCCGAGGAGGCGGCCGACGTCCCCGCGCTGCTCGCCGCCGCCCCCGCCGGGCAGCGGGTGGCGCTCGTGGACAGCCGCTTCGTGGGCCACCTCCACGCGCTGCGGCTCGCCCTCACGGACCCCCGCTTCCCCGTCGCCGCCGTCCCCGGCGCCGTCACCGCGCAGCCCGCCGCCCGGGGCGCCCTCGACCGCGCGGTGCGCGAGAGCACCCCAGGTGCCGGTGGCGAGACGCCCCCGGCGGACGCCGGGGCCGCCACCGGGGGGCCGGGCACCGCCCTGACCTCCGAGCGCACCGCCCCCGACCGGGCCGCCGAACTCGTCGAGGCCGCGGGCACCCCGGTGCACCGGCCCGAACTCGGCACCCTCGTCGCCGTCGTCCCCGCCGACCCGCAGACCCGCAACGAGGCCCGACAGGCCGTCGCCGCCGTCGACGACGAGGCCGTCCGCCTGCGGACCGCGGTGAAGTCCCGGGACGGGTTCGTCACCACCTACGCCATCAGCCCGTACTCGCGCTACCTGGCGCGCTGGTGCGCCCGCCGCGGACTGACCCCCAACCAGGTCACCACCGCGTCCCTGATCACCGCACTGATAGCCGCGGGCTGTGCCGCCACCGGTACCCGGGGCGGATTCGTCGCCGCCGGCGCCCTGCTGCTGTTCTCGTTCGTCCTCGACTGCGCCGACGGACAGCTCGCCCGCTACTCCCTCAAGTACTCCACGCTCGGAGCCTGGCTCGACGCCACCTTCGACCGGGCCAAGGAGTACGCCTACTACGCCGGACTGGCCCTCGGCGCCGCCCGCGGCGGCGACGACGTGTGGGCCCTCGCGCTCGGCGCCATGGTCCTCCAGACCTGCCGCCACGTCGTGGACTTCGCCTTCACCGAGGCCAACCACGACGCCACCGCGAACACCAGCCCCACCGCCGCCCTCTCCGACCGCCTCGACAGCGTGGGCTGGACGGTCTGGGTGCGCCGCATGATCGTGCTGCCGATCGGGGAGCGCTGGGCCCTGATCGCCGTGCTCACCGCGGTCACCACCCCCCGGATCACCCTGGTCGTGCTGATCGTGGGCTGCGCGTTCGCCGCCTGCTACACCACCGCCGGGCGCGTCCTGCGCTCGCTGACCCGCAAGGCGGTCCGCAGCGACCGGGCCGCCCGGGCCCTGCACGAACTCGCCGACACCGCGGTCCTCGCCGAGGCCGTCGCCACGGCGGCCCGGGGGATCGCCCGACGGCTCCCGTCCTTCGCGCCGCCCGCCGTCGCGCTGCTCGGCGGCGCGGCCGTCGTGGCGAGCGCCCTCCTCACCGACTTCGGCGGCTGGCTGCCCGTCGCCGCCGCCTGCCTGTATGTGGTGGCCTCCGGCCTCGCGGTCGCCCGCCCGCTGAAGGGCCCCCTCGACTGGCTGGTGCCGCCGTTCTTCCGCGCCGCGGAGTACGGGACCGTGCTGGCCCTGGCCGCCCAGTCGGGGGTGAACGGAGCGTTGCCCGCTGCTTTCGGGCTGGTGGCGGCCGTCGCCTACCATCACTACGACACGGTCTACCGCATTCGCGGTGGCACCGGCGCGCCGCCGAGCTGGCTGGTGCGCGCGATCGGGGGGCAGGAGGGCAGGGTCCTCCTGGTCGCCCTCGCTGCCGCCCTGCTCGGCAACACAGGTTTCACCGCCCTGCTCACGGCCGTCGCCGTGGCCGTGGCACTCGTGGTGCTCGTCGAGAGCATCCGCTTCTGGGTCTCCTCCGGAGCACCCGCCGTACACGATGAAGGAGAACCCGCATGATCGGCCTCGTGCTGGCGGCCGGCGCCGGACGGCGTCTGCGCCCCTACACCGACACCCTCCCCAAGGCCCTCGTGCCGGTGGGCCCCGAAGGAGCCGAGGACAGCATCACCGTCCTCGACCTCACCCTCGGCAACTTCGCCGAGATCGGGCTCACCGAGGTCGCGATCATCGTCGGGTACCGCAAGGAGGCCGTGTACGAGCGCAAGGCGGCCCTGGAGGCGAAGTACGGCCTCAAGCTGACGCTCATCGACAACGACAAGGCCGAGGAGTGGAACAACGCCTACTCCCTGTGGTGCGGTCGTGACTCCATCGCCCACACGGTGATCCTCGCCAACGGCGACACCGTGCACCCCGTCTCGGTCGAGAAGACCCTGCTCGCCGCCCGCGGCGAGGGCAAGAAGATCATCCTCGCCCTCGACACGGTCAAGCAGCTCGCCGACGAGGAGATGAAGGTCGTCGTGGACCCCGCCAAGGGCGTCCAGAAGATCACCAAGCTGATGGACCCCGCCGAGGCGACGGGCGAGTACATCGGCGTCACCCTCATCGAGGGCGAGGCCGCCGCCGAGCTGGCCGACGCCCTGAAGACCACCTTCGAGCGGGACCCCGACCTCTACTACGAGGACGGCTACCAGGAGCTCGTCAACCGCGGCTTCAAGGTGGACGTCGCCCCCATCGGCGACGTCAAGTGGGTCGAGATCGACAACCACGACGACCTCGCCAAGGGGCGTGAGATCGCGTGCCAGTACTGACCCGCCTGATCCCGTCGCCGCTCGTCGTCGACATCCGTGCGGGTGCCCTCGACGACCTCGTCGGGGTCCTCGCGGACCAGCGCATCTCCACGTCGGGCAAGCTCGCCGTCGCCATCAGCGGCGGATCGGGCGCCCGGCTGCGGGAGCGCCTGGAACCCGCACTGCCGGGAGCCGAGTGGTTCCCGGTGGACGGCGGCACGCTGGACGACGCGGTCAAGCTCGCCGACGCCATGAAGAAGGGCCGCTACGACGCCGTCGTCGGCCTCGGCGGCGGCAAGATCATCGACTGTGCCAAGTTCGCCGCCGCCCGGGTCGGCCTGCCGCTGGTCGCGGTGGCGACGAACCTGGCGCACGACGGGCTGTGCTCCCCGGTCGCGACCCTGGACAACGACGCGGGCCGCGGCTCGTACGGGGTGCCGAACCCGATCGCGGTCGTCATCGACCTCGACGTGGTCCGTGAGGCCCCCGTGCGGTTCGTCCGCTCCGGCATCGGTGACGCCGTCTCCAACATCTCCTGCGTCGCCGACTGGGAGCTGGCCCACCGCGAGACCGGCGAGTCCATCGACGGCCTGGCCGCCGCCATCGCCCGGCAGGCCGGCGAGGCCGTGCTGCGCCACCCCGGCGGGGTCGGCGACGACGGGTTCCTCCAGGTGCTCGCCGAAGGGCTGGTCCTCACCGGCATCTCCATGTCGGTCGCGGGCGACTCCCGTCCCGCCTCCGGCGCCTGCCACGAGATCAACCACGCCTTCGACCTCCTCTTCCCCAAGCGGGCCGCCAGCCACGGCGAGCAGGTCGGTCTGGGCGCCGCGTTCGCCATGCACCTGCGCGGCGCGCACGAGGAGTCCGGGCACATGGCCGAGGTGCTGCGCCGTCACGGACTGCCCGTGGTGCCGGGGGACATCGGCTTCAGCGTGGACGAGTTCGTCCAGGCCGTGGCGTTCGCCCCGCAGACCCGGCCGGGTCGCTACACCATCCTCGAACACCTCGACCTGAACACCGACCAGATCAAGGACGCATACGCCGACTATGCCAAGGCCATCGGTAGCTGAACTCCGCCCGGTCGTGCACCCCGAAGGGGTCAAGGACCGGCGCAGCGGTGAGCACTGGGCGGGACGCCTGTACATGCGGGAGATCTCGCTGCGCTGCGACCCCTACCTGGTGAACACCAGGATCACGCCCAACCAGCTCACGTACCTGATGATCGTGGCGGGCGTGCTGGCGGGCGCGGCGCTGTTGGTGCCCGGGCTGACCGGGGCGCTGCTCGGGGCGGTCCTCATCCAGCTCTACCTGCTGTTGGACTGCGTCGACGGAGAGGTGGCCCGCTGGCGGGGCCAGACCTCCATCACGGGCGTCTATCTGGACCGCGTCGGCCACTACCTCTCCGAGGCCGCGCTCCTCGTCGGCTTCGGCATCCGCGGCGCCGACGCGTTCGGCGACGGCGGTCCTGAGTGGCTGTGGGCCTTCCTGGGCACCCTGGCCGCGCTCGGCGCGATCCTGATCAAGGCCGAGACGGACCTGGTCGACGTGGCGCGGTCCCGCAGCGGTCTGCCGGCCGTCAAGGACGAGGCGGCCACGCCCCGCTCCTCGGGGCTCGCGCTGGCCCGTCGGGCCGCCGCCGCCCTGAAGTTCCACCGGCTGGTGGGCGGGGTCGAGGCGAGCCTGTTCATCCTGGTCGTGGCGATCCTCGACACGATCGGCGGGGACCTGTTCTGGACCCGGCTCGGCATCGCCGTGCTCGCGGGCATCGCCCTGCTCCAGACGCTGTTGCACCTGGTGTCCATCCTGGCCTCCAGCCGGCTGAAGTGAGGCCGCAGGTGAGCACCCCCCTCAAGGTCGGCGCGGTCGTCATCACCATGGGCAACCGCCCCGACGAGTTGCGCGCCCTCCTGAGGTCGGTGGCCGAGCAGGACGGCGATCCGATCGAGGTGGTCGTCGTCGGCAACGGTGCGCCGGTGCCGGAGGTGCCCGACGGGGTGCGCACGGTGGAACTGCCCGAGAACCTGGGCATCCCCGGCGGCCGCAACATCGGCATCGAAGCGTTCGGTCCGTCCGGCGGCGACGTCGACGTGCTGCTGTTCCTCGACGACGACGGGCTGCTGCCCCGCTCCGACACCGCGGAACTGTGCCGCCGGGCGTTCGCCGAGGACCCCCGGCTCGGGATCGTGAGCTTCCGGATCGCGGACCCCGACACGGGGGTCACCCAGCGCCGGCACGTCCCGCGCCTGCGGGCCTCGGACCCGATGCGCTCCTCCCGCGTGACCACGTTCCTCGGTGGCGCGAGCGCGGTGCGCACCCGGGTCCTCGCGGAGGTCGGCCCGTTGCCGGGGGAGTTCTTCTACGCCCACGAGGAGACCGACCTCGCGTGGCGGGCCCTCGACGGCGGCTGGCTGATCGACTACCGCTCCGACATGGTTCTGCACCACCCCACGACCGCACCGTCGCGGCATGCGGTCTACCACCGGATGGTGGCCCGCAACCGGGTCTGGTTGGCCCGCCGCAACCTGCCCGCGCCCCTGGTTCCCCTGTACCTAGGGGTGTGGCTGTCGCTCACCCTCGCCCGCCGTCCCTCCGGGCCCGCCCTCAAGGCGTGGTTCGGCGGGTTCCGGGAGGGCTGGGGCGGACCGTGCGGTCCCCGGCGTCCGATGAAGTGGCGTACCGTGTGGCGACTGACCCGGCTGGGTCGTCCCCCGGTGATCTGACAAGCTCGGGTCTGAGAACATTCCGGCCGTGCTCTCACCCCCGGAGGGCAGCCGGCACTCGCCCGTGTCCGGCCAGGCAGCTCATCTCTTGAAGACGAAAGTTTCCACTTGTGAGTGAGACAACGCATGACGGCGGTGTCGCGGTGAGTGCGCCCCCGTCGCCCGATGACGGGCTCTCCCCGGCGGCACTGGCCGCCAAGCACGGACTGTCCGTGAGCGGTGCCCGCCCCGGACTCGCGGCGTACGTCCGCGAGCTCTGGGGGCGGCGCCACTTCATCCTGGCGTTCTCGCAGGCCAAACTCACCGCGCAGTACAGCCAGGCCAAACTGGGCCAGCTCTGGCAGGTGGTCACGCCGCTGCTGAACGCGCTGGTCTACTTCCTGATCTTCGGGATGATCCTGAAGGCGAGCCGGGGCATGGAGATGGATGTGTACATCCCCTTCCTGGTCACCGGGGTGTTCGTCTTCACCTTCACCCAGAGCTCCGTGATGGCCGGGGTCAGGGCCATCTCCGGCAACCTGGGCCTGGTCCGGGCGCTGCACTTCCCGCGCGCCTCGCTGCCGATCTCCTTCGCGCTCCAGCAGCTCCAGCAGCTGCTGTTCTCGATGCTCGTGGTGTTCGCCGTCGCCGTGGCCTGCGGCAGTTACCCCACCCTGTCGTGGCTGCTGATCGTGCCGGCCCTGGTGCTCCAGTTCTTCTTCAACACCGGACTGGCCCTGATCATGGCCCGGCTCGGCAGCAAGACCCCGGACCTGGCGCAGCTGATGCCGTTCGTGATGCGGACGTGGATGTACGCCTCGGGCGTGATGTTCTCCATCCCGGTCATGCTGAAGGACCAGCCCTCGTGGATCGCTGACGTCCTCCAGTGGAACCCGGCCGCGGTCTACATGGACCTGATGCGGTTCGCGGTCATCGACGGCTACGGCTCGGAGAACCTGCCGTCGCACGTGTGGGCCCTCGCGCTGGGCTGGGCGGTCCTGGTGGCCGTCGGTGGATTCGTGTACTTCTGGAAGTCCGAGGAGCGGTACGGTCGTGGCTGAGCAGAGCGGGGGCGCCCTGCGCCCCACCGTGATCGCGGACGAGTTGCACATCGTCTACCGGGTCAACGGTGCGAAGACCGGCAAGGGCAGCGCCACCTCGGCGCTCAGCCGCATCATCCGGCGCGGCGAGGAGCGCGGCGTGCGCAAGGTGCACGCGGTGCGCGGGGTGTCCTTCATCGCCTACCGCGGCGAGGCGATCGGCCTGATCGGCTCCAACGGTTCCGGCAAGTCGACCCTGCTGCGGGCGATCGCCGGGTTGCTGCCCGCCGAGCGCGGCAAGGTCTACACCGACGGCCAGCCCTCGCTGCTCGGGGTGAACGCGGCCCTGATGAACGACCTGACCGGTGAGCGCAACGTCATATTGGGCGGTCTCGCCATGGGCATGTCCCGTGAGCAGGTCAGGTCGCGCTACCAGCAGATCGTGGACTTCTCGGGCATCAACGAGAAGGGCGACTTCATCACCCTCCCGATGCGTACCTACTCGTCGGGAATGGCGGCCCGCCTGCGGTTCTCCATCGCGGCGGCCAAGGACCACGACGTCCTGATGATCGACGAGGCGCTGGCCACCGGTGACCGCAGCTTCCAGAAGCGGTCCGAGGCCCGCATCCGGGAACTGCGCAAGGAGGCCGGCACGGTGTTCCTGGTCAGCCACAACAACAAGTCCATCCGCGACACCTGCGACCGGGTGCTGTGGCTGGAGCGCGGTGAACTGCGGATGGACGGTCCGACGGCGGACGTCCTGAAGGAGTACGAGAAGTTCACCGGGAAGTAGCCGACTTCCCGTTCCGCGACCCGCCGCCCCCACCGGGCGGACCCTGGCACCACGAACGGACCCCGCCGGAGCCTCCGGACGGGGTCCCGTCATGTGCCGGGTCCAACTTCCCTGCCGCGGGCAGGCCCTGACGTTCGGTGGAAGTGCGCCCTGGTCGGAACCTGGGGGAGGGCCGGTTCGTTCCTCTGGAGTGCGGGAGCCCGGGCCGACGCTTCCACGCCGTACAACGTAAGCTGGACCGGTCCTGACTCACGGCAACCGGGGAGACCGCGGTCAACGCCCCCCGGCACCCCCGCTGCGAATCGTGTGGGCGGTGTGTCCGAAAGAGGATGTTTTAGGTCGGTAGTGTAGAACGGAGATGTGACGGCAATGGCTACGGAGAGTCTCCGGCTCCGCGACGCTTCCGCAGTCTCCTCACCGGGCGGCGCGCGGTGAAGGAAGCCGAGAGGACGCCCATGCACAGCACGTCCCGCCCCGGGCCCCCCGCGGCCCGCGCCGGCGCCCCGGCGCCCGCGGAGCGCCGCCCCCGTCCCGTCACCGACGCCACGGCCCTGCACACCCTGGACAAGGCCGCGCACGAGAACTTCCCCGTCGCCCCCTTCTTCCTGCCGCGGGCCTGGCGGACCGACCTCATGGCGCTGTACGGGTACGCGCGCCTGGTGGACGACATCGGCGACGGAGACCTGGCACCCGGCGGCGCGGACGCCCGCCACCTCGGCCTCGCCCCCGCCGACGCCGCGGACCGACTCGTCTTCCTCGACGCCTTCGAGGACGATCTGCGCCGGGTCTTCGCGCCGGCCTCGGACGGCCCCCGCCACCCGCTGCTCCAGCGCCTCGTGCCCACGGTCCGCCGCCACCGCCTCGACCCCGAACCCTTCCGCGGGCTGATCGCCGCCAACCGGCAGGACCAACTCGTCAGCCGCTACGCGACCCACGACGACCTGCTCGCCTACTGCGAACTCTCCGCCAACCCGGTCGGCAGGCTCGTCCTCGCCGTCACCGGCACCTCCACCCCCGAGCGCGTCCGCCGCTCCGACGCCGTGTGCACCGGCCTCCAGATCGTCGAGCACCTCCAGGACGTCGCCGAGGACCTCGCCCGCGACCGGATCTACCTGCCCGCCGAAGACCTGGCGCGCTTCCACGTCCGGGAGGACGACCTCGCCGCCCGCTCCGCCGGAGCTTCGGTCCGCGCACTCGTCGCCTACGAAGCGGAACGCGCGCACTCCCTGCTGGCCGAGGGGACCGCCCTGGTGGGCAGCGTCCGCGGCCGGCTGAGGCTCCTCCTCGCCGGCTTCGTGGGGGGTGGCAGAGCGGCCGTCCGCGCCCTCAAGGACGCCTCCTACGACGTGCTTCCCGGGCCCCCCAAGCCCACCAAGGTCCAACTCCTGCGCGAGGTGGGCGTCACACTGCGAGGAGAGGGGTGAACCAGGCCGTGGAGCAAGAGCCGCGCGTGTCCGCGCCGGTACTCGCCGCATACAGCTACTGCGAGACCGTCACCGGGCAGCAGGCCCGCAACTTCGCCTACGGCATCCGGCTGCTGCCGACCGCCAGGCGCCGCGCCATGTCCGCGCTGTACGCGTTCTCGCGGCGCGTGGACGACATCGGCGACGGCCCGCTCGCCGCGGACGTCAAGCAACTCCGCCTGGAGGAGACGCGCGCCCTGCTGTCCCGGATCCGGGACGGCGCGGTCGACGAGGACGACACCGACCCCGTCGCGGTCGCCCTCAGCCACACCGCGAGCGCCTTCCCGATCCCCCTGGAGGCGCTGGACGAACTCATCGACGGCGTCCTCCTGGACGTCCACGGCGAGACCTACCAGTCCTGGGACGACCTCAAGGTCTACTGCCGCTGCGTGGCGGGAGGCATCGGACGGCTCTCCCTCGGGGTGTTCGGCACCGAGCCCGGCGCGCGCGGCGTGGAGCGCGCCCCCGAGTACGCCAACACCCTCGGTCTCGCCCTGCAACTCACCAACATCCTGCGGGACGTTCGTGAGGACGCCAGGAACGGCCGGGTGTACCTGCCGGCCGAGGACCTCGCCAAGTTCGGTTGCTCCGAGGGCTTCGACGGGCCACGGCCCCCCGCCGGCGGCGACTTCACCGGCCTGATCCACTTCGAGGTGCGCCGCGCCCGCGCCCTCTTCGCCGAGGGGTACCAACTGCTGCCCCTGCTGGACCGCCGCAGCGGCGCCTGCGTCGCCGCCATGGCTGGCATCTACCGCCGTCTGCTCGACCGCATCGAGCGCGAGCCGGAGGCCGTCCTGCGCGGACGGGTCTCGCTGCCCGGCCACGAGAAGGCGTACGTCGCCGTGCGCGGACTGTCCGGGCTCGACGCCCGGCACATCGCCCGACGGACCGTCAGGAGGCGCGGCTGATGCGCCCGTCGACGGCGCCCGTCGCGCCCCGCCCGACGCCCGGCGCCCCCGCCGCACCGGGCCGCGGAGGTCGGTCAACCCGTACCGGCCGTGCCGCGTCCCTGACCACGACGGCGCCCGCCGACGCCCGGCGCGCGCCCAGGCCCGGGGCGTCCATCCGCCCGGGGCATCCGAACCGAGCACCCGGGGGACCCGCGTGAACGACACCGACCCGCGGTCCACCGACCCGGACCCGGACGGGGAACGCCCGGCCAGCGCCGTCGTCATCGGCGGCGGACTCGCCGGGGTCACCGCCGCACTCGCCCTCGCCGACGCCGGGGTCGGCGTCACCCTCCTGGAAGGGCGGCCCCGACTGGGCGGCCTCGCCTTCTCCTTCCAGCGCGGCGACCTCACCGTCGACAACGGCCAGCACGTCTACCTACGGTGCTGCACCGCCTACCGCTGGTTCCTCGACCGCATCGACGCGCGGGCGCTGGCCCCGCTCCAGGACCGGCTCACGGTCCCCGTCGTGGACGCCGCGACCCGGGTACGGACCCGGTCGGGTGAGGGGCCGAAGCTGGGCACCCTGCGCCGCGCGGCCCTGCCCGTACCGCTGCACCTGGCGCGGACCCTCGCCACGTACCCGCACCTCTCCCCGGGCGAACGCCTGGGCGCCGCCCGGGCGGCGCTCGCCCTCCAGCGGCTCGACCCCGACGACCCCGCCCTGGACGAGCAGGACTTCGGCAGCTGGCTCGCCCGGCACGGCCAGTCCGCACGCGCCGTCGAGGCCCTGTGGGACCTGGTGGGCGTGGCCACCCTCAACGCCGTGGCGGCGGACGTCTCCCTCGCCCTGGCCGCCAAGGTCTTCAAGACCGGACTGCTCCAGGACCCCGGCGCCGCCGACATCGGCTGGGCCGCCGTCCCCCTCGGCGAACTGCACGACACCCTCGCCCGCAAGGCCCTCGACACCGCCGGGGTCCGCACCGAACTGCGCACCCGGGCCTCCGGCATCTCCCGCACCCCGGACGGCCGTTGGGCCGTCAAGGTCCAGGGTGCCACCCTGGAGGCGGACACCGTCGTGCTCGCCGTGCCGCAGCGCGAGACCCACGAACTGCTGCCCACCGGATCGCTCGACGCCCCGGAGCGGCTGCTCGCCCTCGGCACCTCGCCCATCCTCAACCTGCACGTCGTCTACGACCGCACGGTGCTGCGGCGCCCGTTCTTCGCCGCGGTGGGCTCGCCCGTGCAGTGGGTCTTCGACCGCACCGAGGCCTCCGGACTGGCCGACGGCCAGTACCTGGCGCTCTCCCAGTCCGCGGTGCACCACGAGATCGACGAACCGGTCGCCGCCCTGCGCGAGCGCTACCTCCCCGAACTCGAACGCCTGTTGCCCGCCACCCGGCGCGCTCAGGTGCGCGACTTCTTCGTCACCAGGGAGCGGACCGCCACCTTCGCGCCCGCGCCGGGCAGCGGCGCCCTGCGGCCCACGGCCCGCACCCGGGCCCCCGGTCTGTTCCTGGCCGGAGCATGGACCGCCACCGGCTGGCCCGCCACGATGGAGGGGGCGGTGCGCAGCGGTGTCAGCGCCGCCGACGCGGCACTCGGCGTCCTCGGCCGGTCGCGCGCCCATCTCTTCCGGGAGGCGGCATGACACTCGATCTCCGCGGGGCGGGTCCCCGCACCCCCGGCACCACCGCAACTAGAGGAGAGACTGTGCCCACTGTGCCCCCGGGCGAACCGTCCGCCGAGGCCGTGGACGTGGCCGCATTGTTGGAGCGAGGCAGAACCCTGGCGACCCCCGAGCTGAAGGCCGCCGTGGACCGGCTCGCCTCGCCCATGGACACGGTCGCCGCCTACCACTTCGGTTGGATCGACGCCCACGGCAAACCCGCCGACGGCGACGGTGGCAAGGCGGTGCGCCCGGCGCTCGCCCTGCTGTCCGCGGAAGCGGCCGGAGCCCCGGCCGAGACCGGTGTGCCCGGTGCCGTCGCCGTGGAGCTGGTGCACAACTTCTCCCTGCTCCACGACGACCTGATGGACGGCGACGAACAGCGCCGCCACCGCGACACGGTGTGGAAGGTCCACGGCCCCGCCCAGGCCATCCTGGTCGGCGACGCTTTGTTCGCGCTCGCCGGCGAGGTGCTGCTGGAGATCGGCACCGTCGAGGCCGGCCGCGCCACCCGACGCCTCACCAGCGCCACCCGCGCCCTCATCGACGGCCAGGCCCAGGACATCGCGTACGAGCACCGCGAGCGGGTCACCGTGGCCGAGTGCCTGGAGATGGAGGGCAACAAGACCGGCGCCCTGCTGGCCTGCGCCTCGTCCATCGGCGCGGTGCTCGGCGGCGCCGACGACCGCACCGCCGACACCCTGGAGAAGTACGGCCACCACCTGGGGCTCGCCTTCCAGGCCGTCGACGACCTGCTCGGCATCTGGGGCGACCCGGAGGCCACCGGCAAGCAGACCTGGAGCGATCTGCGCCAGCGCAAGAAGTCCCTGCCGGTCGTCGCCGCCCTCGACGCCGGCGGCCCCGCCTCCGAGCAACTCGGCGAACTCCTCGCCGCCGATGCCAAGAGCAACGACTTCGACAGCTTCTCCGAGGAGGAGTTCGCCGCCCGCGCCGCGCTCATCGAGGAGGCCGGCGGCCGGGAGTGGACCGTCCAGGAGGCCCGCCGCCAGCACGCCATCGCCGTCGACGCCCTGAACTCCGTGGACATGCCCGACCCCGTCCGGGCGCGGTTCACCGCGCTCGCCGACTTCGTCGTCGTACGAAAGAGATGACCATCGACATCCGGAGCATATGACTCGCAGTCGCCGGCCGGTGCCCATCCAGCGCACCGGCCGACGGCGGACCCAGCAGAAGAGCCACTGCACTGTAAGGGGAAGCCATGACAGCGACGACCGACGGAAGCACCGGAGCGGTACCGCCCCGCGCTGCCTCGGCCACCGACGAACACTCCGACCCGACCCCCCGGGCGGTCGACGACCCCGTCGCCGTCCGGCGCGCGGCGCACCGCGCCACCGACCGTCTGCTCTCCCTCCAGGACCCCCAGGGCTGGTGGAAGGGCGACCTCGAAACGAACGTCACCATGGACGCCGAGGACCTCCTCCTGCGGCAGTTCCTCGGCATTCGCGACGAGGCCACCACCCGGGCCGCCGCCCTGTTCATCCGCGGTGAACAACGGGAGGACGGCACCTGGGCCACCTTCTACCAGGGCCCCAGTGACCTCTCGGCCACCATCGAGGCGTACGTCGCCCTCCGGCTCGCCGGGGACGCGCCCGACGCGCCGCACATGGCACGGGCGGCCGACTGGATCAGGTCCCGCGGGGGGATCGCCGCGGCCCGGGTCTTCACCCGCATCTGGCTGGCCCTGTTCGGCTGGTGGAAGTGGGACGACCTGCCCGAGGTCCCGCCGGAGGTCATCTACGTCCCCCGGTGGTTCCCGCTCAACATCTACGACTTCGGCTGCTGGGCCCGGCAGACCATCGTGCCGCTCGCCATCGTGTCCGCGAAGCGCCCGGTGCGCCCCGCCCCCTTCCCGCTCGACGAACTCCACACCGACCCGGCCGACCCGTGCCCGTCCCGCCCCCTCGCTCCGGTGGCCTCCTGGGACGGGGTCTTCCAACGGCTCGACAAGGTGTTGCGCCTCTACCAGCGGGTCGCGCCGGGGCCGTTGCGCTCCGCAGCCATGCGGTCGGCGGCCCGCTGGATCATCGAACGTCAGGAACGGGACGGCTGTTGGGGCGGCATCCAGCCGCCCGCGGTGTACTCGATCATCGCCCTGCACCTGCTCGGCTACGACCTGGACCACCCGGTGCTCCGCGCCGGACTCGACTCCCTCGACCGGTTCACGGTGTGGGGACCGGACGGTTCCCGGATGGTCGAGGCGTGCCAGTCGCCCGTGTGGGACACCTGCCTCGCGACGATCGCGCTGGCCGACGCGGGCGTCCCGGCCGACCACCCCCAACTGGTCAGGGCCGCCGAGTGGATGCTCGGCGAACAGATCGACCGGCCCGGCGACTGGTCGGTGCGCAGACCCGAACTCGCTCCCGGCGGCTGGGCCTTCGAGTTCCACAACGACACCTATCCCGACATCGACGACACCGCCGAGGTCGTCCTCGCCCTGCGCCGCGTGGCGCACCCCGACACCGAGCGGCTGGAGGACTCCATCGCCCGCGGCGTCGCGTGGAGCCTCGGCATGCAGTCCCGGGACGGCGGGTGGGGCGCCTTCGACGTGGACAACACCAGCCCCTTCCCCAACCGGCTGCCGTTCTGCGACTTCGGCAAGGTGATCGATCCGCCGTCCGCCGACGTGACCGCGCACGTCGTGGAGATGCTGGCCGTCGAGGGACGCGCCACGGACCCGGGCACCCGCCGCGGCATCGACTGGCTGCTCGCCGCCCAGGAGTCCGGCGGCGCCTGGTTCGGTCGCTGGGGCGTCAACTACGTCTACGGGACGGGCTCGGTGGTGCCCGCCCTGGTCGCCGCCGGACTGCCACCCGCCCATCCGGCGATCCGCCGGGCCGTGGCCTGGCTGGAGTCCGTACAGAACGACGACGGCGGCTGGGGCGAGGACCTGCGTTCCTACCGGGACGCACCCGGCTGGGGCGGCCGGGGCGAGTCCACCGCCTCGCAGACCGCATGGGCGCTGTTGGCGCTGCTCGCCGCGGGGGAGCGGGACGCCAAGGTCACCGAACGGGGCGTCGCCTGGCTGGTGGAGACCCAACGGGAGGACGGCTCCTGGGACGAACCCCACTTCACCGGCACCGGGTTCCCGTGGGACTTCTCCATCAACTACCACCTGTACCGACTGGTGTTCCCGCTGACCGCCCTCGGGAGGTTCCTGCACGGCGATCCGGTCGCGAACCGGGCCGGCGCCCCGCGCGCCGCCCGCACCGGTGACGCCCCGGACGCCGCTGCGGGGGCCGCGCCGCGCCGCGCACCGCGCCCGACCGTCGTACGGGCAGCCCGGTCGCTGGTGGCCGCGGCCGCCGGACGGATCGCCGAGCGGACCGGCAAGGGGGGCTGATGCGGCGCGCCCCGGCCGATCCGGCCGACCCCCCCGATCCCGCGGGCCCGACGGGCGGCGCCGGGGGGCCGCTCCTGATCGCCTGCGCCCTCGGCATCGAACGGCTGGCCCTGCGCCTGGCGGACCGGTCGACGGCCGGGAACGTGACGGTGCTCCGCACCGGCATGGGGCCGCGCGCGGCGGCTTCGGCGGTGGGCCGTGCACTGGGCCGTGCGGAGCTGCACGGTGCGTCCGTCCTGGCCACCGGCTTCTGCGCCGGGCTCGCCCCGGGCATGCGCCCCGGGGACCTGGTGGTCGCCACGGAGACCCGGGACGGGCTCGGCCCGGTCCACTGCTCGGGCACCGCGCGGCTGACCGGGGCACTGGCCCGGGCCCTGCCCGGCCGGACCGTGCACACGGGGCCGCTCATCGGCTCCGACCACGTCGTCCGGGGCGCGGAGCGCTCCACCCTGCGGTCCACCGGGGCGATCGCCGTGGACATGGAATCGGCGGTGACGCTGCGCACCGCGGTGCGCCCGCCCGCCCCCGTCGGTCCCGTCGACCCCCGGGGGCTCCTGGGCGGGGGCGAAGACCGGTGGGTCCGCCCGGTTGCGGCCGTCCGGGTGGTCGTGGACGCTCCAGAACATGAACTGGTCCGCATCGGCACGCTGCGCGGTGGAATATCGGCTTTCCGTGTTCTCCGTGCCGTGTTCCCCGTCTTCTGTGAATGGCACCGCATCGTGACGCTCCCCCGGAGGTGAGCTGAAATGGCCATGCCGCTCCGTCAGTCCATCAAGGTCGCGACCTACCTGTTCGAACAGAAGCTCCGCAAGCGGGCCAAGTTCCCGCTGATCGTGGAGCTGGAACCGCTCTTCGCCTGCAACCTCAAGTGCGAGGGCTGTGGCAAGATCCAGCATCCGGCCGGGGTGCTCAAGCAGCGGATGCCGGTCGCGCAGGCCGTCGGTGCGGTCCTGGAGTCCGGGGCGCCGATGGTGTCCATCGCAGGCGGCGAGCCCCTGATGCACCCTCAGATCCACGAGATCGTCCGCCAGTTGGTGGCACGGAAGAAGTACGTCTTCCTCTGCACCAACGCCCTGCTGATGCGCAAGAAGATGGAGAAGTTCACGCCCTCCCCGTACTTCGCCTTCGCCGTGCACATCGACGGACTGCGGGAGCGCCACGACGAGTCGGTGGCCAAGGAAGGCGTCTTCGACGAGGCGGTGGAAGCCATCAAGGAGGCCAAGCGGCAGGGCTTCCGGGTCACCACCAACTCCACGTTCTTCAACACGGACACCCCCCAGACCATCATCGAGGTGCTCGACTTCCTCAATGACGACCTCCAGGTGGACGAGATGATGATCTCGCCCGCCTACGCCTACGAGAAGGCCCCCGACCAGGAGCACTTCCTCGGCGTCGAGCAGACCCGCGAACTCTTCCGGAAGGCGTTCGCGGGCGGCAACCGGCGCCGCTGGCGGCTCAACCACTCGCCGCTCTTCCTCGACTTCCTGGAGGGACGGGTCGACTTCCCCTGCACGGCCTGGGCGATCCCCAACTACTCCCTGTTCGGCTGGCAGAAGCCCTGCTACCTGATGAGCGACGGCTACGTACCCACGTACCGGGAACTCGTGGAGGAGACCGACTGGGACGCCTACGGCCGGGGCAAGGACCCGCGCTGCGCCAACTGCATGGCGCACTGCGGCTACGAGCCCACCGCGGTCCTGGCGACCATGGGATCGCTGAAGGAGAGCCTGCGGGCCGCCCGCGACACCGTTTCGGGCAACCGCGGCTGAGGACCCGGGGCCCGAGGTCCCGGACGGGGCGGCGGCCCACGTCCCGTCGGGCGGCCCGGCCCCGGGCCGCCCGTTCCCACCCGCCGGCGGGACACCGCCGGCCCACCAGCCACGGAGACGGCCGCCCGGGAGCACGGGCCGCAGCGGGGGCACGGCCGGGCCGGGACACCGGAAGGACCCATGACGGACGCATTCGACCTCGGTGCGCTGCTCGCCGAACGCGGCGGCGAGCGGTACGCCCTGCACACCCGCCATCTGAACCACCAACTCCCGCGCATGCTGCGCACCATCGGCTTCGACAAGGTGTACGAACGGGCCGAGGGCGCGCACTTCTGGGACGCGGACGGCAACGACTACCTCGACATGCTCGCCGGTTTCGGCGTGATGGGCCTCGGTCGCCACCACCCCGTGGTCCGCAAGGCGCTGCACGACGTGCTGGACGCCTCGCTCGCGGACCTCACCCGCTTCGACTGCCAGCCGCTCCCGGGCCTGCTCGCCGAACGGCTGCTCTCCCACAGCCCCCACCTGGAACGGGTGTTCTTCGGCAACAGCGGCACCGAAGCGGTCGAGACCGCGCTCAAGTTCGCCCGCTACGCCACCGGGCGCCCCCGGGTCCTGTACTGCGCGCACGCCTTCCACGGGCTGACCACCGGGGCCCTCTCCGTGAACGGCGAGTCCGGGTTCCGCACCGGCTTCGCCCCTCTGCTGCCCGACACGGCCGTGCCGCTCGGCGATCTGGACGCCCTCGCCCGGGAACTGGCGCGCGGCGACGTGGCGGCGCTCATCGTGGAGCCGATCCAGGGCAAGGGCGTCCATGCGGCGCCGCCCGGCTACTTGCGGGGGGCCCAGGACCTGCTGCGGGCGCACGGGGCGCTGCTGATCGCCGACGAGGTGCAGACCGGGCTGGGGCGGACCGGGGACTTCTACGCGTACCAGCACGAGGAGGGCGTGGAACCGGACCTGGTCTGTGTGGCGAAGGCGCTGTCGGGCGGCTACGTCCCGGTCGGGGCGACCCTCGGCCGGGACTGGATCTTCAAGAAGGTCTACTCCGCCATGGACCGGGTGCTGGTCCACTCGGCGAGCTTCGGTTCGAACGCGCAGGCGATGGCGGCCGGCCTGGCGGTGCTGTCGGTGCTGGAGTCGGACCGGCTGGTCGAGCACGCCCGGGTCACCGGGGACCTGCTCCGTTCCCGGCTCGCCGCACTCGTGGACCGCTACGAGCTGCTGAGCGAGGTCCGCGGCCGTGGGCTGATGATCGGGATCGAGTTCGGGCGGCCCCGCTCGCTGAAGCTGCGCAGCGGCTGGGCCATGCTCCAGGCGGCCCGCAGGGGCCTCTTCGCGCAGATGGTGGTCGTGCCGCTGCTCCAGCGGCACCGCATCCTCACCCAGGTCTCCGGCGACCACCTGGAGGTCATCAAACTGATCCCGCCGCTGGTCGTGGACGAGGCGGACGTCGATCGTTTCGTCACGGCCTTCACCGCCGTGATGGACGACGCACACAGCGGGGGTGGGCTGATGTGGGACTTCGGGAGGACACTGGTCAAACAGGCCGTCGCGAACCGCTGACGCGGCCCGGGGCGAACCGCTCGTGCGGCCCGGGCGGGGCTGGGATGCGGCCCGGCGGGGCGTTGCGCGCTTCTTGACCTCCAGCTTTTACCTCCCAGGCAAGAGATTTGCCCGGGAGGCATTTTTCTGGCTCAATCGATGACATGAACCCCTCCGAGTCGACTCCCCGCGAGGAGCCGCAGACCCCCGCCGGGTCCCCCGACCCGGCCGGCGGCCCCGCTGGCGAGCTGCCCGTCGTGGCCCCCCGACTGCGGGAGCGCCGGCGGGGCGCCGCACTGACCCTGGAGGCCGCGGCCGCCTCGGCCGGGCTGTCCCCGGCCCATCTGTCCCGGCTGGAGACCGGCCGGCGGCAGCCGTCGCTGCCCATGCTGCTGTCGCTCGCCCGCGTCTACGGGACCACCGTCTCCGAACTGCTCGGCGAGACCGTCGCCGACCGGGAGGCGATCGTCGAGTCCGCCACCATGGAACCCACCCGCGCCGGCGGCTGGACCTACTGGCAGGCCGGCGCCCCCGGCCGGGGCATGCAGGCCCTCCGCGTCCGGGTGCCGTACGGCACCCAGGGCGACATCGTGCGGGTGCACCCCGGCGAGGAGTGGCTGTACGTCCTGTCCGGGCGGCTGCGGCTGCGACTCGGGGACAGCACCCATGTGCTCGCGCCCGGCGACAGCGCGCACTTCGACTCGCTGACCCCGCACCGGATCGGCGCCGCCGACGAGGACGGCACCGACCTCCTCTTCGTGCACACCTTGTTGCAGAGCCCGACCGCCGCGCTGTGCCTAGGCCCGACGGACGTCCACACCCCGGGAGACTTCCGATGACCGAGCCCGTTCCCCCCACCGACCCGGCGGCGCCCCCGGCGGTCCAGCCGGTCCAGCGCCCCCGCATCGAGGACAAGATGCCGCCGAGCATCTGGATCCGCCTGCTCATCTACGTCGCGGTCGGCCACCTCGTCGCCGCCTTCATCTGGCTGCTCTTCGAGGTCGGGGCCAAGTGAGCTGATCCGCCCCGGGTCCGGTACCCCGGTGGCGGACGCGCCGGGCCCCCGGTGTCCGCGCCCCGCGGTGCACCCGGGGGCCCGGCGCTGACGTCAGTCGAGCAGCCGGGACCGGAGGCGGGCGCGCAGGTCCGGCGTGAGCCCGATGGCCCGGGTCAGGTAGGCGTCCGTGCCGCCCCAACATCGATCGATGCTGTCGAAGGCCGCCGCCAGGTACTCCGAGCGTGCGTCGAACAGCGGGCTCAGCAACTCCATCACCTCCGGCGCGTACCCGTCGACCGCGTCCGCGCTGCGCTGCACCCGGTACCGGCGGTGCGCGGCGTTGGACTTCAGGTAGTCCTCCTCGATCGCGTCCCGTTCGACGCCGAGGGCGAGCAGGGTGACGGCGATGGACAGGCCCGCCCGGTCCTTGCCCGCCGCACAGTGTAGGAGCGCCGGCACGCTGTCCTCCGCGACCGCCCGCAGCACCCGTGCGTGCTCCACGGTCCGCTCCTCGATCAGTACGCGGTACGACGTGACCATCTGCTCGACGGCCCGTCCCCCGGCCAGGAGGTCACGGAGCTGGGCGAGGTCGCCCCGGCGCACCATCCGCCAGAACTCCGCGCCGTCGGCCGGGTCGCTCAGCGGCAGGTTGACGTTGCGCACGCCGGGCAGTTCCACGTCATGGCCGTCGAGCCCGCGGTCGGCGTCGTTGCGGAAGTCGAAGATCGTGTGCAGCCCCAGCCCGGTCAGGTACCGACGGTCCTCGTCGGTCGCGTGGGCGAGGTGGCCGCTGCGGAACAGCACCCCGTGTCGGACCCGCCTGCCGTCCGCGGTCGGCAGACCACCCAGATCACGGAAGTTGCGCACGCCGGTCAGTTCGGGCTCGGTGGACGGGATCTGCTGCGTCACGGGGGCTCCTCCCAGTCCCCCGCCGGCGCCGTCCGTCGGCGGGGCGCTTCAGACGATACGACATCACTTGCTCGGACAATCACCTTGCACGAGGGCTTTCGTCGGTGATCCCCGGTCATGTCATGCACGAGGGAATCCACCGGCGAAAGGATGATTTGCGCCTTTGGTCGGATTGGGCGGCTTTGGCTCAACTGGACAGGAAATAAGGCACCCTAGGGGGATGCGTCGTGACCGGGATCATAGTGGTCACGGTGGGTGGTGATCGCCGGTTCGTCGGCTGCCCGCCCCGGCCCGGGAATTGGCGTCCGCGAACCCCGCCGCCATCGACGCAGGGTGACCGGAACGGACGGCGAGGATCAAGAAATCGCAGGCCGCTGACGGGTGCTCGGTTGTCCGGGCCGTTCCCGCTCGCTTAGCGTCACGCTCACTCCGGGCGGACGCCTAGTCCTGCCGCCGCTCGGTAGCCCATCTCACCACCCGACATCGGCAGGAGCGGGGAACCCACACGCAGTACGCCGCATCCGGGCGACCGGACCGGCTCGGGGTGAAGCCGCGCGAGCGCGGCCGGGCAGCTCCAGCCCGAACCCGACAGCTCACCTCGTAGGCGCCGGAGAGGAACGCACCATGCCCGCGACGGGAAAGCACCGCCGCCCCAAGTCCGCCCGGCTCGCCCGGACGATCGCCATCGCCGGAACCGGTGGCGCGGCAGCGCTCGCGCTGCCGCTGATCGGCGCCACCCAGGCCCAGGCCGCGACCCCGCAGTCCGCCTCCGCGCTCGCCCCCGCGACCTCGGTCGCCGTGGCGGCCCAGACCGCCCCCGAGGCGCCCGCGCAGCAGCGCGCCGGGCTCACGACCTACGCCGTCAAGGTCGGCGACCACCTGTCGAAGATCGCTGACGACCAGGACCTGCGCGGCGGTTGGCAGCGGCTGTACCAGGACAACCGGACCGTCGTCGGATCGAACCCCGATCTGATCACCCCCGGCCTCAAGCTCACCCTCGGCGGCAAGGCCGCCGCCACGGCCACCGCGCCGAAGCCGGCCGCGCCGAAGCCCGCCGCCCCCCAGGCCGCCGCGCCGAAGGCCGCTGAGCCGAAGCCCGCCGCTCCCCGGGCCGCGCAGCCCGAGCAGGCGACCCCCGCGGCCCCCGCCGCCCCGAAGCCCGCCGCTCCGAAGCCCGCCGCCCCGAAGGCCGTGCCCGTCGCGGCCCAGGCGCCGGCCGCCACCGCGAGCGCCGGCGGCTACACGCTGCCGGTCGCGAGCGGTGTGGGCACGCCGTACCGCGCCTCCGGCAGCATGTGGTCCAGCGGCTACCACACCGGCGTCGACTTCAGCGTCCCCTCCGGCACCCCGCTCAAGGCCGTCGGTCCCGGCACCGTCGTCTCCGCCGGTTGGGCGGGCGCCTACGGCAACCAGGTCGTCATCCAGCTCGCCGACGGCAAGTACGCCCAGTACGCCCACCTCTCGCAGCTCGGCGTCTCGGCCGGCCAGTCCGTCTCGGGCGGCCAGCAGATCGGCACCGCGGGCTCCACCGGCAACAGCACCGGACCGCACCTGCACTTCGAGATCCGCACCTCCCCGGCCTACGGCTCCGACATCGACCCGCTGTCCTACCTGCGGTCGAAGGGCGTCGCGATCTGACCCCCCGCGGCCACCGGCCGCACCAGCACCCCGCGGGGCCGTATCGGCGGATACGGCCCCGCGTCGCACGTCGGCAGCAGTGTCGAGTGGGGGCGAGGGGAGTCGAGGGGGCCGGGGAGCTGCTATTCCCGACTCGACGAAATGGGGCGCATGGCCTTTATCACGTGCCGTCAAGCCCCAATGGCGCATTATTACGGTGGCGTAGGTCACGTGGGGAGGTGAAAAATGGGCCGACGTGACAGCAGAGTCGACATTCCTCGCCCTTGACGACATCCGGTCCTACGCAGCCGTCGGCGACAGCTTCACGGAAGGCGTCGGAGACCCCGGCCCCGACGGTACGTTCGTGGGATGGGCCGACCGGCTGGCCGTCCTCCTCGGCGACCGGCTACCCGAACCCACCTTCCGCTACGCCAACCTCGCCGTCCGCGGCAGACTCCTCGATCAGATCGTCGAGGAGCAGATCCCCCGGGCCCGGCAACTCGCGCCCGACCTGGTGACCTTCAGCGCGGGCGGCAACGACATCATCCGGCCGGGCACCGACCCCGACGAGGTGGCCGAGCGGTTCGAACGGGCCGTCGCCGATCTGGCCTCGTCCGTCGGCACGGTCATGGTCACCACCGGCTTCGACACCCGTGGCGTCCCCCTCCTCAAGCACCTGCGCGGCAAGATCGCCACCTACAACGGCCATGTGCGGGCCATCGCCGACCGCTACGACTGCCCCGTCCTCGACCTGTGGTCCCTGAAGAGCGTCCAGGACCGCCGCGCCTGGGACGAGGACCGGCTGCACCTCTCGCCCGAGGGCCACACCCGGGTCGCCCTGCGCGCCGGGCAGGTCCTCCGGGTCGGGGTCCCCGCCGACCCCGACCAGCCCTGGCCCCCGCTGCCGCCCCGCGGCACCCTCGAAGTACGGCGCGACGACATCCACTGGGCCCGCGAGTACCTGGTGCCCTGGATCGGACGGCGCCTGCGCGGCGAGTCGTCCGGTGACCACGTCGCGGCCAAGCGCCCCGACCTGCTGCCGCTCTGAGCGGCGGCCGCCCCGCCCGGTGACGCGGGTCCCGGCTCCCGCGTCACCGGGGGCCGGGACCCGCGGGTATCCGCTCCAGCACCCCGCCGGCGAACACGTCGTACAGGGGCAGCGTCTCCAGGTGGACGTACCCGATGTGGCAGTCGCACCGGGCCAGCGGGCAGGCCCGCGGGGCCAACGCGGCACGGTAGGAACCGTCGTACAGATTGCCCAGCTCCGCCGGGACGAAATGACAGCGCCGGACCGTGCCGTCACCGTCGACCGACACCACCGACGACCCCGTCCGGCAGGGCAGGCCCCCGCTGCGGTGCGGATGACGGCTGTACGGGAACAGCGGGTCCAGCGCCGTCCACCGGTCGGCCTCCTCGTCGGTGTACGTGTGCCCCTCCGCGGCGTTCACCCACAGGTACACCTGCTCCGGCAGCTCATCGCGCAGTCGGCGGGCGTGCGCCAGGTGTTCGGGCAGCCCCACGATCCCCACGCTGAACCGCACTCCGCGCTCCGCCAGCCCACGGCACTTGGTGACGAACCGTTCGTAGGGCGTCTGCCCGGGGTGGTACGTGCACCACAGGGCGAGCGTGCCGAGGTCCGCCCCGTCGAGCCAGTCCGTGCGGCCGCTCAGGTTGGTCTGGATCGCGACCCGTTCGACGTGCTCCCGGTGCGACAGTTCCACCAGCGCCCGTCGGTACCAGGACCGCACCAGGCCCTCGCCCCACGGGGTGAACAGCACCGACAACCGGCCGTCCGGATAGGCGCCCGCCCACTGCGCGAACCGTTCCAGCGCCGCCCGGTCCGCCCGCAACTGCTCCCGGCTGTCCCGCCGCTTCGCGAACGGGCAGTACGGACAGTCGTAGTCGCAGGAGGCCAGCGGGCCCCGGTACAACACCGTGAGGTCCACCGCGCTCACCGCGCCTCGTAGGCGGCCATCGCGGCCTGCACCGAGGGCGAGAACAACTCGGGCCCCAACGCGTCGGAGTGCGCCAGCCCCCGGGCCGAAAGGCGCAGCACCCCGGCCGGGGCCGATCCGTCGAGCCAGCCCCGCGCGGCGAACCGCGCCAGCTCGCCAGGGAAGTCGTCCTCGGGGTCCGTACCGAACCGTGCCCGGTAGGACTCCCGCTCCATGCCCCCTGCCTGGAGCAGCGATTGGAGCAGGTGCCTGCGTCGCGCCTCGTCGCCCCCGGTCGCACCTCCCACGTACCGGCCGTGCACCGCCCGGCCGAAGTCCTCCGTCGCCGTGTACGCGTCGATGATCGACCGGACCTGACGCGCGTCGACCGCGTAGTCGAAGGAGTAGTGCAGCGTGGAGGTGTACGAACGCGCCCCGCAGCCCAGGCCGATCATGCCGTCCGTCTGACAGGCGTGGTCCTCGGGCCCCTCGGCGGGCGCGTCCGCACGTCGGAACATCCGCATCGACCGCTGTGCGTACCCGTGGGCGAGGAGGTGGTCCCGACCCACCCGGTACAGCCGCAACCGCTGGGCGTCCCAGGCCCGTTCCGCGACGTCCACCCGGGCGCGCAGCGCAGTGAGGTCGCGGACGTACAACGGGTACAGGTACAGCTCCTCCGGGCGCCAGGCCAGGGCGGCGTCCAGCGAACGGAGCCAGGACTCCTCGGTCTGCCCCTCGATCCCGTAGATCAGATCGATGTTCAGGACGGGTATCGCGGCCTCGCGTATCCGTCCGAGCGCGGCTTCCACGTCCGCCCGCCGCTGCGGACGCACCGCCGCCCGCGCCTCCTCGGGCACGAAGCTCTGCACCCCCAGACTGAGCCGGGTCGTGCCCCGCTCGGCCAGCACCGCGAGCCGATCGGCGGTGGCCGTCGACGGGGACGCCTCCACCGACAGCGGGACCGCCCGCAGGTCCGCGCCCATCCGCAGCTCGGCGATGTCGAACAACCGGGTCAGTTCCCCGGCCGTGAGGAACGTGGGCGTCCCGCCGCCGAACGCCGCCGTCGCGAACCGCACCGGCCCGTCCCCGTCGAGGGCCTCCCGTACGGCGATCGCCTGGCGCTCCAGTGCGTCCAGGTACCGCCGTGACAACTCGTCCGGCGCGCCGATCCGGGTGAACAGGTTGCAGAACCCGCAGCGGACCTCGCAGAACGGTATGTGCAGGTACAGCGAGAGCGCGTCCTTGGGCTCCCCGCGCCACACCTGGGCGAGCCGCGGACCCGGGGCGGGCAGCGGTCGGTACGCGGTCTTGTGCGGATAGGCGTAGACGTAGTGCTGGTAGGGGCGCGGCGGCGCGGACTCCGGCGCCGTCACGACGTCGGTCGGGAAGGTGGTGCTCATCACGGTGCCTCGGTCCGGTTCAGGGTGTCGGGGTCGGCAGGAAGAAGTGGGCGTAGGGGACGGTCCACACCACGTCGTGGCCCAATCGGTGACCGGTGTAGCCGTCGTCCCCGTAGGCCGTGCCGTGGTCCGAGCACACGATCGCGAAGCACCGCCGGCGGCTGCTCATCGCGGCGAACAGGCGTCCCACGTGCCGGTCGACGTACTCCAGGGCGGCGGCGTGCGTCCGGCGGCTGTCGCCGTCCGCCCGGGTCGCGCCCGGCAGGTGGAACCAGTTGGGCTGGTGCAGGGCCGCCACGTTCACGAACAGGAACAGCCGCTGCTCGACGGGGAGCCGGGCCACGATACGTTCCGCCCGGGCCACCTGCGCCTCGAAGGACGTGGGCGACGCGACGCCGAACGCGGGCTCCCAGTGGCTCTCCTGGAACATGCCGGGCAGGACGTCCCCGAGGGCGCCCTGTTTGTTGAAGAACCCCACACCGCCCAGGCACACCGTCCGGTAGCCGGCGCCCGCGAGCCCCGACACCAGGTCCGGGGTGTCGTAGACGAACGTGCGCCGCTCGGTGGTCTCGCTGCCCGCGAACCGGGCGGCGAACAGCCGGGGGTGCGGGCCCGGCGCGGCCGGGGTGGGCAGGAAACCCGCGAACATCGCCTGGTGCGAGGCGTAGGTGAAGCTGCCCGGCGCGTGCCGCTCCTCCCACCGGCCGTTCGGGAGGTGCCGCGCCAGGTGCGGTATCCGGCCCGCGGCGGCGAGTTCGACGGCCACGTCGTAGCGCAGGGTGTCCAGGGTGACGAGGAGCAGGTCGTCACGCCCGACGACCTCGTTCATGTCGGGAGCGTCGGGCTGCTGCTGCGCCGGGGGCGCGGCCCCGACCGTCTCAGGCCGCACGGTCGTCCTCCGATCCCAGGACCCGGCCCCGCCCCTTGCTCAGGAGCGATGCCGCCACCTGTGCCGCATAGGTGTCCAGCCCTTCGAAGCCGCTTCCCGGTAGTCCCGTCAGGCCCGGCAGCAGATCGCCGAAGGCATTGACCTCGGCCACCGCGAACCGACGCCAGCCGATCCCCGGCAGGAGGTCCACCCCCACGCACAAGGTGCCGGGGAAGCAGGCGGCGGCCCGCTCGCAGATCTCCAGGGCGCCGGCCCAACTGCCCCCCGCCCGCTCCACGGCGGCCCGCACCCGGTCCAGATCGCCCCGGGCGCCCCCGAGGTGCAGGTTCGTCATCGGCGAGGTGCTGGTCCGCACCACGGCGTGCGACGCGCGCCCCCCGACCACCACGACCCGCAGGTCCGCCACCCGGCCGTCGAGCGACGCCTTGGGCAGCCAGCGCTCGACGTGCAGACCGTCCGGGGCGAGCGCGTCGACCAGGGCGCCGACGGCCCGCTCCGATTCGTACCGCCGCACCCGCAGGGAGTTGAACAGGCCGTGCGGGGTGCCCTCGACGGAGGTGGTGGCCCGGACCCGGCCGGGCCCGGCACGCTCCACCGCGAGCACTCCCGAGGCGGACGAGCCGTGCGCGAGCTTCACGAACACCCGCGGCAGCCCGTCCCGCATCAGCTCCCGCAGATCGTCCCACCCCCGCACCGCGTCCCGGCCCCCCGAGGTCGGCGACTGGGGGACCGGGACGCCCGCACCGGCCAGCCGCTCGTGGCACCGCCGCTTGTCGAACAGCACCGCGAGGTCGTCCGGGTCGTCCAGCAGCCGGCACCCCGCGGCGCGCGCGGTGTCCGCCACTTCCCGGACGGCGCCCGTGAACCGTGCGTACCACAGGGCCGAGCCTTCCACGCGTGCGGGATCGTCGGTGTCGCGCAGGATCCGTTCCACCTCGGCGTCCTCGCCGGGGGAGTCGATCCGGACGGTCTCGCCGGGGCGGAACCCGGCGCTGCCGTGCAGCACATCCCGCCAGGGCAGCACCCGGGCGCCGGGCAGCCCGGCGGCCCGCACGGCGTCCAGGAAGTACGTGGTGCGGCGGTTGTCGGGGTTCCCGACGACCACGAAACGGGGAGGCTCGGCGCGCATGGTTACTCCGACACCGCCACGTACCGCCAGACGGCGCCGTCGTCCTCGTCGTACTCCTCGGCGTCGTCCGCGTCCACGTCCAGCGCCACCCCGGCGGGCTCCAGCTCCTGCCGCAGTCGCTCCCGCAGTTCGTCACTGAGGTAGTTGTGGGACAGGTCGAGCGAGGCGAGGTGGGTGAGCGGCTGCCCGGCCAGCAGGGCCGCCGCGCCCTCGTCGGTGAGGACGCCCATCGACAGGTCGAGGTCCCGTAGTTGCGCGACGACCGGCGCGGTGGCCGTGGCCGCGGCGATCTCGTTCTGGATCTCGCTGTTGCACAGGGCGAGCCGCCGCAGCGCGGGCAGTCGCGCACCCGCCAGGATCGGGGCGACGTCCGCCGCCTCGCAGTCGCCCCCGTACTCCGACGTGCCCAGCCACAGGACCAGTTCCTCCAGCGCCGGGAAGTCACTGGCGGCGACCCCCTGCACGACCTCCCGGGGCAGCCCGCCCGTCTCGATCGTCAGGGTCACCAGCGCCTCGTGCCGCACCGGCGGGAACTCCAGGCCGCTGCCGCCGCGCACGGTGAAGTCCCGGAGCCGGGGGAACGCGTCGAGCAGCTCCGTCACGGTGCCCTGGGTGATCCAGGAGATCTCGCACTCCTCGCCCGTTATCTCCCCCAGGAACAGCGAACGCAGCGCGCCCAGTTCCTCCCGCGCCCCCACCAGGGCGTCGATGACCCCCCGGGGGCTCGTCTCGTACGGCTCCTCCCAGGCACCCACGATCAGCGAGGTCACCCGCTTCAGCTCCACGGCCGCGCGGAACCGCTCGAACGCCTCCGCCCACTTCTCCTCGCTGTCGTACGACGCGACGGAGATCCGCCAGGTCACGGCCCCGGCGTCGGGCAGCTCGGGCGGGACCTCCTCGCCGTGGCGGGGGAATTCGAAGACCGGCAGGCCGAAGTGCGTTTCCTGATGGGACGAGATCATGCCGCTGCTCCTGGATGGGTTCCTGGCACCGTTCCGATGGGCTCGGCCCGATGTGCCTGAAGTTGTACCAAGTTCCACTGACATCCGGGTACGACGGGGTGGCCGGTGCGACGGACCGGACCGGTTGTCAGACCCCCGACCTACTGTCGGTGCCGTGGTGGTCGCACGGAGCGGCGACCACGGAGGGGAGAGTCATGTTCCGGCAGGGAGACGTGCTCGTCGTGCCCGTCGCGAAGGACGCGGTGCCGCGCAGCGCCGAGGAGGCGCCGGGGGAACCCAGGGACGCCCGGGGGCGGCTGGTCCTGGCGCTCGGGGAGGTCACCGGGCACGCGCACGCCGTCGTCGGCCCGGGCCGACTCGTCCGTGACCAGGGGCCGCTGGGTTCGTTCCTGCTCCACCTCCCGGACGGCGGCCGGGTGGTCCACGAGGAGCACGCGGCCATCGCGCTGCCGAAGGGCTGGTACCGCGTGGTCCGGCAGCGGGAGTACGTGCCCGGGTCGGTGCGCGTCGTCGCCGACTGAACCCCGCCGGGTCACGGCCCGGCACCCGGCCGCCGGAGCGAGCACGGCGCCGCATCGAGGGACACCGAGGGACACCGAGCGAAGGACGAGGAAGTGGGCAGCGGAACATGTCGGTGAACGTGGAGGAGACCGGACCCCGGACGCAGGAGCCCGACGGGGAGGTGCTGGAACGGGTCGCGCGCTGGCGCGCGGTGGCCTCGGCGACGGGGGCCGCCGACCGGGCCGCCGCCGAGGACGGAGTCCGCCTGGCGTACCGCAGGGCCGGGCTGGCGGAGCCGGAGCGGATCGTCTGGGCCCGCTCGCCGCGCGAGGCGGTGCACCTGCTCGCCCGGGGCGCCGAAGCCCTGGGCGGCGCACCGGGGCGGGGCGTGCGGAACGCGGTGCGCAACGCGCCCTGGGCGGCCGAGCGCCAGCGGCTGCTGGACGCGCTCGGCCCGATCGGCTGGTCCGCGCACTGGGCGACCACCGGCGGTCCGTTGGGGGAGTCGGCGCAGCTGCTGGTCCAGCGGCTGGGGCAGGGGTTGGTCGAGGACGCCACGGCGGACCTCGCCCCGGACTCCGCCCCGGGCGCCACTGCGGGCCGGGACTCCCAGGAGGAGGTGCAGGAGCGCAGGGAGGCCGTTCGGCGCCGGGAGAACGAGCTGAGACTCCTGCTGCTCGATGCGGTGCTGGGCCAGCACGACGCGGCGTGGCTCTGCGCCTTCGACACCGACGGCCCCCTGGACGGGATCGCGGCCGTCGCCCGCTCCGCCGGGTGGTGGTGGCCGTACGAGAAGGTCGCCGTGGTCTGTGAACGGCCCACGGCGCTGCACCGCGACGAGGCGGGCCGCCTCGACCGGGCCGACGGCCCCGCGGTCGCTTACCCCGACGGGTTCGCCCTGCACTCCTGGCGCGGCATGCCCGTTCCGGGAGAGTTCCTGGACGAACTCGCCGGACTCACTCCGCAACGCATCCGCGAGGAGGAGAACGCCGAGCTGCGTCGGGTGATGCTGGAACACTTCGGCTACGACCGCTACCTCGCCGAGTCCGGAGCCGTTCCGCTGCACCAGGACGAGACGGGCCGGCTCTGGCGGGTCCCGCTGCCCGACGACGAGGACCTGGTCATGGTCGAGGTCGTCAACTCCACGCCCGAACCGGACGGCACCAGCCGGACCTACTGGCTCCGGGTCCCCCCGACCGTCACCACCGCCCGGGCCGGGGTCGCCTGGACCTTCGGCCTCACCGAGGAGGAGTACGCCCCGGTGCGGGAGACCTGACCGCGGGTGGGTCCGGGCGCCGCCCGGGAACGTCCCCGGGGGCCCGGGGCGGCGCCGCGGGTCGACGGGTCAGGGGCGGGAGCGGCGGCGCTCCACCGCCAACTCCTGCACCGTGAGGCCCAACTCCTGGGCCAGTGCCTCGTCCACCCATCCCTGGAGCCGCGTCCGTGAAACGCTACCCGTGTAGACCGTGGCCTGGACGGCCAGTCCGTCCAGGAGCGCGGTGAGCCTGCGGGCCGCCGCCTCGGGGTCCGCACAGACGAACTCCCCGGCCGCGGCACCCTCGGCGATCACCTCGATGATCGCGGACTTCCACTGGCGGTCCAGGTCCCGGGTCACCGCGCGCAACGCCGGCTCCCGCAGGGAGACCGCCCACCCCTCGATCCACAGCCGCCATCCCTTGGCCTGACCGGTGGGGGCGTACCAGCGCACCGCGGCGCGCAGTCGTCGTACGGCACTGGTGCGACGGCCGAGCGACATCCGCAGCCGGGCCAGATCGGACTCGGCGGCATGGGCGAACGCCGCGGCGACCAGCTTCTCCTTGGAGGCGAAGTGGTACAGCACGAGCGCGTTGCTCACTCCGAGCGCCGCGGCCACGTCGGCGATCCGCACGTCGGACACGCCCCGGGCCTCGATCTGCTCGATGGCGGCCCGCACCAACTCCTCGCGTCGTTCTCCGACGCTCAACCGCACTCTCGCCACATCGTTAACCTTAAGTGTTCATGACGGAAAACGGCGGGCGGGGGCTGCGGAGTGCGCGTGCACCGGCATCGGGACAGGATTCGAACCTGCGTCCACCCGGTCTGCAGCCGGGCGCTCCACCGCAGAGCTTCCCGATGCCCGTGCACGCGTAGCGAGAGCAGGGCTCGAACCTGCGTCCACCCGGTCCGGAGCCGGGCGCTCCACCACTGAGCTTCCTCGCCGGAACCCATCCTGGCGGGCGCCGGCCCCTCGGGCAACGCGTTTTCCCGCGCCCCGCGCCCCGCGCCCCGCGCCGTCCGGCCGGCGGTCACGACTCCCCGGGCGCACCCTTGCCGGAGTAGACGCCCTTGGACCGCAGCAGCTTGGCCAACAGCGGATGACCGACCCGCACTCCGTGCACCAGCTCCGGCGTCGGCCGGAAGGGCACCGGCCGGGCCTCGGCCCGCGGCGCCGTCCACCCGCTGGCCACCGGATCGACACCGTGACGCACGCACACCTCCTCGACCAGCGACCGCGGGCACTCGACCCCGTTCCGCAGCACCTCCCAGGGGAGCGGGAGATCCGCCCACACCCCGGTGTCGGGATGCAGCCCGCCTCCCGCACTGCGGTGCCAGGCCGCCACGTCGGCAGCCACCAGCACCGGCACCTTCCCCGGGCAGACCCGGTCGACGACCTCCTCGGCGCCCATCGCCGTCAGCAGCGCGAACCAGTTGGCGCGCGCCGTCGACCACGCCCGCGCCGCCTGGTTCCAGGTCGTCGAGTCGTCCCCGCGCCGCACGATCATGGTCGCCCGGTCCAGTGGACGCCGCTGCCAGACGGTTTCGAGCTGCTCGGCGACCTCGACCAGCACCCCGTACCAGAGCCCGATCAGCCTGCCCCGCTCCTCGTCCGTGAGCCGTGCCAACACCGGGGCCGTGGGGTGCGCATGGGCGATCGCGAACCACTGCGCGGTCACCGGGTCGAGCCGCCGGAACAGCGCATCGGCCACCGTGTCGTACGCCTTGGGCTGACCCGTGATGGTGAACTCGCTGCGCAGGTTGGCCCGGGCGGTGAGGTACGCGAGGAACGCGGCCGTCGCGTGGTCGGCCGCGAACCGTTCGTACGGCAACCGTGACACCAGCCCGCTCTTGCCGGTCAGCGTGATGTCCCGCTCGCGCTGCGCCGCCAGCAGCCGCGCCAGCTTCGCCTCCATCCGCCGCAGCAACCGGAACCGCTTGTTGTACTGCCGCTTGGAGATCGCACCGAGCCCCGACCCGTCGCGCTGCTCGCGGTTGAGCCGGTCGGCGAGGAAGTCGCTGCGCCCGAACTCCTTGCGGATCTCGCCGCCCGCCGCCCGGATGACCTCGGCGATCCGCTCGGGGTCGTCGCCGGCGCTGTCGGGCAGGGCGTCCACCGTCGCGAACAGCTCCGAAGCCGTGGCGAGCTGACGCTGGGCACCGACCGGGCGGGCGAAGTCCTCCAACATCGAGGTGTAGCCGGCCCACAGCCGGCGCAGTGAGGTGCGCGAAGCCTGCTGCAACGCCTTGCGGGTCGGCCGGTCCAGCGGTACGTCGGTCGCGCGGTACAGGTCGAGGACCAGTTGCGCGATGTCCTCGGGCCGCTTGCGCTGTCCGAGGGAGGCGTACAGCGCCCGCAACTGCGGGTCCCCGGGGAGCAGCGCCGGGGACGGGGTGGATTCGGTGACCATGGCACCAGGCTGGCACCAGCCCCGGTGCGGGATCCACCGGATATCCGACGGGTGCCCGCCGGGGGTGCCTGCCCGCCGGGTCCCCGGCGGTGCCCGTCGGCGCCCGTCCGTTCCTGTCCCTGCCCGTCGGGCGTCCGCCCCGCCGCATCCCGTTCAGGAGTACGTGCCGAACCGTTCCGTGATCTCCGTCAGGTTCTCGGCGGCCAGGGCGTGCGCGGCGGCCCGGGGTCCCGTCCCGTCCGCCTCGGCACGGGCCAGCACCCGGCCGAGCAGTTCCCGCATGGAGGTGCGGATGTGGGCGAACGCCTCGTCGCAGTCGGCCGTGATGTCGCCGAAGAGCGTCCACCACCACCAGGCGTTCGTCGCGGAGTTGGCCACCACGTCCGGCAGCACCGCGATGCCGCGGTTCGTCATCAACGACTCGGCCGCCGGCAGCACGGGCATGTTCGCCGCCTCGACGATCCACCGGGCGCTGATGCGGTGCTGGTTGGTGCAGTCGATGACGTTCGACAGCGCGGCCGGCACCAGGACGTCCGCATCGACGGCGAGCCACGCGTCACCCGGCATCTCCCGGTCGCCCTCGCGCAGGGCCGCCCGGTCCACGGTCCCGAAGCCGTCGCGCGCCCCCAGCAGTGCCTCCACGTCCAGCCCGGCCGGATTGACGACGGTGCCCAGGACGTCGGAGACCGCGACCACCGTCAGTCCCGCCCGGGAGAGGAAGCGCGCCGTCGCCCCGCCCATCGTGCCGAAGCCCTGCACGGCGACCCGGGTGCCCGCGTACGGCGTCCTCGTGTGGTCGAGTGCGGTGAGCACCGCCTCGGCGACTCCGCAGCCACCGACGAGTGCGTCCAGACCGATGCCGTCCACCTCGCGGGCGAACGCGTCCGCGAGCCGGCTCCGCGCCCCCGCCGCGTCGTCGAGCAGGGGGTACACGGCCTGCACGGTCGAGACGAGCCCGGCCTCCGCGGCGGCCCGGTCCACGGTGTCCTGGCTCAGCCCCAGGTCCTCCCCGGTCGTCCAGCAGCAGGCGACGTACGGGCGCAGCGCCCGCAGGAACCGGACCAGGACCCCGTACGCCTCCGGGTGCCGGGGGTCGCAGTCGATGCCGCCCTTCGCGCCGCCCAGGGGCACGTACCGCGCCTTGGGGTCGTAGTGCAGGGCCTCCTTCACCGTCATGCCCCGCGCCAGCCCGGTGACCTCCTCCAGCGTGCACCCCGCACGCATCCGCAGGCCGCCGCTGGCCACGCCGCGCACCAGACGGTCCACCACGAAGTAGCCGCGTCGGCCGGTGACGTGGTCGGTCCACTCAAGCGATATCAGCGGGCTGGGAGGGGGCTGGAGGCTGGGCACGGGAACTCCTGGGGCTTGCCGCGATCGGGACCCGGTGATGCCCGGAAGAGGAGGGAGGGGCCGGGTCGACCGACCTGAGGGAAACTGAATCGCCGGTCAGTATCGGGAGCGCGTCAGGGATGTGTCAACGCGCCTGGTCCTCGCCCCGCTCCCCACCGGACGGCGGGTTCCGCGGCGCACCACGGACCGTGCCGTGCCCCCGGCCGTGCGGGGGCTCGTCCCGTCACCGGACGGGGGAGGCATGGTACGGCGTCGAGTCGTCCCGTGGGCGCACTCAGCCGCCTCCTTACCCCTACCTGGTAGAGGTAATGCGCGGTCGGGTCCTCGCCGGAGTGCCACGGACCGTGGCGCGCCGGCCGAGGGTACGAGGCCGGTTCGTCGAGATGCGGGTCGCCCGCATCACCCTTCGGACGTACGCAGTGCGGTCCCGCCACCCGTCCGACGGACGGGTTCCGTCGGAGGCGACACCGCGGACGGCGCACCGTGGAGCACCGGCGGCACCGGTGGGGGACGTGCCGGGGGCGTGCACGGCCCGGCACCGTCCGTGGTGCCGCTCATAATGGGAACCGCCGACCGAACTCCACCCAGGAGGCACCGTGACCCACCTTCGTTCCCTGCGATCCGGGCTCCGCGCCCTGCGCCCCGCCGCCTTCGGTGCGGACGCCGCCGGGGAGCGGCTGGAGCGGATCCGGCGCTCGCCCCACTTCGTGGACGGGTCGTTCCGGAACCCGGTGCCGGCGCGGACCCGCCCCTCCGGCTCGGCGTCCCGCTTCGCCAAGGTCTACTTCGACAAGGAGCAGCGCCTCCTCCGGGCTCCGCAGGGCCCGATCCCCGTCCACCGGGACACCCTCGCCGAACTGGCGCAGCCCCCCGCCACGGGCCTGCGGATCACCTGGATGGGGCACTCCACCGTCCTCGCCGAGATCGACGGGCACCGGGTGCTGTTCGACCCGGTCTGGGGCGAGCGCTGCTCACCGTTCGCCTTCGTCGGCCCCAAGCGGCTGCATCCCGTTCCGGTGCCGCTGGCCGCACTGGGCCCGGTCGACGTCGTCGTCATCTCCCACGACCACTACGACCACCTGGACATGCCCACGATCAAGGCGCTCGCCAGCACGGACACCGTGTTCGCGGTGCCGCTCGGTGTCGGCGCGCACCTGGAACGGTGGGGCGTCCCCGCGGACCGGTTGCGCGAACTGGACTGGTCGGAGTCCACCACCGTCGCCGGGCTGCGCCTCACCGCCTCGCCCGCCCGCCACTTCTGCGGTCGGGGGCTGCGCAACGAGCAGAACACCCTGTGGGCCTCCTGGGTCGTGGCCGGTGACCAGCACCAGATCTTCCACAGCGGTGATACGGGGTACTTCTCCGGTTTCCGTGACATCGGAGCGGAGCACGGACCCTTCGACGTCACCATGATCCAGATCGGTGCGTACAGCGATTTCTGGCCGGACATCCACATGACCCCGGCGGAGGGATTGCGGGCGCACCTCGACCTCCAGGGCGGTCGGCCGCACGGGGTGCTGCTGCCGATCCACTGGGGCACCTTCAACCTGGCCCCGCACGCCTGGGCGGAGCCGGAGGAGTGGACGAAGGACGCGGCCGAGGAGGCGGGCCAGGCCGTCGCCCTCCCCAAGCCCGGTGAGCCCTTCGAGTCCGCGGGCCCGCTCCCGACCGAACCGTGGTGGGGGGCCGTGACACAGCCGATCACGCGGTCGTGGCGCAGTCCCGTGGCCCTGGCGGACCCCCAGGACGAACAGCTCACCTCGGCCGACGCCGCGGTGGAGCGCTGAGCCGGGGGCGTCAGCGGCGTCGGGGCACGGGGCCCGGCTCCGCGACCCCGGCGCCCCCGCGGACGTCACCCCGGCAAGCGGACAACTCGGCACCCGGGCAAGGGGGTTCCCGCCCGGCGGGGGAACGCCGCACGGCCCGCTTCGGAGTTCGCCGTGAGCCGCTGCTATCCGGCGCAATGTGACCAAGGTGCCTCCGGATCGCCATGCGCAGGCATAGTCTGCGGAACTACCGCATGCCGGGCTCGGGTGTTCCGTGGTGCGGCGGAGGTGTCATGGGCGGGGACCCACAGGGAACGGCGACGGTCGGCGCACGCGGGCGGTCGCAGGCGCAGCACCACGGGGCGGAGGTGCCCGACCCGTACGGGGACCGGCCCCTGCTGACCCCCTGCATGACACGGGGCCACGGCGCCGTGCCCCGGCAGGACCGGGAGCGGCTGCGGAGCTACCTCGAAGCGGTCGTCACGGCCCGCCGGGCGCCCGTGCACACCACGGTCGCCTTCAACGCGGTGTACTTCGGCTACGACCTCGGCGGCGAGGGCTACGGCGGCAGCCCGCTCCGGCTCGACGACTTCCCCGAGATCACCCTCGGTGCGCGTGCTCCCGTGCTCCCGGTCGGGGCCATGGTGTGCGTCGCCACCGGCTCCGACCCGCTCTACGCCGAGATCGTCCACCGGGAGGGGGCCCACCCGGAGGTCGGCGCCCTCGGCGACGTGCCGGACTGGGTGTCGGGGGCACCCGCGGGCGCCGAAGGGCCGGGCCGCCCGGGAACCGGCGCCGCCCCGGTGCGCAGGGAACTCCTGGTCCCGGACCTCCACGCCTTCGGGCCGGCGCTGAGCCCGTCACCGGCCCAGCTCCACCGGCTACGGATGCGCCGGCGCTGGATCAACGGGGACGGCCACGTCGTCGTCGACGTCGGCTATCCGTCCCGGGAGGCGGCCCGGCGCGACGAGCCGACCTCCTACGCGCACCACCTCCTGACGACCGCGCGGGCCCAACTGCTCAGCCCCTTCGTGCCCGTCTCCCTCGCCGAACTGGTGGGCGGCGCCCGGGACGACGACCTCAGGGCGGGGCTGCTCGGTCTCCTCGACACGGTGCGGGGCGTCCTCAACTCCTCCGGGGCCCTGCGCACCTGGGGTCACCACGCCATGCCCCGGACCCGGCTGACGGCCGGCTGGCAGGACGCCGGACCGTTGGGCGGCGACGACCTCAGGTCCCTGGTGGCAGCGGTGGAACGCGCGGCCGTCCCGGCACGGCGACGCCACGGTCTGACCGCCCCGGTCACCGTGTACACGGCGGTCGGCCCACGGCTGCGCGGGTTCCCCGGGGCGGCGGAAGCGCTCGGGGGCCCGGGTTATGCGACGGCGGTGTTCCGGGCGAACGTCGCACTCGCCGAAGCCGTCCGACTGGACGGCGGACGGGGCCGGTTCGGGAACGGTTGCCGGATCGCCCTGGACGACGCCTTCGAGGGGGGAGGCGTATGGCGGTCCCACCATCCCGGGGACGCGGAACCCCCCGGCGATCCCCTGCACCCGGCCGGCCGCGGCTGGGCGTCCACGGACCCCGTGCCCGGCGAGCCGGAACCGACCACGGAGGTCGATCCGGTCGACCTCCCCCTCGTCGACGACGCCGACCTCGGCCCCGACGAACTGCTGCGGTCCGACCCGGACGAGATCGTCTGGCGGTCCCCGTTGAGGCTGGCCCACCTCATCGACGGTTGGCTCCCCCTGCACCCGCAGGTCGCGCGGGAACTGGGCCGGGCGCACGGCCGACGCGCCGCGACCCGCCTCGCCATCGACCACTACGGCGGCACCGCGGACCCGAACGGCGGACCCCAGGAGACCACCGCCGAACTCGGGGACGGGAGCGGCCGCCTGACCGGAGTCCGCTGGCCCCGCGACTTCTTCCCCGGCCTGCTGCTCGAACTGTCCTGGCTCCGTGGCGGCCCGGTGGTCCGGGTGGCCACGGCACCGCTCGACGAGCCGGTGCAGATGGGCGACCGCGTGGTCGGGCACTGCTTCGCACCGTGCGTCCTCACCCGGGAGGACGCTCCGGGCAGTGACCGCCACGGCGACACCGCGGCGGGGCTCGACCCGCGGCAACTGGTCCTGCGCACGGTGCGCCGCTGCGGATTGCTCACCCCGGACGGCCACGCCCTGCTGGACCGCTCGGGCCTGCCGCGTGCGGCCTACGGGCGCAGACCGGCGCGGTCACAGGCCGCGGCACTGGAGTCGGCGGTCTCGGACCTGCTCGCGGAGCGGCTCCTGGAGCCGGCCCTCGGCAGCCGCGACCCCTGGGGCCGACCCCACTTCCCGGCCCGCGGCGCCGAACCGACGATCCCGCTCCTGCGCTACCGTCCGGCCCGGGCGCGGGTGGTACGCCCCTGGGGCGGAGCGGGCCCGGACGACGGCACTCCGCGCGGCGTCCAGTTCGTGCCCGGCCACCTACGCCGGCTGCTGCCCGGCTCTGCGCCGAGCGACGTGCAGAGAGCGGCCTTCCGGGAGCACTGCCGCAGACTCGGCAAGGCGGACGGCTGGGAACTGCCGCACGGGTACACCTTCGTGACCGAGCACACGCGCGGCACCTGACCCGTTCGCGGCTCGCACGGCGCACGCCGCTCGGCTTCGACCGCTCACCCGGTCACCACGCGCCCCCCCCCGTTCACGGCTCGGCCGACGTCGACCGAGCCGCCCCGGGAACCACCGACAGGACGACCACAGAAACGGAGCACGTACGCATGCATGACCGCTACCGCGTCGTCACGGGGCCACCGTTGTCCCCGCCGGGCGCGTCAGCCGACACCCTCGGGGGCCTGGCCACCGCGCTCAACGCCGTGCAACACCCGGACGCCGCCCTGAACGACCTCACGGTCGGCATGGTGGAGCTCGCCTTCAACTCCCTGCCGCCCAGGAACCGGCAACAACTGCTCGGCAGCCTGGGCATCCGGATGGCAGCGCCCCGACGGGCGGGCGGCGCCCTGTGCCGGGACGTCCTCACCCGGCTCCGGCGCGAGTCCCGGCAACATCACATGTGCACCTGTGGAGTCAGGGAACTCACCAGCACCGTGCGGAGCCAGGTGGGCAGGTTCGTCTTCGCGCGGGACGACGAGACGGTCACCGACCCCGTGTCCCGGTGGGGCGCGACACTCGTCCGGGCCGCGGTCTTCGCCTGGTGCAACGCCTCCGTCGCCGGCGCGTACGTCCTCGCCTGGGCGGCGGACCAGGACTGGTTCGCCGCGCGGGCCGACGAGGAGGAGCGCGCCCGGCTCGCCGCCGTGGGCGGCGCGGCCCGGTCCATCTTGGCGGAGCACCCGGACTTCGACCCCGACGCACCGCAGGAGCAGCGCCGCCCGCGTCCGGGCCACGTCCTGCACCAGCGCGCCGCCGCGCCCGAAGGACCGACCCCGGACGCGTCCCCGTCGAAGGCCGCCGCCCCGGACCCCGTCCTCGGGAACGAGCCGCCCGCGGCGGTGCCCGAGGACGCCCTGGGACGGACGACGGACCCGGAGGAAGCCTGTCGACGGCTGGCGGCGGCCCTCACGCAGGCCCGGCAGTGCGCCACGCGGGTGACCGAAGCGGTCGCCGACGGTCGCCCCCCGCAGGACGCGGACCTGACGTCGCTGAGCGCGTTGGGCGAGGTCTTCGACGGGGTCGAAGCGGTGTTCCGTGCGGCGGGCATCGAGGCGGTGCCCCGTCGCCTGGACGACCTGGTGGGCGCCGCACGCGCGTACCGGACGGCACACGACCGTGACCGCCGGACGCGCGAGACGCTGCGGCAACTGCTGGACGTCGCCTGCCGTCCGGACAGCGCGGCGGCCTCCGGCGCGGAGGCCGTACGCGGTGCGGCCGGCCGTCTGCTGGACACCACGGTGTGGGGACGGACGCAACGGGAGGAGGGCGCCGCGCTCGCCGCCCTGGCGCGGCTCGTCCGGCTGGGACGGCAGTCGGACGCCGCAACGGAGATCCTGGCGCTTCAGGAGCAGGTCGTCCGGGTGCTGCCCGGCTGCGCCACGGCGGCGGTCATGGCAGCGGAACTGGCCCTGCCGCCGGAGCGCGACGCCCTCCTCGGAGCCGAGCCCGACCGACCCGCCCGTCCGGAGCCGGGAGCGACCACCGGGTCCGCGAACGGTACGGTGGCCGGCGACCGCGGCGCCGTGCAGCCCGCCCGGCCGGGGGAAACGGCCCCGAACCCACAGGTCGAGACCGCCGGACCCACCACCCGGGAGAGCGCGCCCGACACGACGTCGGAGCCGGGATCCACCGCACCCGCCCGGTCGGCCACCGTGGCACCGCGCCGTACGGAGACCGGGCCGGCCGACCCGGTGCCACCCCTGGACGTCGACCCCGCCCCCGCGGCTGCGGTCCCCGCGCCCCCGACCGCTGCCGTCGCACCACGGGCCGAGGACACCCCGCCCCGGGAGCCGGCCGCTGCCGTGTCCGCGGGCCGGGACACCGGCGAGGCCGCGGTGGAACGGGCCCTGGCGCAACTCGTCCTGGAACGGCGCTTCGGGCTCGCCCACCACCTGGCACGGGCCGCCGGCCGTCCGCAGCCGCAGGTGGCCGCGCTCCGGCTGGCCGGTGCCGCCGCCCTGCTCACCTCGGGGGACAGCCAGGGCGCCCGGCTGACCGCGGAACTGCTGCAACGGGACGGCGGGCACGTGGGACGGGACGGCGAGGGCAGCGAACTCGTCCTGCTGCCCGCTCTGCTGCGCACCGCGTTGATCACCGGGGACCACCTGGCGGGCGCGCAGCTCAAGGCGTTGGTGCCCCGGCTGCCGGACCGTCTGGGGGAGGTGGCGACCGCGGTCGCCGACCGTGCCCTCAGCGGTGCCCTGATGACCGCCTCGCCCCTGGTCGTCATCGCCGACGTCTCCGAAACCGAGGCCCGACTGGGCGAGTTGCGCGAGCAGTGCCGGGTCCTGCTGGCCCCGCAGCGGCTGCGGTTCGCCCGGGCGACCGACATCGCCAAGCACTGGCTGGCCCCCGACGACGGGATGCTCGGATCGCTTCTGACGACGGTGGTCCGGGACGACCGGGTCGCCGTGCCACGGGTGCGGGAGCAGGCCGAACGCCTGTCGAAACTGACCGAGGTCAACAACGAGATCGACCGCATGGACCGCAAGCACCGTTCCTCCAGCGGCAAGCCGCTCCAGGGCTCCGGGCGGCAGGACCTGGTGCAGCTCATCGAACGGGCGGTCGGACTGACCCGGGAATGGTGCCTGGCGGTCGACGGCATCCGGCGCGGCGACCGGTCCCACGGCGATCGGGCGGTCAAGGAGATCTCCTCCCTGCGCCGCTCCCTGCTGGACGGCAAGGACGCGGTGCTGGGGGAACTGGAGCCGCCGTCGCGTCGGTGGGGCAGCGTCGCCGCCGCGACGGTCTGGGCGGCCCGCACCTCCATGGAGGAGTTGTTCGCGCTGCTGGGCGGCGACACCGCGACCATGCGCCCCGACGCCTCGGTCTCCCCCGAACTGCTCCTGGACGTGGAGCTGTTGAAGGTGTGCGACACCCTCGACGAACGGCCGTCGCTCGACCGGCTCCTCGCGGCGGTCGCCCGGAGCTGGGACGACGCCCTCGCCGAACGGCTCGCCCGGGACGCCTTCACCGCGGCCCGCACCCTCGTCGACCTGGCCGGCCGCGGGATGCTGCCCCTCCCCCCGACCGCCGGGTTCACCCCGCCCACCGTGGCCGAGATCGCCGACCGGGAGACCAGCAGACGCGGGGAGCTGCGGCTGGCGCACGACGAACTCGTCGCCGAGTTGCACCGCGCGCAGGCCGACGGCGCCGTCACCGACGACCAGGACCTGTGCCTGCAGGAGCTGTTGGCCGACGCCCGCATCCGCCTCGACGACACCGAGGCGCACGACCTGATGGACGTGCGTCGGGCGCTCGACGCCGTCACCGGCGACCTGCCGACCTTCCGGCAGCAGGCGGCCGACCGGATCCGCGCCCGGCTCGACGCGGCGGACCCCACCACCCAGGAGCGGGCCCAGGTCCTGCGGCACCTGGACACCGGTGGTCTGGCCACCGCCGCCGACCTCGTCTACTTCCTGGAGATCGGCGAACCCGTCCCGGAGATCGAGACCGGCGAGTCCCATCTGATCGAGTTCTTCCCGGTGGTGCCGGACGGCCTGCGCACGGGCATCGACCGTGAGTTCGTGGACCTCGTCCGGACCGGCGGCAAGCACCCCACGGTCCCCGTCCTGGACTACGGGGCCCTCTCCACCGACGAGGCGGCCCTGGCGGCCGACGCGCTCGACGACTGGCGGGAACTGGGCGCCACCGAGCGCAAGGACCGGCTCGAAGTGTCCGCGCGACGTCAACTGCTGCCGGCCCTCAAGCTCCTCGGCTACGACGCCAAGAGCGCCCGACCGCTCGACGAGCGGTCCCCCCACCGACGCGAGTACCGCCTCTTCGAGGTGACCGAGGTGGAGATCAACGGCCGCGCGAAGGCCCCCGCGTTCGGTTCGCAGATCGGGGAGCAGGGCGGCACCCTGCGCGTCCTGATGGTCTGGGGCCGTCCGCCCGCCAAGGTCGTCATGAGCCTGGCGGAGCGCGACACCAGCGGAGCGAGTCTGCTGGTCGTCTACTTCGGCACGCTCAGCCGGGCGGCCCGCATCGAACTCGCCGTCGCCTCACCCCGGTTGCAACCGCTGCTGGTCGTGGACGACGCCGCCCTCGCCTATCTCGCGGCCCGGGGGAACCGCCAGGTCAGCACCGCCACCCAGACGCTGCTGCCGTTCTCCGGCATCAACCCGTACATCCGGGAGAAGCGCGGTCGCATCGGCGGCGAGATGTTCTACGGCCGTGACGCCGAACGCAAGAGCATCCTCGACCCGCGCGGGACCCAGGTCATCTTCGGCGGCCGGGGACTGGGCAAGTCGGCCCTGCTCAGTGACGCCGGCGAACGGTTCGCGGAGCAACGCCCCGGCTACCACCAGGCCGTGTACGTGAACCTCGACCAGGAGAACATCGGCAAGGGCAGTTCGCTCGGGCCGCAGGCGCTGTGGAGCGTACTGGACCGGGAACTGGTCGCGGCGCAGGTGCTGGGTCGGCCGCAGGGCCGCCGCTCGCGCCAGGACACCTCCGAACGGGTACGGGCCGCCGTCCGGGTCTGGCTCGACGGGGACTCGCGGCGCCGGCTGCTGATCCTGCTCGACGAGTGCGACCAGTTCTTCGAGGCGGACGCCCCGCGCTTCGACCAGACCAAGAAGCTCAAGGGCCTCGGCTCCGACACCAAGGACCGCGCGAAGGTCGTCTTCGCCGGCCTGCACTCCGTACAGCGCTTCTCCAAGCTCGCCAGCAACGGGCCGTTCGGCCACCTCGCACAGACCCCGAAGGTGATCGGCCCGCTCGCCCCCCAGTTCGCCGCGGAACTCCTGGTCGAACCCATGCGGGCGCTCGGCTTCGAGTTCCACGACATGGACCTCGTCAACCGGGTGCTCGGCTACTGCTCCTACCAGCCGTTCCTGCTCCAGATGTTCGGTCACCGGCTGGTCGAGCTGATGCACCGCAAGCGGGCGCGGCGCGGCGCCGAAGGGCCCCCGTACCCGGTCGACGTCGCCGACATCGAGGTCGTGGAGTCGGACACCGGCCTCCGTGACGGCATCTCGGCGGCCTTCAAGGACACGCTCAGCCTGGACCACCGCTACGACGTGATCGCCAACGTGCTCGCGTACCAGGCCCGGCACCACGGGCTGGAGATGCGGCTGAGCGACGCCGAACTGCGCGAGGAGTGCGAGACGTTCTGGCGCAAGGGCTTCGAACAGCTCGACACCGAGGGCTTCCGCGCCTACCTCTCGGAGATGGTGGGCCTCGGCATCCTCGCGCCCAACCACGACGGCCAGGGCTGGCACCTGCGCGGCCCGAACGCCCTGCGCATGATCGGCACCTCCCACGAGGTGGACGCCCGTCTGCTGCGGGCCGAGCAGGACTGCGAACTCCAGGAGAGCATCGTCCAGGAGGGCCGGCCCGAGCTGCCCGACGGCCGGCCGGCCCCGCTCACCATCACCCAACTGGACGATCTGCTCGGCGAGCGCTCCAACCAGACGAGGGTCGTCCTCGGCACGCCCGCCACCGGTGTCACCGACGTCGGCGACACCCTGCGCACGGTCGCCGGGCGCATCGCCGACTGGAGGCTGCCGCCGGTCGGCAAGCCGAGCGTCTACAAGCAGGAGCTCACCGGTGGGCTCCCGCGGGAACGGCGCGTCGTCATCAGCGACTTCGCCCGCTACCCGGCCCGGCCGGGGACCTGCCGGGAGGCCGTCGACCTGGCCGAGACCCTGTTGCCCACCACGCCGGGGGTGACCCGGGCGGTCGTCATCGTCACCGCACCCGACCAACTGGCCCTGTGGCGGTCCCTGCTGACGGGCGCCGACCCGGTCGCCGCCGCACCCGTGGTGTTGCGCCGCCACGACCGTCGCAGCCTGCGCGGTTGGGCCCAGCGCATCGAGATGTTCCACACCGAGGACCGCCTCGACCGTCTGCACGAGCTGACCAGCGGCTGGCCCGTCCTGGTCGACCGGGCGTACCGCCTGCACGGCGAACTCGGCGACCCCGAGGAGGTGTTGCGCCGACTGGCCGGCCTGGGTACGGACCGCGGCGGGGCCCGCGAGTTCGCCGAGAAGACCGGTGTGTACGCGAGCCCCCTGCTCACCACGGGGTACCGGGTCCTCGACGACGAGTTCGAGGAGGAACCCTTCGACCTGGAGAGCGCGGTGACCGCCGTGGCGGTCCGGATCGAGGACGAGGACGAGGCCCGGTGGGTCGTCAACTGCCTGGACGCCCTCCAGGTGTTCGACCGGGACGACACCCAGTGGCGACTGGAGCCGCTGTTGCGCCGGTGCATGGCGGCCCGTCCGTAGGCGACGGGGCAGCCGCCGGACCGCCGGGGCGGATCACCTCCAGGTGTAGTTCTCGTCGGTGAACGCTTCGAGGGCGGCGTCGGCGACGGTGGAGCGGGGGTTCGGCAGGGCGGCGAGGGCGGGCCCGACGGGCGGGTAGATCGGCAGCCCGGCGGTCTTCCGGTAGTCGATCCACTCGATGGCGCCGACCTCGTGACTGCCGTCGGGGAGCTCGTCCCGTTCGGCCTCCGCGAGGGTGGCGCGGAGGTCCGGGGTGACGTGGAGACGGTAGACCAGATGGAGTTTGCGCGGGGGCGGGACGGGACCGGGACGGCTGACGCGTTGGTCGACGAGCCACACGAGCTCGCCGCCCTCGGCCCGGTCGACGTCGAGGTCGAGCTCCTCCGCGAGTTCCCGGCGCAGGGCCAGCGGAAGGTCCTCGCCGGGTTCCACGTTGCCGCCGGGCAGCGAGTAGTGGACCGAGCCGGTGCGGTCCCGTCGGATGAGGGCGACGTCGTTCCCGCAGAACACCAGGGCCCCCGTCCTGATCCTGATCTGGGAGAACGGTGCCGCCGGGGAGTCGGGTGCGCTGGTCATGACGGTCAGTATCGTCGCCGCCCCCGTGACGGCGGCGCACGGCACGGGACCGGCAAACGAGGTACTTGGGGTCTTCGTCGCATAACGTCGCTCCCCTTTCCGGCCATGTTCGGATCGCGGCCCCGCCGCATGACGGGCCGCCGTCGCCGGGAAGATCTCCATGTAGGTGGCACGTTCACGATGGAATCTACGGTTCCGAAACCCCCGGACCCGGACGCGCAGTAAGAACACGTCCGGTCGCACCCCCGTGGCCTGCGAAACGTGTCCGTATGGCAGCCAACCGAACCGGTCCCCCTTCTGCGGCGATCACTCCCCGTGTTGGCATGGTCGCGGCGGCCCGCAAACAACCTGGGGGGTCGCCTCAGCCATGCTTATGGGGGTCCATTCGTCATGTCCAGACTCACCCGTCGTCAGGTCATCCGAGCCGTAGGAGGCGCAGCCGCGGGCACCGCAGTGCTCGCCGGCGTCGCCACCGCGACCGCCGGCAGCGCACCGGCCGAGGCCGCCGCACCGGGCGGCAAAGGCGAACTCGCACCGTTCGACGAGGTCTTCCAGGGCCGCCGCATCCAAGGACTGCCCGATGCGAAGGCCCGCACCCACGCCCACGCAGGACACGGCCCCGGCTACCGGGTCCTGGTCGACGGCCGCGAACTCCAGGTCATGCAGCACGGGAAGAGCGGCTGGAGCAGCACCATCAACCACTACGAGAGGTTCGCGACCCCGCACGACGCCGCACGCACCGCGGTCATCTCACTGAAGGGCGCCGCCATCGTCCCCTTCGACCCCACCGCCTGAGCCGGGAGCAACCGCCATGACCGTACGCAAGAACCAGGCGAACCTCACGTCCGCCGAGAAGCAGGCGTTCGTCGACGCCGTGCTGGCCCTCAAAGCCAGTGGCGTGTACGACGAGTTCGTCGCCGCGCACCGCCTCCGCTTCGCCCTCGACATGAACACCGGCATATACGTGGGCCACTTCGGCCCGTCGTTCCTGCCCTGGCACCGCAAGTACCTCATCGACTTCGAGAACGAGCTCCAGAAGGTCAACCCGCAGGTGTCGATCCCCTACTGGGACTGGACCGTCGACAACACCGCCGGCTCCTCCCTGTGGGCACCGAACTTCCTCGGCGGCACCGGACGCCCCCTGGACGACCAGGTCATGGACGGCCCCTTCGCCTACTCGGCCGGCCAGTGGCCGATCACCATCCAGGCCGACAGCCGTCCCTTCCTCGCCCGCAACCTCGGCTACCGGGTACCGACCCTGCCGACGCGTGCCGAGGTCGACTCCGCCCTCGCCATCCCCACCTACGACTCCGCGCCCTGGCGGGACGGCTCGGCGGGCTTCCGCTCCACCCTCGAAGGCTCCGCGGGCTACATGAGCATGCACAACCGGGTGCACACCTGGGTGTGGGGGCAGATGGAGTCCAGCGTCTCCCCGAACGACCCGGTGTTCTGGCTGCACCACGCGTTCGTCGACAAGCTCTGGGTCGAGTGGCACGCGCTGCACCCCAGCAGCGCCGAGTACCTCCCCACCGGGGGCACGACCGACGTGATCGACCTCAACGAGACCATGCCGCCCTGGACCAACGCATCGCCCCAGAGCGTGCTGGACCACACCCAGTTCTACGTCTACGCGTAGGAACGGCGGGGTGACGCAGCCGTACGGCAGGGCGGTCACCCTGCCGCCGCAGTACCGCAGATGAGAACGCGGAACGCCCCGCCCCGGCCTCGGCGGGGCGTTCTGCTGGCCGCTCCAACAGCCGTTCCACCGGCCGTTCCAGGGGGCGCTCCACCGGGCGTTCCACCGGGCGTTGCGCCGGCGGGACGGAGACCCGCCGGCCCTGCGCACGCGTCGTGCACGCCCCTGAGAGGCTGGGGCCATGCACCACACGCCGACACACGTTCTGGTGGTCGAGGACGATCCGACCGTCGCTGAGGTCGTCGTCAGCTACCTCGAACAGGCCGGGCACACGGTCGCCCACGCCCCCGACGGCTTCGTCGCCCTGCGCTCCGCCGCGCTGCGCCGCCCCGACCTGGTCGTGCTCGACCTCATGCTGCCGGGCATCGACGGCCTGGAGGTCTGCCGCACCCTGCTCCGCACCGGACCGGTGCCCGTCATCATGCTGACCGCCCGCGGCGACGAGAGCGACCGGGTCCTCGGGCTGGAGACCGGCGCGGACGACTACCTGACCAAGCCGTTCAGCCCGCGCGAACTCGTGCTGCGGGTGGCGTCGGTGCTGCGCCGGGCGAACACCGTCGAGCAGCCCGGGCGCCTGGTGTCCCGGTTCGGCCTCACGCTTGACCCGGCCGGGCGCACGGTCACCAAGAACGGGCGGGAAGTCAGCCTCACCCTGCGGGAGTTCGACCTCCTCGCCTATCTGCTCCACCACCCCGACCGGGCGGTCACCCGCGAGACGCTGATGCGTGAGGTGTGGGGGTGGGAGTTCGGTGACTTCTCCACCGTGACGGTGCACATCCGGCGGCTGCGGAGCAAGATCGAGGACGACCCCGCCGCCCCCGCCCTGATCCACACGGTCTGGGGGATCGGCTACCGCTTCGCGGACGCCGCACGGGGGAGCTACCCGGGGGTTCACGGTGATGTCTGATCTGGCGCTCATCGCGGTGTACGCCCTGCTCGGCGCGGTGTGCGCGGGACTGGCCGGGGTGGTGGCCCTGCACCTGCTGCGCCGTCGATCGCTCATGGCCTCGGTGACCGTGGTGGCGGCGGTGGCGGTGCTCGCCATGCTCGCCGGCACCCTCTCGGTCTCCTGGGCGATGCTGCTGATGAACGCCCATGACCTCAAGGTGGTGACGGTGGTGGTGGCCATGGCGGCGCTCGCCTCCTTCGCCACCGCGGTCCTCCTGGGCCGCCGGGTCGCGGCCGGCAGCCGCGGACTGGCGCTCGCCGCCCGCTCGTTCGGACACGACGGCAGCTTCGCCAGCCCCAAGACGCCCGCCACGGCCGAGTTGGCGTCCTTCAGCCGGGAACTGGAGGCGTCCGCGGCCAGACTCGCGGCGTCCAGACAACGCGAACGCGCGCTGGACGCCTCCCGACGGGAACTCGTCGCCTGGATCTCGCACGACCTGCGGACCCCGCTCGCCGGGCTCCGCGCCATGGCCGAGGCGCTGGAGGACGGGGTCGCCAGGGACCCGGAGCGCTACTTCCGACAGATCCGCGCCGAGGTGCAACGGCTGGACGGCATGGTCTCCGACCTCTTCGAACTGTCCCGCATCCACGCCGGTGCCCTGTCCCTCGACCCGGTGCGGACCTCCCTGCACGACCTCGTCGGAGACGCCCTCGCCGGTGCCGAAGCCCTCGCCGCCGAACACGGGGTCCGCCTGCTCAACGATCCCGTCGAGCCGGTGCCGGTGGAGGTCGACGCCGGAGAGATGACGCGGGTCCTGGCGAACCTGCTGGTCAACGCCATCCACCACACACCGGCCGGGGGCGCCGTCGCGGTCTGCGCGATGAGCGGCGACCGCTGGGCCACCCTCGCGGTCACCGACAGCTGCGGCGGCATCCACGAGGACGACCTGCCCCGCGTCTTCGACCCCGGTTGGCGCGGCAACGAGGCCCGTACCCCACCGGGGGGCGCCGGGCTGGGCCTCGCCATCGTGCGCGGCATCGTCGAGGCCCACTCCGGCCGGGTACGCGTCAACAACGTGCCGGGAGGATGCCGCTTCGAGCTGACCCTTCCCGTCGCACCGCTCTAGGCTGCTCCGGCAGCCCGGGACCCCGGCCGGAGCTCCTGCTCCGCCCGGGGCCACCGGCGCGACGGCCGCTACGGGGCGCCGTGTCCGAACTGCGGGGGGCGCTTCTCCAGGAAGGCGCGCATCCCCTCCTTCTGGTCGGCGCCGGCGAACAACGAGTGGAAGACCCGCCGCTCGTACCGCAAGCCCTCGCCCAGTCCCGACTCCAGCGCCTGACCGACCGCCTCCCGGGCCGCGAGGGCCGCCGGCCGGCTGCGCGAGGCGATCACCCGCGCGAACTCGGCCGCCTCGGAGTCCAGTTCGCCGGCAGGGACGAGTCGTGCGACCAGCCCGGACCGCTCCGCCTCCGCCGCGTCCATCGTCCTTCCGGTGAGGATCAGGTCCATGGCCTTGGCCTTGCCTATCAGCCGGGTGAGCCGCTGGGTCCCGCCGATGCCGGGGATCACCCCGAGCGTGATCTCCGGCTGGCCGAAGACCGCGGTGGTGTCGGCGATGACCGTGTCGCACATCATGGCGAGCTCGCAGCCGCCGCCCAGGGCGAAGCCGGCCACCGCCGCCACCTTCGGCGTGCGCAAGGACGCGAACAGTTCCCAACGGGCGAACCAGTCCGCCGCGAACATCTCCGGCGCGCTGCGCTCGGCCATCTCCCGGATGTCGGCGCCCGAGGCGAACACGCCGTGGGAACCGGTGATGACGAAGCAGCCCACCTCGGGGTCGCCGTCCAACGGGCCGAGCGTGTCGAGCAGTTCCTCCAACAGGGCGGTGTTGAGGGCGTTGCGCACCTCGGGCCGGTGCAGGCGGACGGTCACCACGCGGTCGTGGCGCTCCACCTTCAGATGGTCGGGCATGTCTCCTCCGGGGGGTCGTGGGGGCGGGGAGCGGTAGGGGGGTACGGGGTGTGGGGAAGCGGGGTGGGCGTGCGGGTCAGGAGTCCCAGATCGCGCCGTGCGCGGGTATGCCGCGCTGCTCCAGGGCCTGCACCACCGCGCGGGTGAGCCGGCGGTTGGAGATGCAGATCACCGCCTCCGCGCCGGATTCCTGCCAGACGGCGTGGGCGAGGGCCGCCATGTCGGGCTTGCCGTCCGTCGCGGTGTCCCACACCACGGCATCGGGCTGTGCCGCGAGGATCTCGTCCACCAGGGCGTCCCCGTAGGTCGCCCGGGGACTGCGGGCCGCCCACACCAGTCGGGCGGGCACGGTCCCCGCCAACAGGTGCGGCAGACACGGTCCGATCCCGCTGCCGGTGGCGACGTACACGACCCGTCGGAACAGCGTCTCGATGTTGGCGACTCCCGCGGTGGGGATGCCCTTGACCCACACGGTGTCCGGCAGCTCGTCGATGAACTCCCCCGTCCAGTCTCCGGCGCGGGAGACCGTCAACCGGAATCCGCTGCGCCCGGGTGCGGGGACGTTCGCGAAGGAGTGCCACTCGGTGAGCGGCGAACGGCTGATCGCGGTCGAGGAGCCGGCGAACGGGGTCACCCCGTGGTCGAAGTGCGCCAACACCACGTGGGACGAGGGGCGTTCCAAGGCGACCGGGACCCGGCGCAGCCGCAGCCAGGGCAGGGCGATGCTGAAGGTGACGAGTGCCAGCAGCCAGGGGCCGGGCGAGGCGACGGGGGAGGTCCCGCGGTCGTGGGCGACCAGCAGGGTCTGGGCCCACAACAGGGCGAGTGCGGCCCAGCCGCCGAAGCGGTGGACGCGCTCGAAGGCGTCGTGGAAGCGGGCGCGCAGCGGCGGCAGCGCCGTGAGCGCGACGACGGTCAGCACGACCGCCGGGGCCCAGGAGACGAGGAGGGTGGCGAGGGGCGCCCCGTCGTGGGTCAGGCGCACGGTCAGTGCCAGGAACCAGAGCGTTCCGGCGACGGCTCCGCCGATGTGCAGCCCGCCGAAGTGGTAGACCTTCGACAGGGCCCATCTGACGCTCAACGGCCAGGTCACGGGTGCCGCCGTGGCGATCCTGAACAGCGCGTTGATCACGTACTGCTGGCGGATCAGCACGGCCAGGGTGAAGTTCACCAGCGCCGCGTGGGAGAGGGTGTCCACCGGAACCGGGCCGGGGGAGGCCACGACGTACCCGAGCACCCCGGCATTGACCAGCAGGACGGACACGAGCAACCGGTGGTGGGGGATCAACCGCGGATGCCCCAGTACGCGCCGGACGAGCGGGCCGGGCGGCGGCAGCGGGGGCACCACGAGCCGTTCGGCGTCGGGTGCGCTGGTGGGCGGTCGCGAGACGGTACTCATGAGGCCACGTCCGAGCGCTCGTCCCGCAGCCGCTGGTCCCGCAGGCGTTCGGCGAGCTCCACCAGCGCGGCCTTGTCGATCTTGCCCCGGCTGGTCTGCGGCAGGAGGTCCAGGGCGTGCACCTCCTCGGGGACGTAGTAGTACGGCAGGACGTCGGCCACCGCGCGTCGCGCAGCGGCCGGCCCGAGGCTGCCGGGGGAGACGAAGGAGACCAGGGTGCTGCCGTCCAGCCGTACGGTGGCCGCCCTGACGCAGCCGGGCATCGACTCCAGGACGGCCGACACCGCGTCGAGTTCGACGCGGAAGCCCCGGACCTTCACCTGGTCGTCGGTGCGTCCGAGGTGCTCCAGCTCGCCTTCGGGGGTCCAACGGCACAGGTCCCGGGTGCGGAACATCAGCTGCCCCGCCCCGACGAAGGGGTCCGCCCGGTAACGCTCGTGGGTCAGCCCGGGGTCGCCCAGGTATCCCGCGGTCACTCCCGCGCCCCCCGCCCACATCTCACCCACCTCGCCGATGGGCAGCGGCCGACCGTGGTCGTCGAGGACGTACACGGTGGTGTTCGGGACGGGGCGTCCGATCGTCAGCCGTTCGGCCGACGGGGTGTGCCGCTGCACGGTGTTGACGATCGTGGTCTCGGTGGGTCCGCAGCCGTTGTGGAAGTCGCAGACGGCCGCCCACCGGTCGGCGAGGGCGCGGGGGCACGGCTCCCCGGCCACCGCCACCGCCCGCACCCGGGTGCAGTCCGCGGGGTCCAGCCCCGACAGGATGGTCGGCGTCGCGATGATCACCTCCGCCTCGCGGACCGCCTCGGTGAAGTCCTTGCCGCGCAGCACGAGGGTCGCACCGTGGCTCAGTGCGCCCAGGATCTCCCAGGCCGCCATGTCGAAGGCGATGTTGAGGAGTTGGCTCACCCGCATCCCCGGTTCGATCCCCAGCCGACCGGGCGCGGTGTGCAGCAGGTTGCACACGTTGCGGTGCGTGACGGCCACCCCGTTGGGCTGTCCGGTGGTGCCGGAGGTGAACAGGACGTAGCAGAGGTCCTCACCGCCCGGGTCGGGCTCGGGGCGGGGTCCGACGCCTGGGCGGGGCGGGGCTTCCTCCAGCAGGGGCAGCGGCTCCTCCATCAACAGGTCGACGGCGACCGTGCTGGTGCCGGGCGTCACGGGCACCCGGTCCTCGTACGGGGAGAGCGTGAGCACGGTGTGCGCCCCGGAAGTCCGCAGCACGTGCCGGAGCTGGGCCCGCGGAGTGATGCCGATGTCCTGGGGGACGTAGGCAGCGCCGGCCTTCAAGGTGCCCAGCAGCGCGACGAGCATCGGCAGGGAACGACGGACGAAGACCGCCACCCGGTCACCGGTGCGCACCCCCCGGTCGGCGAGCACCCGGGCCAACCGCTCGGCCTGGCGGTCCAGTTCGCCGTAGGTGATGCTCCGCCCGTCATGCGTGGCGGCGATCGTCATCGGTCGGGTCCGGGCCTGGTCCTCGAAGGCCCGGTGCACCAGCTCGTACGGCACCGTTCGACTCGGTCCCTGTCCGAACGTGCGGAACAGCATCCGGTCCTCGGCCGTCAGCCCGTCGAGCAGGGCACTGCTCCACCCGGACGACGGCCGTGCACGTTCCACGATTCTCTCCACCATCAGCCACCTACCTCCTCATGCGCATCAGCAACTCGGGAGGCCCCAGTGAACAAGCCGTCACGAGCGCGGGGCGAGGGAAACGGCCGCACCGTCAGGCTCTCGTAAGAACTGGCCGCCCGGCGTCCGTGCCCCTCGCCGCTGCTCCCCAACTGCATGCGTGCAAGGGCTGGTTGCCTGCGATGCAGTTGCCTGACCGAACCACTGAGGTCAGGCAGACCTTTGTTAGCCTCGCCCAAGTCGTCAGGGGCTCAAGATGACTTGGGGGATTACATGTCCACTGGAGGAGTGACGTTCCGTGCGGTCGGCCACCGCTACCGGACGCACCGTCTGTTCCACGGGCTCGACCTCGCCGTGCGCGCCGGCACCACCCTCGCCGTCCTCGGACCCTCGGGCGTCGGCAAGAGCACCCTGCTGCGCCTGGCCGCCGGTCTCCACCGCCCGACGACCGGAACCGTCACGGCGCCCGACCGCGTGGGGTACGCCTTCGCCGAACCCCGGCTGATGCCCTGGCGCACCGCCCTGGACAACGTGGTCTTCGTCCTGGGCCGCCGCCCCGCCGCCGCAGACCTCGTCCGCGCCCGCCACCTCCTCGACGGACTCGGCCTCGCGGGCTCCGTCGACGCCTACCCGGCGGCACTCTCCACCGGGATGCGGCAACGCGTCGCGCTCGCCCGGGCCCTGATCGTCCGCGCCCCGCTCCTCGTCCTCGACGAACCCGCCTCCGCACTGGACATCCACCTGCGCGCCGAGGTGCGGCAGACCCTCCTCGCCCTCGCCCGGGACGCCGGCTCGACCGTGCTGTGGTCCACCCACGACCCCCACGAGGCCGCCGTCACCGCCGACCGGGCCCTGGTCCTGGGACCCACCGGTCACCAGGTCCTGGACTTCGACGCACCCGCCGCCACCCGCACCCCCGCCGCCGCCGAACGCGCCGCACGCGCCGTCGTCCGGGCCCTCGCCGCGGCGCACCCCACGGCGCACCTCACCGACCCGCCGGACGGGCCGCCCGCGCCACCCCACCCCCACCGCTCAGGAGCCCACGAGTGACCACGCACACCCGCCACCGACCCGTCCGCGCCGCGCAACTCCTGGCGTCCCTCACCCTCCTCGCCGCCTGCGCCGGGCCCGGCGCAGGCGGCGAGAACACCGGCCTGCGCATCGCCGTCGCCCCCAACGCGGTGCTCGACGCCGCGACCGCCGGACTGCGCACCGACCGGGAACTGACCTCCGAGGCCGGCAACGTCCGCTTCAGCGCCCTGCGCAACCCCGACGAGATCCGCACCCAACTCACCAGCAACTCCGTCGACGTCCTCACCCTCCCCAGCAACATCGCGGCCAACCTGCACAACCGGGGCGTCGACGTGCGCATCCTCGGTGTCGTCGGCGGACCCGTCGACGTGCTCGTCGGCCCGCGGGACGCGGCACCCTCCTGGTCCTCGCTGCGCGGCGCCACCGTCCACATCCCGTTCAAGGGCGACGTCAACGACGTGCTGTTCCGCCACCTCGCCCGGGAGAACGGACTCACCCCCGGCGAGGACCTGACCGTCGTCAACCACCCCGGCCTCCCCGACCTGCTCACCGCGGTCAGCGCCGGCGAGGTCGACTACGCACTGCTCCCCGAGCACCAGGCCAGCCTGGCGCTCAGCCGGGCCGCGTCCGTCGGCCGCCCCAAGAAGCAGATCCTCACCCTCGGCGAACAGTGGCGCAAGGCCACCGGACAGCGCAGCCTGCCCACCTACGCCGTCGGCGTCCGCGGCCGGTTCGCCGAGGACCACCCCGAACTCGTCGGACACCTCCACCGCGCCCTCACCCGCTCCGCCCGCGGCGCCGCCGACCGGCCCGCCGCGATCGCCCCCCAGGTCGCCCGGCGCACCGGAGCCCCCGGCCCGCTCGTCACCCGACTGCTCGACCGCCTCACCCCCACCTACCGCAGCGCCCGCGACGCCCGCCCCGAACTGACCGCGCTCTTCACCGAACTCGCCGCCGCCTCGCCGGCCCTGGTCGGAGGGAAGGTGCCCGGTGCCGGCCTCTACGTCACCGAGGGTCCGTGACACCGCACTCGTGCTGACGGGCACCGTGGCCCTGATCGCCCTCTGGCACCTCTGGGCCGCCCGTCACCCCGCCGTGCTCGTCCCCTCACCCGCCGAAACCGCCGAAGCACTGCAACGCCTCACCGCCAGCGGCCTGTTGCCCACCGAGATCGCCCGCAGCCTCGGCCGCACCCTCCTCGGCTCGGCACTCGCCCTGCTCATCGGCACCCTGTGGGGTCTGATCGGCGGCACCAGCCCCCTGGTCGACGGACTCGGCCGCCCGCTGCGCGCGGTACTGCTCGGCATTCCGCCGATCGTGCCCGTCGTCATGGGAATGGTCTGGTGGGGCGGCGGGGGAGAGGTGCCCGTCTTCGTCGCCACCCTGGTCTCGGTGCCGGTCGTCGCCGTCGCGGTCGCCGAAGCCGTGCGCTCCCTCGACGCCGACCTGCTGGAGATGGCCACCGCCTTCCACGTGCCCCTCCTCCACCGCCTCCGTCACCTGGTGCTGCCGGCGCTCACCGCCCCGCTCCTCGCCTCCGTCGCCCTGGTCACCACCACCTCGCTGCGCACCACGATCATGTCCGAACTGCTCGCCGCCCCCGACGGGGTCGGCGCCCAGATCGCCACCGCACGCACCAACCTCGCCACGGACGAGGTCTTCGCCTGGGCCACCGTGGCCGTGGCCGTCGCCCTGCTCACCGAACACCTGTTGGTCGGCCCGTTGCGCCGGCGCGCCCGCCGCTGGCAACACGACGGCTCCGCGCACCCGGCCGAACCCGCCCTCGAAAGGACCCCGTCATGACCGCGGCCCCCGCCCCGGAGACCGCCCCGGTGGACGAGTACGTTCCCGTCCTCATCGCCGGAGCCGGCCCCGCCGGACTGACCCTCGCCCTGCTCCTCGACCGGCTGGGCGTGCCCTTCCTGCTCGTCGAGCGCCGCACCGGGCCCTCCGCGCTGCCCCGCTCCCGAGCCGTGAACACCCGCACCATGGAGGTCCTTCGACACCTCGGCCTCGCCGACGAGGTCACCGGGGCGGCCCTCGCCCAGGAACGCGTCGGACTGCGCTTCGCGTTCGCCCCGACCCTGGCGTCCCTCAGCGGCCCCGACGCCGTGCTCGCCCGGCACGTCGCCGCCGGTCGCCGCGCCGACCACAGCCCGGTGACGACGGTGCTGTGCCCGCAGGACGTCGTCGAGGACGTCCTGCGGCGCCGCGTGCCCACCACCCGCGTACGGTACGGGCACGCGCTCGGCGACCTGGAACAGACGGACGAGCACCTCACCGCCACCGTCACCGGACCCGGGGGCCGTACCTACCGGGTGCGCTGCGGCCACCTCGTCGGCTGCGACGGCGCCCACAGCGCGGTACGACGTGCCACCGGGGTCCGGCTGCGCGGCGGCGGGCCCGTCACCGAGAACCACCAACTCCTCTTCGAGGCGCCCCTCGGCCCCCTCTTCGGCGAGCTGCGGGCCTCCAACACCTTCCTGCACTCCGACGGGGTGCGCGGCTACCTCCAGCCCACCTCCGTACCCGACCGCTGGACCTTCAACCGGCTCCTCGAAGGCGCCCCGGACCCGACGCCGCTCGACCCCGCCGACGTGGTGCGCACCGTCGCCGGTGACCCCGCGCTCCCGGTCAAGGTGCTGGAGGAGTCCCACTGGACCAGCCGGAGCGAGGTCGCCGAGCGGATGACCGTCGGTCGGGTCCACCTCGCGGGCGACGCGGCGCACCTGGTGACGCCGTTCAGCGGCTCCGGACTCAACCTCGGCGTCCAGGACGTGCACAACCTGGCCTGGAAGCTCGCGGCGGTCGTCCACGGCTGGGCCGGCCCGGGACTGCTCGCCACCTACGACCCCGAACGCCGTCCGGTCGCCGAACGGACCGCCGACGAGGACCGCACCAACAACGCCGCCGCCGTCGCCACCGGCAACTGGGACCGGTGGCGCGCGGAACTGCCCAAGCGGCTGGTGAAGGACGGTCTGATCCTCGGCTTCCACTACCCGCAGGGCGCGCTCGTCCCCGAGGCCGACGACCCCGCCGCCCCGGCCGACCCGGTCACGGACTCCCGTGCCGACTACCGTCCGAGCGCCCGCCCCGGCCACCGCGCCCCGCACCTCCCGCTGGGCCCCGGCCCCGACGCCGCCTCCGTGCTCGACCTGTTCGGCCTCGGGTTCACCCTGCTCACCGGAGCCGCGGGCACGGTCTGGACCGCGGCGGCCCACCACGTCCAGCAGCGCCTCTCCGTGCCCCTGCACACCAGGGTCCTCGGCCCGGGGACCGCGGAGATCGACCCCAACTGGACGCGGACGTACGGCATCACCGGATCCGGCGCCGTCCTGGTGCGCCCCGACGGCCATGTCGCCTGGCGTCGCACCACCGGCGGCCCCGACGCGGCGGCCCTCCTGGAACGCGCACTGCGCACCGTGCTGAGCCGCCCGGAGTGAGGGGCGGTTCCGACCGGTCCTGGCCCGGGGGCGGCGGGCGGGGCAACTCCCCGCCGTCCAGGGGAAGATCGTTGCCAAGGTAAGCCTTGCCTGACTAGTGTGCGACCGTGGCTCGCGCGACCGGCGGGTTCCGGCCGTGCGGGCAGCACTCCTCGGCCGGGGTCCGCCATCCGGACGCGCACAGCGGTGCGGGCCGCTGCCGGACGGTACGCCGTCCGGTGTCTCCACCTCTCACAGACGGGCCTTGCCATGACCACAACGACCGTACGCGAACGGCCCCTGAGCCGCCGGGGCATGATCTCCATGGGTGCCGTGCTCGGCTCGTCCCTGACCCTCGTCGGATGCGGCAACGACGACGAGTCCACCCCGGCGGGGTCGACCGGCTCCGGGGGCGCCTTCCCCGTCACCGTCGAGGACAAGTTCGGCACGGTGCGGATCGCCGAGCAGCCCGAGCGGGTGCTCTCCCTGGGGCGCACCGACCACGACGTGCTCCTCGCCCTCGGTGTCGTCCCGGTCGGCCTGTGGCAGTTCATCCCCACCATGAAGCGCGGCGTGGGCAGTTGGGCGGAACCCTCGCTGGGCGGCAAGACCCCGACCTTCCTCAAGCCGCCGTTCGACTTCGAGAAGGTGGCCTCCCTCGACCCCGACCTGATCGTCAACGTCCAGTCCGGCGGGGACGAGACCGAGTACCGCACCCTCACCGACATCGCCCCCACGGTGGGGCTGCCCGGCGGCGCCGCGGCGAACACCGTGCCGTGGCGGGACTCCACCAAGCTCATCGCCCGCGCGGTGGGCCGGGCCGCCGAAGGGGAGAAGCTGATCGCGGACACCGAGGCGCTGCTCAAGGCCGCCGCGGACCGCAATCCCGCGTTCGCCGGCAAGACCGTGTCCATCCTGCTGGCCTTCGGCGGCAAGGTCGGCGTGTACACCACGGGCGACACCCGGATGCAGATCGTCTCCGCGCTCGGCCTGAAGCCCTCGCCGTACGTGACGGGCCTGGGCGAGGACACGTACTTCGTCGAACTGTCCGCCGAGAAGACGGGCGAAGCGGACGCCGACGTGGTGATCCTACTGAGCCAGCAGCAACTCCCGCTGGCGGCCACGTTGAAGCAGTACCCGCAGATCGCCGAGATGAAGGCGGCCCGGGAGGACCGGCTGGTCTTCCCTGCCGACCCGGCCGTCGGCCTGGCCCTCTCCAGCGCCTCCGTGCTCAGCATCCCCTACGCCGTGAAGGGCCTGGAGCCGCTGCTGCGGGAGGCACTGGCCTGAGGACCGTCCCGGCCGGGGACTTCGGGGGCGGGGGCGCCCGACGGCCCGCGCCCCCTCCCGCCCCGACCGGGGACGGAACCCGACCGCCCCTCAGCCCGTGCGGGGCTCCACGGCGCTGAGGGCCCCGTCGAGGCGGCGCGGGTCGTCGGGGCGGGCGGCGGGCACCACCATCGGGGTCCCGACCTCCGGATCGGGGATGATCCGGCAGGCCAGCCCGAACACCTCCCGCACCAGGTCCGCCGTGACGACCTCCATCGGATCGCCCTGCGCCGCTATCCGGCCGTCCTTCATCACGATCAGGTGCGAGGCGTACCGGAACGCCTGGTTGAGGTCGTGGAGCACCAGGACGAGGGTGTGCCCCCGCCGGTGGTGGAGGTCCCAGCAGAGGTCCAGCACCTCGACCTGGTGCGCCAGGTCGAGGAAGGTGGTCGGTTCGTCCAGCAGCAGGATGTCGGTGCGCTGGGCGAGCACCATCGCGAGCCACACCCGCTGTCGCTGCCCACCGGACAGCTCCTCGACGAACCGGTCGGACAGGTCGCGGACATGGGTCATCTCCATCGCCTCGACCACCGCCTGCTCGTCCTCGACGGACCACTGCCGCAGCAGCCGCTGGTGCGGGAACCGGCCGCGCGCGACCAGGTCGCCGACCGTGATGCCGTCGGGCGCCGTCGAGGTCTGGGGGAGCAGACCGAGCAGCCGCGCGGCCTCCTTCGTGGCGTACGAGGAGATCGGCGCGGAGTCCAGGAGGACCGTCCCGGCCCGTGGCTTGATCATCCGCGACAGCGCCTTGAGCAGCGTGGACTTGCCGCACCCGTTGGGGCCCACGATCACCGTGAAGGAGCCGTCGGGGACGCGGACGTCCAGCGCGTCGGTCACCACGCGCTCGTCGTAGGCGAGGGTCAGGCCCTCACCGCGCAGTCGGACGTCGTGCGCCCCGTCGCTCATGTCGTTTCCCATCCGTTCTCCCGGCGGTGCCGGAGGTGGCGCGCGGTCCGGCGCCTGCTGGTGCCGGTCGTCATCGACGCCGCCACTGCCGACCCAGCAGCCAGGCGAGGTAGAGCCCGCCCAGCGCGGCGGTGCCGATGCCCACCGGGAGCTGGGTCGGGGCCAGGGCGCGCTGGGTGGCCAGGTCGGCGGCGGTCAGCAGCAGTGCGCCCATCAGCGCGGCGGGCAGCAGCCCGGGCCCGGGCGAGCCGGTCAGCCGCCGGGCCAGTTGCGGTGCGGCGAGCGCCACGAACGGGATGGGCCCCGCGGCGGCGGTCGCCACCGCGGTCAGCGCGACACTGGTCACCAGCAGCGCCAGCCGGGTCGGCTCGACGGGCACCCCCCGGGCGCGGGCGGTGTCGTCGCCCATCTCCAGCAGGGTCATCCGACGGCCGAGCGCCGAGGCGACCGGCACCAGGAGCAGCAGCGCGAGGGCCAGCGGCACCACATGGTCCCAGCGACGACCGTTGAGGCTGCCGGTGAGCCACAGTTGGGCGGTCTGGGCGTCGTTCAGCGAGGCCCGGGTCAGCAGATAGGCGTTGAGCGCGTTGAGCATGGCGGCGATGCCGATGCCGGTGAGGATGAGCCGGAAGCCCTTCGCCCCGCGGCGGAAGGCGAGCACGTACACCAGGGACGCGGTGAGCAGCCCGCCGACGACCGCGCCGAAGGCGGTGGCCCGCAGGCCGCCGCCGAGCAGCAGGATCACCACCAGGGCGCCCGTCGCCGACCCGGTGGTGAAGCCGACCACGTCGGGGCTGCCCAGCGGATTGCGGGAGACGCTCTGGAACATCGCCCCGCCGAGTCCCAGTGCCGCGCCCACCAGCACCGCCACCAGCAGTCGCGGCAGGCGCAGTTCGCGCACGATGAAGTCGACGCCCGGACGCCCGTCGCCGACCAGGGTGGCGAACACGTCGCCGAGGGAGGCGGAGTAGCTACCGGTGGTCAGGCTGACCAGGCCGATCGCGCAGATCGCCAGGGCGAGCAGCGTCCCGACGGTCAGCGACCGCGGGTGCAGACGCACGGACACGGCACCGGAACGGGTCCGCAGCACCCTCCCGGTCACCGGCCGGCCGCCGCGCCGACCGCGAACGGCGCTCACAGGGCCGCGATCCGACGTCGGCGGCTGAGCAGGACGAAGAGGGGCGCGCCGAAGAACGCGGTCACGATGCCGGCTTCCAACTCGCCCGGTGAGACGAGGAACCGGCCGAGGACGTCCGAGCCGAGCAGCAGCACGGGCGCGAGGAGCAGCGAGTAGGCCATCACCCAGCGTTGGTCGGGGCCGGTCACCATGCGTACGAGATGGGGGACCGCGAGTCCGACGAACGCGATCGGTCCGGCCGCCGCCGTGGCGCCGCCGCAGAGCAGGGCCACCGCCACCGCCCCGGTCAGCCGGGTCCGTTCGGTGTGTGCGCCGAGGGCCCGACCCGTCTCCTCGCCGAGCGCCAGTGCGTTCAGCGGACGGGCGAGCCCCAGGGCGGCGACCACACCGACGAGGATCAGCGGACCCACCTGCACCACCACCTCCGTGGTCCGTCCGGCGAGCGAGCCGACCGCCCAGAACCGGAACTCGTCGAAGACGCTGAGGTCGTGGAGGATCACGGCGGAGACGTACGCGATCAGCGTGGCGTTGATCGCCGCACCGGCGAGCACCATCCGCTCCGGCGTCGACGCCCGACCGGTGGCGCCGAGCAGGTACACCACCGCGTAGGCGACGGCCGCGCCGAGGAGGGCGAACCAGACGTATCCGATCGGTGAGTCGACGCCGAGGAAGGCGATGGCGGTGACCACGGCGGCGGACGCGCCGTTGTTCACCCCGAGGAGTCCCGGGTCGGCCAGCGGATTGCGGGTCAGCCCCTGCATCAGCGCCCCGGCGAGGCCGAGCGCGGCGCCCGCCAGTACACCGACGAGGGCGCGCGGAACCCGCAACTCGCGCACGACGAACGCCTCCTCGCCGTCACCGCCCCGGACGAGCACCTCCCACACGGTGGCGAACGGGATGCTCCGTGCGCCGACCGAGAGGCTGAGGCCGCAGACGAGGGCGAGGGCCAGGGCCGCGAGTGCGAGCCCGTACCAGCGGAGCGCACCCGTGCGGCGGACGACCGTGCGTGTCGGCGCCGCGGACTCCTCGGTGAGCGTCGGAACGACGGGCGGACCACCGGTGGGCACGCCCGTGGATATGCCGCCGCCGTCGGCTCCGTCCGGTGCCTTCATCGTCGGACCACCGCCGTTCGTCCGGAGCGACAACGCGCTCTCGCCACCTCGCCCCCTCCGTCCGTCCACCCCGGTCCGAGGCAGCGCAGGCAAGCCTAACCATCCTTGTGTCGGGCATTCAACTTCCCCCGGATCGGCGGGGATCAGGGGGAACGCGCGTCGATCCGGTGCCGGGGATCACCGGAACAGGGCGTTCCCCTACGGTTGATCCGTCGCCGGCCCCGGGTTCAGCCGAGGGCCGCCCGGGCGTCCGCGGCGGCCGTCCTGCGGTGGTCCGACGGCCGCATCCCCCGGATGCGTTTGAACGCCGCGCTCAGGGCGAACGCATCGGCGTACCCCACCTGGCGGGCCACCGACGCCACCGTGTCGTCCGTGGCCCGGAGCAGGTCACTCGCCAACGAGACGCGCCACCCGGCCAGGTACGCCATCGGCGGTTCGCCCACCAGCAGGGTGAACCGGTGGCCCAGGCCGGACCGGGAGACCCCCACCTCGTCCGCCAGCATCCGCACCGTCCACGGCCGCGCCGGATCGTCGTGCAGCAGCCGCAGCGCCTTACCCACGACCGGATCGCCGAGCGCCCGGTACCAGCCCGGCGCCCGTGCCTCGGGCCGGGCGAACCAGGCCCGCAGGGTGTACACGAGCAGCAGGTCGAGCATCCGGTCGACCACCACCTGTTGCCCCGGATCGGCGCGCTCCACCTCGGCCCTGACCAGTTCCAGCATCGGATGGTGCCGGTCCTCACCGGGCACCCGGAGCACCGGCGGCAGCGCCTCCAGCAGTCGACCGCTGACCTCCCCGCCCCCCTGGTACATGCCGGTCAGCAACATCGCGGAGCCCTCGTAGCGTTCGCCGCAGGCCCGTAGGTCCAGCCGGATGTCCTCGGTGACGTCGACCCCTTCGGCGGTGACGCACCGCTCGGAGCCGTGCACGTCGATGTCCGCCGGCGTCGTCGGGGCGTCCGAGACGGTGTGCGGTGCGGCGCCCCTCACGACCACCAGGTCGCCCGGCTCCACGCGCACCGGTTCGGCGCCGTCCACCCGGACCCAAGCGGTGCCCGACAACATGGTCATCAGGGTCAGGGGCGAGCCGCCCACGAACCGCAACGACCAGGGCGGGTCCAGGATCGACCGGCCGAAGACGGCTCCTCGGGCCCTCGTCTCGTACAGCAGGTTGGCGAGCGCGTCCACCCGGCGATCCTACGGCGCGGGCCCGGGCGCCCGGCCCGCTGGACGCCCGCACATCACCCTCGGCGTCATGGCCATCGGTCTTGCCGCCGCCGGCCGGTTGGCTGGTCGCATGACCTTGGTGAACGTCTGCCTCACCCATGCCCCCTTGAGGAACCGCCGTGACAACTGACCCACTCGACCCGGCCGTTCCCGGGCAGCGCGCCGGCCTGCGGGAGTGGATCGGCCTCGCCGTGCTGGCCCTGCCGACCCTGGTGCTGGCCCTGGACATGAGCGTCCTCTACCTCGCGTCGCCGCACCTGGGCGCGGACCTGGCGCCGACCGGCTCCGAACTCCTGTGGATCATGGACGTCTACGGGTTCATGATCGCCGGCTTCCTGATCACCATGGGAACGCTCGGCGACCGCATCGGCCGCCGGCGGCTGTTGATGATCGGTGCCTTCGCGTTCGGCGTGGCCTCGATCGTGGCGGCGTACGCCACCAGCCCGTTGATGCTGGTCCTCGGCCGTGCGCTGCTGGGTGTCGCCGGGGCGACCCTGGCGCCGTCGACCCTCGCGCTGATCAGCAACATGTTCCGGGACGCCGGCCAGCGGGCGGTGGCCATCTCGATCTGGATCTCCTGCTTCATGTCCGGGATGGGCGTGGGCCCGGTGGTGGGCGGACTGCTGCTGGAGTGGTTCTGGTGGGGGTCGGTCTTCCTGTTGGCCGTTCCGGTCATGGTGCTGCTGCTGGTGACGGCGCCGATGGTGCTGCCCGAGTACCGGCCCGAGCAGGCCCCGCGACGCCTCGACCCGGCCAGCGTGGTGCTGTCCCTGGCGGGCGTCCTGCCCACGGTCTACGGCCTGAAGCGGATGGCTGCCGAGGGCTTCGATCCGGTCGCGGTCATCGCGGTGGTGCTGGGAGCGGTGTTCGGCGTGATCTTCGTGCGCCGCCAACGGCACCTGAATGAGCCGCTGTTGGACCTCGCCCTGTTCGCCGACCGCTCCTTCCGCGCGGCTCTGCTGATCATCCTCGTCTCCACCGCCGCGGGCGGCGGCCTGTACCTGTTCGCCACCCAGTACGTGCAGATGGTGGCCGACCTGCCGCCGCTGCGGGCCGGGCTCTGGCTGATCCCGACGGCGGTGGCGAGCGCCGTGGGTTCGCTGATCGCCCCGGCGCTGGCGCGCAGGTTCCGACCGGGCCGGGTGGTGGCGGGCGGCCTCGCGGTGGCGGTCACCGGCTATCTGGTGATGGCGCTCGCGGACGCCGACTCCGCACTGGTCGTCGTCGCGGGCGGCATCGCCCTGGTCTTCTTCGGCGCGGGCCCGATGACGGCGTTGAGCACCGATCTGGTGGTGGGTTCCGTGCCGCCGCAACGGGCGGGGGCGGCGGCCTCGATGTCGGAGACCAGTACGGAGTTGGGGATCTCGCTGGGCGTGGCGGTGCTGGGCAGCCTGGGGACCGCCGTCTACCGCAGCCGGATGGAGGACGCCCCGCCCGAGGGGGTGCCGGCGGACGCGTGGGCGGCGGCCTGGGACACCCTGGCGGTGGCGACCGCGGAGGCGGAGCGGCTGCCGGACGGTCCCGCACAGGCCCTGGTGGAGGCGGGGCGCGAGGCGTTCACCGCCGGTTTGAACGTCGCCGGATGGGTGGGCGCGGCGCTGGTGACGGTGCTGGTCGTGGTCGCCGCGCGGGTCTTCGGCCGGGCCCGCCCGACGGCGCCACCACCGGCGGCGGCCGTGGCGGACCGGGTCGGCGCCGCGGACTGAGGCCCGGGAGCCTGGCGGACCGCACCCCCGTTCGGGCGACCGCTAGGCTCCGGCGCATGACGGAACCGGCGGATCTGAGCGATGTCGAGGTGGCCGTGGCCGCCGCCCGCGCCGGTGCCGAGGTGGTGCGCGGTTCGTACGGCACCCGCCTGGCCCGCATCGACAAGGGCGGCGGCGACTTCGCCACCACGGCCGACGTGGAGGCCGAGCGGGCCGTCCTCGCGGTGCTCCGGGCAGCCAGGCCCGGCGACGCGGTGCTCGGCGAGGAGGGCGGGCGGCAGGGCGGCGCCGACACCGGGCGGCAGTGGTGGGTGGACCCGCTGTGCGGCACCCTGAACTACGCGGTGGGCACCCTGGTGGTCGCCGTCAACGTGGCGTTGCGCGGTGGTGCGGCGGCGGTCGCCGACCCGTTCGGCGGCGAGGTCTTCCTCACCGACGGCCGGACCGCCCGGGTGCGGCACCGGGGCGTCGAAGCGGACCTGGTGCCCACCTCCGCCAGCCGATTGGTGGACGTCAACCTCGATCCGCCGTTCCCCGGTGCGCCGGCCTTCCGGGCGGTGGACCTGCTGGCCCCGTCCCGAGTTCGTCGCGTCATTCCGCCCGAGGGTGGTGTCCAGCACCCTGGCCCTGGCCTGGGTCGCGGCGGGCAGACGGGCCGCGTACGTCACCGACGGCGGCGATCTGTCGACGAGCGTGCACTTCGCCGCGGGCATCGCCCTGTGCCGGGCGGCCGGATGCGTGGTCACCGGGATCGACGGCGCCCCGCTCGGACCGGCGGGACGCGGACTCGTCGCGGCTGCCGACGCGGCGACCCACCGGCAGTTGCTGTCGCTGACGGGTAGTTGAACCCGGGGCTCAGCCGGGACGGGTGGTGGCGCTCTGGACGGACTCGTCGCGCGCGGCGCCCGTGAGGACGGCGTCGAGCAGCCCGGGGTAGCGGGAATCCAGATCGGTGCGGCGCAGCGTGAGCAGGTTCTCCCGCCCGGACGGCTGCTGGCGGATGACACCGCTCTCCCGCAACACGCGCCAGTGGTGCGTCATCGTCGATTTCGAGGTGATGCCGAGCCGGCCCAGCACGCTGCCGCAGTTGTGCTCCCCGCCGGCGTCGAGCACCCGGACGACGGAGAGTCGCACCGGATTCCCCAGGGCCGTCAGGACGTCCTCGATCCGGAGCTGGTCGGCAGTCGGGTGACGGTAAGCCATCGTCCCACTGTACTGGAACAGTCGAACTCCCTTCCGTAGTCGCCGAAGTGGCTCCCCCGCGACGCCCTCGCAGCCCCTTGCTTACGGTTCGACTGTACGTGAATATACGTACAGTTGGCCCGTGGCACCTCAGGAGGGGGCACTTCCGCATGTCCAGTTCGACTTCCCGGCAACAGCTCCGTTGGACGCTGGCGATCCTGGCCTTAGCCCAGTTGATGTACGCGCTCGACCTCAACATCGTCTTCGTCGCCCTGCCCGAGATCGGCTCCGAACTCGGTTTCCCCGGACAGACCCAGCAGTTGGTCGTCAGTGCGTACGTCGTCTTCGCCGGTGGGTTCCTCCTGTTCGGCGGCCGGGCGGCGGACCTGCTCGGGCGTCGCCGGATCTTCGTCATCGCCCTGGCGCTCTACGCCGTCTCCTCGCTGGCGGGCGGCCTCGCGGACACTCCCGAACTGATCGTCGCCGCCCGGGCGGTGCAGGGGATCGGCGGCGCCCTGTTGCTGCCCGCCACCCTCGCACTGATCAACACCGTCTTCGCGGAGGGCCCCCCGCGCAACCGTGCGCTCGCGGTCTGGGGCGGCGCCGGCGCGAGCGGACTGACCATCGGCGCCCTGCTCGGCGGGGTGCTCACCGAGAACTTCGGCTGGCCCTCGGTCTTCTACGTCAACGTGCCGCTGGCGGGGCTGCTCGTGGTGGCCGCCCTGGTGGTCATCCCGAAGGACCCGGCGCGCGGTGAACGGCGCTCGTTCGACCTGCCCGGTGCGCTCAGCGTCACCGCCGGATCGACCCTGCTGGTCTTCGCCCTGGTCCAGGGACCCGAGTCGGGTTGGGGCAGCACCGAGGTGCTCGCCGCCCTGGGCGCGGCCGTGGTGGCACTGGCGTCGTTCGTCGTCATCGAGAAGCGCAGCGCGGACCCGCTGCTGCCGTTCCGGTTGTTCCGCAACCGCAGCCTCAGCATCAGCGTGTCCATCACCTTCCTCTACATGGCGACCTTCGGCGTCCTCCCGTACTTCCTCACCGTCCTCATGCAGGGCGTGCACGGCTACAGCGCCCTCCAGACGGGTCTCGCCTTCCTCATCCCCTCGCTGGCCATCGCCGTCGGCACCCAACTCGGCGAGCGCTCCGTCGGTCGCCTCGGCACCCGCACCACCCTGGTGGCCGGGTTCGCCGTCGGGGCCGTGGGCACCGCCGTTCTCGCCCTGGGCTTCGACGAGAGCGCCGGATACGCCCTGCTGGTGCCCGGCCTGATCGTCTCCGGCGTCGGCCAGGGCATCGTCTGGACGGCCATGTGGATCGCGGCCGCGACCGGAACCGCACCCGAGGAACAGGGCGTCGCCAACGGCGCCGCCTCCACCGGCCTCAACATCGGCAACGCCATCGGCCTGGCCGTGTTCACCGCCCTGGCCGACCACGGCACCGAGGGCAGGACCGGCGAGGCGCTGCGCGCCGCCACCGCCCACGGGGAGTTCGTGGTGGTCCTGCTCACCGCGGCCGGGATGGCCGGCGGGCTGTTCATCGCCCTGGCCCTGCGCCGCCACCCGGACCCGTCGGCCGCTCCGTCCGCACCGGCACCCGAGAAGGATCGGGCCGTCGCGACCCCCTGATCCGCGCGCACGGGTGCGTGCGGCACGCGGCCGGGCCGCCCGACCACTCCCGAGCGGGGTCGGACGGCCCGGCTCCGCGGGGCTCGCCTACCAGGTGTGGGCGACGTCCACGATCACCTGGTCACCGGACTGCTGGACCCGGAACGGGAGCTTGGCCCGCAGACCCAGGCCGACCTGGGTCTGCCCCTCGAAGCTCGCACCGAACTTGGTGTCCTTGAAGGTCCGGTACCCGGTGATGTTCACCCCGGGGAGCGTCTGCCCGGCAACCCCGGGATAGACGACCGCGCCCGTCGCCGGGTTGTAGCTCGGGGCGTTCACGAAGATCTGGAGGATGGCGCCGCCCGTGACGGGGATCGGGGTGCCGGTGCCGTCCTGGTGGAAGGAGTCGACGTAACCGACGTGGTAACCAGCGGTGCTGGGCGCACCGGTGATGTCGAAGACGATGCGGTCGTAGCACGTGTGCTGACCGGTTCTGATGTTCTTCAGCGGTTCGATGACCGAGTTGGTCTGGGACTTGGTGCCGCTGCCCCAGGCGGTGGAACACGCCGCCGTCGAGCCGGCCCGGTCCGCCTGACCGCCGGCGGCCCCCGCCGCCCCGGCCGTTCCCACGAGCGTGGCCCCCGCCAGCACGAGTGCTGCGGCCGCTTTGCCTAACGTGCGCATGACTTGCCTCCGGATGAGTTGGATGCGGATCGTCCGCGGCGGGCGCGTGCACCCCTGCCACGCCCCCACCCTCCTGCGGCCCGTCCACGGTGTCATCCGTACACGTACTCAGTCCTGCGCCTGGGTATGCGGCCCGCCCGGCCCGCCGACTGGCGGCTTTGCGCCCGACACCTTCGGAGGCCGTGGTTCCCCTTCGCCGGGCGTTCCCCGGGCGGGCTAGTGTCGGTGGGCCCCAGGACTTTCCAGCACCCCGGGAGATCGACTCATGGCGCAAGTCCAGCTCTCAGCAGGGACGTTGGAGTACGTGGACAGCGGTGGGCGGGGCCCCGTGGTCGTCCTGCTCCACGGGGTGGCGATGGACGGCACCCTCTGGCGCAACGTCGTTCCCCGGCTGGCGCCGGGTCACCGCGTCGTGGTGCCCACCCTGCCGCTCGGGGGGCACCGGATCCCCATGCGGGCGGACGCCGACCTGTCGGTGGCCGGTGTCGCCGGGCTCGTCGCGGAGTTCCTGGAGGCGTTGGACCTCCGCGACGTCGTGCTGGTGCTGAACGACTGGGGCGGCGCGCTCGCGCTCGTCGCCCTCGGGCGGCACGAGCGGATCGGCCGACTCGTGATCACCTCCTGCGAGGCGTTCGACAACTACCCGCCCGGTTTGCCCGGCTCCAACCTGGTCGCCTCCGCCAGGATGCCCGGTGGCCTGGGCCTCGCCTTCGGCCTGCTGAAGCTCAAGCCCCTGCGGCGGCTGCCCGTGACCTGGGGGTGGATGTCCAAGCGGCCGGTGCCGCACGAGGTGATGAACGCATGGTTCCGTCCCCTGTGGACCGTGCCGGAGGTCCGCCGGGACCTGCGCAAGTACGTGCTCGGCGTACCGCCCGAGGACGAACTGCTGCGCTGGACGGACGCGCTGGCGGGGTTCACCGGTCCCGCCCTGGTCGCCTGGGCCGCCGAGGACAAGGTGATGCCGCCTGCACACGGACGGCGACTCGCTGAGATCCTGCCCGACTCCCGCCACGTGGAGATCCCCGACAGCTACACCCTCGTCCCCGAGGACCAGCCGCAGGCACTCGCGGAACACATCGGGTCCTTCCTCCGCGATACCGCCCCCTGACACCGGGCGGGGCGAACCGCGGCTCCCGCAGCGCCGTTGTCCGACCGCCGGTTCCCGGCGCCGCGCCACGACTCGAACGGATGCTCCCAGACGGGGCGCGGAGAATATCGGACTCCCGTGCGGCACCTCATACCAGAGCGGGACGGAACCTGCTGGAGTTCCCCAACTGCGGGACGCGGAACCGCACATCACGACTACGGTGTGTGGTCGCTGGGTGACGAACCGGAGCACCGGCCCGTCCGGACCGAGGATCGCGCACCGTTGCACGCCCGGCGTCCCAGCTGGACCCCAGAAGGACACCGATGTCACACCTTCGCGCACCGGCCGTCCGTGCCGACCGCCGTGACGGCGCACGGCACGGCGGGCCGGACCGCACCCCGCCGCCCCCGCCCGTGCCGCACCTGCGCGCACAGTTGCTGCGGATCACGGTGCTCCCCGCCGTGGCCGTCACCCTCAGCGCCACCGCTGCCGTGCTGTTCACCGTGCGGGCGTCCGCCGTGCCCCCCGGGCCGGTCCTGCGGATCGTGCTCGCCGGCGCGCTCGCGGTCGCCCTGGCCGGGATCGCCGTCGCCGCCGTCGCCGCCCGCCGCGCCGCACGGGACCTCGGTGACCGGCTGTCGGCGCTGCGCCGCACCAGCGTCCGGGGCCGTGAAGAACTCCGGGACCTGGTGGCGGCGTTCCACCGGGGCGACGCCCCGCCGGAACGCCGGCCCAGCACCGTCGACGAGTCGGCGCCGCCCGCCCCGGACGACGAGTTCGCCCGCCTCGCACAGGAGATGACCTACGCCCGGGAGACCTCCGTACGCGCCGTGCACCGGGCCGCCCAACTGTCCGGACGGGCCGGCAGCGAGCAGAAGGTCGAGGTCTTCGTCAATCTCGCGCGCCGTCTTCAGTCCCTCGTGCACCGGGAGATCTCGATCCTGGACGAGTTGGAGAACGAGGTCGAGGACCCCGAACTGCTGAAGGGCCTCTTCCACGTCGACCACCTGGCCACCAGGATCCGACGGCACGCGGAGAACCTGGCCGTCCTCGGCGGTGCCGTCTCCCGGCGGCAGTGGAGCAGCCCCGTACCGCTGCACGAGGTGCTGCGCTCCGCGATCGCGGAAGTGGAGCAGTACTCGCGGGTCCGGCTGGTACCGCCGATCGACGGTGCCGTGCGCGGGCACTCGGTGGCCGACGTCGTCCACCTCATGGCCGAACTCGTCGAGAACGCCACCGTCTTCTCGGCCCCGCACACCCAAGTGCTGCTGCGGGTCGCGCCGGTGACCTCCGGCATCGCCGTGGAGGTCGAGGACCGCGGACTCGGCATGCCGGTCGAGGAACAGGCCCGGATGAACGCCCTCCTCGCGGCACCCGACCAGCTCAAGGTCGCCGGCCTCCTCCAGGACGGGCGGATCGGTCTGCTGGTCGTCTCGCAACTCGCCCACCGGCACGGCATCGTCGTCCGTCTCCAGACCAACATCTACGGCGGCACGCAGGCGGTGCTGGTGCTCCCGCTGGACCTCCTGGGACCCGGCGACGGCGGGACGTCGACCGGGGCCCGCCCCGGCAGCAGGCCCCAAGCCGGCCTGCCGGTCGGCTCCGCGGAACCGACCGCTGACCCCGCTGCTGCCGCGGCGACGACCGAAGTCGAGGCCGTGGCCACCCGGGTGCACCCCCACCCCGGACCGCGCACCGGCACCGTGCCGCCGGCGCCCCGCAGGGTCGGCCCGTCCCCCTCCCGTCCGTCCGGCAGCCGGGCACCCTCGCCCGCGCAGGGCGACGGCGCCCCGCTGCCGGTGCGGGACTCCCGTGCGACCCGTCGCCGCCCCTCGAGCCCCCAGCCGGCGCCCTCCGACCGCGGTGCGCCGACCGACCGCCAGGCCCCCGTGCCCGGCCCCCGCACGACCACGGACGGGCGGGGGGCGGCCCTGCCGGGCTGGGCGGTGCCGGTCACCCCGACGGGCACGGTCGAGGGCGGGGGCTTCGTGGAGGAGCGACCGACCACCCAGCTCACGCCCCGGCGGGCACTGCGCGGCGCCGAGGACCGCCCCCGGCTCCCCAAGCGCCATGCGCAACACCATCTGGTGCCGCAACTGCGCGAGCCACCCGGCCCCCGGGACACCGACGGGCCCTCCACCGGCGCCGATCCGGGACTGATGGCAGCCTTCCAACGGGGAGTGAGCCTGGCCGAGGACCAGCACGCCCAACAGGTGCTCGACGAGACCGCGCCCCCACCTGCCGCCTTCGGTCCGGCCGGCCGACCTGCCGCCTTCGGCGCGGCCCCCCGGCCCGCTGCCTTCAGGGCGGCCTCCGCACAGGCCCCCGTATCGGCCCCCGCACAGGCCCCCGCATCGGCTCCCGCAGCGGCTCCCGGCGGGCCCCCTGCGGTCCTCCTGCCCGCCGAGCCGACCCACCGCGCCGCCCGCGCCGACGGCCCGACCGTCCTCACCGCCCTGGACGTTCCGGCGCACGAACTGCCCACCCTCACCCGCACCCCGATCCACGACCTGGCGCTCAGCGCCTTCACCGCGAACCACACCACGACACCCCCCACCCCCACCGGGCAGCCCGCACCTCCCGACCGGCCGATCCAGGGCCCCGTCGCCGGCCCGACGTCCAGACCCTCCAGGGGCTGACGTCCGGCCGGTGGGCCGCGCCGTGCCCGGGCAGGCGCCGCCCCAGAACCCCTCCGCGTCCGACCCCCTCCGCACCTCCAAGGAGTCGATCCACCATGGCGAGCGACGTACAGACCGGCCAGGCAACCGACCTCGACTGGCTGATGACCGGTCTGGTCCAGCGCGTGCCGCACACCCGTAGCGCGGTCCTGCTGTCCTGCGACGGCCTGGTCAAGTCGGTGCACGGACTCGACCCGGACGGGGCCGACCACATGGCCGCCCTCGCGTCGGGCCTGTACTCCCTCGGCCGTGGCGCCGGCATCCGCTTCGGCGACGGGGGCCACGTCCGGCAGGTCGTCGTCGAACTCGACGACACCCTCCTGTTCGTGTCCACCGCCGGATCGGGCACCTGCCTGGCCGTGCTCGCGGGCCGGGACGCCGACGCCGCCGTCCTCGGCTACGAGATGGCGATGCTCGTCAAGAGCGTCCGGCCCTACCTCGTGACCCCGCCCCGGCAGGCCCTGGCACCCGAACCCACCGGGATGCGGCATTGAACGCGGTCGTGCCCAAGGACGGACCCTGGCTCGACGCGGCGGCGGGCCGACTGGTGCGCCCCTACACGGTCAGCAACGGCCGCACCCGGCCCACCACCCCGTTCGACCTGATGTCGCAGGTGATGAGCACCGGCGCCAAGCCCTTCGGCTACCTCGGACCCGAGCACGCCCAGGTCCTGGCACTGTGCGACGCCCCCGTCTCCGTCGCGGAGTTGGCCGCCCAACTGCGGCTGCCGGCGGCCGTGACCAAGGTGCTGCTGTCCGACCTCGTCGACTGCGGGGCCCTGACGACGAAACCGCCCGCCTTCTTCCACAACCCCACGGACCGGTCCCTTCTGGAGGCAGTGCTCGATGGACTACGACGGCACCTCTGACCCCTTCCCCACGGCGCTCAAGATCCTCGTCGCCGGGGGCTTCGGAGTCGGCAAGACCACCTTCGTCGGCGCCGTGAGCGAGATCTCGCCGCTGAGCACCGAGGAACTGCTCACCACGGTCAGCACGACCACCGACAGCCTGGAGGGGGTCGAGAACAAGACCGAGACGACCGTCGCCATGGACTTCGGCCGGATCACCCTCGACCCCCAGCACGTGCTGTACCTGTTCGGCACCCCGGGCCAGGAGCGGTTCTGGTTCATGTGGGACGAACTGTCCGAGGGTGCCCTCGGGGCCGTCGTCCTCGCCGACACCAGACGCCTGGAGGAGTGCTTCCCCGCCGTCGACTTCTTCGAGCAGCGCGGCCTCGACTTCATCCTGGCCGTCAACGAGTTCGACGGCTCGCACCGCTACGACCCCGACGAGGTGCGCGCCGCCATCGACCTGGACCCCGGCGTGCCGGTCGTCCGCTGCGACGCCCGCATCTCCAGCTCCGGCATCCAGACGCTGTTGACCCTGGTGCGCCACCTCATCGCCTACGCACCCGCGTACCCGACGGGCCACGAGGCCCGCGCATGAGGCACCTGCCGGCCGCCCGCCCCGTACCGTTCCTGCTCACCCCGGTGGACCGGGAGGCACCCGAACGGGCCCGGCGCCTGCGGGCACTGGGGCTCGGCGGCATGCCCGACCCGGTGTTCGACGCGTTCGCCGACCTGCTCGCCGACACCACCGGCGCCCCGTTCGCGATGGTCAACTTCGTGGACGAGCACCGACAGTTCCTCGCCGGACTCCGTACCCCCGCAGGCCGCTCGGCCGCCGCGCTCGGGGCCGGACCCGACGGCGGCGCGACCGGTCGCCGGATGGGACGGGAACGCGGCTACTGCCCCTACGTGGTCGTCCGCCGCCGCGCCCTGGTGCTGGAGGACGTCCGCGACTACCCCAGGTTCGCCGGCAACCCCCTCGTGGACGAGACGGGCGTACGGACCTACCTGGGCGCACCCCTGCTCGACCGCACCGGGATCGCCCTCGGCACGGTGTGTGTCGTCGACACCGAGCCGCGGCCCTGGGGGCGGGCCGGGCTGGCGACCATCAAGGCCAGGGCCGCGGAACTGGCGGCCGAGATCCGGCACCGGGAGGACGACTTACTGTGACCCGGCACCGCCCACGGGACCACGGGACGCACACCCGGGACGGACACCCGGGTCCGACGCCCGTAGGAAGCCCGCGTCGGGAGGACTCCCGACGTCTGAAGGAAACCTGCGGAGCCGCTTAAGAAATCCTCGATGGACCAGGCCCCCGCCGTACGGCAGATTCGTTTCACCGGCAACGGCGGCCCGCATCCGCCCCGCCCTGCCGCACATCCACCCCTCCACGGACGGCGGAGCCCTGCCCCGTCGTGCCGCGGTGTGCGACGACGACAGGGAGCCGCGGCGATGAAGGCACTGGTCAAGGAACGAGCGGAACCGGGACTGCGACTCACCGACGTCCCCGACCCGGAGATCGGGCCCGGCGACGTCCTCATCAAGGTCCAGCGCACCGGGATCTGCGGCACCGACCTGCACATCCGCGCCTGGGACGGCTGGGCACGCCGCACCATCAACACCCCGCTCGTCATCGGTCACGAGTTCGTCGGCGAGGTCGTCGACACCGGCCGCGACGTCCGGGACGTCACCGTCGGGGACCGGGTCAGCGGCGAGGGCCACCTCGTCTGCGGCACCTGCCGCAACTGCCTCGCCGGCCGCCGCCACCTGTGCCGCGCCACCGTCGGCCTCGGCGTCGGCCGGGACGGGGCCTTCGCCGAGTACGTGGCGCTGCCCGCCTCGAACGTCTGGGTGCACCGGGCCCCGGTGGACCTCGACGTCGCCGCCATCTTCGACCCGTTCGGGAACGCCGTGCACACCGCACTGTCGTTCCCGCTGGTCGGCGAGGACGTCCTGATCACCGGGGCCGGACCGATCGGCCTGATGGCCGCGGCCGTCGCCCGGCACGCGGGCGCCCGCAACGTCGTCATCACCGACGTCAGCCCCGAACGCCTCGACCTCGCACGCAAGATCGGCGTCAGCCTCGCCCTGGACGTCTCCCGCTCCTCCATCGCCGACGGCCAGCGCCACCTCGGGCTGCGCGAGGGCTTCGACATCGGACTGGAGATGTCCGGCCGCCCCGAGGCGCTGCGCGACATGATCGGCAACATGACCCACGGCGGGCGCATCGCCGTGCTGGGCCTGCCGACCGAGGAGTTCCCCGTCGACTGGGCCCGGATCGTCACCTCCATGATCACGATCAAGGGCATCTACGGCCGTGAGATGTTCGAGACCTGGTACGCCATGTCCGTCCTCCTGGAGGGCGGACTCGACCTCGCCCCGGTGATCACCGGCCGCTACGACCACCGCGACCACGAGGAAGCCTTCGCCGACGCGGCCAGCGGACGCGGCGGCAAGGTCATCCTGGACTGGACCACCTGACCCGGTCCGCCCGTCTCCCCGCCCGCCCGCGCGACCCCTGCGCACCCCAACGAAGGACTGGACCTGACGATGTTCGACTCCGTGCGTGACGACCTGCGTGCCACCCTCGACGAGATCCGCGCCGCCGGACTGCACAAGCCCGAACGCGTCATCGGCACCCCGCAGTCCGCGACGGTCGGCGTCACCGCCCCCGGCGCGGACGGCACAACCCCCCACCTGTCCGAGGTGCTGAACTTCTGCGCCAACAACTACCTGGGCCTGGCGGACCACCCCGAGGTCATCGCCGCCGCCCACGGCGCCCTCGACCGCTGGGGCTACGGCATGGCCTCGGTGCGCTTCATCTGCGGCACCCAGGAGGTCCACAAGGAACTGGAGTCCCGGCTCTCGACGTTCCTCGGGCAGGAGGACACGATCCTGTACTCCTCCTGCTTCGACGCCAACGGCGGCGTCTTCGAAACGCTGCTCGGCGAGGAGGACGCCGTCATCTCCGACGCCCTCAACCACGCCTCCATCATCGACGGCATCCGACTGTCCAAGGCCCGCCGCCTGCGCTACGCCAACCGTGACCTCGCCGACCTGGAGCGGGCGCTCAAGGAGGCGTCCGGCGCGCGCCGTCGACTCGTCGTCACCGACGGCGTGTTCTCCATGGACGGGTACGTCGCCCCGCTGGCCGAGATCTGCGACCTCGCCGACCGCTACGACGCGATGGTGATGGTCGACGACTCGCACGCCGTCGGCTTCACCGGTCCCGGCGGCCGCGGCACCCCCGCGCTGCACGGCGTCGAGGACCGCGTCGACATCATCACCGGCACCCTCGGCAAGGCCCTCGGCGGCGCCTCCGGCGGTTACGTCGCGGCCCGCGCCGAGATCGTCGCCCTGCTGCGCCAGCGCTCGCGCCCCTACCTGTTCTCGAACACCCTCGCCCCGGTCATCGCCGCCGCCTCGCTCACCGTGCTCGACCTCCTGGAGTCCGCCGGCGACCTGCGACGACAGCTCGCCGACAACACCGCACGGTTCCGCTCCCGGATGACCGCCGAGGGCTTCGACATCCTGCCGGGCGACCACCCGATCGTCCCGGTCATGATCGGGGACGCCACCGAGGCCGCCCGCACCGCGGAACTGCTGCTCGAACGGGGCGTCTACGTGATCGGCTTCTCGTTCCCGGTGGTCCCCCGGGGCCAGGCCCGCATCAGGGTCCAGCTCTCGGCGGCCCACTCCACCGAGGACGTGGACCGCGCCGTCGACGCGTTCGTGGCCGCCCGGGCGGACCTGGCGGCCGAGCGGGCCGCGCACTGACCGACCAGGCCGGGGGCGCCCCGCACTGAGCGAGCACGGCGCCGGGGCGGCGGGCCGGACCGGGGCGTCGCCGGGACCTGCGAGAATCGGCCACATGACCGAGACGAGAGCATGACCGGGGCGCGCGGGTGATCGAAGCACGACGGCTGCACATCCTGCGTGCGGTGGCCGACCACCGCACGGTCACCGCTGCCGCCGCCGCCCTGTACCTCACCCCGTCCGCGGTGTCCCAGCAGCTCACGGCCCTGGAGCAGGAGACGGGGCACCGACTCGTCGACCGGGGCGCCCGGGGCGTGCGGCTCACCCCGGCGGGCGAGATCCTGCTCCGTCACACGCACGCCGTGCTGGCCCAGCTCGAACGGGCCGACGCGGAACTCGCCGCCTACCGCTCCGGTGCCGCCGGCACGGTCACCGTCGCCGCCTTCGCCACCGGCATCGCCCTGGTGGTGGCGCCCGCCCTCGCCCTCCTCGCCGCCGAAGCGCCCGGCATCCGGGTCCGCGTCCAGGACGCCGAGGGGGACGCGAGCCTGCCGATGGTCCTGGACCGGCACGTCGACGTCGCCGTGGCCGTCGAGTACCGGGGCGCACCCGGCGCCGACGACCCGCGACTGACCCGGGTGCCGCTGTACGCCGAACCGTTCGACGCCGTCCTCCCGCTCGGCCATCCGCTCGCCGACCCGGACCTGCCGCCGCTCGCCGAACTGTCCGCGCTGGCGGACGACCCTTGGATCGGCCCCTACCCCGGCAACCCCTGCCACGACGTGGTGGTCCTCGCCTGCGAACACGCCGGCTTCCCCCCGCGGCTGGAGCACCAGTCGGACGACTTCCGGGCCGTGGTCGCCCTGGCTTCGGCGGGCGCCGGGGTGGCCCTCGTGCCCCGCTCGGCGCTGCGCGGCACCGACCTGAGCGGGGTCGTCGTCCGGCCGGTCGGCGGGGCGGCACCCACCCGGCGGGTCTTCGCCGCGGTGCGCTGCGGGGCGGAGGAACACCCGCTCATCAGCCCCGTGCTGGCCGCGCTCGGGGGCGCCGCCGCGGCCCCCGGGACGACCGGCGTCCGATAACCCCACGGACGTCACGCCGTAACGGAGCGGAAACGAGCCCGTCGAACACTGGTGCCGAACGTGAGCACGGCCGTACGAGGGGCGTCGGACGCCCGGAAGCTGGTGTCGACATGACCGACGAGGTGATCCGGCTGCGTACCGGGGGCGAACTCATCGCCACCGCCGATCCGCTGGCCGCACTCCTGGTGGACGCCGTGCACGCCGGTGCCTCCCTGGGCTTCCTCGTGCCGCTGGACCACGCGAGCGCCGCCGCCTGGTGGTGCGGCCTCGCGCCCGCCGTCGACGCCGGCCTCCACGCCCTGTGGGTGACCCGGGACGCCGAAGGGGTCACCGGCACCATCGGCGTCCGGTTCACCGACCTGCCCAACGGGACGCACCGCGCCGAGGTCGTCAAACTGATGGTGCACCGCCGCGCGCGGGGCCGGGGACTGGGCCGGGTGCTCCTCGCCGAGGCCGAGCGCGGTGCCACCGGCGCGGGGATCCGGCTGCTGCACCTCGACACCGAGACCGGCAGCCCCGCCGAGGGCTTCTACCGGGCGGCCGGCTGGGAGCGCGCGGGTGTGATCCCCGACTACGCGACCGATCCGTACGGCACGGTGCGGTCCACGACCCTGTTCTACAAGCAGACCGTCGACGGACGCCCGGGCGCCCGCGCAGTCGCCCCGGCGGAGCCGGAGCGCGCGCCCACCCGTCGGTAGGGCCCCGGCTCCCCCCGGACGGGGAGGGACGGAGAGCGGTTGTCAGTGCCGTTGGTTACGGTTCGTGTCATGTCGGACGCTGACGATGCACGCCGTGTGGCCCTGTCCTTCCCGGACACCACGGAGAAGACCGCCTGGGACATGCCCACCTTCCGGGTCGCGGGCAAGATGTTCGCCACCCTCCCGGAAGAGGGGACCTCCCTGGCGGTGCGCTGCCCCAAGGAGGAGCGCGCCGAACTGGTCCTGGCCGAGCCGGAGAAGTTCTGGATCGCGGACCACGAGGCGTCCTTCGCCTGGGTCCGGGTACGGCTGGCCGCCCTGGAGGGCGACGGCGAACTGACGGACATCCTCGCCGACTCCTGGCGCCAGGCCGCGCCCCACCGGCTCCTGGAGGCCCACCCCCGGCTCGGGGTCCCATCGACGGACTGAAACCCCTTTCCGTGGGCCGGGCGCGGCTGGCATGATCCGGCGAGGGGTCGGGGGACCCCGCGGGGAATCGAAGACCGACGGACCCGGGGGATGTTGGGGAGGGCGGACAGCGATGTCCGGTATATCTGTCAGTGGCTTCCGGGGAGGTGTGCCGGGGCCGCGTGGACGGGGGCTCGGCAGTTCCCGGACGCCGGTCCGTGGTTCCGTCCGACCGCTCAGGCGGTCCTTCTGGGGACGGCTGAACCGTTCCGGCGGGGACGGGGGCGGGGGAGCGCCCGGTGACGTCCCGGACGCGGGCGACGCTCCGCTCCGCGAACCGAGCGGGGTGCCGGCGGCGGGAGCCGTTCCGGTACCGGCCGTCCCCGGGGACGCCGTCGGCGCAGCGACCGGCGGGCCGGGGCGGGGTCGTGGACGCTCGCCCGGGGCCGGTGGTTCGGGCACCCGCATGTGGTCCCGGGACTTCAACCTCTTCTTCACCGCCCGGGCCGTGGCGAAACTCGGCGACACCATGCTGCCCGTCGCACTCGCGGCGGGGCTCATCCAACACGGCTACGGGGCCGGCGCGGTCGGGCTCGCGATGGCCGCATCGGTCGCCTGCTTCGCGGGCCTCGTCATCTTCGGCGGGGTCTTCGCGGACCGCTTCAGCACCAGACTGCTGATGATCGGCTCCGATCTCGTCCGACTGGTCACCCAGGCGCTCACCGCCGGACTGTTCTTCGCCGGACACGTCGTGCTGTGGCAGATCTGTGTGATCGGCGCGGTCAACGGCGCCGCCTCCGCGATCTTCCAGCCCGGTGTGGCGAGTACGGTGCCCCGCCTCGCCTCCGACGTCCAGGCGGCCAACGGCGCGATCCGCGTGGCCGAGTCCACCGCCCACCTCGCCGGTCCAGCCCTCGCCGGCGTGCTCGTCGCCTTCTCGTCGGCCGGCGGGGTCTTCGTGGCCCACGCCGCCACCTACGCGGTGAGTGCGCTGTGCCTGCTCCTGATGCGGCTGCCGGAGCCCACCCGGGCGGAACGCGTGCACACCAGCGGGTTCCGCGCCGACCTGGTCGAGGGCTGGCGGGAGTTCCGCGGCCGCACCTGGTTGTGGGGCGTCATCGCCGTCTGGTGCGTCTACATGATCACGGTTGCCGGCCCGGCCATTCCGCTGGTCGCCACGGAGGTCATCCAGGACCACGGCCCCCGCGCGTACGGCCTGGTCAACTCGGGGCTCGGCGCGGGCACGGTCATCGGCGGACTGGTCGCCCTGCGGCTGCGTCCGCGGTACATGCTCCGCGCCGGGTCGATCGCCCTGTTCGCGTTCGCCGCGCACCCCGCGACCGTCGGGGCCAACCTCCCCGTCTGGGCGATGACCCTGGGCGGAGTGGTCGCCGGGGCCGGGCTGTCGTTCTGGGGCGTGATGTGGGCGACCAGCGTGCAGACCCAGGTGCAGCCCGATGTGCTCAACCGCATCCACGCCTACGACGTGGCCGGGTCCCTGGCGATGGTGCCGGTCGGCCAGGCCCTCGCCGGCCCCGCCTCGACCGCCACGACCGGTGACTCCGTCCTGCTGTTCGGGGGAGCCATGGCCCTGCTCGTCCCGGTCACCCTGCTGCTCGTCCCGGCGATCCGCGGGCTGGTCCGCGCCGACCTCTCGCGCAACGGCCCCGTGACGTCGGGCGGTCCGGTGAACCTGCTGAAGGAGGAACGGCCCGCCCCGCACGCGGAGTGCCGCGGCGGGAGCGGGAGAGGCGGACCCGGACCACGGGGCGGGGGAGCCCCCTAGGGGGTGTCTGACAATTCCCCGCGGCGTCACGGCGCCCGGCACGCACGCTCGCCGCGTTGCCGAAAAGTCCTAGTAGCTCCGCTACGAGGACTCTCCGGCGCCTTGCGATCGCACGCACCGGACACCGCTCCTCACTCCACGGGGAATTGTCAGACACCCCCTAGGCTCCCGTACCGGGGTCGGGCAGGTCCGCGGGCGGGGCCCCGGTGCCGTGCGCCCCGAGGGGCCCGGCACCGCCCACCGGCGGGTTCAGACGGGCGAAGCCCTCCTGACGGTGGTACGGGAAGTACGGGTAGGGCGGCGTGGTGCTGCTCGCCGCGTCGAGCCTCCCGATCTGCTCGGCCGTCAGGGTCCAGCCGACGGCGCCGAGGTTCTGGCGCAACTGCTCCTCGTTGCGGGCGCCGATGATCACGGAGGAGACGCTCGGGCGCTGGAGGAGCCAGTTGATGGCGATCTGCGGAACGCTCCGACCGGTCTCCCGGGCGACCTCGTCCAGCGCGTCGACCACGCGGTACAGGTGTTCGTCCTCGACCGGAGGGCCGAAGTCGGCGGTCTGGTGGAGGCGGCTGCCGGCCGGCAGTGGCTGCCCGCGACGGACCTTGCCGGTGAGTCGCCCCCAGCCCAGCGGGCTCCAGGCGAGCGCGCCGAGGCCCTGGTCGAGCCCGAGGGGCATCAACTCCCACTCGTAGTCCCGGCCGAGGAGGGAGTAGTAGACCTGATGGGCGACGTAGCGCTGGTGACCGTGCTTCTCGGCGACCGCCAGGGACTTCATCGCCTGCCAACCGGAGAAGTTGGAGGCGCCGGTGTAGCGGACCTTCCCCGCGCGAACGAGGTCGTCGAGCGTGGACACGGTCTCCTCGACCGGTGTGCCGGCGTCGAAGGCGTGCAGTTGGAACAGGTCGACGTAGTCGGTGCCGAGGCGTCGTAGCGCGTCCTCGCACGCCTTGATCAGACGTGAGCGGGAGGCGCCCGCGTCGTGGGGACCGTCGCCCGTCGGCAGACCGGTCTTGGTGGACACGATCACCTGGTCCCGGCGGCCCTTGATCGCTGCACCGAGGATCTCCTCGGAGGCACCGTCCGAGTAGACGTCGGCGGTGTCGAACATCGTGATCCCGGCGTCGAGGCAGATGTCCACGAGGCGCCGCGCCTCCCGCGCATCGGTGCTGCCCCAGGCGCCGAACAACGGCCCTCGTCCTCCGAAGGTGCCCGCGCCGAAGCTCAGTACGGGGACCTTGAGTCCGGATGCGCCCAGTTGCCTGTGCTCCATGGTGGGTCCTCTCCCGGGAGCCGAAGATGGCTAACGGTACTGCCGTTCCGTTAATGTGGGACCCAACGTAGCAGTCGAAGCCGGTTAATGGAACAGGAGTCCCGTTATGGGTTCTGAGGATGCCGACCCGGGAACCGTCCGCCCCGGTGGACGCACGGCACGGGTACGGGCCGCGGTGTTGCAGGCGGCCGGAGACGCCCTGGCCGAGCGGGGTTTCGCGCACCTCGACCTCGCTGACGTCGCCCGCCGCGCAGAGGTCGGCAGGACGACCGTCTACCGCCGCTGGGGGACGCCCACCGCCCTGGTGGCCGACCTGCTGACGGACATGGCCGAACAGTCTCTGCCGCGCACCGAGACCGGCTCGCTGCTCGGCGACCTCCGGGCCAACGCACGGCTCGTGCAACGCACCCTGGCCGACCCGCGGCAGGGGGCCCTCTTCAGAGCGGTGATCGCAGCCGCCGTCTGCGAGGCCAGGACGGCCGAGGCCCTGCACCGTTTCTATGACGTCCGGGTCGACGAGTGGGCGCCCTGCGTGCAGCAGGCCGTCGACCGGGGGGAGGTGCCGGAGGACACCGACGTCCACGAAGTGATCCGGGCCGTCTCCGCACCGCTCTACTACCGCCTGCTGACCAGCGACCGGAGCCTCGACGAGGCCGCTGCCGACCGGGCCGCGGAGGCCGCCGCGACAGCAGCGCGCGCGGGAGCGTACCGACGCGGACCGTCGACCGGGACCCCGTGCGAGGGGACCCGGCCGACGGACTGATGCGCGTGCTCGGAAGGGACGCCCGACGGGACGCGCTCAGCGGGCGGCGGACTTCCCCGTGGTGCGGAGGACCACGTTCGACCGCTCGCCGTAGAAGAACGCCCGCACCCGGACGGTCGCCCGCTTCTCCCGGGGCAGGGTGATCAGCCCCGTGGACTCGATGTCCGGGTCGAGCACCGCGGCGACATGGAAGTCCGGGGCACCCGCCGGTCGGATCTCGACCAGGTATCCGGCTTCGTCGCGGGCCCGATCGCGCCAGGTGAGCAGGACCCCGTTGGCGTGCTTGACGGTCGCCTCGAAGTCGTCCGGTGTCGCCCGTACCGCTCCTTCGCCCCGGACGGGATGACGTTCCGCCGCCGACCCCGGCTTCGACAGCTTCCGGGGCGCGGCCCACTCGTGCCCACTGCGCTGGTCCTTCTTGCTGAACGCCCCCTTCGGCAGGTCCAGTTCCACCGCCGCCGACACCGGCCCGCCGTAGGCGCGCAGCCGGTAGTAGAAGGGGGTCTCGGGCATCAGATCGGGATGCTCGTGGACGCGCTGGCCCTCGGGGGCGAACCGCAAGGTCGTGTACGCCCCCTCGGGCTCGGTGGCGAACTCGACGACCTGTCCCGCGGCGTCACGGGCGTCGCCGCTCCACCGCAGGGTGACGTCGGTCGGCGTGTCGAGCTTCGCCGACAGCGTCACGCCCCGCGGCGCGGCCGGCCTTCCGTCCGAAGGCGACGCTCCGTCGGTGCAGCCGGAGAGCAGGGCGGTGACCAAGGCGGTTCCCAGGAGGGCCCGGCCCGGTCGGCGCAGGGGAGGCACAGTCGTCATTCCTTCCTGCGCGTCCCTACTTCTGCCACATCTTGACGCCGCCCCAGGTGACCTTCACCGGGCCGTTCCCGCTGTTCGTGCGATAGGCGCCCAGCTTGTCGTAGTACTTTCCGGGAAGGCTGGAGACGTCGGCGTCCAGCACCCTGGAGCCGTTGATGTACGTCCGGTGCGAGACGCCCACTTGGTGCACGGTGTTGACCCGGACCGTAGCGCCCACGGTGGCTTGGTTGCCGAGCTCGATCCCTCCGTGCACCGAGTAGAGACGGCCGCCGTTCTCGACGGCGAGCATGTAGTACGCGCCGCCATCCGTGCCGTCCCGGAACGTCTGCTTGAGGCTGATCCGGGTGCCCCCCATGGACTCCACGCGGAAGCGCCCCTCGAACTGGTGCGTTCCGTTCTCGTAGGTCGGGTACCGGTACTCGGCGCGCTGGTCGCCGCTGGCCGTGGAACAGGTCAGCTCGAACACATTGCCGGTGATCACACCGCAGCCGCGTTCCTGGAGGCTCGGGGTGGGCACGGGGACGATCGGGTTCCAGCCCCCGGGCTCGACCTCGGCGGCGGCGGGCGGTGCCAACAGCACCAGCCCGCAGATCGCTGCGGATGCGGTCATCAAGGGTCGGGCAAGCCTCATGGCCAACTCCTTCCCGGGATTCCTGCATGCACGGAGCCCCGGGCTAGTTCATGGATGAATCCTGCGCCGAGAAGTTATGTGAGGCTCCGAGATCCCGTCAACCATGCATGGTGAAACCTCTTTTTCATGGCCGATTGTTGAGCTGCGCGGCCTTTGATTTAGGCGAAGCGCCCGAAAGGAGGTGCGGAAGCGCTATGAGCGATGTCAGCGGGCTGCCATCGGTTCCGAATGCCTTTCTTTCACTCAATGTTTGGCGAGATCCACTACCCTGCCCGTACTCGCGCCAGCGTCCTCCGAACGGCCTTTCGGAGCCCGATTGATGCAGGGTGTCCGATTTCTCGGGTGGGGATTCCCTCCATATTTCCCGGAACCGTTTTCGCGGCGGAGAACCGGGCCCACCCCGCAGGGCGGGCCCGCCCCGGTTTCCGGCCCGGACCTCAGGTAGTGACCACCGGCCCGCCGCCGAGGAAGCCGGAGATGCGCTCCCGCAGCGAGCGCGGGTCCAATCCGTGCGCGGCCACGTGCTCCTCCACCGTCCCGTACCGGCGCAACTCCCGGCGACCGACGCCCAGTCCGAGCACCCGGTGCGGGACGTCGACCAGTGCGTCGTTCGCCACGGCGGTCGACGTCCCGGCGAGATAGGGCTCGACCAACACGATGTCCGGTGTCCCGCCCGGACCGGCGACGAGCCGCGCCGCCCGGCGCAGCCCGTCCGCGTCGAAGGGGCGCACCGTGGTGGCGTAGAGGACCGTGACGTCCAGGCCCTCGGTGGCGGTCAGCACGTTGCCGAGTGTCGTCCCCACGGCCACCACCACGCCCCGGCCCCCCTCCCGCACGGTAAGGAACCCCTTCCCGTCGACGGGGAGCGCCGCCGGGTTGGACTGCGCCGACAAGCGCACGTACACCTTGTCGTCCCCCGCGGCGACGGCGTGCCGCAGGAGCGTCTCGGCCTCGTCGGGGTGCCCGGGCACGTGCACGGTCCAGCCGTCCAGGGTGTCGAGCAGGGCCACGTCACCCGGTGACATGTGGGTGAACCCGCCGGACGGCCAGTCGAACGACGCCGCGGCACTCACCAGCACCCCGCCCACCCCCTGGTGGCCGAAGTCCAACTTGATCTGTTCGAAGGGGCGCTCCACCAGGAAGCTCGCGAAGGTGTGCACCACCGGCCTGAGGCCGGTCAGCGCCAGCCCGGCGCCCGTCCCCACGAGCAGCTGCTCGCGGATGCCCACGTCGATCACCCGGTCCGGGTGTCGACGGGCGGCCTCTGCGAAGCCGTCGGAGCCGATCACGGCGAGCACCACGGCGACCCGGGGGTCCTCGTCCAGCAGCTCGGACAGGACGGGGGCGAAACGGTCACGCATCGTGTCCATCGGTCATCTCTCCGGTCTCAGACGGTGGGGTTCCGGGCGTCGACCCGGGCGACGACGGCGTGCGGGCGCCCGGGGTGCGGGGCGGTGAAGGCGTCGTACAGGGCCGCGTGGTCGCGTCCGTCGACGGTCACCGTGGACCAGCCGCCCGCTGCGAAGCGGGCGGCGATCCCGCCGGGCCGCGACTGGCTGGCGGAGGCGTTGTCGATCACCACGGTGTGCAGCCGGTCCAGCCCCGCCGGGCCGGCGAAGGCGATCGCCTCGTGATTGCTGCCCTCGTCCAGTTCCCCGTCGCCGATCAGCACCCACACGGCCGGCCCGGTCAGTCCCTGGGCCCGCAGTCCGAGCGCCGTCCCCACGGCGAGCGGCAGACCGTGCCCCAGGGAACCGCTGCCGATCTCCGCTCCCGGCACGAGCAGGCGGTCCGGATGGTGCCCGAGCGGCGAGTCGTAGGCCCCGAAGCTGCTCAGCCACTCCACCGGCACGAAGCCCTTGGCCGCGAGCACCGCGTAGTAGGCCATCGGTCCGTGTCCCTTGGAAAGCAGGAACCGGTCCCGGTCGGGGGCTCCGGCGGTGGCCGGGGAGACCCGGAGTACCCGGTCGTAGAGCACCCACAGCGCGTCGAGGGTCGACGTCGCCGCCGGCCCGTGCTTCTCGTCCCCGGTGAGCAGCCCCATCAGCCGCTCCAGGTCCCCGTACCCGTACTCTTCCCCGTTCCGGAGGGCCCGCCCGGCCTGCTCCCCGGGCCTCTCGCGCCGTGCGGCGCCGGTCACCTTGGTCATGGATCAACTGTGCAACCTCAAGCACCCTTGAGGTCAACCCGCAAAGGGTGCGCGACCACGGCTTCCGGTGCGGTATTGTTTCGATGCGCGTTCAGCCAGGGGCAAACCCCAGGTCACAACGGGCAACGGGACGTGGCGCAGCTTGGTAGCGCACTTGACTGGGGGTCAAGGGGTCGCAGGTTCAAATCCTGTCGTCCCGACTTGCATCTGTGCAGGTCGTAGGCGGTATCGGAGAAATCCGGTGCCGCCTTTTCGTATGTCTTGGGGACGTTGAGGACCACGCGGTCTGGCGGCGTCTTCCGGGGACGGGCGTCGACCTGAGCGCTCCCGAGCTACAGCCGGGCCGACTGGTGGACCGCGCCAGACCAGCCAAGACCGCGAACATCGCCGAGGACGACCTCCCCGACCCGCGGTACGCGAGCGACAAACTGCCCGCACCACAGGCACATGGCGCCAACGGACCCCTGTGGTCACAGCCCGTGGCACAGGACTGGGCCGAAGAGCATCACCGCGCCCACAGCCCAGGCACCCTCCTCTCCGCCACCACCTCCTACGGCACCCCGCAGCCCCAAGGGCTCGTCGCCGACCACAACCGCCTCACCAAGGTCATCCACGTGGACGGAGAACAGAGCGAGGAAACAGCCGAAAGCTTCGCCTGGTGGCCCGCAGCCGCCCTCACGGTGGGCCCCAAAGCCTCTTCCCCATGTCGGCACTATGCACGACGCTGATCGACGCTGTCTCTCCCACCTTGCTCAAGACGTAGAGAAGGGCAGGAGCGGAGTATGGCGCTCCCCTCTGCGCCCCGACGTGGTCAAGGTGTTCGTCTGGTACATCCAGCGGAAGCCGGACCGCACCGCAGGCCTCCTGAGCGAGATCTGCCTGGTTGCCCGGACCAGGCTGGACCTCTCCCCGGAGACCGTCGGCAACGTCATCCACCGGTCGCTCCGTCTCCAGACTGAGCTGGTCGTGGAGACAGTCGACGCACTCCTCGACATCGCCCTGCCCCCATCCGCGAAACCCTCCAAGAGCCAGCCGGGAAGCCGCGAAACGCGGCGGCCCGCCCGTGAAGGAGCAGCCCAAGGCCCAGGGCCTCCACGTAAGGCGATGCCCCAGCCGCGTTCCCCCACCGCAGCCCGAGATGCGGGCCGCACCCACACGGGTGGTCTGCCCGTCATGTCTGGAAACACCTCCACGTTCTGTACACGGACGCACTCGGGGCCTTCGGACCGCGGCTGGTCCGAAGGCCCCGAGTGCGAGGGTTGCCGCCCGGTGCGGGTTCAGCGGCGCAGCGCCTCCGCGGGCTGGATACGAGCTGCCCGCCACGCCGGGTACAGGCCCGCCACCACTCCGGTCGCCAGACCGATGAGCGGCGCCGCCGCCACGGTCGAGGTGTGCAGTACGGGCGTCCAGTCCCGGGCGATGGCGACCCCTACTACGGTCAGGGTGCCGAGACTCGTTCCGATGAGCCCGCCCAGCGCCCCCATCGCCCCGGACTCGGCGAGGAACTGCGCCGTGATGTGCCCGCCGCGGGCGCCGAGCGCACGGCGCAGCCCGATCTCCCCGGTGCGCTCCAACACCGCCACCAGGGTGGTGTTGGCGATGCCCACGGCGCCGATGACCAGGCAGATCGCGGCGAGCAGCAGGAACAGTTGTTGGAGGTCGTCGGTCACGTTCCCGCGTAGGGTACGCGGATCGGGCGGTGGGACCGACTTGAAGTACTCGGGGTGGTCGGGGCGCAGGGCCGTCGCGGCGAGGCGGGCGACCTGGCGGGCCGCGCCCATCTCCGTGGCGACGAGCATCCTGGCGCCGCCGGACTTCGGCTCGCCCCAGGTCTTGAGCGCGGTGGAGAGCGGGACGACGACCGAGAGCAGCAGGTCCGCTTTGCGCTCGACGTCGTCGATGATGCCGACGACGGTGAACGGCTGGTCGCCGATGAACAGCGCGGGCCTGGTCTCCAGGGTGGTGATGCCGAGCCGTCGGGCCATCCCGGCGCCGATCAGGACGACGGGCTGGGCGGTGCGCTCCGCGTACGCGTCGTAGATCCGGCCCTCGGCCATGTGCGGCACCGCCGCCTCGACGGCCCCCGGTGAGGCGGCGGTGATGCCCGCCCGTTCCCCGTCCGCCGCGTCGCCGACGGGCGAGGAGCGGACGGTGGCGTCGGTGCCGCGGGTGTCCACCGTCCAGTACACGCCCGCGTGTTCGACTCCGGCGAGCCGTTCCACCCGCGCGTCGGCGTCATCGGGGAAGGCGAGGCGGACGAACTCGTTCTGTTCAAGGGCCACGTCCTCGATGTTGACCTCGGTCGCGGTCAGCGCGTTGAACCGGGAGTCGATCTGCGAGGACGTCGTTGCCGTGAGGCCGAGGATCGCCACGAACGTACCGACTCCGAGAACGGTGCCGAGCGCGGTGAGGACGGAGCGGGCCGGGCGCTGGAGCACGCCGGCCAGGGACTCGCCGAGCAGATCACGGGCGGTGAGCACGGAAGGCTCGACGGCCGTTCCTCGGCGGCCCCGACCTGGCCACCGAGGAACGGCACGCCGCAGGACCCGGCGCAGCCTGGCCGGGCGTCCGCCGGTACCGGTGTCGCGATGCCGGCTCATACCGTCACCTGCTCGTCCCGCTCGTCCCGCTCGTGCACCGGCTCGTCCCGCCGTTCGTCGAGGACGCCGTCGCGGATGGTCACCGTACGGGCGCCGCGCGCGGCCACCGCCGGGTCGTGGGTGATGACGAGGACCGTCATCCCCGAGCGGTGCAGCTCCTCCAGGAGGACGAGCACCGACTCCGCGTTCCTGCTGTCGAGGTTTCCGGTCGGTTCGTCGCACAGCAGCAGCGAGGGCCGTGACACCAGGGCACGGGCGATGGCCACCCGCTGGCGTTCGCCACCGGACAACCGGGTCGGCACCGCGTCCAGGCGGTGGCCGAGCCCCACCTGCTCCAGTGCCTGGCGGGCACGGTCCGCGCGTACGGCGCGCGGGGTGTCGTTGTAGACCATGGCCAGTTCGACGTTCTCCCGTGCGCTGCGGTGCGGCAGCAGATGGAAGGACTGGAAGACGAAGCCGATGCGGCGTCCGCGCAGCGCGGTGCGGTCGCCGTCGCGCAGTGCCGCGGTGTCGATGCCGTCGAGCAGGTACCGTCCCCCGGTCGGCGCGTCGAGCAGTCCCGCAATGTTCAGGAACGTCGACTTGCCGGACCCCGACGGGCCGACCACGGTCACGAACTCTCCTTGTTCGATGCGAAGTTCGCAGGGAAGCAGGGCGGGTACCGGCGGCGGCCCCGGATAGGTGAGGGCGACCTGCCGGAACTCGATGACGGGTGGCCGTGCCACACCTTCGCCGCCGCTCACGCGGCGTCCCCCGCACCGGCCCGGACACCGGTGACGACCTGGTCGCCCTCGGCGAGGGCCGCGCCGCCCACCGCCGTGACCTCCACATGGCCGTCGCCCGTGGTACCGGTGCGGACCGCGACCCTGCGCTGCTTGCCCCCGGCACCGACGACGGTGACGACCGTGCCGCCGTCCGATGCGGCGGAGACGGCGGCGACCGGGACGACGAGTGCCTTGCCGTCGGTGGACGCCGCCTCGACGGTGAGCCGTACGTCCTGGCCCACCGTGCCCGAGGCGAGCGGGGTGTCGGGCACCACGACCATCCGGTAGCCCTGCGCCGCGGGCTGCTGCCCGGAGGCCGGGGCGTCGCCCTCGGCGCCGCCCGACGCGGCGTCGGCGGGCTGCCCGGCCGCGGGAGCGCTCGCCACCGACCGCACCCGCGCCCGGGTCACCTTGCCGGTCTGCTCCTGGAGGATCTCCGCCCGCTGCTCCGCCCTCACCAGGCCCTTCTGGCCCTCCTGGAGGTAGCCGTCCACGGCGAGGCGCCCCGCGGAAACCGTCATCACCGTGCCCGTGACGGTCGAGCCCAGCACCGCGGACACGCTGTCCACCCGCGCAGGGAACGCCGACAGGTACACCACCTCCGAGGCCGGGAGCATCGGGCCTGCCTCCGCCTGCGCCTCGCTCAGCCGGGTGCGGGCCCGCTCCAGGTCCTGATCCGCGCGCTCCGCGGCCCGCCGGGTCTCCGGCGTCGCACGAGCGTCGACGGCGTCCTTGGCGTCCTGCACCGCCCGCTCCGCGGCGGTCACGGCGTCCTGTGCGTCCTGCACGGCGGTGGCTCCGTCGGGCTGCGAGGAGACCGGGTCGTAGCCGATGGAGGCGTAGAAGGCGGCCAGGGCGCGGCGGGTACCGGCGCCGAACACGCCGCGCGTGTCGGGGCTGGAGGCGTGCCCCAACCTGTCCAAGGCGTCCTGGAGTTGCTTCACGTCGTCGCCGCTCGTCCCGGACTTCAGGTCGCGGTACACCGGCACCCGTCCTTTGAGTGCGAACACCGGACGCCCGGACACCTCGGCGATCACCTGCCCCGCCGTGACCTTGGCGCCGACCGGCTCGGGCGCCTTGGTGACGACGGCACGGCTCACGCCCGTGGTGCCCGCAGCCGACACCGTGACGTCCACGGACTGCCCGGCGACCACCGTGCCGCGCAGTACGACCGATTCCTTCAGCACCCGCTTCTCCACCGGCGCGGTCAGCACACCCTGCTCGGGTGCGTCGGCCTCGGCCGCCACCTGGGCGGGGGACTTGACCACCACGGAGGCGGCGACGCCGGCCCCGGTCAGCACCAGCGCACCGCCCGCGACCAGGGCCACGACCCGGCGCCGCCGCCCCAACCCGGGGCCCCCGTCCCGCCGGTTGCCGCCCCCGGTCCCGCCCCGCCGTCGCCCGCCGCGTCTCCCGCGAGGGGTCCGATCGCCGGCCCCCTCGCCCTCGCCGGCCCCCTCGGCACCGGCGTACTCCTCGGGGTCGCCGCGCCTGCCGAGGGCATCGGATTCGATCATCAGGTCTCTCCAGGTCGGTGACGCCCGGCACTTGTCGTCTCAGGGCGGTGGAGCGGTGGAACGGTTGCACTGGCTGGGGTGGGGCGGGGCGGATCCGCGTGACCGGGCGGTCGCCGGTCGGCCGAGCGGGCCCGTGCGGCCGACCCGATCCCCGGACTGCTGTCGCCCACGTGTCTGTACGGCGAGGGTCCGTACAGCCACATCCCTTACACATAGGCTCTGTTCGGCCGTCGCCGCCTGCCGGTGACGTCCGTCTGCCGGTCGGGTGCGCTCCGGTTCGTCACTCTCGCTCGACGCCGCGGAGCGACCGTCGCGTCACGCGAGATCGGCCGCCAGTTTCAGACGCTTGTCGATCTGCTTCTTCACCTCGGTCAGCGCCTCGGCGTTCTGCTCGATCATCTGCTTCTGGTAGGCGACGTCGACGGAGTACCAGACACCGAGGACGTTGTACTTGTGCTTGCAGGCGACGTCGGCGGCGGCGACCTGCTGCTCCCTCCGCGTGGCGGTGGCGGACTGCTGCCACTGGGGGTCGTCGTTGGCCTTCATCGGGTCGGCGTAGGTGTAGCCCTTCTCCTTCATGCAGGCCGACCACTCGGTGAACACCGCCCGGACCCGCTCGTCGTCGTACGACTTGGCCCAACTGTCGCTGTTGACCTTCACCACGCTCGGCGCGTCCGCGAAGTCCTGCCCGGAGGCGGCCCCGAGCTTGCGATCGGCCTCACCGATGCACCCTCCGGCCGGGACCTTCTGGCCGTTGATGTCCTGACCGCCCTTGGCCTCGGCCGAGCCCGGCTTGGTGTTCGTGTCGGTGGTGCCGGTGAGCGCGGTGTTCGCGGCGGGCGCCAGCGGTACCGGACTGGGCTTGACGGCCTTGCGTTCGGATCCGGCCGGCTTGTAGCCGTGCACGGCGGCGTCGCCCGCGTCGGTCACGCCGTACCGGAACTGCGCGATGCTCTTGGGCTGGAACGACTCCGCGGCCTTCGGGGCCTCGTAGGTGAATCCGAAGCGCCGCATGCACTGGATGCGGAGTGCCGTCCGTGCGCTGGACAGCCGGTCGGACTGGTCCTTGGTGTACATGTACGCCTCGACGGGCAGCGACTGGTCCGTCGAGGAGGTCAGTTCGGGCGCGGCGGCGGCGCTGGGCACGGACTCGCTCCCGGAGTCGTCGGACCCGTTCGCGCCGGAGGAGGAGTCGCAGCCGGTCACGGCCAGCACCGTGGCGACGCAACCGGAGGCGATCAGGGACAGGGAAAGGTGACGCCTGCGCATGGTGATGTTCATCCTTGAGGTGCCGTGGGGTCTCTCTGGCGGAACAGCCACTGGCTAGACTGCGCGGAGGGGTGTGCTGCCCAGCTGCATTGGGCAGCACACCCCGTTCCGAGGTGGAACAGACCTGGTTCAGGTCTCATCCGTGCGGATCTGGTTCAGGTCGCACGGGTGAAGCGGGGTCGGCTAGAGGTGGAAGTGACCCGACGCGTTCTGGTTCTTCAGGCTGGAGTTCAGGTTGGCCGTTCCTCCGGCGCCGATCGTCTGGAAAACACCGCCGTAGTTGCTGTTGTAGAAGACGGTGAAGTCATAGGTGAAGTCCCAGTTGTCCACCGACGCCGCGTTGTTCTTCACCGACGAACCGGCGCCGGCGCTGCCCTTGGAGCTGACAACGAAGGTGTAACCGGCGTAGTTGGCGACGGCGGCGTTCTGCCGGAAGATGGCGCCGGAGAAGTTGCTGTTGTAGTACAGGCACGCATAGCCCGAGGCGCACTCCACGGCGGCGCTCCCCGAGCTGCCGGCGTGCGCCGTACCGGTGGTGGACAATGCGGTACCCAGGCCCGCGAGGGCGACGGCACCCGCCAGTACTGTCTTTCTGATACGCATGACACATCCTTCCGACGGGAAAGGTGGCGTTCGCATATGCAACCACCTTTCGGGAATGAGTAGTCGACTCGCCGGGGTCTCGCTTCCGTGATCATTCCCGGCGGCGTCCTGGCCGAACATAAGTGCCCGTTCATCTCGGAACAACAGGGTCTATTTGGGTGGCCTGAACCATTCCCTCTTGCTTCTCGTGGGGACCTGTCGATCGCTCGCCGCTTTCACGGCTCGCACGCGTGATCGTCCTAGCGCGTCCCGGAGGTGTGTTGTCTCCGGGCGTGAAGCTGACGCACAATAGACATGTAACGGTCACATATTTCCCGACAATGCTCACCATCCCGACGCGGGTCGCGACGGATCGTTGCCGGAAGCGGATGCCGGAAGAGGGGGTGACATCGAGGGGATCCGGCATAGCGGAAAAGGGCCCCTCAGCGCGGACGCCTTGGTTCCGCTCGTCGTGACCGAAGGGAAAGTTGTGTGTCGTGGTACGAAGGTTGGCTGATCTCTTCCCCGTCCAAGGGTGGGGATTTCGCGTGCCTCATGGCTGCTACCGGAATGTTTCGACGATCGGAACGTCCGGTGAGTGACTGTCAACTCTTTTTTTGCGGACGGGAAGCAGGTGAAGCTGAGATCCGCCTTCGTCCGGTAGTCCTGGGCGCATTCCCGTCGCTGGTTCACCGGCGGGCGCGGCACCACGGGGCGAGACACGGCCCGTGCCCGCCATGTGTGTCCCACGCTCTTGGGGGAGCCGGCCTGGACCCTGGAGATCCATCCGGGCCCGGCCGCAGCTCCGTACGACAACATCGGGGATCTCGTCGTGCGCCTGCCGTACTCAGGGCGCCGCCTCGCGTCCGGGACACCATGGACGGCGCGCTGCGACTAACGGCCCCCTACCGGCCCGGCGCACCCGCCGCCGGGATCGAGGTCGACAGCCGCGCCCGCACCACCCGGCTGCTGGCGGCCGAAGGGGACGGGGTGGGCCGACTGGCTGGCCCGGGTGTTCTTCGCCGCGCTTCTGCTCGCCGACGGATGGCGGATGCTGCACGCCTCCGCCATCGCGGCGGAGGCACCGGGTCGTTGAGGGACACCACCCCCTGATCGACAAGCCCGAAGTGCACTGCGTGATTGAGGTGGTGAAGGGGCGCCTGCACATCGCGGTCAGCCCCGGAAGCGCCGCTGAGCTGACCGGGATCTTCGCTGACGGCCCTTGTGCCACCGTGGCACGCCGCAGGACTGTGTCGTCCTGATCGAAGGCCACGCGTTGTGCGACGACGGTGACGACCGCGGTGACGACCACCGCCGCCTACCTGGCGGTGGAACACACCCACTTCGTCCCCGAACACCTCGCCCTGGACGTCGCCACCACGGCCGCCCTCAGCCAGGGCAACCGGGCCGCCCTGAGACTGCCGGGACCGTGGGCGATGGTCCTACACGAGCCTGTGCCGTTGACCGCCGTCCAAGCCGACGACGAGGACCTCGACGCCCTACTCGACGGGCAGGTCCCGGGATCCAGCCACGCCGTCCCGGGCGCCGTCCTAGCCGCGCACCCGGACCACTCCCTCGACACCACCCTCGGTCTCGTCCTCATGACTTCCGTCCACCCCGAACACGGAGAGGCCCTGTTCCCCTCTTAGGACTTCTGGGTTGAGATCCAGGACTTGTCGCGCTCGTGGTTGCGCCAGCGTTCGCTTCCTGTCTCCTCAATCACCCGCTCTCTTCCCGCCGGACGGAGAAGGCGCCCGCGGCAGCCGCCAGGGCTGCCGTCTCCGCGGCTCGTTCCGGGAGTTGCGGGTCCGGACTGGCGCGCAGGAGCACCAACTGGTGGTAGAGCGGCGCCGTCGCGGCGATCAGCAGGCTCCGTGCGTCCGTGTGCTGTTCGAGGAGTTCACCGCGTTCGATGGCACGCTCGACGAGGATCTCGCACTGGGCGTACCGGTCCGTCCACAGCTGTGTCTGGGCGCGAGCGGCCTGTTCGAAGTGGAACGAGGCGGCCATCAGGGCGACGGCGAACGACGGCTGAACGACCAGAGACTCCTGGATCTCCTGGTTGAGGGCCGTCAGATCGCCGCGCAGCGAGCCGGTGTCCGGCGGCTGCCAGTCGATCGCGCCGGCAGCGTCGATGACGTCGACGAGCAGGCCGCCGACATCGCGCCAACGCCGGTAGACCGTGGCACGGTGCACTCCGGCCCGCGCCGCGACACCCTCCACCGTGAGTCCTTGGTGACCGCCTTCAGCGAGTTCGGCGCGCACCGCGTCGAGAACCTGGGCGCGGATGCGGGCGGTGCGACCGCCTGGACGGCGGTCCGATGTCGTGCCATGCGGGTCTGTCATCAGCAGTCAGTATCCAGTTGCTCAAGGCGGCGGGGCTGTGCCAGCATTTTAACGCGACAGATGTCGCTCTAGGTCTGTGAGAGAGGAACCGTCTTCGCGATGCCGCCCGTTCCCGCCGACCCCACTGTGCTCCACCCGATGCCCGAGCACCCGCGCGTGGTTCTGCTCAAGCCGTTGGTGCAGTCGCCGCTGATCGAGGTCGGCGCCTTCTCCTACTACGACGATCCGGACGACCCGACCGTGTTCGAGACGCGCAACGTCCTGTACCACTACGGTCCCGAGCGGCTCGTCATCGGCAAGTACTGCGCGCTGGGGACGGGCATCCGGTTCATCATGAACGGCGCCAACCACCGCATGGACGGTCCCTCCACCTTCCCGTTCCCCACCATGGGGGGCTCCTGGGCTGAGCACTTCGACCTGATCACCGACCTACCCGGCCGGGGCGACACGGTCGTCGGCAACGACGTGTGGTTCGGCCACGGAGCCACGGTCATGCCCGGTGTACGCATCGGTCACGGCGCGATCATCGCCGCCGGCGCCGTGGTCACCGGCGACGTCCCCGACTACGGCATCGTCGGAGGTAACCCCGCCCAACTCATCCGTACCCGCTACGACGCTGCGGACATCGCCCGGCTCCTCGCCGTGGCGTGGTGGGACTGGCCCGTGCAGCACATCACCAGAAATGTACGGACGATCATGTCGGGGGCCGTCGCCGACCTGGAGGAGGCCGCCGCGCAGATCGACCAGCCCTGACGCTGCGCGGACGGCACCTGCCGCCTCAACCGCAGCGGCTGGCCGGCAACCATCGCCACACGGCGACCTCGGTCCCGGGCCTGGACCATGGCTGCGTCGTCCCCGCTGGTGGCGCGGGTGCTATTCAGCAAGCTGGCGGCCCCGAGAGGTTTCGCTTCAGTGTCTGGTGACAAGTCGGATGAAGGCGCCCGCCGCGCCTACGGCGAGGAGGATCCACCATCCCAGTTGCAGCAGGTAGGCCAGCCCGGCGATGGAGATCAGTACGCAGTAGGACGCGGTTGCTGCGGACAGCGCGAGCTGAAGCTTGGGAGGGCCTGCCGGGTTGAGGCGAATGAGGATGGCGATCAGGACGGATACCCAGAGGAAGGGCCAGTGGTGGTCGAAGGTCAGGGTGGTGGTGAGGTCGGAGACGAAATCCATCCAGCGGTGCTCCCCGAGGCGGAGATGCACGTCCACGATGCCTTCTATCTCCTTGTCGGAGGCCGTGTTCTCGGCGCGCTCGACAAGCAGCATGAATGTCAAGCCCACGGCATGCGGGATTCCGGTGGTCAGGCCTACGGCTCTGCGACGAAGAACCATCGCCTGCGGGTGGCCCACCGGGAGGGGCGGGAGCGTGGGGGCGGGCGGGTGTCCTGCGGGCCGAGGTGGTACTGGGGGAGGGGCGGATGCTGACTGTGAGGGTGACCCGGCGGAATCGTGTTGGTCCTCGGGGTCTGGGTGTTGCTCATCCATACGGTCAACACCCTTACTGTGGGATGAAGTTCGAAGGTGCCTCCCACCCTATGCGTGGGGCTTTGGGCGTATCAGCGAAATCCTGCTGGAGGGCGAGATCAAGGCTGTTGGAGGCGTCCGAGACGAGTACGGGGCCTTGGTAAGCAGGAGAGGTTGACATGCCTGGCTGGCGCACCCGATCCCCAGGTGTGGACGGAAGCCGGCTCATCAGCGACGCCGAGGTCTTCCACCGCACCACCCACCCGGTCGCCTTCGAACCCGACGCCCGACTCGCCCGGCTCGCCCGCCGGCACGAGTGGGGGCTCGCCGACCGCAACAACCTCCTCAAGGCCGTCGACGCCACAGGTCTTTCGCTCCCTCCCTCCTCGGACGGCGACGACCCGGAGCGGCACCTCCACACCCCCGAGGAAGCCCGGCAGAGACGCAGGAGACCGTACTCCTGACATCCTCGGCGGTGCGTCCGGAACCCTGCGTCAGTCCGCATGGCGATTCTGGGCAGCGACGGGTGCATGCATGAAGCGGGTGCCGGAGGGTGCGGTGCCCTTGTCCACGGCGGCTTCGACCGAGGGATCCTCTGATGACCGGGTGTGTTCGTGATGCGGTGGTCGGAGCACTGGCCGGGCAGGGGGCGCCGCTGACGGTGTTCGCCCTGATGGGCGGTGCGAACCAGGAGCTGATCTGTGCTCTGGCCGACCAGGACGGTGTCCGGGTGGTGCACGGGCGGCACGAGGCCGGGGTCGTGTCCATGGCCGACGGCTACGCCCGCTTCGGAGGCGGACTCGGGGTGGCGACGGTGACGGCCGGCCCGGGGGTCACCAATGCCGCCACGGCCCTGGCCGTGGCCCGGGCGCGCGGCTCCGCGGTGCTGCTCCTCGCCGGCGACACCGCGACGGCCCACGACCGCAGTCCGCAGTGGTTCGAGCAGGACGTGTTCGCGCGCGTCTGCGGCGGGGCCTCAGCCCGGGTGGACGCCCCCGAGGGCCTGGCCGGTGCGCTGGCCGAGGCCCGTCGAGTGCTGCACCGGGGCGGCCCGTTCACCCTGAACCTCCCGGTCGACGTCCAGCCGGCCCCGATCCCCGGAGGGCTCCCGCCGGTGCGCCTGTGGCCACCGGAGCAGCACGGGAGCGCGCCGCCGAGCGCCGACGCGGAGGCCGCCCTCCGCGAGGCGGCCGGGCGGCTGCGCGGTGCCGCCCGGCCGGTGGTCCTGGCCGGCCGGGGCGGCGTGCGCGCCGGCACGGCGCTGAAGCTGCTGGGCGAGCGTCTCGGAGCGTCGCTCGCGACCACCCTGCCCGCAGCGGGCCTGTTCGCCGGCCACGGCCTCGACACGGGGATGGTGGGCGGACTGGGCGACGGGCGGGCGGACGCGGCACTGGCCGAGGCCGATCTGCTCCTCGCGGTCGGCACCAGCCTGCACCCACTGGCGGGCAGCCGCCCGGCCGCCTTGGCGGCGGCCGGGCGGCTGATCCGTGTCGACACCGCTCCCCGCCCCGGTACCGGTGGAATCGTCGCGGCCTGCGATGCCGCCCTCGGAGTCGAGGCGCTCACCGTACTTCTGGGCCCGCCGCCCCCACCGCCGCGGACTCCGAGGCCCCGCGCTCCGGTCAGGGCGGGCGACACGACATCGCCTTGGCCGGTCGCCGGCCGTGACGGGCCCGTTCACCCGATGCGGGCGGTCGCCGAACTCGCCGCGGCCCTGCCCGCCGAACGCCCGGTGGTGATCGGTGGCGGGCACGCGGCGCTGGGCGCGTGCCAGACCCTGGGCGCCACCGGGCCCCACGACTTCGCCATGGTCAGCGCCGACTTCGGGGCGATCGGCCAGGCGCTGGCCGTGGCGATCGGCGCCTGCTTCGCCCGCCCGGGGGAGCGGGTCTTCCACGTCACCGGGGACGGAGAGCTGATGATGGGCCTGGCCGATCTGCACACCGCGGTGCGCTACGGACTCGATCTGACCGTCGTGGTCCTCAACGACCAGGGCTTCGCGCAGGAGCGCCACAACCTGGCCCGTTCCGGCCGGCCGACCGCGCACGCCGACCATCCCGCACCCGACCTGGCCTCACTCGCCCGGTCCCTGGGCGCCGTCGGGCACACGATCGCCGGCACCGCCCAACTCCCGCTGCTGCGGCACGCCGTCCCCGCGCGGAGCGGCAGCGGTGTCGTCCTGATCGACGTACGGATCGACCCGGCCTACCTCAATCCCGCCTCCGAGCGGATCGCCGCCGTCCTGACCGGCGGCGGCCCCGGGGGCCCCACCGCCGGTCAGGACGGCACGGCGACGGGAACGGGAGCATGAACCCCACCGGAGCAGGCCGAGGCCCGCGTGGGGGAGCTCGGTTGGGCGACGTCCTCATCAGCTCCCGGCCCCACGCGCAGTACCTCGCCCAGTTCGCCCTCACCGACACCGACCTGCGCATCGGGCCGGTGCTGGACTGTCCCGGTGGTGCCAGTGATTTCACCGCGACACTGCGCGGACGGGGAATCGCCGCCACCGCGGTGGATCCCTGTTACGGGCTGCGGCCCGCGGAACTCGCCCTGGTCCTGGAGGCCGAGCACCGGCGCGTCGTCGCCTGGACCTCCGCCCAGCCCGGCCGGTTCCCCCTCACACCGGACGGCGTCTGGGAGCAGGCACCGTCGTGGCGCCGGACGTCGGCGCGATTCCTCGCTGACTACACGGCCGACCGACGGGAAGGCACCGGCCGCTACCTCGCCGCCGGCCTTCCGGCGCTGCCCTTCCCCGACCACCACTTCGCCCTCGCCGTATCCGGGTTCCTCCTCTTCACCTACCCGGAGCACTTCGACACGGCCTTCCACCTCGCCGCCGTCACCGAACTCCTGCGGGTCGCCCGACAGGTCCGGCTCCACCCCCTCAACAGCACCGACGGCACCCCGTACCCCGGCCTGGACCACCTGCTCAGGACCCTGCACGGCTCCCACCCCGGCCTGCGGCACCGCATCGTCCCCGTCACCGGCCAGTCCGACCACCGGGACGACCGCACCCTCATCCTCGAACACCACCCCGGGCCACCAGCGCGGTGAGTCGGTCGCCCTGCAGTCCGACCGCCAGCGTCAGTTCGAGCACCCGGTGCGGCGATGCGAGATCCGGGAACAGCTCCCGCAGCTGCGCCATCCGGTACCGGACCGTCTGGGGGTGGACGAACAACGCCGCCGCCACCTCCTCCCGTCTGCCCTGGTGCAGCAGCCACGCCCGCAACGTCTCCTCCAGCCGCCGTGCCGTCATGGCCGGCACGGTCCGCAACGGTGCGAGGGCCCGGGCGCGCAGGTCGGCGAACGCGTCCGCGTCGGCGCTCAGCACCAGCTCGGGCAGGTGGTCCTCGGTGTCGCGCACGTCGGAGGAGAGGGAGCGGGCGCGGGCGGCTCGTGCGTACGAGGCGGACGCCCGGATCCACGGCCGGGCCGGGCCGACCACGGCGGTGCGGTCGGTCAGCTGGTTCAAGAGGTGGGACCGGTCGGCGTCGGGGACGAGCAGCACACCGGTGGCGTCCGGCAGATCGTCGAGGACGAGGGTGTTCGGGTCGAGCGCACGGTAGGCGGGCCGGGCCTGGGCGGCGGGCAGCAGGACCGCGGTCAGCGAAACCGGAGGCTGCCAGGCCGCCCGTTGGGCGGAGGCCAGCAGCACGTCCGGGCTCGCGTCGGCGAGGAGGTCACGCGCCAGGTGTTCCAGGTGGCGCTCGTGGGCCCGACCCCGGGCGGCCAGTTCGTCGGCGTGGCCCGCAGCACTCGCGGCGGAGAGCTCGTCGATGTAGGCGAAGGTCAGCTCGGCGAACTTGGCGACCTCGGCGGCGGGCAGACCCGCGGGTACGGCACCCGCCGCCAGGCATCGCCAGGCCACGCGGGCGCCGACGCGGTAGGCGCTGAGCAGGGCGTCCATCGACCGGCCGTCGCGCACCTCGCCGCGGCCCAGCTCGTAGGCCGCGTCACCGGCGTCGCCGGCCATGGCGTTCCCGCTCGCGAGGTCCAGGTAGTGCCCCAGGGCGGTGCGGACGGCTCGGCGGATGGTGCCGCCCATGCGGCCCGACAGCGCGTTGGCGTACGGCGGGACCTCGTCGATGATCGCCTGGACGACCTCGTCGGCAGTGCCCTTCAGCGCGGCCCGCAGCGCGGTGACCGTCGTCTCATCGAGGGCCAGCTCGGTGGCCCTCCTGATGACATACCCCATGTTTTGTTCCCTGCGAACAATCCGGCCGGCTAGATTCACGTCCTACGGGTAAGACTTTACGCCCGGAGGCGCATCAAGCTGGAGCCATGACGAGTGCAGCCCTCCGCAGTAGGGCGTGGAAACTGCTGGAGATGGTGACGACGCCGCTTTTGCCGTCGGACTACCTCGACCTGGTCAGCCCGCTGCGTGCGGGCGCAGACCTGCGGGGGCGCATCGAGGCCGTGCATCCCGAGACGGGTGACGCCGCGACCATCGTGATCAGGCCCGGACGGGGCTGGCGCGGCCACACGGCCGGTCAGTACGTGCGGATCGGGATCGACGTCGACGGGGTGCGCCTGTGGCGTGCCTACTCCATCACCTCGCCGACGGACCGTCGGGACGGCCGCGTCACGATCACCGTGAAGGCGATCCCGGACGGCAAGGTCAGCAACCATCTGGTCCGCAGGACGGAAGCAGGCACGCTGATCCAGCTCGACCAGGCGACCGGTGACTTCGTGCTGCCGGAGGCCAAGCCCGCCAAGGTGCTCTATCTGACGGCCGGCAGCGGCATCACGCCGGTGATGGGCATGCTGCGCGACACCGAGTTCGACGACGTCGTCATGGTCCACTGCGCGCCACGGCCGCAAGACGTGATCTTCCGCGACGACCTGCACGATCTGGTCGCGGACGGGAAGCTGCGTCTCACCGAGGTGCACACCGACACGGACGGCACGCTCGACGTCGCCCGTCTCGACGACCTGGTGCCCGACTGGGCCGAGCGCGAGACCTGGGCTTGCGGGCCCGCGGGCCTGCTCGACGCCGCCGAAGGGCACTGGGCCGAGCACGGCGTACCCGAGCGCCTGCACACCGAACGCTTCCGCACCGCCCTCGCCGTCGTCGGTGACGGTGGCGAGGTCACGTTCAGCACCACCGGCAAGACCGTCGACGCGGACGGCGCCACGCCGTTGCTGGACGTCGGCGAGGAGGCCGGCGTGCTCATGCCCTCCGGGTGCCGCATGGGCATCTGCTTCGGCTGCGTCACGCCGCTCAAGGCGGGCGCCGTCCGTGACCTGCGCACCGGCGAGATCACCGAGTCCGAGCCGGGCGTCCTCATCCAGACCTGCGTGTCCGCCGCGGCGGGCCCCTGCGACATCGAACGGTAGGAACCCACCTTGACCGCCATCGACCCCACCGCCCACCTGACCGCAGAGCAGATAGAGGAGCTCGGCCGCGAGCTGGACGCGATCCGCGACGAGGTGATCGCCAGCCGCGGCGAGAAGGACGCCGCCTACATCCGCAAGGTCATCTCGGCGCAGCGCAGGCTCGAACTGGTCAGCCGGGGCGTGCTGCTGTTCTCCCTCTTCCCGCCCGCGTGGGTGGTCGGCACCATCGGCCTGTCCGTGGCGAAGATCATGGACAACATGGAGATCGGCCACAACGTCCTGCACGGGCAGTGGGACTGGATGCGGGACCCGAAGATCCACTCCACCACCTGGGAGTGGGACCACGTCTCGCCGGCCGAGCAGTGGAAGCACTCGCACAACGAACTGCACCACACGTACACCAACGTGATCGGCAAGGACAACGACCTCGGCTACGGCATCATGCGCGTCGACGAGGACCAGAGGTGGCACCCGTTCCACCTCGGCCAGCCGCTGTGGAACTTCATCAACGCCTGCTTCTTCGAGTACGGCATCGCCGCGTACGACCTGGAGCTCGGCAGGAACCTGAGCAAGCGCCGCCGCAAGGACCCGGCGTTCCGCGCGCGGGCCAAGGCCGTGGGCCGCAAGATCCGCAAGCAGGTGCTCAAGGACTACGTGATCCATCCGCTGCTGTCGGGTCCGTCGTTCCTCCCCACGCTCGCCGCCACCTTCACCGCGAACCTGGTCCGCAACATCTGGTCCCACTCGGTGATCATGTGCGGGCACTTCCCCGAGGGCGTCCAGGTCTTCGAGCGCCGGTCGATCAAGAACGAGACGCGCGGCCAGTGGTACCTGCGCCAGATGATGGGCTCGGCGAACATCAGCGGCAGCAGGGCCATGCACTTCATGACCGGCAACCTGTCGCACCAGATCGAGCACCACCTGTTCCCGGACCTGCCGAGCAACCGGTACGCCGAGGTCGCGGTGAAGGTGCGCGCACTGTTCGAGAAGTACGAGCTGGAGTACGTCACCGGGCCGCTGCCCAAGCAGGTGTTCTCCGCGTGGTGCAAGGTCGTCCGGCTGTCCCTGCCCAACAGGAAGCCGAAGGCCAAGAGGCCGGACCGTGACCAGGGGCTCGTCGCGGCCTGACCGGCGGCGGGGCGGAACGGGTCTCCGTCGGCGACACCGGGGATGCTCGCGCGGACGGCGGCGACGGCGCCAACGAGGTGGTCGCGCCCGGGGAACTCGGGACGTCCACTTGCCCGGTTGCTATCGGTTCCTCTCGGTTGAGGCCGACGTGTCGTACAGGAAGCCGTTATGGGCGACAACTGCGGTCATGGCTCTTACGTTGGGGATCCTTCCGGCTTCTGCGCGAAGTACGGGGCGGAAAGGATCGCGATCCAGCTGACGGCCGACGCCGACGCGCCGCAGCTCGCGTACCCGGAGGCCGCGCCGATGACCGCAGCCCTTCATCGGAGGGGCGTACTACTCCGGCCCCAGATGGCAGTGCAGCACCGCGTTCTCCTGGCGGATCCCCGGCGGCTACCACGGCATGCTGACGGGCGGACACTGCATGCCGAACGGTGGACGGCACGTGCACTGCCCGCGGCGACTCCGGAGGGCCGATCCACAGCGTGGATTCCAGCGGCCACATGTGGGCCAAGGGGGTCATCAGCGGCGGCTCCCATCTCGGCGGCTCCGGCAGCTGCGACATCTACTTCGCCGAGATCACGGACGCGGTGAACGCCCTGCCGGGCGACGTCGCCACGTCGTGAGCTAGCACGCTGGGCTTCTCCAGCCGGTCGGTGGGGGAGCGCGTCGTACGGGTCTGAGCAGGACGGGGCTCCTGGTGGGACGGCGCCGGATCGAGAGTGCCCGCAGCCTCCAGGAGTCTCGCGGACCGGCTCACAGGAGGCGGCGCACGGCCTCGACGATCGAGCGGCGGCGCTCGTCGGTGCCCTCCGCTGCCATCGCGGCGGCGGGCATGCCGGTGGCGTTGCTGGGGTTCCATGCGAGGGCGAGGCCCTGGACGAGGGTGAGCAGCGCGGTGGGCGAGAAGGCGGCGCCGATGCCTTCGTCCTTCTGTACTGCGGCGAGCGCCGCCAACTCGGCGTCGCGTGTCGGTGCCGCGGCTGCCGGGTCCGGACCGTCGCCGCGCTCCAGGCGGTGCCAGACGGCGAGCCGGATGACCTCGGGGTGCTCTTGGCCGTAGTCGAAGAGGCGCCCCGCATAGCCGGGGAGGTCGTCGGCGGTGAAGGCAACCGTGTGCAGGCCGTGGGTGACATGGGCGTCGTAGACCGCGTCGAAGAGCCGGTCCTTGCTGCAGAAGTACACGTAGATGAGGTTCTTGTTGGCCGACGCCGCCTTGGCGATCCGGTCCACCCGGGCTCCGGCGATGCCGTGCGCGGCGAACTCGTCGGTGGCGGCCCGCAGGATACGCGTCTTGGTGGCTTCGGCTCGGGACATACGGGTCATCGTAGTGGGGGGCCGACCCGTCGACGCCGCGCCGTGGACGACCCCGTGCACAGGCCGGTCATCCGATTCCGAAGGCGTCGAAAGCCGCATCCGAAGCGAACAGCATGACGGTGCACCACAGGGTGACCCCGGCCATCAGCCAGCGGATCAGGCGCCAGCGGGGAATGCCCAGCGCGGCGCCGAGCAGGGACGAGCCCCAGGTGCCGAAGAGGGCGGGGCCGACGATGCCGAAGCCCACCACGCCGTACCGTTCGAAGATCCGGCGCGCACGCCGCCCCGCGGTGCCGGAGAGTCGATCGCGCACGGCCGTCCGGACCGGCGCACCGTCGGAGGGCGTGCCCGGCGCCGAGCCCGCCCGTACCGCGGACGACGACGTCCGGCGAGCCCGCCAGGACTGCCAGTGCAACCGGGCCCGTCCCATGGCGACCACCGCGAAGACCACGCAGCAGGCGGAGCCCAACAGCACCGCGAGGAGCGCCACCGGTCCGGGCAGGGAGAGCGAGAGGCCGAAGGGGACCGCGGGCGTACCGATCGCGAAGCCGGCCAGCACGCTCCAGATGAACCTGCCCATGGGGATTCCCTTCAGGTGCGTCGTTCACATCCGTCGGCCGTGCCGGCGGCAGTCTAATTGACTAACCAGTTACCCTATGGCCATGACGCATATCGACGCGGTCCTCCGTGAGTTGGCTGCCGGCAAGTACCTGCTCCTCACCACCTTCCGCAGGGACGGCAGGGCAGTGCCCACCCCGGTCTGGGTCATGCTCGACGGTCAGACGCTGGCGGTCTGGAGCGCGGCGGACTCCGGGAAGGTGAAGCGGATCCGCAACGGCGGTCGGGTCTCGGTCGGCCCCTGCGACGTACGGGGTAGGCCGCTCGGCGCTTCGACACCCGGCTTCGCCGAGGTGCTGGCGCCCGACGAGAGCGCGCACGTCACCGGTCTGATGAAGCGGAAGTACGGGCTGGTCGCCCGAATCGGACTGCTCGGCAGCAGGCTGCGCGGCGGCTCCGAGCGTTCGGTGGGCATCCGGATCCGACTGGACGGATGACACCGCGGGCGTCGGCGCGACGACCGGTACGGCCGACCCGGGCCGGGAAGCGCTGCGGTCGGCCGCCGGCCTTGGGTTGTGCGCAGCCGGGGCGGTGACCCTGACCCCGAGCGGCGAGCCGGGCGCCACCGCCTTCGTCCGGGAACTGCCGCGGGGTGGAGTCGATGCCGCCCTGGGCGGTGGCGGGCCGGATCGCTCACCCCGGCCCGGTGTGCGAGCGGTTCGCGCCAGGTGATCCCGTCCTTGCCCGGGGCGGCGAAGTCTCCCCCGGCAGAGGGAGGCCGTTCCCTCGCCCGGGGGATCCTCCGGGGCCCGCCGGCCGATGGAATGAGGAGGTCAGCAACGGAGGGGACACACACATGCACCTCACGAGACGGGGCCTCCTCGCCTCCGCCGCATCAGCGGCTTCAGTGGCTTCAGCGGCGGGCCTGGCCGCCGTGCCGGCCCGGGCGGCGGGCCGGCCCCGCGCGAAGACCGATGAGGTCATGGACGCCCTGCGGGCGCTCCCGGGCCTGCGCGTCATCGAAGAGCGGCCGGGCGCCGAGCCGGGGTACCGCTTCTTCGTGCTCGGTCTGCGCCAGCCGGTCGACCACGGCGACCCGGGGGCCGGGACCTTCGAACAGCGCCTCACCCTGCTCCACACCGCCGCCGACCGCCCCACGATCCTCTTCAGCACCGGCTACGAAGTGCCGCTCATCCCGCGGCGGACCGAACCGACGGTCCTCCTGAGCGGGAACCAACTCGGCGTCGAACACCGCTTCTTCGGCACCTCGCGTCCGACGGTCGACGACTACACCCATCTGACGATCCGTCAAGCCGCCGATGACCACCACCGAGTGGTCCGGCTCTTCCGCCGGATCTACCCCGGCGCGTGGATATCCACCGGCGGCAGCAAGGGCGGCATGGCCAGTGTGTACCACCGCCGCTTCCACCCCCACGACGTGGACGGCACCGTCGCCTACTCCGCCCCGAACAACGTCGACGACCACGAGGACTCCGCCTATGTGCGGTTCCTGGAACACGTGGGCCCCTCAGCCACCCGCGACGCCCTGAAGGCGGCGCAGCGGGAGGTACTGCTGCGCCGCACGCACCTGGTCGCCCGCTACGAGGCGTGGGCCGCCGCCACCCACGACACCTTCCGCATCATCGGCAGCGCCGACCAGGCCTTCGAGACCGCCGTCCTGCGGGCCCCGTTCATGTTCTGGCAGCGCCGCACCCCCGCGGACGACGCCGCCGTCCCCGGCCCGGACGCCTCCGACGACGCGCTCTACGCCTGGCTGTCGAGGACCGCGGCCCTGCCCGTCTACGCCGACTCCACGGCCCGGAACTTCATTCCCTACTGGTACCAACTCGGCACCCAGATGGGCTACCTGACCGTGCCCACCGATCATCTGGACGGACTGCTGAAGCACCCGGACGCCATCGAACCCCGCAACTTCGTGCCGCGGACCGTCCCGATGCACTTCGACGCCGAGGCCATGCCCGACGTCGACCGCTGGGTGCGGCGGCGCGCCCGTCGGATGCTCTTCGTCAACGGCACCCACGACCCGTCCGTCGCCGAGCCGTTCCGCCCCGGTGCCCGCGACGCGTGCGTGCGGTGGGTCGAGGGCGGCAACCACCACGTCACCATCGCGGGCCTGGCCCCCGACCACCGCACGGAGGCCGTCGCCGCGCTGCACCGGTGGGTCAACGGGCCCGCTGCCCCTGCGCGTCGCTGACGAACGCCGGGGCGCGACGGCGCAGGGCCGGACCGGGGCGGGAACCCGTTCAGCGCGTGGTGAGCCGGAAGGTGCTGAGGACGGCCTTGTGGTCGGTCGGCCAGGTCCAGGTGGGCTCCCAGAACCTGTCCCTGCCCGACTCCTCGACCCGCTCGTTGCGCACGATGGTGCTGGACGGCCCGACGATGACGCTGTCGAGCAGCCGGATCCGCCGGTCCGGGTGGTAGAAGACGAAGTCGATCCGGTCCCGCTCGTCGGCCTTCGGCGCCCAGGTGAGTTGACCGACGTCCACGCCCGGGTTGTCACTCGGCCAGGTGAAGCCCGGCCTGCGGACGGGGTCCGGGTGGATCACGCGGTAGCTGTCGCGGAAACCGGCGTCCTCGATCGCCTTCGTCGTCGACCACGGGACGACGGCGCCGTTGTGGTCGAACAGGTTGCGGGTCCGACGGTTCCAGTCCCGGTGCGAGGGCTCGTTGAAGTCACCGGCCAGCAGCGTCAGCCGGCCCCTGGCCCGTTCCTCCGCGGCATCCGCGAGCACCGTCCTCGTCGCCTTCGTGCGTCCCGAGGCCGTGTTGAGCCGGGTGATCAGACCGACGTCGGTGATCGGACCGGTCGGGATCTCGCCCCAGCCGTACTCGGAGGTCTCCAGGGGCGACGGGGTGCCGCCCCCGTAGCCACGCGGCAGGTAGGTGACGTAGTAGCGGTACTCCAAGTGCCCGGAGTAGGCCGCGACCTCGGTGCCGTCGACCGAGAGCACCGCCTTCGACCAGGAGGGGAACGAGGCGTGCTCGATGATCGGGTAGCGCGAGATCACCGCGGGATCGACCGGGTTCTCGTTGTCGAAGTAGGTCAGCCCCCGGTCGGCGAGATCGGCCAGGAGACGGGCCACCCGCTCCGGGTTCGACTCGCTGAGCATCACCACGTCCGGTCCGACCGCGGCGATCGTGTCGGCGATACCGGCCGGGCCGCCCGGCACCCGGCTGCCGCCGAGCCAGATGTTGAACTGCATGACCTTGAGCTTGCGGTGTGAGGGCCCACCGTGCTTCCGCCCACCCCGGGGGGCGGCCTCGGCCGCGCCCGTTGCCAGTACTCCCGCTCCGACGGTCGCGCCGACCATCCCGAGCAGTTCACGACGCCTGACCATCAGTGACCTCCGTCAACCACCTGCGTCCACGGCCCGCTCACGGTGCGGAGCGGGCCGGGACTCACGGTCGAGGCCCCTCGTGCACGCGGCATGAACCCGAGCGCAACGTCAGATGTTGAATGATCGAAAGCGGTCGCGCCGTTGCCCCCCACTGCCCGGGACCAGCGCGCACGTCAGGCGGGGTTGGGGATGCGTACGGTTTCCGCCCAGGGCGGGGGCTGGGGCGGGTCCTCGCCGATGAGGGCGACGATCAGGCGGGCGGAGACGGGTTCCGCAGGCCAGGGGGTGTAGCCGTCGGTGAGGACGACGACGATGTTCGGCGGGTCCTGGGCGGCGAGTGCCGTACGGATGCCGACGGTCATGTCGGTACCGCCGCCGCCCGCGAGTTCGACCTGGTCGACGGCGGTCACCCGGGCGACGGCCTGCACGTCCGCGTCGCAGGCGAGGACGGCGACCCGGTTGCCGCCCACGCCCACCTCGCGCAGGACGCCCGAGACCTCGGCGAGGGCGGCGGCGAGGTCGTCCTCGCCCATCGAGCCGGAGGTGTCGACCACGATGGCCACGCGGGGCAGGGGCCGGCGCAGGCTCGGCAGCACCACCCGGCCGCCGAGGGCGGGGGTGCGGCGCGAGGGGCGGCGGTAGGTGTAGTCGACCGCGCCGCCCGCCCATGTCGCGGCTTCCCGGACGGCGCCGGTGAGCGCCTTGCGCCAGTCGACGGTGGGTTCCAGGAGCTCTTCCGCCCAACGCCGCCAGCCCGCCGGGACCGTTCCCCGGGACCGTGCGTGGGCGCGGACCGCCTGGGCGGTCTGGCGGCGCAGGGCCTCGGACTCCACCGGGCCGACACCGGCCGTGCCGGCGCCGGCGTGCTCGCCCAGGTCCCACGGGGCGGGGACGCCGTGGGACCCCGACCCGCAGTCCCACGGGTGCGGGGGCGAGGCCGGGACGTCCCGCAGGTACTCCTCGAAGAGCCGCCCTGCCGGCAGCCCGAACAACTGCGGTTCCATGCGTCCGGCGGGCAGCCGCAGGCCGTCGGCGATGAGGTCGTCGTTGATCTCGCAGTCCTGCGCGATGTTGACCCGGAGGCGGTCGCGCAGGTCCGCGGCCGGCAGCCGGTCGGCGCGGCCGTGGTGGTCGCGCAACAGGTGGGCCGCCTCGTGGATCCACACCCCGGCCAGTTCCTCGACGGGGGTCGCGTCGACGAAGGCGGGCGCGACGTAGCAGCGCCAGTACCGGTCCACCGCCATCGTGCTGACCCGCTCCGACGGAACGACGGTGAGGGCGTACAGGGCGGAGGCGAGGTACGGGCGGGCCTCGGCCGCCTGGTAGCGGGCGGCCAGCAGCTTGGCGCGGTCGAGGCCGCCGCCGGGTGCGGGGGGCACGGTGCGCTGCCGGTCAGCGCGCGCCCGGCAGCGCGCCGGCGAGCTGGAGCAGTTCGAGGAAGGCGTCGATGCCGGGCGGGATGGTCCAGTGCGGTTCGCGCATCGCGGCGAGGTCGCCGGCCGCCCGGGCCGCCACGTCGGGCACTCCGGCGTCCACCGCCTTGGCGAGGACCTCCCAGCCCGCTTCCCAACGGGTGCGGGTCGGTTCGCTCTGCACGGCGGCGACCACGGCGATGAGGAACGCCAACTGGCGGTCGCCGCGTTCGGGCAGGGCGAAGGCCGACGGGTCGGCGAGCACCCGGTCGGGGTCGGGCAGGTCCAGGTTCTCCAGGTAGGAGAGGAGCTCGATGCCGGCGGCCTCGCCGACGGCGCCCATCAGCGCGGTGGCCCGTGCCTCGCGCCCGGCGCCCGAGGCGTATCCGGCGGCCAGCAGCCGCAGGGCCATCTCCCAGGTGCGGGGGGAGGGCCAGGCGCGGCCGCGGCCCTCGGCCTCCTTCGGCATGTGGTGCGCGAGGCCCGGACGGGCGGTCAGGAAGCCGCTGATGACGCCCCGGGCGCGGGCGACCGAACCGGACACGCGTCCCCGCTCCACCGTCGGCAGGGCGGTTTCGGGCCAGGTGCCGGCCATGCCGCGGGCCACGGTACGCGGGTCGTGCGTCCAGTCGAGGTGCACGAAGCGGTTGGCGAGCGGCGGGCTGAGGTGCCAGCCGTCGGCGGCGCTGGAGGGCGGGTTGGCGGCGGCGACGATGCGCACCGACGTGGGGAGCGTCAGGCTGCCCACCCGGCGTTCGAGGACCACGCGGAGCAGGGCGGCCTGCACGGCCGGCGGTGCCGAGGACAGTTCGTCGAAGAACAGCAGGCCGTGTCCGGTGCGGGCGAGCCGGACCGCCCAGTCCGGCGGCGCCATCGGCACGCCCGAGCCGGCCGGGTCGTCGCCGACGATCGGGAGTCCGGCGAAGTCGGACGGTTCGTGGACGCTGGCGACGACGGTCTCCAGGTGGACGCCGAGGGCGTCGGCGAGCTGTTCCATGCCGGCGGACTTGCCGATGCCCGGCTCGCCCCACAGCAGCACGGGCTGGTTCGCCGTCACCGCCAGGGCGAGGGCTTCCAGCTGGGGGTTGGTGGCCGGTTCGGTCCTCGTGGTACCCAGGCGGTCGTTGAGCTCGTCGGCGGCCGCGAGGGCTGCGGGTACGGGGGCGGGAGCGGTCACGGGTGCACGTCCTCGTCGTCTGCCGCGGGGTCGCCGGCGGTGCGGTCCTCGGTCCGGCTCCCGGAGGAGTCCGCAGCCGTGGCCTCGTCCTCCTCCGGCTCCTCCTCGTCCCAGTCGGCCTCCACGTCGGAGTCGGCGGCGTACCGCTCGTCCAAGTGGCTGTCGAACCAGTCGGATCCGATGCCCGGGTGCTCCTGGAGCACGCGCAGGCGCAGGAACGCCAGGTCGGTCCGCTCGTAGCGGCGGATGACCTGGGCGAGGGACAGCTCCATCTCGTCGATGACGTCGATCTTGGCGCCGGCGGCGAGCAGGTCCCTGACCAGGTCGGCGGAACCGCCCTCGTGGACGGCGCTCTGGAGCGGGGTGCGGTGCGCCTCGTCCTTCGCCTCCAGGTCCAGCCCGGCGGCCAGCAGCCGCGGCAGCAACGCGCGGTGGTCGAGGAGGCGGAGGGCGTGCAGCAGCCCGCGGCCCTTGCGGTCGCGGACGTGCGGGTCCGTGCCGGCGTCGAGGAGTGCCGTCACGGCGGGCGTGTCGCCGTGCTGGGCGTGCAGGAACAGGGCGTTGCGCTGCTCCCGCAGGGCCTTCGGCAGCCGTCCCTCGCCGCTGGTCCACGTGACCTGCGTGGCGAAGCAGCCGCTGATGGTGCCGCCGAAGGCGCGCAGCGCCAGCTCGCGCTGCCGTTCCTGTTCGGTGTGCGGGCCCGCCAGCACGCCGTCGCGCGACACGACCTCGTGCCAGGCGCCGCCGCAGCGGACCCTGACGGGTTCGGGCATCCGCGGGCCGGGCGGGCCGGTCACGGGGCCGGCGTGCGGGAACAGCGAGGCGGCGACCAACGGGTGCAGTTCCTCGGGCCGTATCCGGCCGGCCCGGAGCAGACCGATGTCGGGCAGCCGCTGCCAGACGTACGAGGGCAAGGGCGGACTGTCGTCCCCCTCGTCCCGTTCGTGGCCCGTGACGCGCAGCGGGGCGCGGTCGGGGTCGGCCGGGTCGAGTGCGACCCGGAGGTGGCCGCGCCACTCCACGGGGAGGCGGAAGCGCGTCCCGCGGCCCGCGCGGGCGAGGAGGCGCAGCTCGGGGGCGAGGCGGGTGAGGTCGGTGGCGATGAGCGAGGCGAGCTGGGCGACGTCGAGTTGCCGGCGGGCGCGGGGGCCCTGCGGCGGCGGGGTGAGGTCGAGGGCGAGTCCGGCGGCGGCGTACGCCTCGGTGTGCTCGCCGCGTGCCTGGAGGACCGCGATCCACTCCGCGAGGGCGGCTGGGTCGGTGCTGCCGGGGTGCTCGTCCGGGAGTTCCTCGGGGGTGCGGGGCGTGCCGTCGAGGTGGAGGAACGGCAGCCGGCCCGGGGGAACGGGATCGAAGGCGTCGAGGGCGCCCGCGCTCCGGCGCAGTTCGCCGGTGCGGCGGGCGTCCCAGAAGCGGCGGGCGACGGTCCAGTCCTCCGTGTAGTACTGGAGTCCGTGGAGTGCGTCGTCGTCGGGCGCGACGGCCGGGCCGAGGTGCAGGCGGAGCCGCTGCGGCCCGGCCAGCATCGGGGTGTTCGTCAGCGACAGGACGCAGCCGCCGTCGCCGTACGCGGCGAGCACGACGCGGCGGCAGCAGGCGAGGGTGGTGTGGCCGCCCAGCGTGCGCGGGAGGTGCCAGCGCAGCAGGTCGGGTGCCAGGTGCCGCAGGTCGTCGGCGACGCGGGCGGCCACGTCGGTGCCGTACCGGTCGGCGATCCGCTCGGGGTCGAGGCCGTCGGGTACGTCCACCGCCGCCACGGCGCAGGCGGCCCGCCAGTCGCCGGCCTCCCGCGCCCGGGTGGCCTGTTCGATCATCCAGCGGGGCACGGCGTAGCGGCGGACGCGGGCCCAGGAGGAGGCGTCCTCGGGGGAGAGGCCGCCGGGCGGGACGGGACGCGCGGTCACCGGTACACGCTCCCGATCGCCCGCAGGTCGGGGTGGGTCGGCAGGGCGGGCCGCAGCCTTTCGGTGAGGGACCGCTTGAGGCGGCGGGGGGTGCCGGGGCCGAGGCCCACGTATTCGAGGCGGTGTCCGTCGGGGAGCGCGGCGAGCAGGCTCTTGGCGCCCCGGCCGGTGATGCCGGTGTGCCGTAGTTCGAGACGGCGCAGCGGGCTTCCGGGCAGGGCGGCGGCCAGCGTCCGGGCGCCGTCGTCGCCGGTGGTGTTGCCGGGTGAGCCGAGGCTGCGCTCCGACATGGCCCGGCCCAGGTCGAGGGTCTCGATGCCGTCGAGGGCGTCGGCGAGGGCGCGGGCTCCGGCGGGGCCGATGCCGTTGCCGCCCAGGCCGAGCCGTACGGGCCGGGCCGGGTCAGTGGCGGCGGTCAGGGTGGCGGTGCCCTCGTCGCCGAGGTGGTTGGCCGTCAGGTAGAGCTCGCGGACACCGGCGTCGCGCACCAGGGCGGCCAGCAGCGGGGCGTCGGAGGCGGTCAGTCCGTTGCCCCCGAGGAAGAGCCGTTCGAGCGGCGCCCCACGGTCGAGGAGGGCGTCGAGGAGGATCCGTACGCCCTCGGGTCCGATCCCGGAGTTGACCAGGTCCAGGGTGCGCAGCGTGCTGTTGCGGCGCAGCAGTGCGGCGAGGGTGCGGGCGCCGGACACCGTCACCGGGTTCCGCTTGAGCCACAGGGCGCGCACCGAGGTGTCCTCGGCGAGCCCGTCCGCGAGTGCGGTGACGCCGGCCGGGCCGATGCGGTTGCAGCCGAGGTACAGGGTCCGGATGCCGTGTGCGGTCCCGGCGTCCCGTGCGGCGGCCAGGGCGCCGGTGACGGACCGCGCGCCCTCGTCTCCCAGCGAGTTGGTGCCGAGCAGCAGGTGCGTGGCGTGCGGGGAGCCCGCGGCCACGGGCAGCAGGCGCGCCGCGCCCTCGGGGCCGAGCCCCTGCTTGCACAGGTCCACCCGGCCGTCGGCGCGCAGGGTGCCCAGCGGGAACGCCTCGTCCTCGGCGACGGGCCGGGCGTCGGCGAGTCGGGCCATCAGCGGTGTGAGCAGCGCGGGGTCGGCGAGCGGCAGATCGGGATGCTCGATCGCGGGGCAGCGTACGGGCGTTGTCGGCTGGTCCATCACCACTCCACCGGTCTTTCGCCGGGGCCCGGCGTCCGCGTCGACATCAAGTAGGCGCAAGACCGGTCGGATTCGAACCGACGTCCTCCAGCTCGATGCGTGGGCGCGACGACCTCTGCGCTACGGCCTTGCTGCGGACGATCATAAGCGTAGGCGTCGCGATTTTTCGATCGCTGGTTCGAAACGGGGGGAAATCAGGTGCGGGAGGCGTTCCGGGTGGCCGGGTCGGGCCGGGCCGGTCGGGTCGCCGCGTCCGGGGCCGCCCGTGCCGCCGGCCCTATGCGCGGGTGGTGACGGGACCACGCCGACGGCCCGGGAGGCCGGCCGTACGCAGCCCTGTCCGCTTCCCGGCCGAGGGCAACGCGCCTGCCTCAGACCGAAAGCAGGTCGACCACGAACACCAGGGTGGAGTTCGCCGGGATCAAGGGCGAGGGCGACTGCTTGCCGTAGCCGAGGCGCGGGGGAACGACGATCTCGCGCCGGCCGCCGACCTTCATCCCCCGCACCCCCCGGTCCAGGCCCTTGATGGCCCGGCCCCCACCCACGGCGAACTTGAACGGCTCGCCCCGGTCCCAGGAGGTGTCGAACTCCTTCCCGGACGCGAAGGCGACTCCGACGTAGTGGACCCGCACCACCCTGCCCGGCTTCGCCTCGGCCCCGTCACCGACGACCAGGTCCCGGAGGGTCAGCTCGGTGGGAGCGGCCCCCTCGGGCACCTCGACCTCGGGCTTCGTCGGTCCGCTCATCGCCACCTCGTCGCTCTCCGCCGGCAGCCCTCGTTCGGAACGGCCGGCCGCAGGGGCGTTCCCTGCGGTACGTGGTCACGTTACCGAGGCTCCCGGAGGACCACGTCGGACCGGGCTGTCGTCACCGGGTTCGCCACGCGTGCGACGGGTGAGGCTTCGGACACCCGGAGGATGACGGGATTTGGTGTTGGCCGGCGGGAGCGTCCCGTACAGCATGCTGACCATGCCGCCTGCCCCGTCGCCCCGACAGCCGCACGAAGTGCGCAGCTCGGCCGAGTTCATGGCGCTGCTGCGACAGCTCAAGGAACACTCGGGTCTGACCTACCGGCAGTTGGAGGAGAAGGCGGCGGAGCACGGGCACGTGCTCGCCCGCAGCACCCTCGCCGATGCGCTCAAGCGGGACTCGCTACCGCGACCGGAGATGCTCGCGGCCTACCTCCACACCTGCGGGCGGGGCGCGGAGGTCGGGTCATGGCTGCGGACCAGGCAACGGCTGGCCGACCGCGTCACCGACGGGTCGTGCGACGAGGAACCGCGGGCCGACGAGCCGCGCAGCGGCGGGCGCAGCCCGGAGCGCGCCCCCTCGCCGGCGGGGCGGCTGCGCATCGCCGCCGCGTGGCAGCGCCGCCTCGTGCCGCCCGCGTTCCTCGTGTTCTTCGCCGTGGCCACCCTGTGGTCTCCGGGAACGGGAGGGCTGTTCTTCGGCGCCCGGGGCGAAGGGGCGGAGGTCCGGGACACGACGGTGTTCCGTGACGGTTGGGTGCGCATCCGCCCGGCCCGTTCACCGGACCTGTGCGTCACGGAGGGACGCGACCACGAGCGTCGGTACCACAGCGCTGTCGCTGTCCAACGGCCGTGCACGGAAGCCGAACCACCACAGACGTACGTGGAACGGGTCACCGGTGACCGCCACTACATCCAGTGGCACCACCCCGTGCTCGGCAAGGGCTGTCTGACCGTGCTGACGGCGGAGAAGCACGTGGTCCGAGGCATGCTCGAACCCTGGCCGAGTTGCCAGGAGGACCGCACGTCCCAGCAGTTCCGCTTCGAACCGGCATCAACCTCGGGGACGGACGGCCACCGGGTACGCGTCGTCAGCACCGACCGGTGTCTGGGCATCAGGGCGGGACGCACCGTCTCCGGCGCGGAGGTCGTCCAGGAGACCTGCACGGGGGAGGCCAGCCAGCTCTTCCGGATAGAGGCCACGGACTGAAGTCCCGCGCGCGTGGCCCCCGCGCGTCCGGGGACCTCCCGAACGCACGGCGGGGCGGGTTCAGGGCGCGAACTGGTACGCGCCCGCGTCCGGTGCCGTGCTCGACACGGGGTCGCCCACGATGTCGGTCGTGTACTCGACCGGAACCCCGCGGCCGATCGCCGGGCTCCCCCCGGTCAGCCGGAGGTCGGAGGCCGAGACGAACGCCGGATCGGCCTGCACCGAGCGCGGGCCGAGCAGGAACTGCGTCTGTGCTCCGGCGTACACGCCCGCGTCCTCGTCCGCCCCGAGCCCGTCCTCGTAACCGGTCTTCCCGCCCGCCCTGATGGCGTTGTTCCGCAGGGTGAGGACGTCCGGGGAGCAGCCCGCGTAGCAGACCCAGCCCTGCGCCTGGGGCCCCGGCAGGTCGACCGAGTTGTTCAGCGCCCGGGTGCCGTTGACCGGCCCCTCGCCGGTCCCCGCTCCCCGGGTCACCAGGAAGGCACTGGCCGGGTGCACCGAGGTGACGGCGTTGAACGCGAAGACGTTGCCGTCCGCCGTCCTGCCCGGTCCCCTGCCGAGTTCGGTGAAGGTCTCGTTGTCACGGGCGGTGTTGTACTCGACGCGGTTGCGGTCGCCGTTGAAGACCTCGACCGCGGCGCCGTCGTGCCCGAAGTCGTGACTGACGGCCCGGGAGCCCGTGATCAGATTGTGGGTCACGAGGTTGTCGTCGCCGTTCAGCAGGACGCCGAACGCCCCCGAATCGTCCCAGCCGCCCGGGGTGTTCACGCTCATCTTGTTGTTGTCGACGAGGGTGCTGTCGCGCACGGTGTTGTGATGGGCGGTGTCCGCGATGGAGATCCCGGCGACGTTGTCGTCGGCCTGCACCGCGGTCAGGGTGGTGTGGCTGCCGCGGATCTCGAAACCCGCCCAGAGGCAGCCGGAGGCGCGCAGCGAACCGATGCGCCAGTGGGCCCCGGTGACGCGTACGCACTCGGACACCTGACCGCCGACGACCGGGAGGGCGGCGGAGCGGTCTCCGTACGCGGTGACGGTGAGGGGTGCGGTCGGCGTACCGCTGGACGTGAGCAGCAGTGACCCGGTCCAGGTCCGTCCGCGCCGGAAGGCGACGGTGTCTCCCGGGGCGAGGGCGGCGGAGTTGACCCGGGCCAGGGACTTCCACGGGGTGGTGGCCCGCGTACCGCTGTTGCCGTCGTTGCCGGACGAGGCGTCGACGTAGTACGTCGTCCCGGGGGCCCGGGACGCGGCGTGCGCTCCGGGCGCCGTGGCGAGCACCGCGGGCAGGAGCCCCGCGACGGAGAGGAAGAGGGCGGCGCGGCCCCTGCCGGCAGACGGATTCACAGGTCCTCCAGGGTCCTGGGCGGGTCGTCCGGGAAGCGTTCGGGCGGTCCCGCCCGACGCCCGCCAGGATGGGACCGGCGAGGGCGCGGTGCAAGGGAACGGCGCTGTCCCGGACAGGGCGCGGCTGTCCGGGTCGCGCGCCCCGGTGGGGAGTTCGGCGTGCGCACGGGCTCAGGGCGGCGCGCAGCCTCGTGCTGGGCGGCGGGGGCGTGGGTCTGGTGGACGGTGGGTGGCCGGTCGGCCGAGGCCCCTCCGCGTCGCTGCGGTGGACCGGTGCTGCGGTGGGCCGGTGCTGCGGTGTCAGGCCCCTCGGCCCGGGGTGGCGGCCACGGCCGCGTTCGACCGGCCACCCTGTTCCAGCGCGTAGCAACGGACCAGCGAGTGGGCCGTGTACTCGTGTGAACCGCTGTCGTCCAGCAGGTGTTCTTCGGCGAGGGCGCTGAGGATGTCCTGCGCTTCCCGCGGGGTGCACTTCGCCTGCGCCGCGAACTCCTCGGCGTGGAAGGGATCGGCCGACAGCATGCCCAGGGTGGGGAAGGCGCGCCGCGCCCGGCCCGGCAGGGCCTTGACGGAGGTGTCCAGCAGCGCACGGACCGAGGCGGAGCCGAAGGCGCCGGTCCGCAGCAGGTCCAGCGGGGAGGTGCGGTCGAGTTGCGCCACCATGGCGGACAGCGGCTCCCGGGGGCGGCGGTGCAGTCGGACGGCGAGCACGTGGAAGGCGTAGGGGAGGCCGCCGCAGGCATCCGCCAGCAGTTCGGCGGCCTCGGGCTCCGCGTCCGTGCGGGAGGGGCCGACGAGAGCGGCGAGCAGATCGGTGGCCTTGTCGGGAGGCAGGTGCGAGACGGTCAGCGGGTGGACCTCGTGGCGGACCGTCAGACGGTCGAGCCGTCTTCGGGTCGTGATGAGGGTGGCGCAGCCGCGGCCGCCGGGCAGCAGCGGTTCGACCTGGTCGGCGGAGGCGGCGTCGTCGAGCACCAGGAGCAGCCGCTGGTCGGCGACGACCGAACGCCACAGTGCGGAGACCTCGTCCACGTCGTGCTGGGCGAGCGGGACGGGGATGCCCAGTTGCCGCAGACAGCGTTGGAGGGCGGCCGCGGGGGTCAGTGCGGGCCGGCGCGGGTCGCTGCCGTGCAGGTCGAGGTACAGCTGTCCGTCGGGGAACCCCTCGCGGGCGCGGTGCGACCACTGGAGGGCGAGGGCGGTCTTGCCGATCCCCGCCATGCCCTCCAGGAGAACGGTTCGGGACTGGCCGGATTCGTACGGGGACTGCGTCAAGATCGCGTCAAGGAAGCTTAGTTCCTGGTGGCGCCCGGTGAAGCCGCGGCAGAGCGGGGGCAATTGGGCGGGCCGGGTGACCGGCTGCGGCTGGATCGCCGGCTCGCGCGGCGGCGCACCGCCGGCCCCGTCCTGGCCGTGCGCGTCGGTCGCCCGGAGCAGTTCTTGGTACAGCTCCTGGGTGGCGGGGCTCGGGTCGATGCCGAGTTCTTCGGAGAGCAGTCGGCGGGTGCGGTCGTAGCGGGCCACGGCCTCGGCGCTGCGGCCGCTGCGGTGCAGGGCCGTCATCAGGTTCCGCAGCGAGACCTCGTCGTACGGGCGGCCCTTGGCCACGGCCTCCAACTCCGGCAGCAGGGTGACGTGTCGTCCGGCGCGCAGTTCCGCGGCATGGCATTCCATCAGCGCCGCCGTCCGTTCGGCGGCGAGGGATTCCCGGACCGCCTCCACCCAGCGGCCGGTGAGTCCGAGCAGTGGTTCACCGCGCCAGAGCGCCAGTGCGGCACGGTAGCGCTCGACGGCGGCCGCGGGGTCGGAGGCGCGGTTGCGGGCGGAGACGACGAGGCTGCGGAAGCGGTGCAGATCGACCTGCGGGGGATAGACCCGGGCCATGTAGCCGCCCGACGAGCGGACGATGGCGGGCATGTCGGTTCCCTCACCGTCCTGCCCGGCTGTGGACAACAGCCGACGGATGCGGGCCACGTAGCTGTACAGAACTGCTCTTCCGGTGGGCGGAAGGTCCTCGTGCCACACGCGGTCGAGGAGCGAGTCCAAGGGGATGACCCGGTTCGCGTCGACCAGGAGGGCGGCCAGTACGCACTGCTGTTTCGCAGGACCGAGCCTGATCTGCCGGTCCCCGTGATGCGCGGTCATGGCTCCGAGCAGGTTGAAGCCGATGGCATGAGACACAGCGGTTCCTTCATCGGTAGTGGGGGGCTTGTCGAAACCACGTGCCTCATCTCAGCACGTGACGCAGCCTTCCCGGTAGGAGGCCATGGCCACAGGGGTGCAGCGAGGGTATGTCGTCAGCCATTACAGATCTCTGACAGATTTGCTCAATATCCGTCAGACAGCATGTGCCTAACGATCAGAAGTAATCACAGGGCTGATACGGGCCGACCGGCCGACAGATTGGCGGATACTCATGGTTACCGATCCGACCGCTGCAAGCGAAACCGCAGAGCTGCCCGGCCTCACCGAAGCCGAGCGCATCATCGTCGACGGAGTCGCCGAGTACTACTGGCAGAACGACGGGATGCCGCACGAACGCGGACGCGTCATCGGATGGCTGATCATCTGTGACCCGACCGAGCAGACGACCGCCGAACTGACGGCCCGCCTCGGCACCACGCGCGAGGCCATCGACCGGGTCGCCGACCAACTCGTCCCCGCCCATGTCGTGCTCCGCAGGGACCTCCCCGGAACCGACGAGTACGCCCTCTTCATGAACAACGAGTCCTGGCCCAACGCCGTGCTCGAAGTCTTCGCCAACATCCCGGAGTTCGACCGGATCCTGCGCGACGCCCAACACACCCTCAAGGACGAGGACCCGGAGCGGACGCAGCGCCTGGACCGCACCCAGCACCTCTTCGGATTCATCGCCAAGGAGGTCCCGGAGCTGCTCGCCAGCTACGCCGCCCAGGAGGAGGCCGCGGCGAAGCCCTCGTGACGGGGGTCCGGGACGGCCCCCCACGACCGTCGATCCGGGAACTGCCCTCACCCGAACCCGATGTGGTGCTGCGCCTCGCCCGGCTCCCCGGCACGGTGGACGAGGCGGCCGGACGGCACCGGTTCCGTGTCCTGTCCGACCCGGAACGACGGCGCGCCGCCCGCTTCCGCCGACAGGCCGACCGGGACGAGTACGTCCTCGCCCACTGGCTGCTGCGGCTCACCTTGTCCACCGGCACGTCCGTACCACCGCAGAGCTGGGACTTCACCCAGGAACAGCACGGCAGACCCCGGATCGCCCGTCGCTTCGGCGACGCCCGCCAGTTCAGCCTCTCCCATGCGGCAGGCACCTGTCTGGTCGCCGTCTCCACGGGGCGACGGGTCGGGGTGGACATCGAACGACGACGGACCGCGGACGGACCGCGGGCGCTCCTGCGCAACAGCCTCTCCCCCGACGAACTGACGAGACTGGCCGCCCTGCCCGCCGAGCAGCGGGAGTCCGAGTTCATCCAACTGTGGACGCTCAAGGAGGCCCTGGCCAAGGCCGTGGGCGCCGGACTGCGCCTGCCGTTCGCCGACCTGGACTTCTCCCGGCGCAACGGCCGGCCGGTGCTGGGCCGCAGCGCCACCGTGCCCGCGCCGGAACTCTGGACGTGCCACTGCCTCGACGCCCCAGCGGACTTCCGCGCCGCCCTGTGCGTGCGCACCGCGCACCCCACGACCGCCGTGCCTATCCGAGGAGTACGGGAGACATGACCACCCTGGACGGGGTCGCACCGGCCGGAGTCCGGCCACCCGCCGAGGCGCTCGGCAGCGCGGAGTTCCGCCGTCGCCACGGCGTGCGCCTCGCATACGTCACCGGCTCGATGTACAAGGGCATCTCCTCCGCCGCGCTCGTCGGCCGGATGGGCCGGGCCGGCCTCCTCGGCTACTTCGGCACCGGAGGTCTGCGCCCGGAACACATCGACGAGGCCATCGGGCGCATCCGCGAGGCCGTCGGCCCGCACGGCCCGTTCGGCATGAACCTGCTGGCCAACCCCGAGGACCCGCGCCGCGAGGAGGGGGCGGTCGACCTCTTCCTCGCACGGCGGGTACGGCGGGTGGAGGCCGCCGCCTTCCTCCAACCGAGCGCGGCCCTGGTCCGCTACCGGCTCAGCGGTGTGCACCGGGCCGCCGACGGGTCCGTCGTCGTGCCCAACTCCGTGCTGGGCAAGGTCTCCCGCCCCGAAGCCGCACGGTCGTTCCTCGCCCCCGCCCCCGCCCACCTGGTCTCCTCGCTCGCGGCCTCGGCGGCCATCGGTGCGCACGAAGCGGCACTGGCACCGTACGTACCGATGGCCGACGACCTCTGCGTGGAGGGGGACTCGGGCGGCCACACCGACCAACGGCAGCTCATCACCCTGTTGCCCGAGATCGTCCGCATGCGGGACCGCACCGCGGCGGGACGGACGGTGTGCATCGGCGCGGCCGGAGGCATCGGCACCCCGGAAGCGACCGCCGCGGCCTTCCTGCTGGGCGCCGACTTCGTGCTGACCGGCAGCATCAACCAGTGCACCGTGGAAGCGGGCACCGCCGACGACGTCAAGGACCTCCTCCAGGCCGCCGGCGTGCAGGACACCGCCATGGTCCCGGCCGGCGACATGCTGGAGATCGGCGCCAGGGCGCAGGTGCTCGGAAAGGGGCTCCTCTTCCCCGCCCGCGCCAACAAGCTCTACGAGCTCTACCGGCGCCACGACTCCCTCGAAGCCATCGACGCCCCCACCCGCCGACAACTCCAAGAACGCTTCTTCCGCCGCAGCTTCGAGGAGATCTGGCAGGAGACCGCAGCGCACTACGCCACCCGGGACCCCCAGGAACTGGCCCGCGCCGAAGCCGACCCCAAACAGCGGATGGCCCTGGTCTTCAAGTGGTACTTCGTGCACTCCACCCGGCTGGCGATGGCCGGCAGGAGCGAGCGACGGGTGGACTACCAAGTCGCCTGCGGACCCGCCATGGGAGCGCTCAACGGGTACGTCGCCGGCACCTCGCTGGAGAACTGGCGCGCCCGTCACCCGGACACGCTCGCCGACCTGCTGATGGCGGAGGCCGCGGAACTGCTCCGCGTCCGGCTGACCCGACTCGCCGCGCACTGAACACGGCCGCCCCGCGCCGCCCGGCCGTCCACCGGCGCCCCACCGACCCCCCCCGGAGTGACCGTCATGACGCTCGTCCACCTCTTCCCCGGCCAGGGCGCCCACCGGCAGGGCATGGGACGTGACCTCTTCCCCCGCTATCCGCACCTGGTACGGCGGGCGGACGCCCTGCTCGGCTACTCGATCGAGGAGCTGAGCCTCGACGCACCGGCCGACCGGCTCTCCGACACCCGCTACACCCAGTGCTCGCTGTACGTGGTCGGGGCCCTGGGCTATCTCGACCTGGTCCGGGAGAGCGGCGAGGTGCCCGACTACCTCGCCGGACACAGCCTCGGCGAGTACGTGGCCCTGTTCGCCGCGGGCGCCTTCGACTTCCTCACCGGACTCGAACTGGTGCGGTACCGCGCCGAAGCCATGGCCAAGGCGGGGCCCGGTGCGATGGCGGCCGTCATCGGCCTGACCGAAGAGGCACTGCGCGAAGCCCTCCGGGAGGACTCCGAGGTGGACATCGCCAACCTCAACGCCCCCACCCAGATCGTCATCTCCGGCCCCGCAGAAGACGTACGGGAGGCGAGCCGGTCCCTGAAGGGACGCGCGGAAGCCGTCATCCCGCTCAAGGTCAGCGGCGCCTTCCACTCGCGGCGGATGACCGCGGCGGCGGAGGAGTTCGGAGAGACCCTGCGCCGTCACCGCCTCGCACCGCTGCGCATCCCGGTCGTGGCCAACACCACCGCCCGCCCGCACACGGACGACCGGCTCGCCGACGAACTGCGGCGGCAACTCACCTCACCGGTGCGGTGGACCGAGACCGTGCGCTTCCTGCTGGAGCGGCCCGAACCCGTGCTGCGCGAGGTCGGCCCCGGCCAGGTGCTCACCGGACTGGTCCGGAAGATCCGTGAAGCCGCACCCGTCGGGGCGGAGAGGTGACCCGAGTGACCGCGACCGAGTTCCACGTCACCGAGCAGGACGTACAGCGCTTCGCAGCGGCCAGCGGTGACGTCAACCCCCTGCACACCGATGCGGGTTACGCAGCCAGGACGTCCTTCGGCGCACCGATCGCCCACGGTGCGCTGGTCACCCTGCACGCGCTGGCGGCCCTGCCCGGCCGACGGACCCCGCGGCGCATCACGGGCATCACCGCCCGGTTCCACGCACCCGTCCATCCGGGGCAGACCCACCGGCGCACCGTCGAGCGCACCGAGGACGGGTTCGGCGTCCGGGTGACCGACGGAAGCCGTCTGGTGCTGGACCTCACGGTGCGGACCCTGCCGGGCCGGCCCCGCCGCGACACCCCGGCGGACGTCGCAGGACCCCGGCGCGCGGACTGCGACCACGTGCCCGTCGAGCGGACCCGCGTCGGAGAACGGCGGGAGGTCGGCTGCCCGGCCGCCGTCGACCAGTGGCGGGAACTGCTGGCGACGACGGGCGCCGAAGCCGCCGGCATCACGGTCCGGCACGCGATGCTGCTGGGCTGGGCGAGCTATCTGGCGGGCATGGAGGTACCCGGCCGGGACGCGCTGGTCTCCGGACTCTCGCTGCACTTCGACGACTCCGTGGACGGAACGTCCGGTCGACTCCGGGTCCGTGCGGCCGACGACCGCTACGGCCGGATCGATCTGACGGGCGCACTGCCCGGACACGGCCGCGTCGACGTACGGGTGCTGGCCCGCCGCACGGTGCCCGCACCCGACGTCGCCCGCCTGCGCGAACTGATGCCCACCGGCACCCCCGGCACCGGCCGCACCGCACTGGTGGTCGGCGGCAGCCGCGGCCTCGGCGCGAGCCTGACCCAGGCCCTGGCCCTGGCCGGCTACACCGTCTACCTGGGCCACCGTCGCAGCGCGGACGACGCCGCGGGGGTCCGTGCCGCCCTCGGTGCACTCTCCGAACGGGTGCACCTGCTGCCCGGCGACGCCGCCGACGGGTCCTGGGCGCGGTCCGCCCGGGAACGGATCACCGCCGAGCAGGGACGCCTGGACCTCCTGGTGCTCAACGCCTTCCCGCCGGTCACCCAGCTCACCCTGGAACCGGAGACGGACGGGCGCGCCGCCGACTACCTGCACGACGCCCTCCGACTCGCCCGGGTGCCGCTCGCGGCCCTCCTGCCGGACCTCGCGGAGAACGCCGGCCACCTCGTCGCCGTCTCCACCGCATGGGTGGACACCCCACCGCCCGGCTGGTCCCACTACGTCACCGCCAAACTGGCCCTGGAGGCTCTGGTGCGCGCCGCCGCGGCGGAACGGCCCCGACTGCGCTGCACCGTCGTACGGCCGGGACGGATGCGTACGGCGTTCTCCGACTCCGTCCTCGGCGCGGACACCGTGCTCGCCACCGAACAGGTCGCCGCCGCCGTCGTGGACGGCCTCCACACCGGAACCCGCCCCGGACGGGTCACGGTCCTCGACCGCTTCGACACCGCTGCCCCACCCGCCGCCGGGCGCCTGGTGATCTCCGCGACCTTCACCACGGACCCGCTGGTGGACGGAGTGCGGGCCTGGACGGAACGCCTGGGCCTCGGACTGGACGTCGTGTGCGCCGACTACGGCCAGGTCTTCCAACAGCTGCTCGACCCCTCCAGCGAGAGCGGCCGCAACCCGGGCGGCTGCAACGTCGTCCTGCTGCGCCTCGACGACTGGCTCGGCGACGACGCCGAGCGCACGGTGGACGACTTCGCCGGAGCGGCCGCCCAACTGCGCGGCCGCTCACCGGTACCGCTGCTGGTGCTGCTCTGCCCGGACCCTCCAGGGTCGGACGCCGCCCGGCTCGCGACGCTGCGCGGACGGCTGGTCGACGCCTTGGCCGCAGCGCCCGGCGCACACCTGCTCGACGCCGAGCAGTGGCGGGGCGGTGGTCGCCCGATCGCCGACTGCCATGACGCCCGGCGCCTGCGCATCGCCCACATCCCGTACCAGGACGGCGGCTACGCGGCGCTCGCCACCGCGACGGCGAGGGCCGTCCGCGCGGCGCTCGTCCCGCCGGCCAAGGTGCTGGTGCTCGACTGCGACCACACGCTGTGGCGCGGTGTCCTCGGGGAGGACGGCCCGCACGCGGTGGTGGTGGAACCGGGGCACCGCCGACTACAGGAATGGGCGCTGGAACTGCGCTCCAGAGGCGTCCTGCTCTGCCTCGCCAGCAAGAACGAGGCCCGGGACGTGTCCGAGGTGCTGCGCCTGCGGGACGACATGCCGCTCGGCGAGGAACACCTGACGGCACGCCGCGTCGACTGGGAGCCGAAGTCCGCGAACCTCGCCGATCTGGCCCGCGAACTCGACCTCGGTCTCGACTCGTTCGTGGTGATCGACGACAACCCCGTCGAGATCGCGGAGCTACGGGCGGCCTGCCCGCAGGTGCTGTCGCTCACCTGCCCGGCCGACCCCGCGGACCTCCCCGGCTTCGTCGACCGCATCTGGGCCTTCGACCGCTTCGAGGTCACCGACGAGGACCGGGCCCGCGCCTCCTTCTACGAGGCGGCCGGCCGGCGCAGGGAACTGCGCGGGGCCTTCACCACCCTGGCGGACTTCATCCGGGACCTGGGCCTGTGCGTCGACGTCCGCCCCGCCCAGGGGGCGACCCTCACCCGCGTCGCCCAACTCACCCAGCGGACCAACCAGTTCAACGCGGCCCCCGTCCGGTACCAGGAGCCCGAACTGTCGGCGCTGCTCGCGGACCCCGCGGTGCGCTGCCGTACGGTCCAGGTCACCGACCGGTTCGGCGACTACGGGGTGGTCGGCGCCGCCGTGGTGCGCATCGACGGCCCGACCGCCGACCTGGAGATGTTCCTGATGAGCTGCCGGGTGCTCGGCAGGGGCGTCGAACACGCCTTCCTGGCCCGGCTCGCGGCGGAGGTGGCCGACGCGTGCACGGTGCTGCGGGTGACCTACCGGCCCACCGAACGCAATCTGCCGGCCCGGCGGTTCCTGGACTCGGTGGCCGGGGACCGGGCCCGGGAGCGGCCCGACGGATCGGTGGTGTACGAGCTGCCGGTCGAGGTCGCCGCTGCGATCGCGTTCCGCCCGGAGGCCGTCAGCGAAGAACCCGCGACCGAGCCCGCGACCGAGGGCGCGGCCCGGCCGGCGTCGGTTCCGGGGCACCGCGCACTGGCCGAGCTGGCCGAGGAGCGGTCGCAACCCGCCGTGGACGAGACGGCCCCGATCGCCGTCGGCCCGCGCGACCCCGACCAACTGGCGACCGGTCGACGGACCGCACTCGACCGCGTCGTGCAGGTCGTGGCCCGCACCCTCGGGCTGCCCGCGGCCTCCCTGAACGCCGACACCACGCTGGAGGAACTGCGGCCCTCCTCGCTCGCCGTCGTGGACGCCACGGTGGCCCTGGAGGAGTGGTACGGCGAACTGCCCCCCACCGTGCTGTTCGAACACCGCACGCTCGGAGCACTGGCCGACGCACTGGCTCCCGACGACCGGGCCGAGCCGCCCCGAGGACCCGTCGCTCCCCCCGCACCGCCCCCCGGACCCGCCGTCGCCACCCGTGCCGACACCGGCCCCCGGAGGAGTTCCGTCACCGCGGACCCCGACACCGACACTGAGGCCGTCGCCGGCGCCGTCGCCGTCATCGGACTGGCCGGGCGCTACCCCGGAGCCCGCGACGTCGACGAACTGTGGAACAACCTCCTCGCCGGACGGGACTGCGTCGGCGGGATCCCCGCGGAGCGCTGGAACCACGAGGCGCTGTACGACGCCGAAGGCGGCCCGGGCCGCACCTACTCGCGGTGGGCGGCGCTGATCGACGGCGTCGACGAGTTCGACTCCCTCTTCTTCGGGATCTCTCCCGCCGAGGCCGAACTGATGGACCCCCGCCAGCGGCTCTTCCTGGAGACCGCCCACCAGGCCCTCCAGGACGCCGGATACACCCCCGAGGGGATCGGCCGCAACACCGCCGTGTACGTCGGGGCGATGGCCAACGACTACGCGCTGTTCAGCGCCCGGGGCGCGCTCACCGGAGCCGCGCCCTACCCCTGGGCGGAGGGCTACCAGATCGCCAACCGGGTCAGCCACCTCTTCGACTTCACCGGTCCCAGCCTGACCGTCGACACCGCCTGCTCGGCTTCGGGCACGGCCCTGGAGCTGGCCTACGGCGCGGTGCTGCGGGGCGAGGTCACCGCCGCGGTGGCGGGCGGGGTCAACCTGGTGCTGCATCCCGCCCGGCACGTCCAGTACGCCCAGATGGGCATGTTGGCGCACGGCGGCCGTTGCCGGTCCTTCGGCGCCGGGGCGGACGGCTTCGTGCTCGGGGAGGGCGTGGGAGCCGTCGTGCTCAAACGGCTCGACCGGGCGTTGGCCGACGGCGACCACCTCCACGGAGTCATCCGCTCCGCGGTCGCCAACTCCAACGGCCGCACCCACGGGTTCACGGTTCCCAGCCCCGCGGCCCAGGCAGCCCTGGTGCGCGAGGCGCACCGGGCCGCCGGAGTCGAGCCCGAGTCCATCGGCTACGTCGAGGCCCACGGTTCGGGCACCTCGCTCGGCGACCCGATCGAGGTGCGGGGGCTCACCGAGGCGTTCGGGGGCCCGCGGGAGCAGGGGCGCCGGTGCGGGATCGGCAGCGTCAAGAGCAACATCGGCCACCTGGAATCGGCCGCCGCCGTCGCCGGGCTCACCAAGGTGTTGCTGCAACTGCGGCACCGCACCCTGGCCCCGACCCTGCACGCCGATCCGGCCAACCCGCACATCGACTTCTCGCGGACACCGTTCCGCCTCCAGCGGTCCGCGGAGCCCTGGCTGGCGCCGGACGGTCCGCTGCGCGCCGGGCTGAGCTCGTTCGGCGCCGGCGGTGTCAACGTCCACCTCGTGGTGGAGGAGGCACCGGCCACGCCCCGGACCGCCGGGGACGCCGCGGGCCGACCCCACCTGATCGTGCTGTCCGGCCGGGACGCGGCCGACCTGCGCGACTACGCGGGCCGGCTGCGGTCCGCGCTGTCGGCGGGGCCGGGACACCGGATCGCCGACCTCGCGTTCACGCTCCAGGTCGGGAGGCAGCCGCGGGACGAACGGCTGGCGTACCCGGTGACGGACCTGCCGCACCTGCTCGCCACCCTCGAACTGATCGCGGACGGCCGGTCCGCCGAGGTGGCCGGACTGGTGCACGGGCGGATCGGGGACCGCTCCCCGCTCGGCGACGTGTTCGGTTCGGGCCCGGAAGGCGTCGCCTTCCTGCGGGAGCGGCTGCGTGCCGGGGACCTGGCGGTGGCCGCCCGACTGTGGACGCACGGCGCGAACCTGCCCTGGGAGGAACTGACGGAGCCGGGGTGCCGACGGGTGAGCCTGCCGCCGTTCCGGTTCGCGCCGGTCACACACTGGCTCCCGGCCGGGGTGACCGCCGCGGTGCTGCCGAGCGCGGGGGAACCCCGGGGCGCGCAGGACGTGTCAGAAACGGTGCTCTACCGCGCGGCATGGGTGCCCGCAGCCTCGCCGGAGCCCGGCACGCCACCCCCCGCGCACGACGGGCCGTTCGTGGTGACGGTCGGCGGTGAGCCGCCGACCCGCGGTGCCGGAGCGCGGCCGGCCGTGACGACGGCGCACGCCGTGGACACGGAAGCCGTCCTCGGTCTCCTGGAGGCCCGCGCGGAGCCGACCCTCGTCCTGGACCTGCGCCCCTACCTCGCGCCGCCGCTCTCCTTGCAGGCCGCCGCCGACCTGCCGTTGGCGCTCGCCCGCTGGTCCTCCGCGCACGGACACCCCGTCGCCTGCACGGTGGTGTGCCGTCCCGGTGACCCCGCCGTGACGGCGCTGGACGCACTCGGCCGGTCCCTCGCCCTGGAAGGGGTGCGGCTGCGACTCGGCCGGATCGAAGTGGCCGACCCCCAACTCCCGCCGGTGCACGACCTGCTGACCGAGGCCCGCGGTCCGGACCGCCAGGTCCGACGGCTCGGGGCGCAGCGCTGGACGCCCCGGTCCGCGGCGGTGGCCCAGGTCCCCGCAGCGCCGTCCGGGAGCGCCACGCCGGCGCGCAGCAGCGGTGCCGTCGGCGGGGTGCTGATCACCGGTGGGCTCGGCGGAGTGGGGCGGCTGATGGCGGCCCATCTGGCCGAGCGGCACCGGGTGCCCGACCTCGTCCTGCTCGGCCGCTCGGACCCGTCCCCGGACACCGAACGGTTCCTCACCGGCCTGCGGCGGCACGGGACGCGCGCCCACTACCTGCGGGCCGACGTCAGTGACGAGGGCTCCCTCGACGCCGCCCTGGTCCGCGCCCGCGAACTGACCGGCGGCCTCCGGGGCGTCATCCACGCGGCGGGTGTCGTCGACGACGCCCCGCTGGCGGCCAAGACCCCCCGGTCACTGCGCTCGGTCCTGGCCCCGAAGGTGGACGGCACCCTGCTCCTCGACCGCCTGACCGCCGCCGACCCCCTGGACTTCCTCCTGCTCACCTCCTCCTTCGTCGGTTGGACCGGGAACGCCGGCCAGTGCGACTACGCGGCCGCCAACCGCTTCCTCGACGCCTTCGTCGAGCAGCGCGAGGAACAGCGGCTCCAGGGCCTGCGGCACGGGCGCACGGTCTCCGCCGCCTGGCCCCTGTGGCAGGACGGCGGCATGCGGATGCCCGCGGACGTCGTACGGCTGACCGAGACCACCACCGGACTCAGGCCCATCACCACGACCCGGGCGCTGAGCGCACTCGACGTGTTGCTGGAGGCGGATCCGGGTGCCTACCTCGTGGGTCACGGCGACCAGGACCGGATCGCCGCGGCGCTCGGCACGGACCCCGGCGCCGGTGCGGTCGGGCCCGTGGCGGTCGACGCCGAGGCACTGCGCGAACGGCTGACGGCGGAGGTGTCCGCCCTGCTGAAACTGGGGCGCAACGCCCTGGGGGCGGACGAACGCTTCGGTGACGTCGGCATGGACTCCGTCCTGACCATCCGGCTCGTCAACCGGCTCAACGAGTTGTTCGGACGCGATCTGACACCGGTGACCCTGTACGAGCACCCCACGGTCGCCGCGCTGGCGGCACATCTGACGACGCATCAGGGTCAGGCGGTCGTCCCGGGGCCGGACGCGTCGTCCCACCCTTCGCGGACCGTCCCCGTCCCCGTACCCGTCCCTGGCCCTCTTCCCGGCACCGCACCGGACACCGTCCCCGTCCCCCCGGAACCCGCCGTTGCGGGGGCGGAGCCGATCGCCGTCATCGGCATGGCCGGGCGCTTCCCCGGTGCCGACGACGTCGACGCGTTCTGGGCGAACCTGCTCGCCGGGCGCGACTGCGTCGGACGCGCACCGGACGCGGACCCGGGCGAACGGGTGGGCGGGCCGGTGCGGTCCTGGGCGGACGGCTCCGGTCCGCAGGGCGGCTTCCTGACCGGTGTGGACGCCTTCGACGCGCCCTTCTTCGGCATCTCGCCGCGCGAGGCGGCCCTGATGGACCCCCAGCAGAGGCTCTTCCTCCAAGAGTGCTGGCACGCCGTCGAGGACGCCGGCCTGGACCCGCGCGCCCTCGCCGGCTCGCGCACGGGCGTCTACGTCGGTGCGACGCTCAGCGACTACACCGAACGGCTCACCCGCAGCGGGGACGCCGCCCACGCCCAGCTGGCCCCCGGCAACGTGCACGGCGTCATCGCCAACCGCGTCTCGCACCAACTGGACCTGCGCGGCCCCAGCGAGGCGGTCGACACCGCCTGCTCCAGCTCCCTGGTCGCCCTGGACCACGCCGTGACCGCCCTGCGTTCCGGCAGCTGCGACCTCGCACTGGCGGGCGGGGTCAATGTGTTGCTGACGTCGACGTACTTCGATTCGCTGGCGGGCGCCGGGATGCTGTCCGCCACCGGCCGGTGCCACTCCTTCGACCGGACGGCGGACGGTTACGTCCGTGCCGAAGGCGTGGCGGCCGTCCTGCTGAAGCCCCTGGCCCGGGCGCTCGCCGACGGCGATGCCGTGCACGCCGTGATTCGCGGCACCGCCGTCAACCACGGTGGTCGGGCCCACTCGCTCACCGCGCCCCGGCCGTCCGCCCAGGCCGAGGTGATCACTGCCGCGCTGCGGGACGCCGGTGTGCCGGGCTCCTCGCTGGCGTACGTCGAGACGCACGGCACCGGTACCGAGCTGGGTGACCCGATCGAGATCGAGGGACTGCGCACGGCCCTCGGCGGTCCGGGCGCGTCCCCGTCGCCCGGCTGCCTCCTCGGGGCGGTGAAGGCGTCCACGGGCCATGCCGAGTCGGCCTCCGGCATGGCCGGGCTGATCGCGGTCATCCAGGCGATGCGCCACCGCACCCTGCCGGGCACCCCCCATGTGACCGAGCTGAATCCGCACATCGACCTGACCGGGGGCGTCCTGCGGCTGGCCGCCGACCCGGAACCCTGGGAACGGCGCCATCCGGACGAACCCCGGCGCGCAGGCGTCAGCTCGTTCGGCTTCGGAGGCACCAACGCGCACGCCGTCCTGGAGGAGGCTCCCGAGGTCCCGGCCGCTCCCGTCGTCGGACCCGGGCCCCAGGTGGTGACCCTCTCCGCGACGGACGACGAGCGGTTGCGCGCCTACGCGGAGCGGCTGCGGGCCTTCCCGTTCGACGATGACGTGACGCTCGCCGACCTCGCCCACACCTCCCGCACCGGGCGGACCGCCCTGCCGGGACGGCTGGCCGTGGTGTGCCGCGACATCACCGAACTGCGCGCGAAACTGGGCGACTTCCTCGCCGGACGGGACCACACCGGACCCGCTGGCGACCCGCTCGCCCCGGCCCTGGCCGAGGCGGTGCGCACCTGGACGGCCGGCGACCGGGTGGACTGGGCGGCCCTGTTCCCCCGGGGCGGGCGGCGGGTGCGCTTCCCGCTGTACCCGTTCGACACCCGACTGCGCTACGGACCCCCGGGCGCCGGGGAGAGCGCACCCCCGGAGCTCGACGCATCCGCCCCCGCTCCGGGGACCACCCCGCGCGCAGGGCGGGCGGTCCCCGGCCCCACCCGCCACGAGCCCGCACTACTGGTCCGTGAATGGCGCCCCGTGCCGGCCCCGCCCGCCGCGCCGCGCGACCGCCGTCAGGTGAACGTCGTCCTCCTCGGGCGCGAAACCACCCTGCCGGTGACCGCCGCACTGCCGGGCGCGCAGGAGGCCGACTGGATCGTCGTGCGGGAACGTTCGACCCTGCCCCGGCTCGGGAAGGACGAGTACGAACTGGATCTGGACGACGGTGCGGCGGGCCGCGCACTCGGGGAACGACTGCGCGCCGCCCACCCCCGGGTGGACGCCGTGGTGGACCTCGTGGATCTGGCCGGTCCGCCCACGCTGGCGCGACAGTTCGGACGCCTGGGGCTGCTCCAGGCGCTGGTGTCCACGTCCGGTGGCCGACCGCTGGCACTGGTGCACCTCGCGCCGGCCACGAGTGAGGCGCCCTGGCCCGCGGCAGCCCGGATGGCGGGTCTCGTCCGGTCGATCGGCGCCGAGTACTCCGACGTGTCGGCCGTCACGGTCGAGTGCGACGCGCCGCTCGCCGACGGCGAAGCACTGGTGCGCCTGGTGTGCGGGGAACTGGCGCTCGGCGCGGGTGAAGGACCGGAAGGACCGGAAGGACCGGAAGAATCGGAGATCCGACTCACCGGCGGCGGGCGGCTGGCGCCCCGGTGGGTGCGGCTGCCTCAGCACGGGCAGCAGCCGCTACGGGTCGACCCGCACCGGACGTATGTGATCACGGGGGGCACCGGCGGACTCGGTCTCGCGAGCGCGCGGCGGCTGGCCGAACGCGGCGCCCGGCGGCTGGCGCTGATGGGCCTGCGCCCCCTGCCCCCGCGCTCCGCCTGGAGCCCGGACACGCCCGACGAGCGGGTCGCCGCACTCCTGCACCTGGAGCGCCTGGGCGTCCACATCGCCGTGCACGGCGGTGAGTTGACGGATGCGGCGGAGTTGCGCGCCTTCCTCGGTCGGGTCCGTGACGACCTCGGGCCGATCGCGGGCGTGCTGCACTGCGCCGGGTCGGTCGAGCGGAAGACCCCCGCATTCGTCCGCAAGGAACTCGGTTCGATACGGGACACCTGGCGACCGAAGGGCGAGGGACTGCTCGTACTCCTCGACGAGTTGCGCGCGGACGAACCCGACTGGATCGTCCTCTTCTCCTCGCTGTCGGCCGCCCTGCCGAAGCTGGCCGTCGGCCTGGCCGACTACGCGGCGGCCAATGCGGTGCTGGACGCCGTGGCGGAGCGGGCCACCGGCCGTACCCGCCACGTCTCGGTGGGCTGGGGGAGTTGGACGGGCGCCGGCATGGGCGCCGTGCGCAGTCCGCGCTACTCCGAGCTGGGGTTCGCTCCGCACACCGTCGAACAGGGCCTGGACCTTCTGGAAGCCGCCTTGGCGTCCGGCCGCTCGCACCTCCTGGCGGCCGCGGTCGACCCGGCGGTGTGGCCCGCGCCGTCGCCCGCTCACGAGGACGAGGAGGGACGGGTGCACGAGGACGCGCCTGGACACGACGACGAGGTCGGGGACGCTGTGGAGAACGACCGCCCGACGCTCACCGCCGTCGCCGGGGCCGTGGCCGCACTGCTGGCCCGCGTGCTGCTGATGCCGGTCGAGAAGATCGACCACCGCACGGACTTCAGCCAACTCGGCGTCGATTCCATCCTGGTCGCCGGCATCGTCGCCGACCTCGAGGAACGCATCGGCGAGCCCCTGTCGCCGTCCCTGGTCCTGGAGTACCCGACGGTGGCGCTGCTGGCCGCGCACCTGGTGGCGGAACACCCCGTCGGAACGGCCCGCTGGACCCGGCCGGACGGGGAGGTCGAGCCCGCCCGGCCCGCCGCCACCCTCCGTACGGAGGCCCGCCCGACGGCATCCGACCCGGTCGTCCGCGGCGACGGTGACCCGCGGCCCGCCCCCGGACCGGTGGCCGTGATCGGTGCCGCCGGTCGTTATCCCGGAGCTCCCGATCTCGACCGCTACTGGGAACTGCTGCGCGAAGGGCGCAGCGGGATCACCGAAGTCCCCCGCTCCCGCTGGGACCACCGCCACCTGTGGTCGCCGCAGCCCGCACCCGGTCGCAGCATCAGCAAGTGGGGCGGATTCCTCGACGGCATCGAGGAGTTCGACCCGGAGTTCTTCGACATCGCACCCGCCGACGCCGCCCACGTCGATCCGCTGATCCGGCTGTCGTTGGAAACCGTGGAACAGACCCTGCGCGACGCCGGCCATCGCCGCGAGGACGTGGCCGGCGGACGGATCGGCTTCTTCATGGGCTCCGGCACCAGCACCTACGGCAGCCGGGTGCCCGTCCCGCACCGCAACACGGTGACCGGCCTCAACCAGAACTTCATCGCCGCCCACGCCGCCCACGTCTACGACCTGCGCGGGCCCCATCTGACGGTCGACAGCGCCTGCTCCTCCGCACTGTCCGCGCTGTACCTCGCGCTGCGGGCGCTGGACGCCGGAGACTGTGACGCCGCGCTCGTCGGCGGCGCCGACCTGCTCCTGGACGAGACCCCCTTCCTGAAGCTCAGCGCCTCCGGGGCGCTCTCCCCCGACGGCGCCTGCCACGTCTTCGACGCCGCGGCGAACGGCATCGTCCTCGGTGAGGGCGCCGGAGCCGTGCTGCTGAAACCACTGGACCGGGCGCTCGCCGACGGCGACCGCATCCACGCCGTGATCGAGTCCTGCCAGCTGAACAACGACGGCCGGACGATGGGACTGACCACCCCCAGCCCCCGGGCCCAGGAACAACTGGTGGCCGACACCCTGGCCGCCGCCGGCGTCACCGCGGACACCGTGACCTACGTCGAAGCCCATGGAACGGGCACGATGATCGGCGACCCGATGGAACTCCAGGCGCTCACCCGTGCCTTCCGCCGCACCTCGGACGCGGTCGGCCACTGCGCGGTCGGCAGCGTCAAGTCCAACATCGGACACCTGCTGATGGCGGCCGGCATGGCCGGACTCCACAAGGTCATCCTCTCGCTGGTCCACCGCACCCTCCCCCCGACCCTGCACTGCGACCGGCCCAACCCCCGCTTCTCCTTCGCCACGTCGCCCTTCCACCCCGCGCTCGCCGCCGCGCCCTGGGAACCGGAGTGCGGTGTCCGGCGCGCCGGGCTGAGCGCCTTCGGCTTCGGCGGCACCAACGCCCACGTACTGGTCCGTGAACTGCTGCCCGAGGAACGGACGGCGTACCGGCCCACCCGCACGCCCCGCCCGCCGGCCGCTTACCGCCGCGCCCGCCACTGGATCGACGGCCCGGAGCCGCCGGCCCCCCGGCGAACCGCCAGACCGCTGCTCGCACTGGAGCCGGAACCCGGTCTGCCGCTGCCCACCGCACCCGACCCCGGCCCCTCCGTACCCCCACCAAGCCCCCGGCCCCCGGCCGTGCCCCGCAGACCCGTGCTCGAACTCCACGAGGAGCTGACCTGACGATGTCGCCCGTGGTTGATCCCCGCTTCGAGGCCGACCAGCACCGCCTGGCCGGCCGCCATCTGGTCACCAGCGTGACCGCCCAGGACGAGATCGTGCGCGGCCACCTCGTGCACGGCACCCCCGTCCTGCCGGGCGTCTTCTTCCTCGACCTGGTCCTGCGGCTGCTCCGCCACGCCGGCGTGGACCCGGCCGCCGCCGAACTGCGCCGCTGCCTGTTCATCGCGCCGGTGGTCGCCGCGGGCGACCGCGACCGGCAGTTGCAGATCTCGGTGGACCCCCCGTCCCCGCAGGGCGTCCTCCCCGTGACCGTGCGCAGCCGCCCGACCAGCGGTGGCGTCGTCCTGGACGAGGCGTGGGAGACCAACTTCCAGGCCGAGATCCGACTGTCCGAGGCCGAACAGCCCGGACGCGTCGACACGGACCGGCTGAAGTCGGCCGCCGACCAGATCTACGACGCGGACACGTTGTACGCCTTCGCCCGCCAAGTGGACATCCGGCACCGCGACTTCATGAAGGTCGACGGGACCGTCTACCGCGGCGACGGCTTCTCCCTCGGCGACGTCCGGCTCGGCCCCGACGCGCAGGAGTACCTGGACCACTTCCACATCCACCCGGTCACCCTCGACTTCTCCACCCTGGTGCCGTTCCTCCAGTTCGAGCCCGGGCAACGGGAACAGGCCGCGCGGCCGTTCATCCCGATCTACATCGAGTGCTTCCGTGCGTACGGCAGGCTGGGCGCGGCGGCCCAGGTGTACGTCCCGCGCGTGGAACAACGGGAGCTGGACGCCGAGACGGTCACCGCCGACCTCCACATCTGCCACCCGGACGGCAGCGTCGTCGCCCGGATCACCGGCTTCCGCGCCAAACGGGTCCGCACCGCCGATCTGATCACCCGACTGGCCGAGAGCGAGGCCGGCGCCCCGTCCGCTCCGCCCGCGCCGCGCGCACTGCCCCCGGTCGAACCGCCGGGGGAGGAGGCCGGGGAGGAGACGAGGGAGGAGCACCGCAGTCTGGAGGAGGCGATCAGCGACCTGGTGGCCAAGGCCCTGGACGACGGGGACGCACCGGTCGACCAGGAGCGGGGCTTCTACGACCTCGGTCTGGACTCGGTCAACCTGCTCACCATCGCCGTCTCGCTGGAGAAACTGCTCGGCACCGAGCTCTATCCGACCCTGTTGTTCGAGTACCCGACCGTGAGCAGTCTCGCCGTCCACCTCAAGGACCAGGGCCACCGGCTGGGCGGCCCGGGCACGGCGGCGCCGCAGGAACGGGCCGAACCGGCCGTGGTGGAGGTCCCGGCCGCCGCGCCGCACCCCCGGCCGTCCGCCCCCTCACACCCCCGGCCGGCCGTCGAAACCCGACCCCCGGCCGCGCCGTCCGCGGACGACGGCGGACCCATCGCCATCGTCGGTCTCGCCGGGCGTTATCCGGGCGCGGCGGACATCCGTGAGTTCTGGCGGGTGCTGCGGGACGGCCGGGACTGCGTCACCGAGGTTCCCGCCGAGCGCTGGGACCACGCACCCTGGTTCGCTCCCGGACGCCGTGAACCGGGGAAGACCCACGGCAAGTGGGGCGGATTCGTCGACGGCATCGAAGACTTCGACCCGCTGTTCTTCAACATCTCGCCACGCCAGGCCGAACTGATGGACCCGCACGAGCGGCTCTTCCTGGAGACCGCCTGGCAGACCGTCGAGGACGCCGGCTACACCCCGGAGGAACTCGGCCGGCAGACCGACGGCGCGGTCGGGGTCTTCGCGGGGGTGATGTGGAACGACTACCAGCTCCACGCCATCGAGGAACTCGCCCGGGACAACCCGCAGATCGTGGCCTCCACGTTCTCGCTGATCACCAACCGGGTCTCGTACGCCTTCGACTTCCGCGGCCCCAGCGTCTCGCTCGACACCGCCTGCTCCTCCTCGCTGACCACCATCCACCTCGCGTGCGAGGCGATCCGGCGCGGTGAGTGCAGGGCGGCCCTCGCCGGTGGGGTGAACCTGTCCCTGCACCCGTTCAAGTACCTCCGGCTCGCCGAGAACAACCTGCTGTCGACCGACGGCCGTTGCCGGGTCTTCGGTGCGGGCGCCGACGGCTACGTGCCGGGCGAGGGGGTCGGCGCCGTCCTGCTGCGGCCACTGGCCGAGGCGGAGGCTGCGGGGGACCACATCTACGGGGTCATCCGGGGTTCGGCCGTCCAACACTCCGGCCGCACCAGCGGCTTCGCCGTGCCGAGCCCGGACGCGCAGGGCCGGGTGGTGCTGGAGGCGCTGCGGCGGGCGGACGTCGACGCGGAGACGATCACCAGCATCGAGGCGCACGGCGCGGGCACCACGCTGGGCGACCAGATCGAGATCGCCTCGCTCACCAAGGCGTACCGCCGTTCCACCGACCGCCGCGGATTCTGCGCGGTGGGCTCGCTGAAGTCCAACGTCGGCCATCTGGAGGCCGCCGCCGGCATCGCCGCCCTCACCAAGGTGTTGCTGTCCATGCACCACCGGACCATCGTGCCGACGCTGCACACCGAGCGGCTCAACGAGGAGATCCCCTTCGACGACAGCCCCTTCTACGTCGCGCGCGAACTGCGGGACTGGCCGCGGGTGACCGAGCCGCGCACCGGCCTGCCCGCGCCGCGACGCGCCGGGATCAGCGCCTTCGGCTTCGGCGGGGCCAACGTCCACATGGTGGTGGAGGAGTACGAGGGGCCCGCGGAACCCGCCGCCGGGGACGGGTCGCGGACCGGACCCTCCGACCTCCAGGTCGTGCCGTTGTCCGCCCGCACCCCCGAGGCACTGCGGGCCCAGGCCGAGCAGTTGGGCCGCTTCCTGGCCGAACACCCCGAAGTGGACTTCGAGGACGTCGCCCACACGCTGCGCGTCGGACGGCGCGCCATGGAACACCGGCTCGCGGCCCTCGCCCGGGACACCGACGAACTGATCGACCTGCTCACCCGGTACGGAGCGGGCGGGGCGGACCCGACCCGACTGTTCACCGGCCGGGTCAAGCGGGGGGCCGGCGGCCCGGCCGCGGGCAGCGGTCCGGCCGAGACCGCGGCGGCCTGGGTCATCGGCTCGGACGCCGGCTGGTCGGCCGCCGCCGGGCGGCGGATCTCGCTGCCCACCTATCCGTTCGACCGACGCCGGTGCTGGATACCGGTGGCCGACCGCGCTCCTCGTACCGAGGAAGCGCCGGCGAGCACCCCTGCCGCGGCTGCGGCACCGGACCCGGACACGGGCGTGGAGGCACCCGCGGACCTGCTGCTCTACGAACCCGTGTGGGCGCCCGGGGCCGCGGTCGACGCCCGGCCGGACGGCGTGCTGCTGGTGCTGGACGACGACGAAGAACGCCTGGCCGCACTGCGCCGCCTGACCGGCCGGGTGATCGCCGTGCGGTCCGCCGCGGCCTTCGCCCGTACGGGCCCCGACGACTTCACGCTCGACCCGTCGAACGAGGGCGACCACCGGGCCCTGGCACGGACCCTGAGCGACGAGGGCACGGTCCCCGCCGCCGTCCTGTACCTGTGGCCACTGGACCGGGACGGCGCCTCCACACGTGACGGAGCCTTCGCGCTGGCCCGCGCCTGGCTGACGTGCTGTGCGACCACCCTGCCCGTGGTGTACGCCCACGCCGGGGCCCAGGAGGACCCCGAACACGCCGCCGTGGGGGGCCTGGCCCGCGGGGTACGGCGGGAACAGCCCAAGCTGGCGCTGAAGACGGTGCGGATCGACCCGGCGCTCGGCCGGACGGACCAGTGCCGTGCCCTGCTCGCCGAGGCCGCCGCCTGGCAGGACGTCGAAGTGCGGGTCACCCCCGCGGGACGGGAGGTGCTGGGCTTCCGCCGGGTCCTCTCGGCCGAAGGCCCGGCCGTGCCGGTGGCCAGGGACGGCGGCACCTATCTGATCACCGGTGGCGCAGGTGGCCTCGGGCGGCTGGTGGCCCGTCACCTCGCGGGGCGGGCCCGGGTGGCGATCGCCCTCCTCGGCCGTTCCGCAGGCGGCGCGGAGCAGGAGGCCGCGGTCGCCGAACTGGTCGCGCTGGGCGCCCGCGCCCGGTACTACAGCTGTGACATCACCGACCGGTCCGCGCTCGCCCGGACGGTCTCCGCCGTCGTGGCCGAACTCGGCGAGCTGACGGGGGTGTTGCACGCGGCCGGCGTGGTCGAGGACGGGCTGCTGCTCAACAAGGACGGCGCGGGCATCCGCCGCGTCACCGCGCCCAAGATCCTCGGCACCCGTCTGCTGGACGAGGCCACGAGCGGGGCCGCGCTCGACTACTTCCTGCTGTTCTCCTCCACCACATCGGTGCTCGGCACCGTCGGCACCACCGACTACACCACGGGCAACCGTTACCTCGACGCCTACGCCCACCACCGCGAAGCACTGCGCGCCCGGGGCGCCCGGCACGGACGCAGCCGGTCGGTCAACTGGCCGCTCTGGGCCGACGGCGGCATGCGCATCAACCCCGCGGTGGAACGCACGGTGCTGGAAGTCAACGGCCTCGAACCCCTGAAGACCCCCGACGGACTGGCGGCCCTGGAGTTCGCCCTCCGGCACCGCGCGCCCCAACTCGCCGTGTTCCGGGGGGACGTGGCACGGCTGGAGCAGCGGCTCACCCTGCACCGGACGGAGGCCACCACCGGCGACGAGCCGGACGGGGCCGAACGGACCGCCGTCAGCGCCGACGCGCTCTGCCGCGAACTGGTCGAGGTCTTCGCCGAGGTCCTGAAGCTGCCCGCACAGGACCTGGACCCACAGGAGGACCTCGCCGACTACGGGGTGGATTCGATCGCCGCGATGCGCGCGCTCGACGTGCTCGAACAGCGGTACCGCACGGCCATCGCGCCGTCCGTGGTCGCCCGCCGCCGCACCTTGCGGGCCCTGGCGGAGCACCTGGCCGAGGAACTTCCGGCCGCCGCCCCGGTCCCGGCGGCCGCACCGGACCCCGCCCCCGACCCCCACCCCGTACCCGTGTCGGGGTCTGTGCCCCCGCCCGTGCCCGTCTCCGCCTCCGCCTCCGCCTCCGCCTCCGTCCCGGAACGGGTACCCGCCGCTGCGTCGGGTACGGTCCCCGCGCCGGGGCGAGGCCCTGTCCCGGTCGCGCACTTTGGCCCCGACAGCGGGTCGCAGCGGACCCCGGCGACGCACCCGGCGGTGTCGACGGCCGTGCGCGGGCCGGCGGCGCCCACCGGGCGGATCGCCGTCGTGGCGGCGGCGGTCCGCGTGCCGGGAGCACCTTCCGTCGAGGAGTTCTGGCAGAACCTGGTGCACGGCATCCACTCGGTGTCCCGCACCCCCGACGACCGCTGGTCGCCCGCCTGGTTCACGGGCGCCGCCCCGGAGGTGGTCGCCGCGGCCCGTTGGGGCGGGTTCATCGACGGCATCGACCGCTTCGACGCGGAGTACTTCGGCATCAGCGAGCAGGACGCCGCCTGGATGGACCCGCAGCAGCGGCTCAGCCTGGAACTGGCGCAGGAACTCCTCGACCGGGCGGGCTACTCCCGCCGGGAAGTCGCCGGAGAACGCGTGGGCGTCTTCCTCGGAGTCGGCGCCAACGACTACGTGCGCCGCAACTGCATCGGCGGCCCGCCGACCACTGCGCAACTCCTGGTCAGCGCCTTGCCCAACATGGTGGCCACGCAGATCAGCCACGTCTTCGACTTCCGGGGCCCGTCCCTGGCCGTGGAGACCGCCTGCTCCTCCTCCCTGGTCGCCGTGCACCAGGCGGCGCAGAGCCTCCTGGCCGGCGAGTGCGACCACGCCATCGCGGGCGGGTGCGAACTGCTGCTCGACCCGTTCGTCTACCTCGGCCTCGGCCGTGCGGGCGTGCTCTCGCAGGACGGCCACAGCCGGGTCTTCGACCGGGCCTCCACCGGCACCGTGCCGGGCGAGGGACTCGGCATGGTGCTGCTGAAGACCGAGGAGGCGGCCCTGCGCGACGGCGACCAGGTGCTCGCCACCCTCCTCGCCTCCGCCGTGAACAACGACGGCCGGACCCTCGGCCTCACCGCCCCCAGCCACGAGGCGCAGACCGACCTGCTGCGCACCGCGATGCGGGCCGCGGGGGTCGGCTCGTCCACCATCGGCTACCTGGAGGTCAACGGTTCCGCCAGCCGCTTCGGCGACCCCATCGAGATCCATGCGGCGGCGGAGGTCTACCGCAGCATGGGCAGTGACACCCCCCACTGCGCGGTCGGCTCGGTGAAGTCGAACCTCGGCGCACTGCTGCACGCCGGCGGCATCGCCTCGCTGGTCAAGACGGTGCTCGCGGTGCAGCACGGATATCTGCCCGCCACCCTGCACTGCACGGAACCCCATCCGAGGCTCGGTTTCGAACGCACCCCGTTCCGTCCCGTCACCTCCGGTCGCCCGTGGCAGGCGGAGCCCGGGCTGCCGCGCCGCGCCGCGGTGTCCTCCTTCGGTTTCGGCGGCACCAACTGCCACGTGGTGCTGGAGCAGGCACCCGAAGGCCACCGACCGCGCCGCGCCCCGCTCGCGCTCACCGGCTTCGAACGGAGCCGGAGGTGGATCGCGGGGGGCGCCGGCAGCCCCGGCAGCGGCCTGCCGCCGTCCACCGCTCCTCACCCGGGCGGGCCGCAGGCCGCCCCCACCGCCAGCGCCGAGGAGGCGAACGACATGACATCGGGCGACGACGTCCTCGATGCCGTCACCGGCTACCTCCAGGAACTCGTCCGCGAAGTCCTGGGCACACCCGTCGCCCCGGACCCCGGCGGCTTCCTCGACCTGGGTCTCGCCTCGGCCGACCTGATGACCCTGAACGACCGCATCGAGACCGCCCTCGGCCGTCCCCTGGTGCCCACCGTCTTCTTCCGCCACCCCGACGTGGCACGACTGGCCGCACACCTGTGCGCCGAGTTCCCCGAAGAGTGCTCCCGACTGACCCGCCCGGTGCCCGAGCCGGCCGCGGCCCGCGCTGACGGGGCGCCCGCTGACGAGACGCCCGCCGACGGGGCGATCGCCGTCATCGGCATGGCCGGCCGCTTCCCCGGAGCCCGCGACACCGCCGAACTGTGGCAACGGCTGCTGAGCGGCACCGACCTGGTCACCGAGGTGCCGGCGGACCGCTGGGACCACCGCTCGGTCTACGACCCGCACGGTGGCGACGGCCGTACGGACTGCCCGCGCGGCGGCTTCCTCGCGGACGCCGACCGCTTCGACGCCGCCCTCTTCGGGATGTCGCCCGACGAGGCGGAGGCGACGGACCCGCAGTCCCGGCTCCTGCTCGAAGTGCTGTGGGAGACCGCCGAGGACGGTGCGGCGGCCGACCGGCTGCCCGGCTCGGACACCGGGGTGTTCGTGGGCCGCTCCTTCCGGGACTACGAGGAGGAGATGATCCGCGGCGACCGCCCGGTCGGGCCCTACGAGCCGATCGGGACCGCCGTGTCCATGTCCGCGAACCGGCCCTCCCACTTCTTCGACCTCACCGGGCCGAGCCTCACCGTCGACACGGCCTGCTCGGGCTCGCTCTACGCCGTGCACCTGGCCGTGGCCGCGCTGCGCCGCGGCGAGTGCGCCATGGCCTTCGCCGCGGGCACCAACCTCATCCTCACCCCCCGGCACTACACGCAGCTCTCCGCGATCGGCGCGCTGTCGCCGAGCGGTACCTGCCACGCCTTCGACGAACGGGCCGACGGCTACGTGCCCGCCGAGGCGGTCGCGGCCGTCCTGCTCAAACCGCTCGCTGCCGCGCTGCGCGACGGCGACCCGGTGCACGCGGTGATCCGGGGCACCGCGGCCAACCACCAAGGACGCTCCGGCGCCGTCACCGCGCCCAACCCCGAACGACAGAGCGCGCTCCTCGAAGCCGCCTGGGCCGATGCGGGCATCAGCCCGGACACCATCGGCTATCTGGAGGCCCACGGCACCGGCACCAAGCTGGGCGATCCCGTGGAGGCCGACGGGATCGTCGCGGCCTTCGGCCGGCACACGTCCGCCACCGGCTTCTGCACCATCGGCACGGCCAAGGCCCACCTCGGTCACACGGAGGCGGCGGCCGGCCTGACCGGCCTGGTCAAAGCCGCGCTGACCGTACGCCACGGCCTCGTTCCGGCCATGCCCGGGTACGCCCGCGCCAACCCGTACTGCGACTTCGCCGGCGGACCGCTCCGCGTCAACGGAACGACCGAACGGTGGGAGCCCGCCGACGGCCGGCCGCGCCGCGCCGGAGTCAGCTCGTTCGGGTTCGGCGGGGCGTGCGCCCACGTCGTGGTCGAGCAGGCCCCGCCGCGCCCGGCGCGGACCCCGTCCTTCGACGGGCCGCTGGTGTTCCCGTACTCGGCCGCGGACCCCGGGCGACTCCTTGAGGTGATCTCCCGTCAGCGGGCCTTCCTGGTCGCATCGGACGACCCGCTCGACTCCCTCGCCGGCACCCTGCAACGCGGTCGGTTCGCGCTGAAGGCCCGCGCCGCCGTCGTCGCGTCCGACCGCGGGGCGCTGCTGCGCGGCTTGGACGAGCTCCTGGCGGCCGGGCTCACCGGTGATCCGCTGCGCCTGGTGGGCACCGACCCGTCAGCCGAAGCGGCCCGGACGGCACGCCGGTGGACCGAGGGCGAAGCCGTGGACTGGTTGTCCCGCCCCGAGGCGTCCGCACCCCGGCTGGCAACGACCGCGTACCCGTTCGCCCGTGACCGCTACTGGTTGGCGGCGCCCGGACCCGAGCGGGCCGCCGCGCTCCCGACCGCGCCCCCCGGCCCGCCGCCCCCCGCCACCGTGCCCGTGCCCGTGCCTGTGGACGTACCTGCGTCCGGCTTCGTCCCCGCGCCGGCGCCGGGCGAGCCGTTCGCGGCGGCCGCCGGTACCACCGGCCGAGCCGGACCCACCGCAGCGGCCGAACGGGCCGTCGACACCTACCTGCGTGACAGCACGTACGACGACCGGCGCGTCGCGACCGCCCTGCGGAGCCTCGGCACGACCGCCGCACGGATGCTCGACGCGGACCTGCGCAGCCGCCTGGGCGGTGACCCGCTGGCCCCCGGGGCGCTCGCGTCGCTGGCCGCCGATCCGTCGTACGAGCGGCTGACCGCAGTGATCGAGGGCGTGCTGCGCCGTGGCCGGGCGGCCGACCCGAGCCCGTACCGAGCGGACGAGCTGGACCTGCTGCTCGCCCGACACCCCGAACTCTCGGCCCATGTGCGGCTGGTCGGCGCGTGCCTGCCCGCCCTGCCCGACGTGCTCACCGGCCGGGTCGACCCACTGGAGCTGTACTTCTCGGGCGAACACCCGAACGTGCTCGCCGACATCTACCGGGGCAACGCCATCGCCGACCACTACAACGAACTGGTCGCCCGCGCCGTGCACGGCTTCGCCGCCGCACGGCTGGCCGCCGACCCGCGCCGGCCGGTGCGGATCGTCGAGATCGGGGCGGGCACCGGCGGGACCAGCGACCGGGTCCTACGGCTGCTCGCGACGCTCGGGCCGGACGCCCGGCTGGTCGACTACCGCTACACCGACGTCTCGGCGTCCTTCTTCCGCGCCGCCGAACAGGAGTTCGGCAGTCACGGCGTCCCGCTCCGCTTCGACGTGCTGGACCTGGAGCGGGACCCCGCGGAGCAGGGCTTCGCACCCGGCTCGGCCGATCTGCTGATCGCGGCCAACGTGGTGCACGCCACCCGGCGGGTCTCGCGGAGCCTCGACCGGATGCGGACCCTGCTGGCCGACGACGGCCTGCTGGTGCTCAACGAGGTCACCGGCAACCTCGACTACCTCGCCCTGATGTTCGGCATGATCCCCGGCTGGTGGGCGTTCGAGGAGCCCGCCGAGCGCCTGCCCGGCGCACCGCTGCTGGACGTACCGCGCTGGCGGGACGCGCTCGGGGCGGCCGGGTTCACGGGAGTGGGCCCGCTCGGTGCGGCCGGACTCGACGAGGCCGAACGGGACCAGTGCGTGCTGCTCGCCGTCGCCGCGGGTCCGGTGCGCGCACCGGCCGCCGCGGAGCCCTCCGCCGAGTCCGTCACCGGGAGCACCGCCGTCGTGTCGCCGCCCGCACCGGACGCCGGATCGCAGGACTCCCTGATCGCCCACCTCGGCCGGATCTTCGCCGAGTTCCTGCGACTGCCCGTCACGGACATCGACCCCACCGCGACCTTCGACCGCTACGGTCTCGACTCGCTCGGGGCGATCCAACTGGTCCGCACACTGGAGAAGGACTTCGGGCGGCTGCCCAAGGTGCTGCTCTACGAGCGCACCGCACTCGACTCCGTCGCCCACTACCTGCGCGAGCACGCCCCGGAGGCCTGCGCCCGCTTCACCGCGGTCGCGGCCGCGGCCCCTGCGTCCGCGCCCGCCCCTGCGTCCGCGCCCGCCCCCGTGTCCGCGCCCGGACCGGCGCCGCTGCCCGCAGCGGACGGGGCGGCCGTCGACGACCCGGTCGTCGTCGTCGGGCTCTCGGTCAGGTTCCCCGGCTCGCCCGACGCGGAGGCGCTCTGGCGCAACCTGCACGACGGCGCCGACCTGGTCACCGAAGTGCCCGCCGAGCGGTTCGACTGGCGGCGCATCCACGGGGACCCGGTCCGCACCCCCGGGCGGACCAACAGCAAGTGGGGCGCCTTCATCGACGGCGTGGGCGAGTTCGACGCGGGCTTCTTCGGGATCTCCCCGCTGGAAGCCGATCTGATGGACCCCCAGCAGCGGCTCTTCCTCCAGGCCGCTTGGGCCGCGGTGGAGGACGCGGGCCATCGGCCCTCGGAGCTCAGGGGCACGCGCACCGGAGTGTTCGTGGGCGCCACCTCGCACGACTACGACGGCCACCTCACGGCGATCGGCCGGGACCGCGAGGCGCACTCCAGCAGTGGACTCGCCCACTGCATCATCGCCAACCGGGTCTCGTACCTGATGGATCTGCGGGGGCCGAGCCAGTCCATCGACACCGCCTGCTCCAGTTCGCTGTTCGCCCTGCACGCGGCCGTCCGCGCCATCCGCGACGGTGACTGCGACCAGGCCGTCGCGGGCGGCGTCCACCTGGTGCTCACCGAACCGCTGTACGTGGCGCTCGGCCAGACCGGGATGCTCTCGCCCACCGGACGGTGCCGCACCTTCGACGCGTCCGCCGACGGCTTCGTCCGCGGCGAGGGAGTCGCCGCCGTGCTGCTCAAGCCCCTGAGCCGGGCCCTCGCGGACGGCGACACCGTGCACGCCGTCGTCCGGGGAACGGGCACGGGACACGGCGGCCACGTGCAGTCCCTGACCGTGCCCAGCCCGGCCGCCCAAGCGGACCTCGTCTCCTCGGTGTACCGCAGGGCGGGCGTCGACCCGCGCACGGTCACCTACGTCGAGGCGCACGGCACCGGCACCGCGGTCGGCGACCCGATCGAGGTACGCGGTCTGCGGCTCGCCTTCGCGGAACTCACCGGGGAACGGGGCGAGGTGACGGCCCCCTGGTGCGGCCTGGGCACCATCAAGTCCAACATGGGCCACCTGGAGGCGGCCGCCGGCATCGCGGGGCTGGTGAAGGTCGTGCTGGCGATGCGGCACGGCACGCTGCCCGCCAGCATCCACTACCACCGGCCCAACCCGCTGCTGGAACTGGAGGGCAGCCCGTTCCACGTGGTCGACACCACCCGGCAGTGGCGTCGGTTGACGGACGCCGCAGGGCGGGAGGTTCCGCGCCGGGCCGGCATCAGCTCGATGGGCTTCGGCGGCGGCAACGCCCACGTCCTGCTGGAGGAACCGCCCGGCCGGGAGACCCCCGCGCCGACGGCCGGGGGCCCGCAGCTGGTGCTGCTCTCCGCCCGCGACGAGGACCGGCTACGGGCAGCCGCGCGACGGTTGCTCGACCACCTGTCGCACCATCAGATCCCCGTCTCCGACCTGGCGTTCACGCTCGGGGAAGGCCGGGACGCGATGGCCCGGCGGCTCGCCGTGGTCGCCTCCGACCAGGAGGGCGTACGGGAGCAACTGACCGCCTTCCTGGCAGGGCGGCCCGGCCGGTACGCGGTCGGCACCGCCGGGCCGCGCACCGCGCCGCCCGAGGGCTCCGTCCCGGACGACCTGCTGGACCGGGGCCGGGCCTGGGCGTCGGGCGCCGACCTCCCCTGGTCCCTGCTCCACGGCCCCCGGGGCGACGCCCGGCGGGTCTCCCTGCCGACCTACCCGTTCGCACCGGAGTGGCACTGGGCCCACGGCCCGGCGCAGGAGGCGCCCCAGTCGACGCCCCAGCAGGCCGAGGCGCCGGAGACGGTCCGCGCTCCCGCCGACGCCCCGGCCGACGGTCGGCTCCAGGGCGTGCTGGAGGCACTGCAACGCGGTGAGCTGTCGGTCGACGAGGTCGACCGGCTGATGGCCACGAGCGAGAACGGATCCCACGCATGACCGCTGAGTCCGCTTCCCTCCGCCGGAGCATCCTGGCCCGGGTCGACGCCGGCGCGCTCACACCCGCCGAAGCCGTGTCGCTGCTCCAACCCGGCGGGCACAGCCTCGCCCTGTTCCGCCCGCAGTGGCAGCAGCGGCCGGCTGCCGCGCCGGTCGGGTCCGAACCGCCGGGCCTGATGGTCGTGGCGACCGACAGCCGCTCACTCGCCGCCGCTCCGGCCGGCGCGCTCCGCGTCGCCCTCGGAGCCACCGAAGCCGCCACCGATGCAGCCGATGCAGCCGACGCACGGCCCGACGGCACGGTGCACCTCGCCGATCCGACCGACACGGCCGCCTGGTCCGCGCTCTGGGCGGACCGGCGCCGGACGGGGCGGCCACCGCGCCGCGCCGTCTTCCTGGTCGACACCGCGGCCGACGCCGCGGAACACGCCCTCGACCCCGTCTTCGCGGCCGTCCGAGCGGTGGTCGTCGACCGGGAGAACGGCCCGGTGGACCTCGTCTGCGTGGTCACCGGCCCCGGCCGGGAAGCGGTGGCCTCGTCCTTGGGCGGCTTCTGCCAGATCGCCGGCTTCGAGGACCGCCGCATCCGCGCCGTAGCCGTCCACGCCCCCGAACTGCCCGCCGGACCGGCCGGGGCCGCGGAGGCACTCCGACTGGGGCTCGTCGAACTCGCTCAGGCCCGGCCGGGCGCCGCACAGGTCCGCCACGACCGCAGCGGCCGCACCGTTCGCACGGTGCTGCCCACCGCGGCACCGGAGGCGAACCGGCCGGTCTTCCGGCAGGGCGGCGGCTATCTGATCACCGGCGGCGCGGGCGGCATCGCGCTGCGCCTCGCCGAACTGCTGGCCGCGCGCCACGGTGCCCGGTTCGTCCTGATGGGACGGTCGGAGCCCGGCGAGCGGATCCGCGCCGCCTGCGCTCGGATCGGTGAGCTGGGCGGAGCGGCCCACTACGTCCGCGGGGACGTCAGCACGCCCGCCGACGTCGCCACCGCCGTGCGGTTCGCCCTGCGGGAGTTCGGGGCCCTGCACGGAATCCTGCACTCCGCGGGGATCAACAACGACACCTACGTGGTCAACAAGGAACCGCGCGACGTGCAAGCGGTGACCACGCCCAAACTCGCCGGTGCCCGACAGCTCGACCTCGCCACCGCCGAACTGCCGCTGGACTTCTTCGCGTTGTTCTCCTCCACCGCCGCCTACCTCTGCATGGCCGGCCAGAGCGACTACGCCGCGGCCAACCGGGGCCTGGGCGGGTTCGCCGCAGCCCGCGAGGCCCTGGTGCGGGAGGGGCGGCGCAGCGGTCGGACCGTCTCCGTGTGCTGGCCGCTGTGGAGCGGCGGCGGCATGGACCTGGAGCCGAGCGACCGGCGCGTGCTGGAGCAGCTCCAGGGGATGGTCCCGATGCCGCCGACCGAGGGGCTCGCCGCGCTGGAGGCGGCCGTCCGCGGTGAGGGCGCCGAATGGCTCGCCGTCTACGGGAACCCGTCCCGGGCCGCGGACTTCATCGCCTCACGGATGGCGGACCGGTCCGTCGACCCGACCCCGGAGCACCCGTCCCCCGTTCCGTCCACCGACCCAGGTGCCGACGACTCCGCCGCCGACCTGACCACCACCCATCCGGTTGCTGCCGTCGAGCCCAGCGCCCCGCCGACCTCGAACCCGGACCAGGCGACCGGTCCGGCTCCCGAACTGCTCGTCGCGGTGGAGGGATGGCTGCTGCGACTCGTCTCGGACACCGTCCGGCTCCCGGTCGGACGGCTCGGCCGTGACCAGGAGTTCTCCACCATCGGCGTGGACTCCATCCTCATCAGGAGGCTCACCACCGTCCTGGAGGACGAACTCGGCCCGCAACCCGTGACGCTCTTCTTCGAGTACCGCAACGTGGCGGAACTCGCCGCCCGACTGGTCCGCACGCACGCCGAGCAACTGAGCCGCCTGCTGCCGTCCACCCGGCCCGCACCCGTGACCGAACGGGGACCGGCGGTGGTCGAGGCGCGGCCCGAACGCGGGTCCTCCCAGGAGCCGATCGCCGTCATCGGCCTGGCCGGCCGCTACCCCGGGGGCGAGGACCTGGAGGAGTTCTGGCGCTCCCTGGCCGAGGGCCGCGACTGCGTCGGCCGGATACCACCCGACCGCTGGGAACACGCCGACTACCACGCCCCCGGCGCCCGCCGACCGGGCATGTCGTACGGCGACTCCGGCGGCTTCCTGCGCGACGTCGCCCGCTTCGACGCCGCCTACTTCCACGTCTCACCCCGCGAGGCGGAGCGCAGCGACCCCAAGGAACGGCTCTTCCTGGAGGTCGCCGCCAGCGCCCTGCAAGACGCCGGCCACTCGCGGCGCCTGCTCCACGAGCGCACCCGCGACGCCCGCGGACGCCACGCGATCGGCGTCTTCGTCGGCGTCACCGGCTCCTCCTACGGGCTGCTGGGCGCCGAGGAGTGGGGCAGGGGCCATCGGGTGATCGCACCGGCCATGGACTTCTCGGCGGCCAACCGCCTCTCGTACTGGCTCGACGCGCACGGCCCGAGCATGGTCGTCGACACCGCCTGTTCCGCCTCGCTGACCGCGCTCCACCTGGCCTGCGAGAGCCTGCGGTCCGGGGAGAGCCGGATCGCCGTCGCCGGGGGCGTCTGCATCAACGTCCACCCCAGCAAATGGGTGGTCCTCTCCGAGCTGCGGATGCTCGCCCCCGGCGGGCGGTGCCGGGCCTTCGGCGAGGGCGGGGACGGCTTCGTGCCCGGGGAGGGCGTCGGCGCCGTCGTCCTCAAGCCGCTGTCGGCCGCGGTCGCGGACGGCGACCCGATCCGTGGCGTCATCCGCGGCACGGCCGTCAACCACGGCGGTCGCACCAACGGGTACACCGTGCCCAGCCCGCAGGCCCAGGGCTGGGTGGTCGCCGACGCGCTGCGCGCCGCCGGGGTCGACGCCCGCGACGTCGGCTACGTCGAGGCGCACGGCACCGGCACCCTGCTCGGGGACCCGATCGAGGTGGCGGGGCTGCGCCGCGCCTTCGGCGAGTACACGGACGCGACCGGCTTCTGCGCCCTCGGGTCGGTGAAGTCCAACATCGGGCACGCGGAGTCGGCGGCGGGGATCGGCGGCCTCACCAAGATCCTGCTCCAGATGGAGCACCGCACCATCGTGCCCACCCTCCACTGCGAGGACGAGAACCACACCCTCGACCTCGCCCGGACCCCCTTCGTCCTGCCCCGCACCGCCCGGCCCTGGGAGCAGCACGGCGACCGGGCCCGACTCGCGGCACTCAGCTCCTTCGGGGCCGGCGGGGCCAACGCCCACGTCATCGTCGAGGAGTACCGGCCGCCCGTACGGCAGTCCGGCCCGTCGACCCGGCCCGAGCTGATCGTGTTGTCCGCGCTCGACGAGGAGCGGTTGCGGACCGTGGCCGCCCGGCTGGCCGAGCACCTGGAACGGTCCGGGGCCCCGCTCCCGCTCGACTCGCTGGCCGTCACCCTGCAACAGGGACGCGACCCGCTCGACGCCCGGCTCGCCCTCGTCGTCCAGGACGTCGCGGAGATCGCCCCCGCCCTGCGCGGCCACCTCGCCGGCCGTGCCGTGCCCGGCCTGCTCACCGGCCGGGCCGACCCGACGGGGCCCGCCGACGGGGACCCCGGAAAGCTGCTCCGCCTCGTGGAGGAGGGGCAACTCGACGAACTGGCCCGTGCGTTCACGGCCGGCGCGGACATCCCCTGGCAGCACGTCGACCGCCCCGGAGTGCGCCGGGTGCCGCTGCCCACCTATCCGTTCGCAGGCGGCCGCCACTGGATCCGTACGACCGCCCCCCGGCCGGAGACCGACACCGTCACCGTCCGGCTGGACCCCTCCGACCCGCTGGTCTCCGACCACGTCGTGGACGGCCGCACGCTCGCCGCGGGGGTCCTGCAACTGGAACTCGCCCGAGCCGCCGCCGCGGCGCGGGGCGCCCGGCCCGTGGCCCTGGCGGACGTCCGCTGGCGGGTACCGCTGGAGGTCGCCGCCGACGGGAGCGACGTGCGGGTCACGCTGCGTCCGACGGATGACGGCACGACGTACGAGATCAGCACGGGCGAGGAGGGCGCCCGGACCGTGCACAGCACCGGCACGATCCGCGACGGCGACCACGACCCCGCCGCACCGCTCCCGTTGGACGCGCTGCGGGCCCGCTGCCCGGAGACCGTCGACGGCGAGGAACTGTACGCGCGGGCCGCCGCCGCGGGACTCGCCTACGGACCCGCCTACCGCCGGGTCCGTCGACTGCTGCACGGCGCTGGTGAGTCCCTGGTGGAACTGGAGCCGACCGCGGAGCCCACCGCCCCCGGAGCCCTCCCCGCCGGCCTGATCGACAGCGCACTGCACGCGGTGCAGGGCGTCCTGCCCGAGGAACTCGCCGCCCGCACCCCCGTACCGGCGGCCGTCGCGACGGTGCGCCTGCTCGGCGAGCCCGCCGCGGCCCGCTACGCGTACGCCCGGCTGCGGCGCTCGGACGCCACCACCGCCCGCTGCGAGGTGGTGGTCGCCGACGCGCACGGACGACCCGTGCTCGTCCTGGACGACTTCACGGTCGCGGGCCGGGCCCGCGCCACCGGGGAACCGGTCACCTACCTGCGACCCCAGTGGTCCGCGATCGAGCCCGCACGCCTCGCGGACACCGGGCGCGGGCGGGCCCTGGTGCTCTCCACCCCGGACGACTTCGGGCTCGCCGCCCGACTCGCCGAGCGGTTCCCGGGCGCGCTGGTGGCCGACCTCGCCCGGCTCGACGCCGCCACCGACCTGCCGCGGTTGCTCGCGGAGGCGGGACCCGCCCCCGACGTGTACTTCCTCGGCGGGGTCGACCGCATCCGTTACAGCCACGAGGACCTGGACCACCTGGAACGGAGCCAGGAACGCGGCGCGGTCGCGCTCTTCCACCTGGCCCGGGCCTTCGCCGCCGCACGTCCGCGCGGAGCCCGACTGACCGTGGTCACCTGCGGCGTCCAGCAACCGGACCCGGCCGTGCCCGCCGCCCACCCGTTCGCCGCCTCGTTGATCGGTCTGACCCGCTCGCTCGCCCGGGAGCTGCCCTTCCTGAAGGTGGGGCTGCTCGACCTCGATCCGGTCGAACTCGCCGCCGGCGACACCACCCGAGCCCTGCTGGACACGGTCACCACGGCCGCCGACGCGGGGACGGTCGTCGAACGCGCGCTGCGCGGCGGCGTGCTCCTGGAGTGCGGGCTGACCGAAGTACGGCTACCGCCCACGGACGAGAACGCGCTGCCGCTGCGTCGGGGCGGCTGCTACCTCGTGCTGGGCGGAGCGGGCGGGCTCGGCTCGGTGATCGCCCGTCATCTCGCCGTGCGGTACGGGGCGCGGCTGGCGCTCGTCGGCCGGCGGCCCGGCGAGGCGCTGCCCGCCGGATACCTCGACGGGCTGCGCGCGGCGGGCGCCGACGTGCTCTACGAGTCGGCCGACGTGACCGACCCCGCGGCGATGCACCGCGTCGTCAAGGCGGTCCGCGGACGCTTCGGTGCGATCGACGGGGTCGTGCACTCCGCCTTCGTCCTGGCGGACCGCACGTTGGAGCGGATGGACGAGGCCACCTTCCGCGCCGCCCTGGACCCCAAGGTGCGCGGCACGGTCGTGCTGGAACAGGTGCTGGCCGACCAGGACCTCGACTTCGTCGCGCTGTTCTCCTCCGCGATCTCGCACACCGCCAACCCCGGCCAGGCCAACTACGCGGCCGGCTCCACCTTCCAGGACGCCTTCGGACGCTATCTGAGCGCCCGCCTGCATCGCCGTGTGCGGCTCTTCAACTGGGGCTTCTGGGGCGAGAGCGGCTCCGTCGCCACGGACGAGTACCGGGCCCGGATCAGTGCCTCCGGGGTGGAGCCGCTCAGCGACGAGCAGGGACTGGACGCCTTCCGCCGGGTGCTCGCCGCACCGGTCGTCCAACTGGCGCCCATCCGCCTCGCCGCACCACCGGACGGCCCGGCCCGACGGCTCCGGTCGAGCGCCGCCCCGGGGCTGGCCGGCCCGGCCGCCGCGGGCGCGGCCGAAGGCCCGGGCGCCGGGCCGGCGGCGCTCCCCGGACGCGACTACTTCGACGGGGTGGAACGACTCGCCAGGCAGCAGATCATGGACGCGCTGCGCGGCCCGGGGGACCTGCGACCGGGGGAGCGGATCGACCAGGAGCAGCTGGCTCAGCGCCTGTCGGTGCTGCCCGGCCGGCGACGCCTGCTGGCCGCCGCGTACGCGGCCCTCGTGCACGGCGGACACCTCACGGCCGACGGCACGGTGACCGCGCTGCACCACGAGGCCCCCGCACTCCGCACTGACCTGGCCGAAACCCATCCGCACAGCGTCGGCGCCCTGGAACTCATCGCCGACTGCGCCGCGGCACTGCCCGATGTGCTCGCGGGCCGCAGAGCGGGACTCGAACTCCTCTTCCCGGGCGGCTCCGACCGGCGGGTCGCCCCCCTCTACCACGACGACCCGCGGTCGGCCTTCTTCAACGACGTCTGTGCCGGCGCCGTGCGGGCGGCGGTCAGCCGCGTGCTGGACGCGGACCCGGACGCCTCCGTGTCGGTCCTGGAGATCGGCGCCGGAACCGGCGGGACCAGCCGTCCGGTCCTCGACGCCCTGGCGCCGTACGGGTCCCGGCTGAGCTACGACTACACCGACCTCGCCACCGGTCTGGTGCGGCGGGCCGAGCAACGGCTCGGCGCCGCACACCCCTTCGTCCGCTTCCGGACGCTGGACGTGTCCACCGATCCGCAGGCACAGGGGTTCCCGGCGGGCGGCTGGGACGTGGTGCTCGCCGCCAACGTCCTGCACGCCACGCCCGACCTGCGGCAGACCCTCGCCCACTGCCGCCGGCTGCTGCGCCCGGGCGGCGTCCTGGTGCTCAACGAGGCCACCCGGGTGCTCGACTCGGTGAACGTGGTCTTCGGCCTCACGGACGGTTGGTGGGCCTACCGGGACGGCGAACTGCGGCTGCCGCACGCGCCCCTGCTGCGACTCGCCGCCTGGCGGGCGGTGCTCGCCACGTCCGGTTTCCGCGACGTCCGCGCCCAGGGGGTGCCCGGGGTGCCCGAAGCGGAGTCGGGTCAGCACGTCCTGATCGCCGAGCACGACGGCTGGACCGAGGAGCCGACGGGGGCCGCAGCACCGGTGACCGCCGCCGTGCCGTCCCGCCCCGTGCCGTCCGGGCCGGCGGCGCCGTCTGGGCCCGTGCCGCAGCAGGCGCCGGACGCGGTGGCCGTCGCCGCGCCGTCGGCCGACGCACGGAGCCGGGCGGTGCGCTGGCTGACCGGGGCGTTCGCCGAAGCCCTGCACCTGCCCGCACAGGAGTTGGAGACGGCCGCCCCGCTGGAGGTCTACGGCGTCGACTCGCTGATCACCATGGAGGTGGCCGACCGGGTCGAGCGTGAACTGGGCGAGGACATCGGCCCGTTGCCGTTCCTCGGCGGCACCATCGACTCCGTCGCGGAGGCGCTGGCCGCAGCGGGGCGGTTCGCCCACGACGGTGCGGGCACGACGCCGGCCCCCGCCCCCGCCGCCGTCGACCGGCAGCGGGAGGACGGCGACCACGCTCAGGCGGTCGGCGCCGCAGCCACCGCGCTCCGCGCACGCGTTTCCACGGCCACCGAACAACAGCTCGTCGGAACCGCTGGTCCGGCCGTCAGGAACACCCACCCGCCCCGACCCGTCGCCGTCGTGGGGCTGGCCGGCCGCTATCCCGGAGCCGACCACCTGGACGCGTTCTGGGAGAACCTGCGCACCGGCCGGCGCTCCATCAGCGAGGTGCCGAAGGACCGTTGGACACCCTCCCAGCACCACGACGCCCCCGGCCGGCCCCCGCACCGCTGGGGCGGCTTCCTGGACGGCGTCGACCTGTTCGACCCGCGTCTCTTCCGGATCTCGCCCCGTGAGGCGGAACGGATGGACCCCCAGGAACGGCTGTTCCTGCACTGCGTCTGGGAGGCGCTGGAAGACTCCGGCAGCACGGCCGAAGGCCTCCGTGACCAGGCCGGCACGGCAGGCGTGGGCGTGTTCGTCGGCGCCAGCGGAGCCCCGTACCAACACCTGTCCCTGGAACGCTGGGGCCGCGGCCACCGGGAAGCCCCACCCTCCGGCGCGTGGTCGGTGGCCAACCGCGTCTCGCACGTCTTCCGGTTCGGCGGGCCCAGCATCGCGGTGGACACCGTCTGCTCCTCCTCGCTGACCGCGCTCCACCTCGCCTGTGCGTCACTGCGGAGCGGAGAGTGCGCGGTCGCGGTGGCCGGCGGCGTGAGCCTGGTGCTCCACCCTTCCCACCACCTGGCCCTGTCCGCGGCGACCATGCTCTCCCCCGACGGCCACGGCCGGGCCTTCAGCGCTGCCGCCGACGGAATCGTCACCGGGGAGGGCGTCGGCGCGGTCGTCCTCAAACCGCTTGAGGCCGCGCTCCGTGACGGAGACCGGGTGCACGGCGTGCTCCTCGCCTCCGGCATCAACGCCAACGCCTCCACCGGTGCCTACGCGACACCGGACCGGGCCGCGCAGCACCGCCTGCTGAGCGACGTGCTCGACCGGTCCGGGCTGCGCCCCGGGGACGTCCAGTACGTGGAGGCCGCGTCCGCCGGTTCCCCTTTGGCCGACCCGCTGGAGGCCGGGGCGCTCGGTGACCTGTACGGCGCCGGAGACGGCCTGTACGTCGGCTCCGTGAAGCCCGCCATCGGCCACCTGGAGGCGGCGTCCGGAATGGCGCAGCTCACGAAGGTGCTGCTCCAGCTCAGACACGAACGGTTCGCGCCCACGCCGGACTGCGACCCGCCGCACCCGGACATCGAGGGCTCCGGTCTCCACCCGGTTCGCGCGGAAACCCCCTGGCCACGGCCGGCCGGTGGCCGCCGGCGCGCGGCGGTGAGCGCCTTCGGCGCGGGTGGCGCCAATGCGCACGTCGTCGTCGAGGAGGCTCCGCCCACCCGGCCGGAGCAGGGGCGCGGCCCGGCACGACCACAGGTCGTCGTGGTCTCCGCCCACCGGGAGGAACGACTGCGGTGCGCCGTGCAGCGGCTGCGCGACCGCCTCGCGACCGAAGGCGCCGGCCTGCCGCTCCCCGACGTGGCCCGCACGCTCCAACGGGGCCGCACCGCACTTGCGTACCGGCTGGCCTTCGTCGCTGCGGACACGGCCGGAGCGGTGGCCGCGCTCACCGCGCACCTGGACGGTCGTGGCGCCGAGCACGGAGTACTGACCGGCCGGGCGCGGCGCACCCCGCAGCCGACCGCCCCGCCCACCGACGATCCGGCGGCGCTCGCTGCCGCCTGGGTCTCGGGCGCCCCGGTGGACTGGACCGACCTGGACCGCGACCAGGACCGCCGGGTCGTCCCGCTGCCGCACTACCCCTTCGCCGAGGAGCGTTACTGGATGTCCGACACACCGGCTCCCCCCTCCCTTCCGGAAACCGTCCCGACACGCGCGACCGCCGACCGGGCGGCCGAGCCCGCCGGCTCGGCCGTGCCCGACCCGTCGCCCGCCGGGCCCCTGGTCACTCCCGACGCTGAGGCCGAGCCCGTGCCTGTGCCTGTGCCCGTGCCCGGAGCGGCGACGGCCGGACCGGAGCGGGTGCGCGCCGCGGTGGTCTCCGCGATCGGTGAGGTGCTCGGGGTCCCGGCCCGTGACGTGGACTTCGCCGATCACCTCAGCGACTACGGCTTCGACTCCGTCAGCGTGTTGGCCCTGGCCGCCCGTCTGGAGGCCGACCTCGCCGTGCCGGTCAGCCCCACCGCCCTGTACGCCGCACCGGATCTCGCCGGGCTGGTGGACCTCATCGCCCCGGCCGCGCCCGTCCCGGTGCCCGGGGCGCGGACCCCGGCCCCGGAGACCGTTGTCGCGTCCCCGGCGCCGACCTCGGTCTCCGAGCCCACCACGGCACTTCGCGAACGGCCGTCCCGTGCGGCCGTCCCGCGTACCGGCCCCGAGCCGGTGGCCATCGTGGGCATGGCCGGCGCCTTCCCGGGCAGCCCCGACCTGGAGGCGTTCTGGGCCAACCTGATCGCGGGCCGTGATCTGGTCGGTACCGTCCCGGCCGGTCGTCCGGACGAGGCCGCCCCCGACGGGATCGGCGGCTTCCTCAGCGACATCGACCACTTCGACGCCGAGTTCTTCCGGATCTCGCCCCGCGAGGCCCGGCTCATGGACCCCCAGCACCGGCTCTTCCTCCAGACGGCGTGGCGGGCCGTGGAGGACGCGGGGCGCGACCCGCTCGGGCTCGCCGGCAGCGACACGGGCGTGTTCGTCGGCGTCGCCTCCTCGGAGTACTCGCAACTCCTGCTGGCCAGCGGTGTCCCGGTGGACGGGCAGATGGCGACCGGCAACGAGCACAGCATGCTGGCCAACCGCCTCTCCTTCCTGCTCGACCTGCACGGCCCGAGCGAACCGGTGGACACCGCCTGCTCCAGCAGCCTGGTGGCCGTGCACCGCGCGGTCCGGGCCATCCAGGACGGCGACTGCTCGGCGGCCCTCGCGGGCGGCGTCAACCTCATCCTGAACAGCAACGGCTTCCAGGCGTTCGGCAGCGCGGGGATGCTCGCCGCGGACGGACGCTGCAAGAGCTTCGACCACCGGGCCGACGGCTACGCCCGGGGTGAGGGCGTCGGCACGCTGTTCCTCATGCCACTGAGCCGCGCGGAGGCGGAGGGCCATGAGATCCACGCGGTGATCCTGGGCAGTGCCGTCAACCACGGCGGGCGGGCCACGTCCCTCACGGCCCCCTCGCCGAACGCCCAGGCAGCCGTGATCAGCAGTGCGCTCCGGCGGGCGGGGGTCGGGGCGGACACGATCGGCTACGTCGAGGCGCACGGCACCGGCACCGTCCTCGGTGACCCCATCGAACTGCAAGGTCTCACCGAGGCGTTCCGCAACAGCGGGTGGGGCGGCGCGCAGCGCCACTGCGCACTCGGCACGGTGAAGACCAACGTCGGTCATCTGGAGACCGCTGCGGGCATCGCCGGCGTCATCAAGACCGTCCTGGCCATGCGGCACCGCATGCTGCCGCCACTGCTGCACCTGGACCGCCCCAACCCGCTGCTGGAACTGGAGCGCAGCCCGTTCCACCTGGTGGACAGCGCCCGCCCCTGGGACAGCCGCGTTGTGGACGGCCGTCAACAACCGCGCCGGGCCGGGGTCAGCTCCTTCGGCTTCGGCGGCGCCAACGCCCATGTGGTGCTTGAGGAGTACCGCGGTCGTCCGGTCGGCCCCGGCGCCCCGGGACCGCAACTCGTCGTGCTGAGCGCGCTCCACCAGGAGCAACTGACCCGGTACGCCGCCGCCCTGCTGGCGCACGTCGAACGGGCCCTGTTCCGGGGCGTCGACGCGGACGCCGGGCTTGCGGACCTGGCCAGGACGCTCCAGACGGGGCGCCCCGAACTGCCGTACCGGCTCGCCCTGGTGGCGTCCACTCGGGAGGAACTGACCGCCGCGCTGCGCGCCGTGGCCGATGGGGCCGTCCCCGCTGACGGCACGGACGGCACCGTCGTCCTCGGCCGGGCCGACGACGGGGCCGACCTCGCGGCCCTCGTCGGACCCGACCCCGCGCGGCTGCTCGCCTCGGGAGCCGAGGAGGGCCTGCGCCGCATCGGCTCCCTCTGGGCACGGGGAGCGAAGGTGGACTGGGCGGGGCTGCACGATGGCGGGCGCCGACCGGTCCGACTGCACCTGCCGACCTATCCGTTCGCCCGGCACCGGCACTGGCTTCCCGGTGCTGCGGTGACCACGGCGCCCACGGGTGCGGCACTGCCGCCCGCCGCCGAACCGGCCCTGGCACCCCGCCCGCAGCCGCAGCCGCGAGCGGTCCGGGCCGTCGAACCCACGGCCGTTGTGCGGTCGGCTCCCGCTCGGACGGAGGCTCCCGCCCCCCAGGCCCCGGCCCCCGCTCCGGCCCCCGCCCCGGCTCCCGTCCTGGCGCCGGCCCCCGTACCTGCCCCCGACCCGGCCCCCGCCGCTGAGGTGGCGCGCCCCCCGGCCCCAGCGGCGGAGGAACTGGGAGCCATCATCGCCGAAGGCGTCGGCATGCCCGCGGACAGCCTCGACCCCGCCCGGGACTTCGCCTCGTACGGCATCGATTCCATCGCCGCCCTGCGCATCATGCAACGCGTCCAGGCCCGGTTCGGCGAGGACGTCCCGATGGCCGCCATCTTCGAGTACTCCACGGTCCGCGACCTGGCGGCCCACCTGACGGCGGACGGGCACGCGAGCGAGCGGGAGCCCGCCCGGGACGCACCGCCCACCGCACCCGGCACCGACACCGCGGACCGGACCGCACCGGCACCGGCCCCGGAGCAGGCCGCGCCCGCGGTTCCGCCGGCGGCCAAGGTCTTCGAGCTGGCCCCGCCCACGGACCCCGAGGGCCCACCCGTCTTCGCCCTGTACGGCGACACCGGGGAACTCAGCTGGCTGGTGAACCTCCTGGACGGCCTGACCGGAGCGGGAGCGGTCCTGGGCGTCCAGGCCCCGGGCTTCGGAACGCGACCGCCCACCACCGCCACGATGGCCGAACTCGGCCAGCAGTGCGCCGAGGCGGTCCTGCGCGAACGGGCCTCCGGGCCCTTCCGGTTGGCCGGCTACGCGACCGGCGCCCTGGTGGCCGTCGAGGCCGCCCGTGCCCTCGCCGAACAGGGACACGAGGTCGAACGGTTGACCCTGGTCGCCCCCGCCGCGCCCGGCCGGCCCACGAGCGGCGACGAGGCCGACGAGGTCCGGCGGGCCGCGCTCGACCTCGCCGAGGCGTGGGGCGCCCGCGAACGGCTGGACGAGGGGATGCTGCCCGCCGGTTCCGACGTGCCCACGGTGGCGGCCGGCGCCGCCCGGCTGCTGCGGGCACACGCCGAACCGCCCGTGCCGGAGGGACGACTGACCCCCTGGCTGGAGGCGGCCGGCGGCTGGCGCGGCACGCTCGCACGAGCCGCCGCGGACTACGCCCCCCGACCCCTGGCCGGCGCGGCCCGCACCGTGATCCTCACCGCCGCCGAGACCGAACCGGCCGACTGGCACCGTCTGATCGTTCCACCGCCCATCGTTCGTGAACTCCCCTCAGACCTCAGGCTGTTGAGTGACCCTTCGGCGGCCGGCCGGCTCCGCGCCGCCGACACGACCACGGAGGTCGAGCGGCAGCCGGAGCCCAACACGGCGGACGGGGCCGAGGGCGTCGACGAGGACGAGGGCGCCCATCTGGTCTCCGTGAACGGCGGCGGCGAGCGCCCCGCCACCTTCTGGACCCACCACCTCTTCGGTGACGTCAGCTACTGCGTCTACCTCTCGCGCCACCTGGGGCCCGACTACCCGGTGTTCGCCCTGGAACAGGTCGACTACGAACTGACCTTCCGGTCGTTCGACGACATCCAGCAGATGGGCTCCGCCTACCTGGCCGCGCTGCGCCGGCGCAAGCCGCACGGCCCGTACCGGATCGGCGGCTGCTCCTTCGGCGGCGTCATCGCCTACGAGATGACGCAGCAGCTGCTGGCCGCCGGGGAGGAGGTCTCCCACCTCTACCTGGTGGACCCGTTGATGCCCGGCACCGGCGCCTGGGACGGCGTGGACGCGAGCGGGGTGGCGGAGAGCGACGGCGAGAACCTGGCCCTCATGCTCATCGGAAACTCCGCATGCCAGCTGTGGCGGGTCGACGAGCAGATCGTCGTCGGGGACCTGCGCGGCCTCACCCTCGACGAGCGGTTCGACGCGATGGCCCGGCACGTCGTCGGCAACTCGCCGGCCACCCTGGCCCACGACCACGTCCTGAAGCTGATGCGCAGCAAGTGGGACGTGCTCCAGCTCAACGGCAAGCTCCTGGACGGCTACCAGGCGGTGCCGCTGCCCGGCGCGGTGGACGTCACCGTCTTCCACGCCGAGCGGGGCTTCTCGGCCCCGGGCAACCCCTTCGGGATGCCGGCCATCCCGCGCACGGACGGAGACACCAGCAACGGGCTCGCCGGCCTCGTACCCGGGCCCTGCTTGACCGTTCACGCCATGGACGCCGACCACTTCACCATCGTGCTGGAGGAGAACCTCCAGCGGATCGCGGGCCTGCTGCGGCCCTCACTGGACCGGGAGTGAGCGATGGACTTCAGTGTGTACTTCTTCGCCGCGGACGACCGGCGGACACCGCGCGAACGGTACCGGTTCATCCTCGACGTGGCCCGCTTCATCGACCCGCGCGGATTCCGGGCGATCTGGGTGCCCGAGCGCCACTTCCAGGAGTTCGGCGGGAGCTTCCCCAACCCCTCGGTGCTGGCCGCGGCCATCGCAGCCGTCACCGAACGGATCCAACTGCGCGCGGGCAGCGTGGTCGTGCCGCACCACCATCCGGTGCGCATCGTCGAGGAGTGGGCCCTGGTCGACCAGCTGTCCGGCGGGCGGGTGGGCCTGTGCCTGGCCACCGGTTGGCACCGCGGCGACTTCGTGTTCCAGCCCGAACACTTCACCGACCGGCGGGAGTACACCCTCAGCACCGTCGACACCCTGCGCGCCCTGTGGCGCGGGGAGCCGACCTCCTTCGACGGGCCCGAGGGCAGCACGCTGTCGGTCCGCACGTATCCCCGCCCGCACCAGCCGGAACTGCCGCTCTGGATGGTGCACACGTCCAACCCGCAGACCTGGATCGAGGCCGGCCGTCGCGATCTGGGCGTGCTGACGCTGCTGGACAGCTGGGACCGGCTGGCGGACAACGCCGCCGCCTACCGCAAGGCGCGTTCCGCCGCCGGGCTCGACCCGGCCGCGGGTGTGGTCACCGTCGGCATGCACACCTACGTCGGTGAGGACGAGGAACAGGTGTGGGCGCTGGTGCGCGACCCGGTGCAGCGCTACCTGTCCACGTTCCTGCGCCAGAAGCGCAGCGACGACACCTCGACCGCCATGTCGGACGCCGAGCAGGACCAACTCGCCGGCCTCGTGGCCAGGGACTTCTACGACCGCCGCTCGCTCCTGGGAACCCCGGCGAAGTGCGCCGGGGTGGTCGAGCGGCTGTCCGCGATCGGTGTGGACGAGATCGCCTGCCTGGTCGACTTCGGACTGCCCTTCGACGAGGTGATGGCCGGCCTGCCCGGGCTCGACGCACTGCGCCGCAGTTGCCTGCCGCCCGCCGCGGACGAGGACCGGCCCCGGCCGCGCACCCTGGCCGGCTACTACGACCAGTGAGCGTTCGGGACCGGTGACCGCTCCGGTGCCCCGCCGCCCGGGCGGCGGGACACCGGGTGCGGGTCAGCCGGCCTGATCGACGATGAGTTTCACCACCGATTCGCGGGAGGTCTGGAAGAAGAAATGGTCACCCGGTAGCGCGTTGAGGGTGAAATTCCCTGACGTGTGAACCTGCCATGCCTCCAGATCGGAAATCCTGCATTCGGTATCGGATTTCCCTCCGAAGGCTGATAGCGCGCATTCCAGTGGCGGTTCCGGAACGTATTCGTAGGTTTCCTCCACGGTCACGTCCGCCCGCATGGCCGGAACATAGACCTCCTTCATTTCCGCGTCCTCGCGCAGTGCTTGCGGGACGCTGTGGCAGCGTGCGTCGAGGGCGTCCAGGAAGCTGTCGGCGGGCAGTGAGTGGATGGGGGCGTAGCGCGGCGGAAGGTGCGGTGCGGGTTGCGCCGACACGGCGAGCAGGGCGGGCAGCCGTCCGTGGTCCCGGCGTAGTCGACGAGCGATGTCGAATGCGACAAGGGCGCCCGAACTATGCCCGAAGAGCACGAAGTCACTGGTCAGAGCCTCGGCGCAGGCGGCTGCCGCGGGTATCGTCAGCTCGCTCATCGAGGTGGCGAGTGGTTCCGAGCGTCGGACCTCACGGCCCGGCAGCCGGAGCATCCACAGGGCGACGTCCGGCGGCAGTAGATCGGCGATGCCGTGGTAGGCGGCGGTTCCGCTGCCCGCCCAGGGCACGGCCAGGACGGTCAGCCGGGGGTCGTGCCTGCACCCGGTACGGAGAAACCAGCGGTCGGAATCCAGCTGAGTCTCGGTCATGTGCCGAAATGATAGAGCAGTGCGGACCCGGGTCGGTCAAGCATCCGGAAGAATCCTCGGACGGACGTCGGAAGAATGGCAGTGGGGCGCCCGGACGGCGTCGGTAGGTTCGTGCGAAATTTGCTTCGAGGGCCATTGTGCCGGCCGCGTTCGGCTCGCTAGTATCGACCGCTGTCGGGATCCGCGGGAAACTCATCAATGAATTGTCACCGCCGTAGGAGGAATCGACTCATGCCCGATACCAGGACTGACGGCGACGTGGACCGGCACTCCGGGTGGACCCTGCACGGGCTGGCTCTGGCACAGGTCGAGCAGCGCCCGCGAGCCACGGCGATCCGGCACGCGGGCCGGGGGACGACCTACCGCGAGCTCGACGCGCGCAGTGCCGCCCTGGCCCGTCTGCTGCTGCGGCGGGGAGTGACCCCCGGAGAGCTGGTCGGGGTGTCCATGGCGCCCTCCGCGGAGATGGTGGTCGCGGTGCTCGCCGTGATGCGGGCCGGTGCGGCGTACGTCGCCGTCGACCCCGCGTACCCCGAGGAACGGATCCGGTTCATCCTCGCGGACAGCGGCGCCCGGACCGTCCTGGTGGACGAGGCCGCGGCCCGGGTTCCCGACCTGGCCGGACTGGAGGGCCTGCGTGCGGACCGGGCCGTCGACCCGGAGGGGACGCTCCCGCTCCCGGAGCCCGACCCGGCCCGGCTTCCGTACCTCATCTACACCTCGGGCTCGACCGGCCGCCCCAAGGGCGCCATGAACCGGCACGGCGGCGTGGCGCACACGATGCGGTCGCTGGCCGAAGCGGTCGGTCTGGACCACACCGACCGCGTGCTCCAGGTGTCCTCCCTCAACTTCGACCTGTCGGTGATCGAGCTCTTCGCGACCTTCGCCGTCGGCGGCACCGTGGTCATCCCGAGTGCGGCCGAACGCACCGACCCGGGGGCGCTGCTGGACCTGCTGGGCGCCGAGTCGGTCACCACCTGGTCCTCGGCCCCGGCGCTGCTGCGCCCGGTCACCGACACCGCCCGGCGGCGGGGGAGCGGACTGCCCGCGACGCTGCGCACCGTGGTGCTGGCGGGTGACCGCTTCCCGCCCTCCACGGTGACCGCACTGGCCGAACTGGGCCCCGGCATCCGCGCGTACAACGTGGCCGGCATGACCGAGGTGTCCTGCTGCAGCACGGTGTTCGCGGTGCGCAAGGAGGACGCGGAGCGGGACGCGATCCCCTGGGGCCGTACCCTGCCCGGTCACACCGCCTACGTCCTCGACGACCAGGGGCGCACGGTGCCCGACGGCGAACGCGGCGAGCTCCACATCGGCGGCGTGGGGGTGGGCCAGGGCTACTGGCGTCTCCCCGAGCTGACCAGCGAACGGTTCCTGCCCGATCCCTTCGCCACGACGGCCGGCGCGACCATGTACCGCACGGGAGACCTCGCGGCCGTCCTGCCCGACGGCGGCATCGAGTTCTTCGGCCGCCTCGACGGCCAGGTGAAGATCCGGGGCGTCCGGGTGGAGACGGGGGAGCTGGAGACCGCGTTGGAACAGCACGCGGACGTCCGTGAGGCCGTCGTCGTGGCCCGTCACCCCCGGGTCGGTGAGGGTGTCCTCGTCGCCTACGTCGTGCCGGAGGTCGGCCGCCTGCTGACCCCCGCGCAGTGCCGCGAGCACCTGGCCCGGACCGTACCCGCGCACTCCCTGCCCACCCGCTTCTTCTTCCTCTCGGGCATCCCCCTGCTCCCGAACGGCAAGGCGGACCGCTCCGCGCTCCCCTTCCCCGAGGAGCCGGCACAGCCCGGACCGGCCGTCGCCGAACAGGGCGACGCCCTGGTGGCCGCGGTGATCCGGGTCTGGGAGGAAGTCCTCGGCCGTCCGGGCATCGGGGCCCACGACGAGTTCAGCGAGCTCGGCGGCCAGTCCCTGGCAGCCATTGAGATCGTCGGACGGATCCGTGAGGACTGGGGAGCCGGCAGTGGCCTCGCGGCCTTCCTGGACCACTCGACCCCCGCACGCCACGCCGTCCACCTGCGCTCGGTCGGCGTCACCCCGCCCGCGAACTGACGGACCACCACCTCCATCCACCGCTAGCGAAGGGCACGCCCGATGACCGCAGCATCCGCCATCCCGCAGGCCGAACGGGAGATCGTCACCCGGATCGGCCGCTACTACGAGAAGGACGGCATGGCCGCCGACCGCGGAGAGGTGATCGGCTACCTACTGATCTCCGACCCGCCGCGGCAGCGCGCATCAGAGATCAGTGCCGGGCTGGGCATCTCCCGGGACGCGGTGGACAAGATGTCCGACCAACTGGTTCCGGCCGGCTTCTTCATCCGTGAGGACGCCGAGGCCGAGAGCACAGAGGACGGTGACTACTACCTCACCCTTCAGGACGCCACCTGGCCCCGGGTCATCCAGCACACCTTCCTCAGCTGGCCGAACTTCCACCGGACGATGGCGGACGGCCTCGAAGCCCTCGAAGCCGAGGGCGCCGATCCGGGGCGGCTGGCCCGGCTGCGGAACATGGAGAAGCTCTTCCGCTACCTCGCCGTCGAGATGCCGGCCCTCTGGCACCGCTACGAGAAGACCAGCGCCGACCTCGCCTGACACCCTTCTGAAGGGGGAGTGCCTCGATGCAGACACCGGCTCCGGCCGCCCGGCAGGCGGTCGACCCCAGGTGGGTGCTCCGCCCGGAGCCCCGCGACGGCGCCGCGCTGCGCCTGCTGTGCGTGCCGTACGCCGGGGGAGGCACCACCGTCTTCCACGGCTGGGTGGCCGGACTGCCCGACTGGATCGACGTGTGGCTGCTGCGGCTGCCGGGGCGCGAGGTGCGGCTGAGGGAGGAGCCGCGGACCGACCTGCTGGCCCTGGCCGGGGAGGCGGCCCAGGCCCTGGCACCCGCCCTCGACCGCCCCTTCGCCCTGTTCGGGCACAGTCTGGGGGCGCTCATCGCCTACGAGATCGCGCGGGAAATGCGCCGTACGCACGGGCTGGACGCCTCCCATCTGACGGTTTCGGCACGCAACGCACCCGAGGTCCCCCAGCCGGGCCGGATGTCCCGACTCCTCTCCGACGACGCGTTCTTGGAGGCCCTGGACCGTCGCTTCCGGGCCGTGCCGGAACAGATCCGCCGGGACCCGGAGATGCGGGCCCTCTACCTGCCGGTGCTGCGCGGTGACATCACCATGCTGGAGACCTACCGCCACCGTGCCGAGCCGCCGTTGCGCTGCCCGATCACCGCGCTCTGCGGAGCCGAGGACCAGGAGGCGAGTGCGGCGGGCATGCGGGGGTGGCGGCACCACGGCAGGGGCGGCTTCGCCGAACACGCGTACCGCGGCGGTCACTTCTTCCTCCAGGAGCACCGCGAGTCCCTTCTCGACCGGCTGACCCAGGACCTGGCCCGCACGGTGGTGCCCTAGCCCGTCCCGTCCCGACCTGCTCCGACCTGCTCAGACCAATTCCGGCCTGGCCGGTACGACCGCACCGGTCACCTGGGCCCGTGCACGCCGGGTTCACCCGTCCGAGTGACATCGGTTCTTCTTGCGTTGTAGATACAGTACGTTCGGAATACGCTGAACGTCATGGCTATCACACACGACGAGGCAGTGCGCTTCGCCGAGGACGTGGCCCTGTACTTCGAACAGGACGCCGGACTTCCCAGGATCTCCGGTCGCGTCATCGGGTGGCTGCTGATCTGCGATCCGCCGGAGCAGACGGCGGGTCAACTGGCGGAGACCCTACAGGCGAGCAAAGCGTCGATCTCCACGTCGACCCGGCAGTTGATACAGGCCGGACTGGTGGAGAAGGTCTCGGCGCCGGGCGACCGGCGCACGTACTACCGGATCAATGACAGCGGCTGGGTCGAGTCGGTCTTCGAACGGCTCGCCGCTGTCACCAACATCCTCAAGGTGCTGGAGAAGGGCAGCGAACTCCTCGCGCAGGACACCCCGGTGCGCCGGGCGCGCCTGGAGAACGTCGCGGACCTGTACCGCTGGATGCAACGCGAACTCCCGCCGCTGCTCGCCCGTCACCGGGAGCAACGGCTTCTCAACGGAGGAAAGAAGTGACCTTAGCCGCCATCGAGACATCCGGTCTCACCAAGCGGTACCCCGGCGGTCGCGGCGTCGCGGATCTCGACCTCACCGTGCAGCGCGGGGAGGTCTTCGGATTCCTCGGCCCCAACGGGGCCGGGAAGACCACGACCATGAAGATGATCCTGGACCTCATCCGCCCCACGTCCGGCAGCATCCGGGTCCTGGGGCTCGACCCGGCCGCCCAGGGCGCCCAGTTGCGGGCACAACTCGGCTACCTACCCGGTGAGCTCGTCCTGGACGGCACCGAGAACGTCGCAGAACTGCTCGACTTCTTCGCCCGGCTCCAGGGCGACGTGGACCGGAACCGGATCACCGAACTCGCCGACCGGTTGGAGCTCGACCGTTCGCGGAAGGTGAAGAGCCTGTCCAAGGGCAACAAACAGAAGGTCGGCATCATCCAGGCGTTCATGCACCAGCCCGCGCTCCTGGTGCTCGACGAACCCACCAGCGGCCTGGACCCCCTGATGCAACAGGTGTTCCTCACCCTGGTCACCGAGGCCAAGTCCAACGGACAGACGGTCTTCATGTCCTCCCACATCCTCAGCGAGGTGCAGGAGGTCGCCGACCGGGTCGCCATCATCAAGGACGGCCGACTGGTCACCACCAGCACCGTCGCCGCACTCCAGCAACAGGCCGTGAGCCAGGTGGAGATCCGCTTCGCCGAGTCGTTCAGCGCATCGGACTTCACCGGCCTCGACCACGTGGGCGCCGTCCGGACCGACGGCCACACGCTGCACTGCACCGTCGACGGCAGCGTCGACGCCCTGGTCAAGCAGGCCGCGCGCTACCGCGTCGAGGCCCTGTTCTGCCAGAAGCCGGACCTGGAATCCCTCTTCATGGACGAATACGTCAAGGAAGGCGCCTCCGTTGTCCAGTGAACTCCCCGTGTTCGGCAAGGCGGTGCGCGACCAGCGGCGCGGGCTGCTGCTCTGGGGGATCGGCCTCGCGGTGGTCACGGCCATCTACACCTCGTCGTACGCCCAGGTGAAGGACCAGGCCGATTCGCTGGACTCGCTCCCCTCCGGCATGTCCAGCGCCATGAACTTCGACGACCTGTCGAGCGGCGCCGGATTCCTGGAGGGCACGGTCTTCGGCCTGCTCGGACCGCTGCTGCTCCTCATCTTCGCCATCTCCACCGGGACCAGGGCCGTCGCGGCCCAGGAGCAGTCCGGGGTGCTGGACCTCTATCTCGCCTATCCGATCACCCGCCGACGCCTGGCACTTGAGCGCTTCGGCGCGCTGTCCGTCGCCGTGCTCGCCCTGACCGTGCTGATCGCTCTGGAGGTCACGGCGCTGGCGTCCTCCCAGGACATGGGCGTACCCGCCGGCAACATCATCGCGGGTGCCGTCCAACTCGGCCTGCTGGCCCTGTTCTTCGGCGCCTTGGCACTCTCCATCGGTGCCTACACCGGGAGCAGGCCGTTCACCCTCGGCGCCACCAGTGCGGTCGCGGTGGGGACCTACGTGCTCAACGCGATCGCCTCGCAGATCGACGGCGTGCACTTCCTCCAGCGCATCACGCCCTTCTACTGGGCGCAGGGCACCCACCCGCTGCGCGAGGGGTTCGACGTCCTGGGCGTGATCATCCTCCTCGCCGCCACGGCGGCGGCGCTGGCCGTGGGCATGCGGGCGTTCGCCCGTCGCGACATCAACGCCTGACCCACGTTCCGCACGCACCGCGCGACCACTTGCCCGACCCTGCCGGGGCGCTTCCCGCCCCGGCAGGTGGTTCAGCACTGTCCCGTGCCAGTTGCTCGACCCCTCGGAGGCATGTTCATGGCGAAGTCGGTGATCCCCGGACCGAAGCGGTCACGCGGTTTCGAGCCCGCGCAGTTCGCGGCCTACCTGGCCGGATGCGTGTCCTTCTCCTACGGTGCCGCGTGTTTCATCAGATCGGACCTCGGCACCGACCCGCTCGACGTCTTCGCGCTCGGCCTGCTGGAGCACCTGCCCCTGACCATCGGCATCGCCCAGGCGCTGTTCGCCGCCCTGTGCATCGCCGTCTGGTCGATCTGGAACCGCCGGCGCCCGGTGTTCTCGCCGTTCGTCACCTTCCTCTTCTGCGGCAGCATGATCGACGTCATGCGCGCCTGGGACCTCGCCGGACTGCCCGTTCCCGACGCGGCCTTGATGGTGCTCGGCAGCCTGCTGTGCGCGTACGGGTCCTCGCTCATCATCATCAGCGGCATCGGCATCCGCGCCATGGACCTCCTTGCGATCAGCATGACCGAGCACTGGCGCTGGCCGTTCTGGGCCGCCAAGTTCAGCACCGAACTGCTGCTCCTGGTCAGCGGTTACCTGCTCGGCGGCCCGGTGGGCATCGGCACCGTCTGCTTCCTGGTCGTGGTGGACCTCCTCGTGCAGCCCCTGATGCGACTGAACGGGAGCGTGCTGCGACTGCGCAACGTGGGCATGCCCAGCCTCAGCGTCGTCAGAACCGCCGCCTGACGGAGTCAGCTCGTCCCCGCAGCCCCCCGCACCCGGGTGGCCGGAAGCCGCCGCGGCCCCCTGTCGGGCCCGGGCGGACGGGGGTGGTCACCGCCCCTCGGCCGTGACCGTGGCCATGGGGCCGGAAGGTGCTGCTGGGGCGCCGTCACCTGGAGTCCGCGCCCGCCCGCGGGGCGGGGCGGACGTGTCGGACAGCAGACGATACGAGCCAAAGTGAACGGGCGTACGAATCCAGCCGTTTCGTAGATCGAGCTGCCAACGGGCCATCAGAGGCGGAAACTTGATCTGTTTGCGGGTTCCTTGCTGGCTGGGAACAGACGCAATGCCCATGCATGTACACGTTCATGTCATTGAAGAGACCAGGAGTGTCCGGATGGCCCGCTTCCGCGTTCGCCGACCTGCATCCCTTGCCGCCGCGGCAACCGCCCTGCTCCTCCTGGGTTCGGCGCCCGCAGCGGTGGCCGAACCCTCCGATCGGCAACTGACCTCACGGCTGCTGCCGATCCCGCCGGGCGGGATCCACAGTTTCGTCAAGGGGCTGAACAGCAGCGGCACGGTCGTCGGCGACTACTACGTGGAGGGCTCCGACGGCCCGCTCGGGATCCGGTGGAACGCCGGCCGCCCCGGATACTCCCGGCTGGCGCCGCTGCCCGGTGAGAAGTTCAGCCGCACGACCGCGCTCAGCGACCGCGGCTGGGTGGTCGGCCTCTCCTTCGACACCCAGCCCAACTCGCACCCGGTGCGCTGGAGATCGGACGGGGTCCCGACCCGGTTGGCGCTTCCCGACGGTTCCGGCAACGGCAATGCGTCGGCCGTCAACAACGCCGGGGTCGCGGTCGGCGACGCGTCCGTGGAGAACAACCGCTCCCGACCCCTGCGCTGGCAGTCCGACGGCAGCAGGACCGACCTGCCCGTGCTGCCCGGCGACGACAGCGGCACCGCGACGTCGATCAACAGGGCGGGCACCGCGGTCGGATGGACCGAGAAGCGCGACGGCACCGACGGCCCCGCGCACCCCGTGCGCTGGAACGCGGCGGGTGCCGTGAGCGCACTGCCCCTCCCGGCGGGGATCGTCGGGGCCCGGACCAGCCAGATCACCGACAACGGCGTGGTCTTCGGTCACGGGCGGCGCGCCGGGAGCACGGCGTACGACCGGGTCCTGGTGTGGGCGGCCGACGGCACCGTCCGTGACGCCGGGCGCGGGCGGGGATACGACGTCAACCGGGCGGGTACTGCCGTGGGGGCTTCGTTGGAGGACAACCCGAACGGCGACACGGCCCGCTGGAACGCGGACGGCACCAGGACCGTGCTCGCCAACCCGGCGGAAGCGGCCGGCGAGGTGCTGGCGATCAACAACCGCGGCGCGGCCGTCGGATACGCCTGGCCGCCGGCCGGCAACCCCGCCCTGGACAAGGCCCTGTTGTGGAAGCCCGACGGTACGGTCGTCCCGCTGCCGCCGTCGTCCCTCGGCCCCTACGCCGCGGCGTTCGCGATCAACGACGCCGGAGTGATCACCGGATTCTCCGTCGGCACCGACGGCGCCGGTAACGCGACGACCTGGCGTGCGACCGTCTGGAAGCGCTGACACCCGCCGCCAGGAGGCGGGCCAGGACCGGAGGGAGCCCCGGCGCGTCGTACGTGACGCGCCGGGGCTCCCCCCTATCCCGTTCCCGCCCCTTCGCCGTGTGCGCCCGCACTGCCGTCACGCGAACCGCCTGCCCCCACAGCGCTGGAGCGGGCCGGCGCCCCACCGGGACACCGCCCCCCACCAGGAGCCCCGCGGGGTCAGCGGGGCGTCTCCTGGTCGGCAGCACGCAGGACGGCCTGCGCCGCGGCCAGGCGTTCCCGCTCGTCACGGTCGCCGTCGGCACCGCCCGCGACGTCGTCCGCCCAAGCGAGCAGCCGGTGCAGATGGGGGTCGGTCGAGGCGGCGACGATACGGGGCTCACCCACGACGACCTCGCCGCCCGTTCCGTCGACAGCGATGAGCGTGCCCTCGGGCAGGGTGCGCCCGCCCGCCCGGACGCAGCCGTCGACGGCGTCGACGGAGAGGCCCGTGGCCCCCACGACGGCGGGTTTCCCCATCGCCCGGGCCACCACGGCCGCATGGCTGGTCGGCCCGCCGCGTGCGGTGACGACCCCGGTCGCGGCGGCCAGGCCGTGCATGTCGAGCGGGGAGGTCTCCGGTCGCAGCAGGACGACCGGGCCGCCCGCCGCCAGCCGCGCCGCGCTGTCGGCGGTGGTCGCCACCCGACCGACGGCGACTCCGGGAGAGGCGCCGAGCCCCCGGGTGAAGACGTCCCGGGGGTCGATCGCCGCGATCCGCGGCGTCCGCACCTGGGCGAGGTGCTGCGGCGAGACCCGCAGCAGCGCCTCGTCGCGCCGGATCGTCCCCGCCCCGGCGAGGTCGACCGCGACCCGTACCGCGGCACGCCCGACGAACCGCCCGGGACGTACCTGGAGGATCCAGAGCTCGCCCGCCTCGAAGGTGAACTCGACGTAGCACGCGTCGCGGTAGTGCTCCTCCAACTGTTCGAGGGCGCTCAACAGGCCGCTCCACACGGCGGGTTCCCGGTCGGCCAGCTCGTGCAGGGGGCCGGTCAGCGAGCTGCCGGAGACGACGTCCTCCCCCTGACGGCCGAACAGGACCTCGCCGAACGGGACGTGCTCACCGGTGTTGGGGTCGCGGCTGAAGGCGACACCCGTTCCGCTGCGCCCGTCGCGGTTGCCGAACACCATCGCCTGGACGGTCACGGCCGTGCCGAGGTCGCCGGGGATGTCGTGCAGGGCGCGGTAGGTCTTGGCGCGCGGGGTGTCCCACGAGGAGAACACCGCGGCGACGGCGAGCTCCAACTGTCGGGCCGCGTCCTCGGGAACGGGTTCGCCGCTGTGTTCGAGGATGAGTCGCTCGACATGACGGATCGCCGTTTCGAAGGCGCTGGGGTCGTCGTGGCGCCCGGCGATCGCCCGGTCCACGCCCGCCAGGCTCTCCTGGCCCACGCCGACGACCTGGGACGCGAAGCTGGTGAGGAACCGCAGCCGCGAGTCCAGCGCGAACCGCGGCTCGCCCCTCTCCTCGGCCAGCGCGGCCGTTGCCCGGGAGGTGAGCCCGAGGTTGAGGACGGTGCTCATCATGCCGGGCATCGACACCTTGCCGCCGGAGCGGACCGACACCGCCAGCGGACGCTGTGAGCCGCCGAGCTCGCGGTGCGTGGCCGCTTCCAACTCGGCTACCGCAGCGGTGAGTTCAGCGGTGAGGCCGTGGGGTAGTCGCCCGGTGCGGAGGTAGGCACGGCATGCCTCGGTGCTGATGACGAACCCCGGTGGCACGGGCAGCCCCAAACGTCGGAGCACGATCAGCCCGTGCGCCTTGCCGCCGAGGTCGTCCGCCGTTTCCTCGACCTCTGCCGAGAGCGGGTGGATCCAGGTCATCGCGTGGTCATCTCTGCGTCGCCTCAGTTGCGTCGGCCGTGGGGGGAGGGGGCTGCCGCGGGTGGCGGCCCGGTGGGCTCAGTGGCGGGGGATGCCGAGCGTGGCCAGCAGGTCCTCGTGTAGCTGGAACCACACGGTGTGGTAGGAGGCGGTGCTGTCCGTCACGTACTCCAGGGCGCCGGACCTCGCGCGGACGAGTGCGTCGGAGAGCCGGACGGGGTAGCGCTGGAACCGGAGCAGGGCCGCGGACAGCTCCGCGCACAGGGGCTCGGCACGCTGGTGGAACTCCGTGAACCGGTCGAGGACACGGGCGTCGTAGGAGGAGTCGCTGTGGTCGTTCATCGTCATGGCGCCGTCGGTCGTGCGGGTCTGCCATGCGGTGCAGAGGTCGAGGAGTTCGGGGTTGAGGACGAGGAACCGGTCGAAGGCCGCGGTCAGGGCGGGGCGCACACCGGCCCTCGCCACCTCGTCGGCGATCCGCTCGGCGTCCGCGGCGCGGCCCGCGTCCGTGAGGCCCCAGCCGCCGAAGCTGCCCGGGGTACGCGTGACGAGTCCGGCGACGGCGAGGTCGATCAGTCCCGATTCGACGTCTGACTCGGGCAGTCCGGTCGCCCCGGCCACTGCGGACAGCCCCGAGAAGCCGATGCAGCGAAGGGTGTGGAGCACCAGCAGGTCGGTGCTGGTGGCGTGAGACGAAACGGGTTGGGTCATGGCGCGGCCCCATTGGGTGTGGTGTGGGAAACGTCTGCGGTGGTGAGGTCGAGGGTGGCCGCGGCATGCGCGGCCCCCGGCCCTTGGGCTCGGGTGACGATCGTGTCGTGCCGTACGCGGACCGCGTACTCGGTGGTGTCGTCGGCGTTCGGCACGCCGACGGCCGAGGCCAGCAGACCGCGGTCGTCGAGGACGAGGCGCAGGCGCGGCCGGCTGTCGGGGGCGAACGCGCGCCACAGACAGCGGGCGAACTCGCCGATCCTCAGCCGGACGAGGCGTCCGATCTCTGCGGGGTCGGAGGTGGTGACGGCCACGGTGATCAGATCACCGGCCCGCGCGCTGCGGACGGCCTCTTCCGCGGCTTCGAGACGGTGGGTTCCGAGGACCGTGATCAGGCCGTCCCCGGTGAATCCGACCAGGCTCCGGCTGAGCAGGTCCGGCAGCTCGCGCGGCGGGTCCCACGGGTCGCGGCAGGCCCGCGCGGGCGGGACGTAGGGCAGGTACGGAGGGTTCCAGGTGTCGGCGAGGGCGAGCCCGCCGAGGTGTGCGCAGGCCAGGGCGATGTCGAACGGGTCGCCGAAGCCGAGGGCCGGATCCGTCGAGGTGCCGGGACCGTCCAGCAGCCGCAGGACCAGCTGGGCCCGTCTGACCTGTCGTGCGGGCGGGGTGTCGGTGCCGGCGCGCGATTCCAGTGACTCCAGCGCGAGCGCCAGCAACAGCGCCTCCATGCGGGTCACTTGGCCGAACGCGGCACGGATCGGTTCGTCGTCGAGCACCTCGGTCAGGGAGCCCGGGTGCACCCGGCCGGTGGCGGGGCTGTGTTCGGACAGCGGCAGCCTTTCGAGCCAGATCCGGGCGAAGGCCCCCAGGGCGTCGGCGCTGGAGGTCCGGGCGGGCGCCGCCGAGGCGCTGATCCTGCCCGCGGCGATCCTGCCGGCGGCGCCGTGCTCCGGGGCGGCGCGCTCGAACATGTCGATCAGCACGGCCAGGTAGAGGGCGCGTTTGCCCGGGAAGTTCGAGTACACCGCGCCACGCGTCAGTTCGGCCCGCTCGGCGATGCTGTCCACCTTCGCCGCCGTGTAGCCGCGCTCGGTGAACTCGGCCTTCGCCGCGGTCAGGACGGCGGCGCGGGTGCGCTCCTGTTGTTGGGCTCGGGTCAACCGGACCATCCGCCGCTCCTTCCGCTCCCACGCCGCCGTCGTGCGCGCCGTCCAGTCAGCTGGTCAAGCGTCTCCGCTCACCACAGAAGATACACCCACCATCCCGATGTTGAGACCATCTGAGTGCGGATGGTGCGTGCGGATGGCCGGGTGAAGTCGACAGAGCGACCCCGGACCGGCCGGAAAATCGGATGTTTACTTTTCGGTCACTGGTCTCCGTGGCTCGCGGAGAACCCTCCCGCCCAAAGGCCCTCGAAGAATCCTTGCCCGATTTCCCGCGGGTTGGGATGCTCGCTCGATGGGTGAACGAGCACCTTATGAACTGCTCAGCCGCGACGATATCGAAGACATTGCCCGATGCGCCGTCCTCGGCGCGTACAGACCGCACCCCGGTTACGTTTTCGGGCTGTCTTTCATGGCGGTCGTGCCCGGAATTACGCTGGTCGTGTGCGCAATGGCATTCCGGCTGGCGCGCCGGCGTTTGCTGCGTCGCCTCCACCGGTCCCACGGCGGCGCCGAGTTCAACTGGCCGGATCTGATCGCCGAGGTGCGCCGCCGGGATCGGAATGCCACCCTCCGTACGTGATGACCGTATGTTTCTCCGTCTCGGACCATCCGGACGATGCGTCCGGTTCGCACCTCCGTCGCCGCCGTGCCACCTGTGCGGTATCAGGCTTCCGAGCGTCCGTGCCGGTTCAAACCATCAGTCGGCACGTGTCCTGTCGAATGTCGCGTACGGGCCCTTCTCCTGCTTCGTCTTGACAGGCATCGACCGAAAGCGATCAAATTTGCACAGTGCCGCGATCTTTCGTAACTGAGGGGTGAGCAAGGAATCCGATGGACGGGGATGTTGTGCAACGGGGGGCGATGTGTGTATGCGAAGGACGTGCGGACTGCGATCTCATTTCAACCGTCACGACGATAACCTTCGCCTTCTTCCGCTATGGGAAATTATCGCGGCGTAATGACGCCGAAACGAAGGTGAAGTGGTGTGCCTTCGTCGTGCCCGGGTAGGCCGCTGCGCCATGGCCGTTCTGTCGACTTATCGCCTCCATCTGCTCGGCCTGACGTGTCGCTGAGCCACACCGGAAGCCCCCGTCACAGCAGCAGCGGCCCCACCAGGCTGCCCATGTCCACCGACGCACGATCGCCCTCCGGCCCCCCAACCACGCACCCGAGGTGATTGATCAATGATCGGTAGGTTGAGAGCCCATGCTGTTCGGACAACGGAGGTGTCCGATGTTGATGTCCAGGGACGGGCCGGCGGCAGGGGCACGGCCTCGGCGGCCGGGGGCGCACCGCGCCCGGCCGCCGAGTGCGTGCCCCTCGAAGCCCTACAGACGTCGGGAGGTCCGCGCACCGGTGGGGAGGACGCGGAGCACGTCCACCTGCTGGCGGCGCTGCACACACCACTCCCGCCCATCGTGGTGCACCGTCCCACGATGCGGGTCATCGACGGTGCGCACCGACTGCGCGCCGCGCTCCTGCGCGGCGACGACCACATCATGGTCCGCTACTTCGACGGCGCGGAGGCGGACGCCTTCGTCCTCGCCGTCCAGCTCAACAGCGAACACGGGCTGCCGCTTTCGCTCGCCGACCGCAAGTCCGCCGCGGCCCGGATCATCGCCTCGCACCCCCAGTGGTCCGACCGCAGGATCGCCGAAGTCGTGGGGCTGGCCGCGAACACGGTGGGAGCCGTACGACAGCGTTCGACTGCGCAAAATGAGCAGCCGAACGCCAGCATCGGCCGGGACGGACGGGTGCGCCCCCGCAACGGAGCCGAGGGACGGCTGCGCGCGGGGGAGCTGATGAGGGCCAACCCGGAGGCCTCGTTGCGCGAGATAGCCAGGCTCGCGGGGATCTCGGCGGCCACCGCCAGCGATGTCCGGGCCCGGCTCAACCGGGGTGAGCCGCTGGTCACGCCGCAACAACGGCAGGCCGTGGTGCGGGAGAGCCCTTCGGGGACCATGGCCCGCCGCTCCTTCCGCCCCGACGGCCCCGCCAGCGACGTCCTGTTGGTGAGCCTCAGCAAGGACCCCTCGCTGCGGCTCACCATGGCCGGCAAGATCCTGCTGCGCGCACTGCGGGTCTGCTCGGTCGACGCGGACGGCTGGGCCCGCATCGTGGAGGCGGTGCCGCCCCACCGCCAGGAGGTGGTGGCCCGCCTCGCCCGGGAGTGCGCGGGCGCATGGGAGTTCCTCGCGGACCGGCTGTCGGAACGGACGGCCGACACCTCGACCGAGGCGGGCTGAACCGGCTGCCCCGACCGTCGCCCGCGAGCCGGGCGGGACCCGGGAAGCGGCGCCGGGACCCGACCGCGCCGCGCGGTCGGGTCCCGGCCCGGGTCCGGGTCGTGCGCACGGGCCCGCGCCTACGACCCGGAGGCGGTCCCCGCGCTCAGGGCGCGTCGAGGAACGCGCGGACGTCGCGGGCGAACTCCGGGGTCCCCAGGAGGTTGTGACCGCGGCGGGGGTACCGCACCAGCCGGGCGCCCGCCATCCCCGCCGCGGTCTCGTCGAACATCTCCTGCGGCCACAAGTGGTCGCGGCCACCGCACACCACGAGGGCGGGCGCACGCACCTCGGCCAGCCGGTCCCGGACGTCGAAGCCGTCCTCGGCCAGCAGGGTCGCCCTCATGTCCGAGGTGTCACGCGGCGGCGGATTCAGACGTCCCGCCAGCCACAGCGGCACCATCAGCAGGCGTTGCAGCGCCGGACTGCGGGTGAGGGCGGGGGCCGCTCGATGCATGCCGGAGCGGCCCTGCTCGGCCGCCGCGATCAGATCCCGGTGGAAACGCCTGCCGACCGGCCCCAGGGCGTACGCGGCGCCGGCCAGGACCAGCCGGTCGACCACGTCGGGGTGGTCGACCGCCAGTTGCAGGGCGATCGAGCCACCGGTCCCGTGGCCGAGTACGGGCACGGGACCGGGGAAGCGGTCGCGCAGCGCCTCGGCGTGTTCGGCGGCCACCTCGCCCATCGTCGTGCCGACCGGCATGCCGGGGCGCCGGTTGGTCCAGAAGACCTCGTACCCGGCGGCGACGAACGGCGCCACCAACCGGGCCGCTCGGCGCCGCTGCGCACCCGGCGTCGGCACCGTGTGCGTCATCGTGAATCCGGACAGGCAGACCAGCGGTTTTCCGGAACCGAAGGCGAGATGGGGCAGGCCGGTGCTGAATGTGCCCTGCTTGGTCGCGATATCCATGGGCCACCTCTCGTATTCGTCGTACTCGATCGGGCTTTCCGAGCGTTCGTGGTCACATCTCGTGTGCGCGGCTACGCTGACGTCCGGACCGGGGCCACCAAATATCGTACGGAACGAGCGAGTTGGTCGCCGAGCTGGTTTCAGAGGAAGAGGCGAGGTGTCAGGATTGTCCGCCGTACTGCGTCCACATCACCTGGGTCCGTTACCGGAATTCATGACCGGTGCCAACACCGTTCCGGTAAAGCGCATACGCACGCCGCCCGGTGACGAGATGTGGTTGGTGAGCGATTACGCCCTGGGCCGCCGGGTGCTGTCCGACCGGCGGTTCAGCAGGGCCGCCGCAGTGGCACCGGGCGCCCCACGGCTGAACTCGGCGGCGCCGTCCCCCACCTCGATGATGAGCCTGGACGGCACCGACCACGCCCGGCTGCGCAGGATCGTCGCGGCCGCCTTCACCACGGGCAAGATGACCGGCATGGCCCCGCTGGTGCAGCGGACGGCAGCCGATCTGCTGACCGGCATGAGCCGCCGCGACAGCCCCGCCGACCTGGTCTCCTCCTTCGCCGAACCACTGCCGGTGGCCGTGTTGGGCACCCTGCTCGGGGTGCCCGCCGAGGACCGGGGGATCTTCGACTCCTGGGTGGAGGTGCTCTTCGACATCACCGCCAGCAGCGATCTGGAGAAGGGCCGGCAGCGGCTCCAACTGGTCGACTACATGTCCACCCTGATCGACCGCAAGCGACTGCGGGACGACGACGACCTCCTCACCGACCTCATCCGGGCCCACGACGGCGACGCCCTCTCCAAAGCCGAACTCGTGAGCCTCGGCCTCGCGCTGCTCACCGCCGGCTACGAGACGACGGTCGGGCAGATCGGCCTCGCCGCACTCGCCGTGCTCCAGGAGGAGATTCCCCGGGAATTCGTCAAGGACGGTGCACGGGCGGACGCACTGGTCGAAGAATTGCTCCGGGTCACCCCGTCTACGGCGATCAGTTTCCCGCGGGTGGCGCTTGAAGACGTCCAACTCGGTGATATCCGTGTACGGGCGGGCGAGGCGGTGGTCGTCTCCTTGCTGCACGGAAATCGCGACGACAAGGCATTCGCCGAACCGGAAGTCCTGCGGGACGACAGGTCGGCGGCCCACCTCACCTTCGGACACGGAATACACCGCTGTCTCGGAGCACCCCTGGCACGGCTCCAGGTGCGGACGGCGCTCCTCGAACTGTTCGAGTTCTTTCCCGCGCTACGGCTGGCCGAGGACGCGCCCGCGGCGCCCGCCGTCGTGTGGAAGGACGGACTGATCACCCGGGGCCTGAGCTCGTTGCGGGTGACGTGGTGAGCCGCCGCCGGCACCCGTAGGACACGGAACCAGAAGGACCGGCAGAACCAGTGGGATGAGAAGGGGCAGGGAACCGACAGTGGCTGCACACGTGGCGGACGGCATGGCGGAGCGGGAGACGGCGCAGGACGAGCCGATCGCGATCATCGGCCTGGCGTGCCGCTTCCCCGATGCCCCCGCGCCGGGCGACTACTGGCACCTGCTGCACGACGGCCGCTCGGCCATCAACCGCTCGCCCGAGACCGGCAGGTACGAGGGGACGCTGCCCGACCGGGACCGGTTCGACGCCGCCTTCTTCGGCATTTCACCGCGCGAGGCGAACGCCATGGACCCGCAGCAGCGGCTGGCGCTGGAACTGAGCTGGGAGGCCCTGGAGTCGACGGGGCTGCTCCCCGCCGCACTGCGCGGTGGCGACACCGGCGTCTTCCTCGGTGTCTCGGCGGGCGACTACGCCGGTGTCGTCCGACGCGAAGGAGCCGCGCCGCTCTCGCACCACGCCATGGCGGGGACCCACCGCAGCGTCATCGCCAACCGCGTCTCGTACGCCCTCGATCTGCACGGTCCGAGCCTCACCGTCGACGCCGGCCAGGCTTCGTCGCTGGTGGCCGTGCACCTGGCCTGCGCCAGTCTGCGGGGCGAGGAGACGTCCCTGGCCCTGGCCGGCGGGGTGCAGCTGAACATCACCGAGGACGGCGCGGAACTGGCGGAGGCGTTCGGCGGGCTGTCCCCGGACGGCAGCAGCCGTGCCTTCGACGCGCGCGCCAACGGGTTCGTCCGGGGCGAGGGCGCCGGTCTCGTCGTGCTCAAGCCGCTGGCCCGGGCCCTGGCCGACGGCGACCGCATCCACGCCGTGATCAGGGGCAGCGCCGTCAACCACGGCGGCGGCGGAGCGGGACTGACCGTGCCCAGCGCCCGGGCGCAGGCCACCGCCCTGCTCGCGGCCCACCGCCAGGCCCGGGTCGCCCCCGCGGACGTGCAGTACGTCGAACTCCACGGCACCGGTACGAAGGTGGGCGACCCGATCGAGGCGGACGCCCTCGGCGCGGTGTTCGGCGGGCGACGCAGCGGCAGTGATCCCCTCCGGGTGGGTTCGGTCAAGACCAACATCGGCCATCTGGAGGCGGCGGCGGGCATCGCCGGCCTGCTCAAGGTCACCCTGGCCCTGGCCCACGGCGTCGTCCCCGCGAGCCTCAACTTCGAGTCGGCCAACCCCGCGATCGACCTCGACGCGCTCGGCCTGCGCGTACAGACGCGGGCCGAGGCGTGGCCCGCGCCCGAGGGCACCGAGCGGGTGGCCGGGGTCTCCTCCTTCAGCATGGGAGGCACCAACTGCCATGTGGTCCTGTCGGCGGCGCCCGACCCGTCCGGTGGGTCGACCGCGCCGGTGCGACCGGCCGACGACGCCGTCCTGCGCCGCCCGGTGCCCCTGCCGTGGGTGCTCTCGGGACGCGACGCCCAGGCCCTGCGGGACCAGGCCGTCAAGCTGCGGGACCAGGTGCGGGCGGACCCCGACTGCCGGACCGAGGACATCGGCTACTCGCTGGCCACCACGCGAACCGCCTTCGCTCGACGCGCAGTCGTCGTAGCGGCGGACCGTGAGGACTTCGTCGCGGCTCTCGACGCCCTCGCGCACGGCACGACGACGGGCGCGGTCACCACCGGCAGCGTGAGGGAGCCGAGGGAGCCGCTGACCCTCGTGTTCCCGGGTACGGCCGACGGGTGCCTTGACGCCGGGCGGGCGCTGCTGTCCCGCTCGGCCGCGTTCGAGGCGGCCCTCGCCGCGCACGACGAGGTGTTCGCGCCCTACGGCCTGCGGTCCGCGACCGCTGCACTGCGCGCCGCTGGCGCCGAAGCTCCCGGGTCGGAGACCTCCGCGGCGTGCGTGTTCGCCGTCACGCTCGCGCTCGCGGCGCTCTGGCAGGCCTACGGGGTCCGGCCGGACGCGGTCAGCGCCCCGGCGGGACCTGGCACCGTTGCCGCAGCGGTCCTGCGGGGCCTGCTGACCCCGGAGGAGGGCGCGCGCCTCGTCGCCACCGGCGAAGCGACGCCCCGGTACGCCGGGTTCGCCGGCCCCGCCGCCGCCGACGCCCTGTGGCTGGACGCCACGGGACGGCTCGGACTGCGTACGCCGGAAACGGGATCCTGGAGCACCCCGGACGGTGCGCCGTCCGAGCCGGACTTCGCGGCGGCCCTCGGGCAGTTGTACGTGCGGGGCGTGCCGGTCGACTGGAGCCCCGCGTTCGCCGGCACCCGGCCCACGGTCGTCGAGCTGCCCACGTACGCCTTCCAGCGGGAGTCGTACTGGTGGCCCGAGACCGGCACCGGAGCGGCCGACGATCCGGGGTCCGGGCCCGCGCCCCGCTCGGGGGCCTCCGCCGAGGAGACCGTCTTCTCGGTGGTCCGCGAGGTGCTGGGCGGCGGAGAGTTCGACGGCGGGGCGGCGCTCAGGGACGTGGGTTTCGATTCGTTGATGCTGGCCGAACTGCGGGAGCGGCTGTCCGAGGCGACCGGCCTGGACGTCCCGTCGACAGCGGTGTTCGACCATCCGACCCCCCTGGCCCTCAGCGCTTTCCTGGCCACGCTCCAGGAGGGTTCCCCGCCGGAGGATTCCACCGACGGGATTCCCGTGCGGTCCGGCGAAAGGACGTCACGGACATCCGACTCCGATGATCCTGTGGTGATTGTGGGGATGGCTTGTCGTTTTCCTGGTGGGGTGGTGTCGCCGGAGGGTTTGTGGGATGTGGTGGTGTCGGGTGGT
>NZ_JBIAIF010000014.1:0-227481 GCF_042871255.1 Streptomyces sp. NPDC005955 | reverse complement strand
CCACATGCACCCCACGATCCACCCCCATCGACAACGCCTTCCGCACCGCATCCCGCGCATCATCCGGACCCACCGTCACCACCGTCACCTCAGCATCACCAACCGACTCCCCCAACCGCAACGCCTGCTCCACCGCATACTCATCCAACTCCGACAACAACCCATCCACCCCCTCACGATCCACCACACCCTCCTTCGTGAACCCCCGCTCACCCGCAGCATCCGGCACGTACTTCACACACACAACGATCCGCAAGCTCACAGCGAACACTCCTAGCACGTCGTCACTTCCGGCTGGACTTCCGCAGCATAGGTGCCGGAAGCAGCCGTTTCCGGTCGCGGCAGGGCCGCGCTCAGCACGATATTACTCATCAGTAGACACCTGGAGGAGGGGCTGAGCAAGCGCTTGGAATGTGAGGTGGGCAATGCCCTGCCGGACCGACCCGCGGGGTGGCTCCGGTCCGCCCCGGAGCGTCAGACCGTCTCGGCGAGGGCGGCGATCACATCGGCCGGGCGGGGCTGACCGGTCGCCCGACGGATGACCGCCCCGCCGGAGTCGAGGACGAGCACGGTCGGCGTCCGCACGATGCCCAGGGCCCGGACCAGCCCGAGGTGCTCCTCGGCGTCGATCTCGACGTGCCGCACGCCCGGGACCATGGCAGCCACCCGGGCGAGCACCCGACGCGTGGCGCGGCAGGGCTGACAGAAGGCGGAGGAGAACTGGACCAGCGTCGCCCGCTCCCCCAGGGCCGCGCCGAGTCGCGCCGCGTCGAGGCTTCCCGGAGTGCTCTCCGGAGCCGCACCGTCCATGTCCCGCACTCCCGCGCCTCCTCCTGCGAAGCGGGCGGTCCCACGCCCCGCTCATGGGGCCCGCGCCCGTTCGCGCGCCCTCCACCTGCGAAAACATCCCCTGCGTCAGCCGGATTCCCCGCCCTCCGTCCGTCGGGCGTCCGCACCCCCCGAACGGCCGAACCCGAACCCCCCGCGTAGTCGTCCGATCCCGGGAAACAGTACCTTTCAGCAACGTGACGAGGATCTCGCGCTGCGCGGGCGCCAGGACTGGCCCCCGCACCGTTCTTCGGGCACGATCTGCGCAGGCCGGAAAACCTACGGCTGCGTAACTTCCCGCCGGGATCTCCCTCCTCCCAGGCAGACAGAAGGGCCTTCCTCGTCCCATGGCAGAGCTTGTGTACCGCCCCGTCATCGGCATGGCCCTGACGATGTTCAAAGCCCTTGACCTCAAGATCGACTGCAAGGGTTCGGAGAACATTCCGCGTACCGGAGGGGCGGTGCTGGTCAGCAACCACATCAGCTACCTGGACTTTATCTTCAGTGGGCTCACCGCGCTCCCGCAGAAGCGGCTGGTGCGCTTCATGGCGAAGGAGTCGGTGTTCCGCCACAAGGTGGGGGGCCCGCTGATGCGCGGGATGAAGCACATCCCGGTGGACCGCAAGAAGGGCGAGGACGCCTACCAGCACGCACTGGAGTCGCTGCGGAGCGGCGAGATCATCGGGGTGTTCCCGGAGGCGACCATCTCGCAGTCGTTCACGCTCAAGAGCTTCAAGTCCGGTGCCGCGCGACTCGCCCAGGACGCGGGTGTGCCGCTGGTCCCGATGGCGCTGTGGGGGACGCAGCGGCTGTGGACCAAGGGCCACCCGCGCAACTTCCGGCGTGAGCACATCCCCGTCACCATGCGGGTGGGCGAGCCGCTGGAGGCCCCGCGCGACCAGTACGCGGGTGCGATCACGCGCCGGCTGCGCGGCCAGGTGCAGGAACTCCTCGAAGCCGCGCAGCGCGCCTACCCGGTTCGCCCCAAGGGTCCGGACGACACCTGGTGGATGCCCGCACACCTCGGCGGAACCGCGCCCACCCCGGAGGCGGTCAAGGCGGCGGAAGCCAGCTGACCCCGGCCACCACCGCCCTGCGCCGCCGGCGCCTACCGGGCGAGGGGCCGGCGGGCAGCCGGTCGAGTCAGCCGGTGACCGGCGGGTGGACGGTGAGCCGTGCGCCGGGGCTCACCTTCTGGACCAGTTCCGCGAGCTCGGCGCCGGCCGCCTCCGCACCGGCAGCGCCCATCGGCTCCAGGACCTCCAGCAGGAACAGGGCGGAGCCGGACTCCTCGGTGAGTCGGGTGCGTGCGCCCTGACGCCAGTTCCAGCGACGGCAGGTGACGCCGGCGTCATCACACCAGACGACCTCGCCGGGCTCCGGGTGTTCGATCACCCGCTCGCCTCCGGCGGCGGTCGGGAACTCCTCGTCGCCCCGCGCCCGGAGCAGTCGCATGCCACCCTGGATCCGGTCGGCGTCCTCCCCTCCGACGGGCACGAGATGGGCCACGCTGATCGCGTTGTAGACGTCGACCAGGGCGTTGATCCGGGGCAGTCCGGCTTCTGAGAGGGCGCGCTTGGCCAGCGCCTCCGCGGAGTTGCGGGTGCGGGAGGGCTTGGCGCCGAAGGCGGTGTACGCCGCACGCCAGGCGATCATGTGGGGGTCCTCGTGGGGCGCCCGCCCGTCGAGCCGGGTCGCGAGGCGCCGGGCCGCGTCGTCCAGCAGGGCCGAGGTCGCCTCGGTGCTGGGCGTGTTGACGATTCCCTGCGCCTCGACGGCGACACGGGTGAAGCCCGGCACGAGGGCGTGGACCTCGTCGGACACGGTGAGCGTGATGGTCATGGTCTGCCTTGCCTGCCGTGGGTCGGTTCGGGACGGTGGGTGCGCCTCACAGGGCGGTGGGCAGGGTCTGCCACAGCGCCGGGCGGTCCGGCGCCTCCTTGAGGGCGCGCAGCACCGTCGGATGCGGTGCAGCATACAAGACCGGGTAGTCCACCTCGCTGAACTCCGGACGGACGGGGAAGGCCAGTTGCTCCCGCTCCAGGGAGAACTGGGCGTCGATGTCCCCGGTGTTGCCGCGGGAGTCCTGCCGGAACCAGCCGTCGCACCCCGGCAGCTTCAGGGCCACCAGACCGTGGACGAGCGGGGCCGTGCCGTCGTCCTCGGTGAGCCGCTGGTAACAGAAACCGGCCGGGACGCCGCCGGCCCGCAGCAGGGCGACCAGGGCGTGCGACTTGGCGTGACAGATACCCGTCCGCAGGGCCAGCACGTCGGAGGCGCGCCAAGTGACCCGTAGGTCCCCCGCGTCCGCCGAGTGTGGAATCCGGTCGCGCACGTACACATAGGCAGCCTTCGCATAGTCATGCGGTTCACGGACCTCACACCCCAGCTCGGCGGCCGTCTGGCGCACGCGGGGATGGTGGTGGTCGACGACCTCGTCGGCCGCGAGATAGGCGGACAGTTCCCGGGAATCCTGAATGAGCTGCATACCTAAGCATAGGTATGCAGCTCATGGCACTTCAATGCGTTAACTCGGGGAGAGACGCGCGCGGCCGTCCGTCCTGACCGGGGCGCGGGAGACGGTGCCCGGCACCACCCACCGCGCTCAGCGCGCCATCTCCTCCTTGAGCGCCGCCAGGAACCCGTCGACGTCGTCCTCACGGGTGTCGAACGAGCACATCCACCGCACGTCCCCGGCGGTCTCGTCCCAGAAGTAGAAGCGGTAGCGCTGCTGCAGCCGCTCGCTCACGTCGTGGGGCAGTCGGGCGAACACCGCGTTGGCCTGGACCGGGTGGAGGATCTCCACACCGGGCACCGACCGGACGCCCTCGGCCAGCCGCTGCGCCATCTCGTTGGCGTGCCGGGCGTTGCGCAGCCACAGGTCCTTGGCGAGCAGCGCTTCGAGCTGCACCGACACGAACCGCATCTTGGAGGCGAGCTGCATGGACAGCTTGCGCAAGTGCTTCATCCGGCGCACCGCATCGGGGTTCAGCACCACCACGGCCTCGCCGAACAACGCACCGTTCTTGGTGCCGCCGAGGGACAGCAGGTCGATGCCGACGGCGTTGGTGAAGGTGCGCATCGGCACGTCCAGCGAGGCCGCGGCATTGGCTATCCGGGCGCCGTCGAGGTGGACGACCAGGCCCAACCCGTGGGCGTGGTCACAGATCGCCCGGATCTCGTCGGGCGTGTAGACGGTGCCCAGCTCGGTGTTCTGGGTGAGGGAGACGACCTGCGGCATCGCCCGGTGCTCGTCCTCGAAGCCCCATGCCTGACGGTCGATCAGCTCCGGGGTGAGCTTGCCGTCGGGGGTGGGAACGGTGAGCAGCTTGAGCCCGCCGACCCGCTCCGGTGCGCCGCCCTCGTCCACGTTGATATGTGCGCTCTCCGCGCAGATGACCGCGCCCCAGCGGTCGGTGACCGCCTGGAGCGCGACGACGTTGGCGCCGGTCCCGTTGAAGACCGGGAACGCCTCGGCGGTGGCACCGAAGTGGCTGCGGATGACTCCCTGGAGGTGTGCGGTGTAGTCGTCCTCGCCGTAGGCGACCTGGTGGCCGCCGTTCGCGAGGGCGAGCGCCGCCATGACCTCCGGGTGGGCCCCCGCGTAGTTGTCACTGGCGAAACCGCGGACCTCCGGATCGTGATGGCGCTTCGCGTCGGTGCGGGGAGGGTTCACGGCTTCTCGGTGAGCCACAGACGGGTTCCGTTCACTTCGCTGGCGGGCCGCTCCCAGACCCCGGCGATCCGGTCGGCCAGGTCCTTGACGTCGGTGAAGCCCGCGAACTTCGCGCTGGGGCGCTCGGCGCGCATCGCGTCGTGCACCAGTGCCTTGACCACCAGGATCGCAGCCGCCGCGGCGGGGCCGTCCTCGCCCCCGGCCTTGCGGAAGTCGTCGCCGAGGGCGAGCGTCCAGGCTTCGGCCGCGGCCTTGGCCGCGGCGTAGGCGGCGTTCCCCGCGGTGGGGCTGCTGGCGCCCGCGGCGCTGATGAGCAGGAAACGTCCCCGGTCGCTGCGCTTGAGGGGCCCCTCGAAGGCCAGCGAGGTGTGCTGGACGGTACGGATGAGGAGCTTCTCCAGCAGGTCCCAGTCGGCCAGGTCCGTCTCGGCGAACGACCGGCCGCCCCGCCAACCGCCGACGAGGTGCACCAGGCCGTCGATCCGCCCGTACTCCTGCTCGATCCGCTCGGCCCAGGCGTGGGTGGCCGGCTGGTCGAGGAGGTCGACGGTCTCACCGGTGACGGTGGCTCCGCCGTGCGCGTAGCGCGCCGCGTCGACCGCCTCGGCCAGTCGTTCCACGTCGGCGTCGGCGCCGACCACCGTGGCTCCGGCCTCGGCGAGGCGCAGCAGTGTCGCCCGTCCCGCCGGGCCCGCCGCTCCGGCCACCGCGATCACCGCACCGTCCAGCGCGTCCTTGCCGTCCATCGTGCTCACCTCCGGGCTGCCCTCCGGGTTCACGCGGCCACCTCGCGGGTGCCGACGGGGTCGGCGGACCCGGTGTCCGGGGTGGACGCGGTGATGCCCCTGGTCGAGGCGATCACGTTCTTGAGCTTCTTGGCAAGCGCCTCATAGAACATGCTCAGGGGAAACTCGTCCGGAAGCACGTCGTCCACGAGCTTGCGGGGCGGCAGGGTGAGGTCCAGGGCGTCGGGACCCTTGGCCCAGCGGGAGCCGGGGTGCGGAGCGAGATAGGTGGACACCAGTTCGTAGCCGGCGAACCAGTGGACGAGCTTCGGGCGGTCGATGCCGTCCCGGTACAGCTTCTCGATGTCGGCGCACAGCTGGTTGGTGACCTGCGGTGCCCGGTCCCAGTCGATGTGCAGCTTGTTGTCGGTCCAGCGCACCACGTCGTGCTGGTGGAGGTACGCGAAGAGCAGCTGACCGCCGAGGCCGTCGTAGTTGCGGACGCGCTCACCGGTCACCGGGAAGCGGAACATCCGGTCGAACAGGACGGCGAACTGCACGTCACGCCCCTGCGGGAAGCCGTCGGCCTCCAGCTTGACGGCCTCCTTGAAGGCCGTGAGGTCACAGCGCAGCTCCTCCAGGCCGTACATCCAGAACGGCTGACGCTGCTTGATCATGAACGGGTCGAAGGGCAGGTCGCCGTGGCTGTGGGTGCGGTCGTGGACCATGTCCCACAGGACGAACGCCTGCTCGCAGCGTGCCTGGTCGCCGATCATCGCGTCGATGTCCGGGGGCAGCTCCAGCCCGAGCAGGTCCACGGAGGCGCTGGTGACCCGACGGAAGCGGGCGGCCTCGCGGTCGCAGAAGATGCCGCCCCAGGTGAACCGCTCGGGGGCCTCGCGCACGGCTATGGTCTCGGGGAAGAGCACCGCGGAGTGGGTGTCGTACCCGGCGGTGAAGTCCTCGAAGGTGATCCCGCAGAACAGCGGGTTGTCGTAGCGGGTGCGCTCCAGCTCGGCGAGCCAGTCGGGCCACACCATGCGCAGGACGACCGCTTCGAAGTTGCGGTCCGGATTGCCGTTCTGCGTGTACATGGGGAAGACGACCAGGTGCTGGAGGCCGTGCTCACGGCGCGCGGCCGGCTGGAAGGCCAACAGCGAGTCGAGGAAGTCGGGCACCCGGAAGCCGTCGGCGGCCCACCGTCGCAGGTCGGCGACGAGGGCGGCGTGGTAGGCGGCGTCGTGCTCCAGCAGCGGCGAGAGGTCCTCGACGGCCGCGGCGACGCGCTCCACCGCGGTGGCGGCTTTGGCCGGGTCCGGCGCGCGGTCGGCGTCGAAGTCGATCGACCCGTCCTTCGACTGCCAGGCCCTGATCTCTTCCACGGCGGCCTTGAGCAGGGGCCAGGACGGGTGGTCGACCACCCGCTCCGACGGAGAAACCCGCCCCTCCGCACCCGTCTGCACAAGAACATCCGTCATATCTCACCCTCCACGGGAGAACCTTCCGTATGGACACCGTATGCGGGCAAGGATCTCCACAGCAAGAGGGGCACCGGAAAATATCCTGCCCAGAGTCACTACGACGGTGATTCTTCCTGTCTCCACTCCGTCACTCAAGGGTCGAGGGCCGACGGCGCCCCTCCGGGGAACCGCGCTCCGGCCCCGCCCGCGGTGGCGGATAGGCTGCGCCGAGCCCCAGGGCGGCACCCCGGCGGCGGCCGGGCGCTGCCCGGTGGACCGCACGGGACCGTCCGCCGTCGACGGAAGCGAGCACCCGTGCACCTCCTCACCATCGGTCACCGCGGCGTCATGGGCGTCGAGCCCGAGAACACCCTCCGGTCCTTCGTCGCCGCCGAGGAGGCCGGTCTCGACGTCATCGAGCTGGACCTCCACCTCAGCAAGGACGGCGCCCTCGTCGTCATGCACGACACCGAGGTGGACCGGACCACCGACGGCAGCGGTCCCATCGCCGGACACACCCTCGCCGAGCTGCGCGCCCTGGACGCGGGGCGCGGGGAGCGCGTCCCCGTCTTCGAAGAGGTCCTGGACGCGGTGCGCGCCCCGCTCCAGGCGGAGATCAAGGACGTCGCCGCGGCCCGTTCCCTCGCCGCCGTGATGCACGCCCGCGACCTGGTCCGACGGGTCGAGGTGCTGTCCTTCCACGACGCGGCGCTGGCGGAGGTCTCCCAACTGGTCCCCGGGGTGCGCACCGCGCTGGTGGCGAGCCGGTACGGACTCGACGTGGTGGACCGGGCCACCGCCGTCGGCGCGGGCACGCTCGTCCTGAACATCCGCCGCCTCACCCTCGAACTGGTGGAGCGCGCCCGCAAGGCCGACCTGCGGATCATCGGATGGGTCGTCAACACCCCGGAGCACCTGGCCCTGGCCCGGGCGCTCGGCCTCGACGGGGCGACGACCGACTACCCGGAGATCAAGCGGGCCGCCGCCGGCACCGACTGAGCCGGGCGCGCCCGAAGCGTCCGGTGCGCCCCGAGCAGCCGCCGGTGCGGTGGTGTGAAGCCCTCGGGGTACGTGACGAGTTCCTCGCCCATCGTGGTGAACGGGTACGCCCCGCCATCCGTTGTTGGGGACGAAGGCTCGGTGCGCAAGCGGCCCCGGGGGTCTCCTGGGACCGGCTCCCGACGCGCGCCGAGCCACTCGGCCTCGGGCTCGTGCACACACCCGGAAGCGAGTCCGTCAGAGGCCGGGTAGGAGACCGTACGCCCGAAGGGACACCGCACCATGACCGTCTCCCGGCCGCCACGCGACCGCGTTCCCGTTCTCGACACCGCCTTCCTGGGTGCCGCCTGCATCGGCCACGAGCCCGAACTCTTCTTCCCCCGGGGGGAATCGGAGCGTTGGGAACAGTCCATCGAGAAGGCCAAACACATCTGCGGAAGCTGCACGATACGGGTCGACTGCCTACGGCACGCGGTCGACAACTCCGAGGCCGACGGGGTGTGGGGAGGTCTCACCCCCGCGGAACGCCGTAGGTTCCGGCGCGCCCTGCGCACCCTCTACGGGGCGGACGACGCGCTGGTGCGACGGCTGCTGACCGGTGAACGGCTGGTGGTGCCGCCGGAGCACCTGGGTTCCGTCGTCTGGCAGTTGGCCTGGCACGGCTGGCGCATCGAGCGCATCTGTCTGGCGACCGCGGTGCCCCGACCGCGGGTCCGGCGCTCCCTGGCGGCGGCCCAGTCGTCGGCGGACTTCCTGCGCGCCGCCGGGATCGACCCGCGTCCCCGGTCGACGCGCGTCACCGGTTCGGGGACCCCGGACCGCGCCGGACGACCGGGCGCCCCGGCACCGGGCAGCCAGCAGGTGGCCTGATCCCCGCCGGGGCCGTCGGAACGTGGCGGCGGGAGCGACGGCCCCGGCGGCCGGTGGTGGGGCGGCTTCCGGGGCCGCCCCACCGCCTCCGCACCGCAGTGGGCGCGCCAAGATGGGTGCGCCGAGGTGGGCGGGACACGCCCGGCGCGCTCCGCACGGCCCCCCTCGCACGCCCGTGTGCACGCCCTTCTGCACGCCTGTGCGCCCGGTTCGTCGGCCTCCCCGCGGGCAGCCATCACCCCAGGGCGTCGAGCGGGAGGTGCGCGGTGCACACACCGGTCCCGGCCGCCTGGCTGCTCATCGCGCTCGGCGCACTGAGCGGGGGCTACTGCCTGGCGCGGATGCTCACCGGTACCGGACGGCAGCGCCGGACGGCGGGGGGCGAGGCGCTGATGGGGTTCGGGACCGTCGTGATGGCCCTGCCCACGGCGCTGGTCGCGGTGCCCCGCCCCGCATGGGCACTGTGCACGGTGGTCTTCGCCGCGGCGGCACTGGGCGCCCTGCGGTACGCGCGGGACTCGGTGCACCAGCTGCACCACCTGGTGGGCACGGGCGCGATGGCCTACATGTCGGTGGTGATGGCGACGGCTCCGGCCGGGCACGGGCACGCGGGCTTCGCCCCGCTGACCGTCGCACTGCTCGGGTACTTCGCCGTGTACGTCCTGTGGACGGGCGCCCGGCTCGTCCCCGCTGCGCCCCCGCCCGGCGGTTCCGCCCGCCCGGACAGAGCGACCGGGGCGACAGAAGCGACCGGGGCGGCCCACCGACCGGAGCTGGCCCGGGCCTGCCGCCTCTCGATGGCGTTGGCCATGTGCGCCATGCTGCTCGCCGTCTGATCGGCCGTGCTCACGGCGCACGGACGGCTCCGGGGCTCGCCCCGACGAGCCCGCCCCCACCACGGACGAAACGTGTCCTACGTCACTTGCGCCGATCATCCGTACCACCACGTCACCACACGCAAATAGGCTGGTGGCATGACGGTATCCGTGGCACTGCTGCTGCTCGGCGCCCTTACCGCTGTCCTCGCGCCGCGGCTCCTGGCACGGGCCGACTGGCCCGAACGGGAACCCGTGGTCGCCCTGTGGGTCTGGCAGTGCGTGGTGGCGGCGGTCCTGCTGTGCTGCGCGCTGTCGATGACGCTCAGCGCGGCAGCGGCCTGGCAGGCGGTCCGCGGGCGGTTGTTCGCCCCCGCGCCCAGCGGTGTCGTCGAGGCGTACGCACTGGGAGCCGCCGGACCCTGGGCCGCGGCGACGGCGCTGCTGCTGGCCGGCGGCGGCGTGTGGACCGCCGCCATGCTGACCAGGGAGATCGTTCGCACCCGGGCCGCCCGCCGTGCCAGCCGCGCCGAACTGCGGGTCCGTTCCCCGCTGTTGCCGGGCGAGGAACCGGGCACCGACCGACTGGTGGTGCTGGAGGGCGAGCGGCCGGACGCCTGGTGGCTGCCCGGGACGGCGCCCCGACTCGTCATCACCACGGCGGCACTGCGACGGCTGAAGGGGCGGCAGCTCGATGCGGTGCTCGCCCATGAGCAGGGCCATGCACAGGCCCGCCACGACTGGCTGCTGCACGCGTCCTCGGCACTGGCCAACGGGTTCCCGCAGGTCCCGGTCTTCGCCGCGTTCCGCGACGAGATGCACCGACTGGTCGAACTCGCCGCCGACGACGTCGCCTCACGCCGGTTCGGAAGGCTCACCACCGCCCTGGCCCTGGTCGAACTCAACGAGGACCGCGGCGTGTTCGGACCGTGCCCGACCCCGCACGCACTCGTTCCGCAGCGAGTGAACCGTCTGCTCACCCCGCCGCGCCGGCTCACCCCGGCCAGGCGGCTGCGGCTCACCGCGGCGGCGGCACTGGTCCCGGTGGTGCCGGTCCTGGTGGCCTTCGTACCCGGGCTGCACGCCCTGCGCTGACCGGTCCCGGCCGCTTCCGGAGATCCCTCCCCGGGGCGACGGGCGCACGGGACCCGATCCGGCCACCCGTGCGGGCACCCCTCGGCCGAACACCCCGACCGCCCCGTGGATCCCTGCGGATTCCTGGCCTGCTGCACGCGGGGTCGGGGAGGATCACCCCCATGCACAAGGTGTCCCCACTCCCCCCATCGAGCCCACCCCGCCCCCTGACCTCACGCGCCCCACGCGTCGCGCTGGTCCTGGGCGGGCTCGCCACTCTGCTCCTGGTCCTGGTCGCGGCCCGCTGGAGCCCGTTGCTGGACGTGGACGAGCAGATCGCCCGCACCACGCACGACTGGGCCGTGGCCGACCCCGGTCTCACCCACGCCAACCGCATCCTCACCGACTGGGCGTGGGACCCGTGGACCATGCGGGCCTTGCTCGCGGTGGTCGTGGGGTGGCTGCTGTGGCGCCGCGACGCATGGTTCGCCGCCTGGCTCGCGGTTCCCTGCGCCCTGGGAACGCTGCTCCAACAGGCGCTCAAGGCCGGCGTCGGGCGGGAGCGCCCCCGCTGGCCCGACCCGGTGGACTCGGCGAACTACTCCGCGTTCCCCTCCGGACACGCGATGACCGCGACGGTGGTGTGCGGGCTGCTCCTGTGGACCCTGTACCGGTACGGCGTCCGACTCTCGCTCTGGCGGGTGGCGCTGGTCGTCGCCGCGGTCTCCGTCCTCGGCGTGGGGTTCACCCGCATCTGGCTGGGCGTGCACTGGCCCTCCGACGTGGTGGAGGGATGGCTTCTGGGCGGTCTGACCGTCTCCGTGGCGGTCCTGTCCTACGAACGGTTCCGCGGCCCGAGCCGGCTCCCGGACGCCGACCGCACCGGGCCGCTCCGCGGCCGTCCGTGACCGGACGCACCGCGCCGGCTCAGGACTGGTAGCCCTCGACCTGGGAGGACGGCCGCACCCGGGCCTCGTCGGGGTTCTCGCCGTACTCGGACTTGGCCCGCCGCTGACGGAGCAGGTCCCAGCACTGGTCGAGTTCCCGTTCCAGTTCGGCGAGCCGGGCGCGTTCCGCGGTGCGGTCGCGGCCCTCCGTGAGCCCGTCGCGCAGTCGCCGCTCGTCCTCGACCATGGCGGTGATCCGCTCCAGGATCTGTCGCTGGTCCATGTCATCGCCTCCTCGGCCCCGTCCCCACTGTAGGGAGCGGGGAGGAGTCCCGCGAGAAGAGCACGCGGCCCGGGCCACCGGGCCCGGGCCGCGTTCGTGCACCGCCGTCCGCATGGACGCTCCCCCGCTGCGCCCATGCGGACAGCGGACCGGGTGGGGCCGCGAGGCCACCACCGACTCCGCTGAGTATATTGGCTGGAAGCCAGTCAACGCAGGAGTACAGGATGACCCCGCGCAGCGCATCGGTCAATGAGGAGCTGCGACGGCGCAGCCGTGAGCGGCTGTTGCGGGCGACCGTGGAGCTGGTCGCCGAGCGGGGGTACGAGGCGACGACCCTGTCCGACATCGCGGACCGGGCGGGCACCGCCCGGGGCCTGGTGTCCTACTACTTCCCCGGCAAGCGCCAGCTCTTCCAGTCGGCGGTGCACCGGCTGATGCACACCGCCCTGGCCCAGGCCCTGGAGCGGGAACCGCGCACCGAGGAGGGCCACGAGCGGATGGCGCGCGCCATCGACGCGGTCCTGGGGCTCGCACGGGACAGCACGGTGTTGATGCGCGCCCACATGGCGGGCATCCTCCAGGCCGAGGGGTTCGTCCGCTGCGCTGAGCAGCAGCGGCTCGCGGAGTTGCTGCGCGACACCGTCGAGCGGTACGGGTCGCCCGCTCCGGACACGGACTATCCGCTGTTGCGGGCGTTGTTGATGGGGTCCGTGTTCGCGATCCTGCTGCCCGGCGCGCCGATGCCCGCCGAGGTGCTGAGGGCGGAGTTGTTCCGTCGGTACGGGCTGGCGTGGGAGTTGGGGACGCCGCCGACCGAGCGGCCACCACGGGTGGCGCCGCAGGGAGGGCCGCCGGCGGACTTCTCCGGGCTGTTCGGCGCGGGTCGCGGCGAGCCGGGGGACCCAGAAGACCGCTGACCGCTGGCGGTCTCCCCGCCCCGGTGCGGGGGCGGGGAGACCGCCAGCGGTCGGGCACCCCGGCGAGCTGGGGGTTCCGTCGCCGGCGAGCCCACTGCTTCGTCCGGGCCCGATCGGCCCGGTCGGGGTTCAGTCGGAGCGGGTCAGTCGTCGTCCCACTCGTCGTCGTCCCGGTCGAAGTAGTCCGGCTGGGTCTGGACGTTCAGCTCGTGCAACCTGACCCGTTCCGCGGCGTTGGTGCGGCGGTCGTCGAGCTTGAGCACGTCGAAGCCCTTGGCCATGTCGTTGGAGTAGATGTACCCGTTGTAGTAGTACGCCGACCACGATCCACCGGCGACCAACCTGGTCGTGCTCAGCGGGCCGCGCTCGAAGTAGGCGATCTCCTTGGGCTCGGTGGAGTCGGTGAAGTCCCAGACCGAGACGCCGCCCTGGTACCACCCCTGGACCATGAGGTCCTTGCCCCGCACCGGGATGACGGATCCGTTGTGGGCGACGCAGTTCTCGGTGTCGGCCTGGTGGCGCGGGATCTTGAAGTAGCTGCGGAACACCAGTTCGCGGTGGTCACCCCGGCCGACGATGTCGTAGATGCCGTTGGCGCCGCGGTCCGGGCCGATCGCCGCGTTGCAGGTCGCGGCGCCGCCGCCGCCCAACTCGTCGGTGAAGACGACCTTCTTGGTGTCCTGGTTGAAGGTGGCGGAGTGCCAGAACGCGAAGTTCACGTTGTCCTGGACGACGTCGATCACCTTCGGGCGTTCGGGATCCTTGATGGAGAAGAGGATGCCGTCGCCCATGCAGGCGCCCGCCGCCAGGTCCTTCGACGGGAGCACCGTGATGTCGTGGCACCCGGTGGTCTTGGAGACGCCCGGGTTGGTGGGTCCGCCCGGGTTGCCGCCCCCGTCGGGGCCGCTACCGGGGAAGAGCACCGGGAAGTTGACGACCGCGGCCTGCTGGGGCGCCTTCTTCGGCACCTTGATGACCGAGATGCCGTCGTGCGGGGGCTGGCAGTCGGGGAACGCCGCGTTCGGGGAGTACGACGAGACGTAGACGTAGACGTTCTTCCGGTCCGGCACCAGGGTGTGGGTGTGCGAGCCGCAGGCCGTCTCCACGGCGGAGACGTACTTCGGGTTGCGCTTGTCACTGATGTCGAAGACCTTGACGCCCTCCCACGAGTCCTTGACGCTCGCGGGTTGGGACGTGCTGGCACAGGAGTTGTCGCTGCGGGACGAGTCGGTCGACAGGAACAGCAGGTTGCCGGAGACCGAGATGTCGTTCTGCGAACCCGGGCAGAGCACTTGCGAGACGGTCTTCGGTGCCTTCGGATCACTGATGTCGAAGATCCGGAAGCCGTCGTAGTTGCCGGCGAACGCGTACTTGCCCTGGAAGGCCAGGTCCGAGTTGGTCCCGGGGAGCGCGTCCTTCGGGATGTTGGCCAGGTGCTTGATGTTGTCGGAGTGGACGATCTCGTCCTGGCCGGGTATCTCGCCGGCGGTTATCGCCTCCCTGGTGTCCCGGGCGTCCTCCTGGGACACCCGCTCGGGGGTCGACGGGGCGTCGCCGGGGTCGGGGATCGCCGCCGCGGGTGCGGCGGTGACCAGCGTGGCGAGCAGCCCCACCACTGCGGCGGCGACTCCCAGGCGTCTGCGCCGCGTTCGGGGATCGTTCGACAGGGTCACTGCGTCCTCCCTCTTCGCCGTTCACGGTGTGGAACGGTTCAGGAACACCCGCAGTATCGTCTTCATCATGCTCATATCAATAGGGGGGCAACGCAATCGTCACAAAGGCTTTCGATCACCGCCCGCGGAAGGGTGCTAAGACGGTAGACGGCACACCCAACCCGTCCCCTCCGCCCGACGGCGACCCCACAGGGGCCGCCGACACCCCCTCCACCCCGCCGTCAACTCCCCCCGCTTCGCAGGAGGATGCCTTGTACCGCAGTCGCAGCAGCCAGGACGAAGCACGTCGGACGCCGGCCGCAATCCGCCGCAACCCCCGCCGCCAGCAAGGCCGTTCGGGTGTCGCACTGCTCTGTGCGGCCCTGCTGCTGACCCTCGCGGGTTGCGATGCGGAAGGGTCCGGCGGGGCGGCCCCGCAGAAGGCGGCGGGGCCCTCGGTGATCGCCCCGGGGAAACCGGGCGAGGGGGCGGCCACCCTCTCGGCGGGGGAGGCGAAGAAGCGGCTCGGTGACGATTCGCCCAACTCCGCGGACTTCGACTACGTCCAGATGATGATCAAGCACCACGCCCAGGCCCTGGTGATGACCGAACTCGTCCCGGCGCGCGCCGGGTCGGGAAAGGTCAAGCGGCTCGCCGCCCGGATAGCCGCCTCACAGAAGCCCGAGATCGGCGCCATGGAGGGCTGGTGGGAGAGCAACGGCGGACCGAAGCACAGCGCCGGCAGCGGCCACGCCCACGCGTCCATGCCGGGCATGGCCACCGAGGCCCAGTTGGCGAAGTTGCGGGCCGCCCGGGGCGGGGCGTTCGACGAACTGTTCCTCGCTCTGATGATCACGCACCACGAAGGGGCCGTGACGATGGCCGCCGACGCGCTCTCGGAGGGCAACAACGTCCTCGTGGAGGAGATGGCCAACGACGTGATCGCCCAGCAGACGGCGGAGATCGGACGGATGCGCGGGCTGCTGTGACGCGGCCGCCCCGCGACCGGAGCACCCGGGTGCCGTGGTCCGGTCGACGCCCGGTCGCGGGGCACGCCCACTGATGCCGAGCCGACGAAGGGCCCACCGGAGCCTCACCCGGGCCGGGCTCCGCCTGGGCCCTGTCGGGTCGCTGCTCAGGGGGTGACCCGACGCGCCTCCTCGGCCGCCGCGGCGGCGAGCACGCTGAGGACCAGGCCGGGGAAGAGCGCGTCGAGGTCGCCCTCCCGCAGCCTGCTGTACTTCGCGGTGCCGCGGTAGTGCTGTTGGATGACGCCCGCCTCGCGCAGCACCCGGAAGTGGTGCGTGGTCGTCGACTTGCTGACCGGCAGCGGGAAGTGTGAACAGGGGAACTCATCGCCGGATTCGGCGAGTTCCCGTACGACGCGCAGCCGCATCGGATCGGCGAGGGCGTGCAGCACGGCTTCCAGGGTGATCTCTTCGCGGCGCGGGTGCGCCAGTTCACGACTGCTGGTGGTGGCGGTCACGGCGGCTCCCGGGTCTGTTCGGTGGGTCCAGTGTACGGCTTGGTTCGACACTCATCGTAGTTTGACAGTTGCCGTACTACGAGGGCTATCGTACTACCCAACGCCCCGTTCGCCGGCCCCGGTTCACCACATCCGCGGGCCGCGCCACGGAGCGTCCGCCGCCCGGCCCCCTGAAGGGAAACCGCCATGAGCGCCCTGTTCGAACCCCTCACCCTGCGGTCGCTGACCATCCCCCACCGGGCCTGGATGGCCCCGATGTGCCAGTACTCCGCCGCGCCCGTCGGACCGCAGGCCGGGGTCCCCACCGACTGGCACTTCGCGCACTACGCGGCACGCGCCGCCGGCGGCACCGGACTGATCCTCACCGAGGCGACCGCGGTCAGCCCCGAGGGACGGATCTCGATCGCCGACGTGGGTCTGTGGAACGACACCCAGACGGAGGCGTTCCGCAGGATCGTCGACTTCCTCACCGAGCAGGGCACCGTCCCGTGCGTGCAACTCGCCCATGCGGGCCGCAAGGCCTCGACGGACGTCCCCTGGCGCGGTGGCGGTCCGGTCGGCCCCGAGGCGCACGGCTGGCAGACCGTCGGACCGAGCCCCCTGCCCTTCAGCCCCGAGCACCCCGCCCCTCGGGAGCTCACGACCCAGGAGATCGCCGAGATCGTCGAGCAGTTCGCAGGCGCGGCACGGCGGGCCCTGGCGGCCGGGTTCAAGGTGGCCGAGATCCACGGGGCGCACGGCTATCTGATCGGCGAGTTCCTCTCACCGCACGCCAACCGGCGCACCGATGCGTACGGCGGGTCGTTCACGAACCGGAGCCGCTTCGCGCTGGAGGTGGTCGACGCCGTCCGCGCGGTCTGGCCCGACGAGTTGCCGCTGTTCTTCCGGATCTCCGCGACCGACTGGCTGGAGAGCGACGGTTGGACCGTGGACGACACGGTCCGTTTCGCCGCCCTGCTCCAGGAGCACGGGGTGGACCTGCTGGACGTCTCCTCGGGCGGCACGGCGTCCGGAGTGCGCATCCCGACCGGCCCCGGCTACCAGGTCCCGTTCGCGGCCCGGGTCCGCGCCGAGACGGGGTTGCCGGTGGCGGCGGTGGGTCTGATCACCGGGGCGGAGCAGGCGGAGCGGATCGTGGCGAGCGGCGAGGCCGATGCCGTCCTCCTCGGCCGGGAACTGCTGCGCAACCCCTCGTGGGCCCAGCACGCGGCCCGGGAACTCGGCACGCGGATCACGGTGCCGGACCCGTACCTGCGCGCGGCCTGATCCCGCGGACGGGGCGGGGGACCCTGCGGGGCGGGGACGGGCTAGCTTCGGTGGTGTGCACACCACCGCCACCGGGTCGGCCCGGTTCCCGCGCCCCTCCCTGGTCACCGCCCTGACCCGGGGTCCGCTGGTGCTGGACGGCGGGCTGTCGAACCAGTTGGAGGCGCAGGGCGAGCGCGTCGACGGCGACCTGTGGTCGGCGCGGTTGCTCGCGGACCGTCCGGAGGCGGTCGTCGCGGCGCACCGGGCGTACTACGAGGCGGGTGCGGACATCGCCACCACGGCGAGCTACCAGGCGACCTTCGAGGGGTTCGCCCGGCACGGCACGGATCGCGCGCGGGCCGCGGAGTTGCTGCGGGCGAGCGTGACCCTGGCGCGGGAGGCGGCCCGGACGGCACCGGGCGGGCGCCCGCGCTGGGTGGCCGCCTCGGTGGGTCCGTACGGGGCGATGCTGGCGGACGGCTCGGAGTACCGGGGTCGGTACGGCCTGACGGTGGCGGAACTGGAACGGTTCCACCGGCCCCGGCTGGAGGTCCTCGCCTCCGCGGGGCCCGACGCGTTCGCCCTGGAGACGGTGCCCGACGTGGACGAGGCCCGGGCCCTGCTCCGTGCGGTGCGCGGGCTCGGGGTGCCGGCCTGGTTGTCGTTCAGCATCAGCGGGGACCGCACCCGGGCGGGACAGCCGCTCGCCGAGGCATTCGCGGTGGCGGCCGGGGCGGCGGAGGTGTGTGCGGTGGGCGTGAACTGTTGCACCCCGGCCGCCGCGGACGCCGCGGTGGCGCTGGCGGCGCGGATCACCGGCAAGCCCGTGGTCGTGTACCCCAACAGCGGTGAGCGCTGGGACGCCGCGCGGCGCGCCTGGGTGGGCCCCGACCGGTTCGCCGCCACAGCGGTGGACGGCTGGCTGGCGTCGGGCGCACGGCTGGTGGGCGGCTGTTGTCGGGTGGGACCGCGCGCACTGGCCGGGGTCGCGGAGCGGGTGGCCGCACGGTCGCGGTGACCCCGCCGGACGGGGGCCGGCCACGGTCGCGGCCCCCGTCCGGGGTGCGCGCGTCCCGTGGCGGCCGGCCGGCCCTACGGCGGAGGTGCCGGGCGCACTGGACGGCGGGGCGAGCCGGACCCCGTCGAACGCGGGCGGGCCGGCGGTGCTCCGGCCCGATGTGGACCCGGACCCCCGCGGGGGCGCCCACGGGGGTGCACCGGACCGTCCGGCCCCCGGTCCGGCTCCCCTGCTGCGCGGCCGCCGGAACGTGTACCCCCGCGACGGTGCGGGAGCGCTCCCGCACGGGCGCCGGTCGGGGGCGCCGTCGACCCGCGGCACCGCAGGGACGGCGGGAGCGGGTCGTTCGGGGCGAGCGCGGGGGCGTCCACCAGGCTCCGCTGCGGGTCGACCGCCCGCTGACCGGCGCCGTCCTGCGTTCCGCGGACCGGACGGGGCGGCGGGCGGGCGGTCACCGGCGCGCGAAGTCCCCTGCGGCACGGCCCTCCGGGAGGCCCCGCGCATCGACCGGGGGACCCCCCACGAGCGGGTCCCCCAACGATCGCAACGGCGAATTATATGCCCCGCCGAACGGCGGAGAGGTCCGGGTCCGCCCCGCCCCGCATCCCTCGGGCGCCCCGTGTGTGCACGCCGCAGTCACCCCATAACACGGTGCAACAGAGGGCCATTTCAGCCACGCGGCCGAAAATCACCGTGACGAAAAACATCATGGAGTCTTCATTCCCTTTCGAAACCTGCACACGCTCGTACCCGTTTCTCTAAGGGAGGGATAAGGAACCGACATCCCCTGTCATGGAAGGAGACCACCGTGGTCCCCGTATGCCCGTACTGCAAGCGTGTGGAGTGCATCTGCCGGGCCCTCGGGGGCGTCACGCCAGGGGAATCGCGTGGCCGTCCCGGGGCAAGGAACCGCATGACACGGCGGTACTCTTCGAGCCGCGCGGGCGCCCACCGCTCCGCGTGGGTCTCACCGCACACCTGAGCATCCTTGGGGGCACGTCCGCGTGGCAGCACGACCTTTGCACGAGATCGTCGAAGCGGGTTGGGCCAAGGCCCTGGAACCCGTCGCCGACCAGGTCGCCAGGATGGGCGACTTCCTGCGCGCGGAGATCGCCGCGGGCCGCACCTACCTGCCCGCCGGAGCGCACGTGCTGCGTGCCTTCCAACAGCCCTTCGACGAGGTGCGGGTCCTGATCGTGGGTCAGGACCCCTACCCGACGCCGGGGCACGCCGTGGGGCTGTCGTTCGCGGTGGCGCCCGAGGTGCGCCCGCTGCCCGGCAGCCTGATCAACATCTACCGGGAGCTCACCAGCGACCTGGGGGTCCCCCCGCCCTCCAACGGTGATCTGACCCCCTGGACCCGCCAGGGGGTCCTCCTGCTCAACAAGTCCCTGACCACCGCTCCCCGCAAGCCGGGAGCGCACCGGGGCAAGGGCTGGGAGGCGGTCACCGAGCAGGCCATCCGTGCACTGGCCGCCCGCGGGCGGCCCCTGGTCTCCGTCCTCTGGGGCCGGGACGCCCGCAACGTCCGCCCCCTCCTGGGCAACCTCCCCGCCGTCGAGTCCGTCCACCCCTCGCCGATGTCCGCGGACAACGGCTTCTTCGGCTCCCGACCGTTCAGCCGCACCAACGACCTCCTGGTTCAGCAGGGCGCGCAGCCCGTCGACTGGCGGCTGCCGTGACGGCCGGCCCCGTCGTCCTCGCCGTCGACTCCGGGGGCTCCGGGCTGCGCGCGGTGCTGGCCGTGGACGGACGCCCCCGCTCCGCGCCGCTCCGCTCGGCCCGACCGGTGCGGACCGGGCCGCAGGGGATCGACGCCGAACACTTCCTGGAACAACTGGTCCCGATGGCCCGCGCGCTGCTGGCCGACGCCCAGGTCACCGAGGTGCCGGCGGCAGCCGTCGGGGCCGCCGGCATGGCGACCCTCGGCGACCGGCTGCGCGCCGAACTGCCGGGCGCACTCGCCCGGGAGTGGGGCGTGCGCCGGCTGGCGCTGGCCGCCGATGCCGTCACCGCCTACGTGGGGGCCCTCGGGTTCCGCCCCGGCGCGGTCGTCGCGGGCGGCACCGGCATGATCGCCACCGGAACGGACCTCGTCTCCTGGCGGCGCGCCGACGGCTGGGGCCATCTGCTGGGCGACTGCGGCGGCGGGGCCTGGATCGGCCGGGCGGGACTCGACGCCGCGATGCGCGCGCACGACGGGCGGCGGGGCGGCTCGGCCGCGCTGCTCGCGCGCGCCGAGGCCGTGTTCGGACCCGCTCCGGACCTGCCCGGGCTGTTGTACCCGCGCAGCGACCGACCCGCCGTCCTCGCCTCCTTCGCACCCGAGGTCGCCGCCTGCGCGGCCGAGGAGGTCGCCGACCCCGTGGCGCAGGACGTCCTGCGGCGGGCCGCCGCGCACATCGTGGAGGCCGCGGCGGCGGTCGCGCCGCGGTCCGCGCAGTGCGAGGTGGCGTTCACCGGCGGGGTGTTCAAGATGGGCGCGCCCCTGCTCGATCCGCTCGCGGAGGAGTTGGCCCGACAGTTGCCCGGCGCGCGCAGGACCGAGGCCGAGGGGGACCCCCTGCTCGGTTCGGTGCGGATCGCGACCGGGCTCCTGACCGACGGTCCCGGACTGCCGATCGACGGGCGCATGTTGTCGTCCCTGCACACCGAAGCGGACGATGAAGAACGGGTGTTCCGGGCTCATTCGTCCGGTAAATCTGATGAATCAGACAAAATATGACAGATACCGCTCACCCGCCCCCTCCCCGAACAGAGAGGGGGGCAAAGCCAGTAGCATGCGGCGCCATGAGCACCCCCACTGGGCCGGCCAACGACCTGCCCGTACGAATGCCGCGCCCCCGCCAGTCGGGGCGCCATCGCCGCCCTGAACCCGCGGTGGCACCCGACGGAGCACCCGCCCTGGTGCTCGCGGTTCCGGGCACGCCCAGTGGACCCGTCCGGCTGCTCGCCGACGAGGTCGTGAGCATCGCCCGTTCCGAGCTGCCCGGCCTCAACGCCCGGATCGGCTACCTCGACGGGGACGACGACGAGTTCCCCTCGCTCTCGACCGTCCTCGCGCGCACCGCGCAGGACCGCACCGCCCGCTACGAACTGGCCCGCGCGGCGGGCTCCGACGCGGCGGAGCCCGATGGCCCCGTCGCCGTCGTCGTCCCCCTGCTCGCGGGTGCCGACGGCGCCCTGCTGCGGGAGATCCGCCAGGCCATCGCCCGGAGCAAGGTCGCCGCCGAGCTGACCGACGTCCTCGGCCCGCATCCGCTGCTCGCCGAGGCGCTGCACGTGCGGCTGTCCGAGGCCGGGCTCGCCCGTGCGGACCGTGCCCGGTTGTTCACCGTGGCCACCGCCGCCGACGGCATCGTCATCGCCTCGGTGGGCGGCGAGGAGGCAGCCCAGGCAGCCGGCATCACCGGCATGCTGCTGGCCGCCCGCCTCGCCGTGCCGGTGATGGCCGCCGCCCTCGACAAGGAGGGCTCCATCGCGGACGTCGCCGAGCAGTTGCGCTCCTCCGGGTCGGGGCAGCTCGCGCTCGCGCCGTACCTGATCGGTCCGGAGATCGACCCGAGCCTGCTGGAAGCGGCGGGCAAGGAGGCGGGGTGCGCCGTGGCCGAACCGCTCGGCGCCTACCCGGCCATCGGCAAGCTGGCCCTGTCGAAGTACGCGACCGCACTGGGGATCCCGCAGACCGGAGCCGGCGCTCCGGTGCGCTGACGGGGGCGCCCGGCCCGCGTCCGCCCACCGGGCGGAGCGGAACCCGGGCCCCCCTCAGGACAGTACGACGCAGGACGCGGCGGGAACCTCCACGGAACCCGCGTGCCGCGGCAGGCCGGTTTCCGTGTCGACACCGAACCAGGTCACGTCGCCCGAGCGCTCGTTCGCCACGTAGAGACGGCTCCCCGTGGCGTCCAGGGCCAGGTCACGCGGCCAGTGGCCGCCGCAGGGGACCGTCGCGAGGAAGCGCAGGCGAGCGCCGCCCTCCTCGACCGCCAGGACCGAGATGACGTCCTCACCGCGGGTGGCGGTCCACACGAACCGACCGTCGGGCGCCACGACCACCGCGGACGGGTACGCGTCGCCGTCCGGGGCGCCGGGCAGCACGGAGGTCTCACCGAGCGGCCGGAGCACCCCCCGGGCGGCGTCCCAGTGGCAGACCGTCAGGGTCGGGGCCAGCTCGTTCAGTACGTAGGCGTGCGTCCCGTCCGGATGGAAGGCCAGGTGGCGGGGGCCGCAGCCGGGGCGCAGGGCGATCTCCCGGTGCACCTGCGGCTCCCCCTCGCGGTCCAGGTCGAAGACCCGGACGGAGTCCGTCCCGAGGTCCACGCTCACCGCCCAGCGCCCGCCGGGGGCGGGCAGCACCTGGTGCGCGTGCGGAGCGTGCTGGCGCTGCGGGTGCGGGCCGTTCCCCTGGTGGACGAGCACCCCGGAAGGCCCGTCGGCGAGGGTGCCGTCCGCGCGCAGCGGCACGGCGCTGACGCTGCCGGAGCCGTAGTTGGCGGTCACCACGTGGTCCGCGTACAGGGCGAGGTGGGTGGGCCCGTCGCCGCCCACCGGAACGGGCGCCCCCAGGGGGCGGGGGTGCCCGTCGGTGACGTCGAAGGCGGCGACCGCACCGACGGAGGTCTCGCTCACCGCGTACAGGGTCGACCCGTCCGCGGCGAGCGCGAGGTACGAGGGGTCGGCCACGGCGTCGGTCGCGCCGAGCAGGGCGAGAGCACCGGTGGTCGGTTCCACGGAGGCCGCCACCACGCCCGGCCCCCCGGCTGCGGTGAACGATCCGACGTACGCTCGACCGGCTTCCCTGCGCCCCGCTGTCACTGCTGTCCCCTCTCGGCTGCCAGATTGCTGCGCCGACGGTAGCAGCCGAAGATGATCGGTCTAGACCAAGTCCGGAACGACGTCTTCAGCACCCCGCTGCGGGGGCTGCGGGTGGTGGACGAACGCCGGCCGCAGCTGCGTGTCGTCGTAGGTCCGGTGGAAGACGGGGGTCGCGCTGCCGGAGATCGGCGGCACGATCCACGACCAGTCGGCGCCCACCGCACGGCCGACCCGCTCCTCGCGTTCCAGATGGGTGAGGAAGCGTCGGGACTCGGTGTGGTGGTCGGTGACGGTGACGCCGGCGCGGTCGAAGGAGTGCAGGACGGCGAGGTTCAACTCGACCAGGGCCCGGTCCTTCCAGAGCGTGCGGTCACTGCTGGTGTCGAGCCCGAGGTGGCGGGCGAGCACGGGGAGCAGGTCGTACCGGTCGGTGTCGGCGAGGTTGCGGGCACCGATCTCCGTGCCCATGTACCAGCCGTTGAACGGGGCGGCCGGGTAGCGGACGCCCCCGACCTCCAGGCACATCCCGGAGACCGCCGGCACGGCGTGCCACCGCAGGCCGAGGTCGGCGAACCACGGGTACCCGGGATGGCTGAGGGGGACCTCGTGCACGGCGTCGGACGGCAGCTCGAACCAACGGGGAGGCCCTTCGGCACCCCGGACGACCAGCGGCAGCACGTCGAAGGCGGTTCCGGGGCCGCCGGGCCAACCGAGGCGCAGGGCGAGGGCGGTGAGGTCCGCGTTGGCCGGGTCGCCCAGGACGGTGCCGTCCGCCCGGCGGTAGCCGGCGTACCTGACCAACTGGTCGTTCAGGATGCGGGGCCCGGGGCGGCCGGGGGCGTCGGGGGCGAAGACCGTGATCAGCGGGCGTATCCGCCCGTCGCGGCTGGCTGTGCGCAGGTGCTCCACCGCGGCTGCGGCGATGTCCTCGGCCGAGCGGAGGTGGCGCAGGTCGCGGACCCGCAGCGAGCGCCAGTACAGACGGCCTATGCACCGGTTGGAGTTGCGCCAGGCCACCCGGGCGCCGTACGTCAGCTCCTCGGCGGTGTGCCGGTACGTCCCGGTGCGGGCGATCTCGTCGTGCACGGCGGCGATGCGGTCGGCAGGGCACCCCTGGCCCTCCTCCTCGTGGTGGAGGGCCAGGAACTCGGTGGCCGCCCGGCCCAGCGCCGCCGTGCCGGCCGGGTCGGGGGTCGCGGGTCCGCCGGAGCGGACGGGCCCGGCGCCCACGGGCTCCCCGGGCGGCGCGTCCGGCGACGGGCCGTCGGGGTGGGGCGCGGAGTCGGGGTGTGCGGCGTCGAGGGGCACGCCCCTCGGGCACCCGGCCTCGCGCTCCACGGACGGGTGGCCCACGGACTCGGACAACACGGACCCGGGGAACACGGGACAGACCGCCGTCGCGGTCGTCGTCACGGTCCCGGTCCGGTACGGCAGGTTCGGCATGCACGTCCTCAGCCGACCCGGACCGCTCGCTGCGGCCCCGGACGGCACGTCGTCGTTTCGCCGCGCGGCACTTCCCGGCGGCCCGGTCAACCCCACTGGCGCCCCGCGCTGCTGATGAGCGCACGGCTTCCCCCTCCGCCGAGTTCCACTCCCGCCCCGCGCGGCGGGCCGACCCACGGTCCACACCGAACATCCGGAGAGTGACGGAGGAGATTCGGAGCGTATCCGGGACGAGGTCGGGGCGCAGGCCGCCCCGGGAGACCGGGGGGCACGAATCGATAACAAGGGGGCGCGCTCATTGATGCGCGCGCCGTCGATCCCGGCGGCTCCAGCGCCGCCCTCCGATCGGACCGCGGCCGCCGCCCGGGCAGGCGCCCCCGGAGGCGCGGCCGCCGGGGGCGCACCCGCCTCAACTGGGTTTTGGTCCAGACCTATTGACGGTAGGTCTGGACCAACTTACGGTATGGGCGCGCGCACCTCCCCCACTGCGACACCTCCCCCACCCCCACCCCCACCCCCACCCCCACCCCCACCTCCGCGCACCCAGCCGACCCCACCGCCCCACCGCACCGCCCCTCCCTCACGTTCCGCGTACGTCTCCGGGTTCCCCCCACCCGGGAGTCGGCACGCCCCCACCGTGCGTCGACTCCTGCCGTCCACCGCCGAGGCACGCCACCCCCCACGTGTGCGTGACCCGGTTCGAAGGGAGCACACAGCATGTTCCGCAGCATCGGCCGGCGCGTCCGGCTGTTCGGCATCGGCATCGCTCTCGCGACTTCCGCCCCCTTACTCGGCGCCGCCGCCTCCGGCGCCGCCCACGCCGCCCCGACCGCCCCGGAACGGGCCGCCGTCAGTACCTGTCCGGTGAAGTCGAAGCCCGCCGGCAAGGTCCTCCAGGGGTACTGGGAGAACTGGGACGGAGCCGCGAGCGGCGTCCATCCCGGCCTCGGCTGGATACCCATCAACGACAGCCGGATCGCCCAGCACGGTTACAACGTCCTCAACGCCGCCTTCCCCGTGATCCGTTCGGACGGAACGGTGCTGTGGGAGGACGGCATGGACAACCGGGTCAAGGTGCCCACCCCCGAGGAGATGTGCGCGGCCAAGGCACAGGGGCAGACGATCCTGATGTCGATCGGCGGCGCCGCGGCCGGGATCGACCTCAGCTCCAGCACGGTCGCCGACCGGTTCGTCGCGACGATCGTCCCGATCCTCAAGAAGTACAACTTCGACGGCATCGACATCGACATCGAGACCGGCCTCGTGGGCACCGGCAACATCAACACCCTGTCCGCCTCCCAGGCCAACCTGATCCGCATCATCGACGGGGTCCTCGCCCAGATGCCGTCCAACTTCGGCCTGACGATGGCCCCCGAGACCGCGTACGTGACCGGTGGCAGCGTCGTCTACGGGTCCATCTGGGGCTCGTACCTCCCGATCATCAAGAAGTACGCGGACAACGGCCGGCTGTGGTGGCTGAACATGCAGTACTACAACGGCGCCATGTACGGCTGCTCCGCCGACTCGTACAACGCCGGGACGGTCGCCGGGTTCGTCGCGCAGACCGACTGCCTCGACCGCGGGCTCGTCATCCAGGGCACCACCATCCGGGTCCCGTACGACAAGCAGGCGCCCGGCCTGCCCGCCCAACCCGGCGCGGGCGGAGGCCACATGACGCCCTCTCAGGTGAGTCAGGCGTGGAACCACTACGGTGGCCGACTCAAGGGCCTGATGACCTGGTCACTGAACTGGGACGGCTCGCGCAACTGGACCTTCGGCGACAACGTGAAGGCCCTACAGGGTCGCTGACGACCCTTCAGAACCTCCGGGCCGAAGTCGTGGGCGGCCCGGGGAATCGGGCGGGGTCCCGAGCCATGGAAGCGGCCATGGTTCGGGGCCCCGCCCATCCTTGTGGCCGGCCCCGGTCGGCGCACCCCGCCGCCGACCGCCCCCCTCCGGAGACCCCGGATCAGGGGGCTTCAAAATAACAACCCTTCTTTTTCTGCCCGTTACGCAAGATCAGTAATGGTCTAGACCTTGACGCGGCCTCCCCCCAAACGCTTGGGTAGCTCGTACACCCGTTACGGCGTGCCCAGGGACAGAGTCAACTGGGCTTGTCTGGCACGCCTGTTGACGCGCGAAAGGGAAAGTCGTGCTCAGAGAACGTATGAAGTCGCTCATGGTGGGTCTCGCCACCGCGGGCTCACTCGCTGCAACGATCATGGTGCCGGCCACCACGGCGAACGCCGCGACCGGCACGGACGAGTGCGCCATCGCACCCACCTGGTCCGCCGGAGCGAACTACCAGACCGGTGACATCGTCAAGTACTCCGACGGAAGCGTGTACGTCGCCGAGCGCGACAACCCCGGGTACAACCCCGTGACCAGCACGTACTACTGGGACCCGTACACCTGCGGGGGCAACGGGAACCCGAACCACAACAGCTTCGTGGTGAGCGAGGCCCAGTTCGACCAGATGTTCCCGAACCGGAACCCGTTCTACACGTACAAGGGTCTGACGGACGCCATGAAGGCGTTCCCGAAGTTCGCCCACACCGGTACGGACACGATGCGCAAGCAGGAGGCCGCGGCCTTCCTCGCGAACATCAGCCACGAGTCCGGCGGCCTGTTCTACATCACGGAGATCAACAAGGACAACTACCCGCACTACTGTGACCGGGACATGCCCTACGGCTGCCCGGCCGGACAGGCGGCCTACTACGGGCGGGGCCCGATCCAGCTCAGCTGGAACTTCAACTACAAGGCCGCCGGTGACTTCCTCGGCATCGACCTCCTCAACGAGCCCTGGCAGGTGGAGACGAAGCCCGACGTCTCCATGATGACCGCCCTGTGGTACTGGAACACGCAGGACGGCCCCGGTCCGGTCACCGCCCACGACGCGATGGTCAGCGGCGCCGGGTTCGCCCAGACGATCAACGCGATCAACGGCACCCTGGAGTGCAACGGCGGCAACCCCCGGCAGGTCGAGAGCCGGGTGAAGCGCTACAAGCAGTTCACCCAGATCCTCGGCGTTCCGACGGGCGCCAACCTGTACTGCTGACGCCCGTGGCACTGCCGCACGGACGTGACTGAACGGCGACGGGCCGGGGGGGATCCCCCGGCCCGTCGTCGTTGCCCGTCCCACGGGTGCGGTCAGGTACCCGACTTCCGGCCGTACACGAAGACGTCGTCACCGTTGCGGAGGTAGGACCAGTACTTCTTGGCGTCGGCCTTGCGCAGGTTGACGCAGCCACGGGAACCGGGCGGGTTCCACATGCTGACGCTCGCGGCGTGGAACGCCTGCCCCCCGTCGAAGAACTGCGCGTACGGCATCGGAACGTCGTAGAGGCTGGAGTGGTGGTCGATGTTCCGCAGGTAGACCTTCTTCGAACCGGTGCGCGTCTCATCGCCGTTGCGACCGGTGCGGACCGGGACGGGGCCGTACTTGAGCCTGCTGCCGTCCTGGATCCAGCTGATCTGGAGCGTGAGGTTGACGCAGGCGATGCGCCCCCGGTTCGTGGGACAACGACCGTCCCTGTTGGGCCTGTTGCCCACGGCCTTCTGCTTGTTCATCAGATCCATGACGCCCCAGGTCACCGAGCCCGCGTAGCCGGCGGCCGGGGTGATGCCGTGCTTCTTCTGGAAGGCCCGGATCGCGGTGCAGTCACCCGCCGACTGCCTGCCGTCGACCGTCCGCCCGAGGAACTTCTCCACCTTCTTCTGGTGGGGCCCGGCCTGTGCGGTGCAGGACGCGGCACTCGCCGGCGCCGCACCCAACGCGAGCGTCAACGGCGCCAGCAGTCCGGCGACCCCCAGCAACACGACGGCCCCCCTGCGCTTCTCCCCCATGTGAACCCTCTCCCCTTCCCCGCGTGCCCCGCACGCCGGTCTCCGCGCCCACCGCGCCGACCCGATCCCGATGGCGCCCGATTCCGCTCGGTGCCGCCCTGCTAGACCCGGCTCCGGACCCACGGGTTGTCTGCATACGGCACCTGTCACGCAGCTCGGACGATTGTCACCGGAACCGGACATTCGGCGCCGCCCGCACCCCTCCGGAAGCCCACCCCCGAAGCCTGCGCGCCAAGGAACCCCCTCCACAAGTGCGTTGCCGGCCCATTACCGGCTGTTGACAATCCCCCCACCGTGAACTTAGGTATGCCTTACCTAAGTCGAACGGGTGTGGCGCCCTGAATCCACACCCGCTTCCCGTGCAAGAAAGGTGCTCACCAGATGAGTGCTGTGCTGTCCACCCGTACGGTCGCCCGCGCCGGTCTCGCCGTGGTCTCCGCCGCCGCGCTGACGCTCGGTCTCGCCTCCTCCGCTTCGGCGGCCACCGCGAACCGCACGATCGTCGACGGGTCCACCACCTACAACCTCTCCGTCACCGGCCCGAACACCGCCCCCGCCACGGGCGCCAACGTCACGGTCACGGGTACCGGCTACAACTCCTGGCAGGGCGTCTACGTCGGTCTGTGCGCGGTGAGCGGCGGGCAGGGCGCCAACAAGCCGACCCCGTGTCTCGGCGGCCAGGACGAGGCAGGCACGACGGGCGCTTCCTACTGGGTGTCCAACTTCGGTGGCGGCCTCCTCCCGAACAGCTCCACCTTCAAGAGCGGCGGCAGCTTCACGGCCAAGATCCACATCAAGGCCGACCTCGGCGGCGGCAACATCTGCGGCGACACCGTCGACTGCGCCATCGTCACGCGCGCGGACCACACCGACTCCAGCGACCGCAAGTACGACGTCCACATCCCGGTGACCTTCTCCTGACCCGACCCCCAGGCGGGTTCCGGCACCCGGTGCCGGAACCCGCCTTCGGTCGCGTACACCGGTCCCGTACGACAAGGAAGCCATGAAAGACACATCCCCCCGGGCACGCGACCACGCCGGCCCGAGATCCCGGACCATCGCCCTGGCCACCCTGGCCGCGCTCGGTCCGGCCGCGGTGCTCGCGGTCTCGATCGGTACCGGCTCCCCGGTACTGGCCGCGGCCGACACCCCGGGCTCCGGCACCGGTGCGCACGGTCAGGAACTGACGGTGTCGGCGACGAAGGGGCTCGACCCCACCGGCCAGACCGTGCGGGTCACCGGCAAGGGCTACGACGCGACCAAAGGCATCTACGTCGCCCTCTGCAAGGACAACGGTCCGGGCCGCACGCCCTCCCCCTGCGCGGGCGGCGCCGACATGACCGGCAGTTCCAAGACTTCGGCGTGGATCGTTCCCGAGAACGACCCCTATGCCGGCGAACTGGCCAAGGCGTACGGCCCGGGCGGCAGCTTCGACGTCGAGTTGGAGTTCGAGGCCACCTCCTCGTCGGTCGACTGCGCCACGGTCGCCTGCTCGGTCGTGACCCGCTCCGACCACCGCGCGCTGGGCGACCGTTCCCAGGACGTCCGCATCCCGGTGACCTTCGCGGCGGGCCCCCCGCCCGGCGGCATCGGCGTGGACGTCCCCGAGGGAACGGTGTCGTACCGCACCTCCGCGGAGTTCACCACGGCCGGGAAGCCGTTGGACGTCCTGGTGCACCCCGAGTCCCGCAAGCTGTACGTCGGCGCGGACAACCTCCCCGACACCGCGGACCTCGACGAGCGGGGCCTGTACGTCCTCGATCCCGCCGACGGCAAGGTCCAGTCGCACATCAGCCAGGCGCCCGGCCCGGGGGGCGCCCTGCGCACCGCGGCCGTCGCCCGGATCGTGGCACCGCTGCCCGGGGACGGGGTCCGCTTCCAGTACCCGCTGCGCGGCATCGGCAGTGCCAAACCGGGTGACACGGCGGCCCAGGGCGTGTGGCTCACCGGCTCGTCGGTCACCGACGCGGGGCCGGGCACCTCCGCGGCGACGGCCGTCCTGGTCGCGCAGGGCAGCAAACTGACCGAGGTCGATTCGGCGACCGGTACGACCCTGCGCGAGCTGACCCTGGAGAGCGGCAACCGCTTCGCGGTGGACACGGCGCGCAAGACCGTGTGGTTCGCCGACATCGGCGGCGGCAAGCTCTACCGGGTCGACACCGAGTCCCTGACGGTGAAGCAGACCGTCGAGCTGCCGCCCGTCGAGGGCGGCGTCACCGGCTTCGTGGAGGTGGACCCCACGACCGGCGACGTGTGGGTGGGGTCGGGCTCCGCCGTCCTGGTGCTGGGCCCCGACGGCAAGCTCGCCAAGACGCTGACCGGACCCGACCGGGCGATCGCGGTGGCGTTCGACGCCGCCAGCAAGCGGGCCTTCCTGGTCCGCCAGGACGGCGGCAACCCGAGCGAACCGGGCAACGACAACAACGGTTCGCTCACCACGTACGACACCGAGGACCACGCCCAGACCACCGAGCCGGTGTCACTGCCGGGCAACCACGGTCAACTCGGTTCGGCGACGGTCGCCGTGGAACCGGGCGGTGCCACCGTCTACGTGACGCACCCCGCCGAGGGCAAGGTCGTCAAACTGGTGCGTCAGATGTCGCCGAAGGTCACCGAGTCGCCCACCGACGTCTCCACCAAGCCCGGCGAGGAGGTCCGGTTGGCCGCCGCGGCCGAGGGCACCCCGGAGCCGACCGTGCACTGGCAGGTCAGCGAGGACGACGGCGAGACCTGGCGACCCGTGACGGACGCCGTCTCCGGGACGCTGACGTTCACCGCGACGCTGGCGCAGAACGGTGACCGGTACCGGGCCGAGTTCAAGAACGACGCCGGCACGACCCGTACCCGACCGGTGACGCTGACGGTCGCCGAGGAGTCGGAGACGACCGCCGGCACCACGTCCGGAACCGACGGCGGCGGCGCGGACGGCGGCACCACCGAAGGGAGCACGGACGGCGGCACCGACGGCGGTACGGACGGGGGCACCGACGGCGGCGGCACCGGTGGTTCGGACGGGGGCACGGACGCCGGCGGGACGACGGGCGGCACGGACGGCAGCTCCTCAAGCGGCACCTCAAACGGTGGCTCGACCGGCGGATCGAGCAGCGGCACGAGCGGCACGAGCGGCGGTGACGCCGGCGGGTCGAACAGTTCGAACAGCTCGGGCGGCTCGGTGGGCGGCGGCAGCGCCGGCGGATCCACCGGCGGCAGCGGTGACTCCGGCAGCGGCGGCGGAACGGGCGCACTCGCCTCGACCGGCACGACGGTGCTGTCCGCGGCAGCGGTGGCGGTGGGCCTGGCCGCCGCCGGCACGGTGCTCGTACGGCGCCGCGCGGGTTCGCGGAACACGGCGACGGCGCCGACAGGGCCGGACGGCGTCACGAGCTGACGTCCGTGTGCGGGGTCGTCGGTTCCGGTTCCTTCCGGGGCCGACGACCCCCGCTACGGTTCGGCCGGAACCCGTCCGGGCACCGCGCGCCGATCGAGGTAACCGTGCAGCCCGCCCGCCCCCGCGAGCATCGCCCGGGAACGGCGGGTCAAGGACCGTTGGCGTTCGGCGACGGCGTCGTGCAGCGCCTCGCCGCCGGCCGTGCCGTGCAGCCCGTCGAGCACGGTCCGGATCCGGTCGAGCGAGTAGCGGCCCTGCCGCAACAGCGCGACCATCCGTGCGTCCCGCAGTTCGGCGGGGCCGTAACAGCGGTAGCCGGTGCCCGCCTCGCGCATCGGGGTCAGGAGGCCCGCCGCCTCCCACACCCGTAGGGCCGAGGTCCGCACTCCGAGCCGGGCCGCCACCTCACCGATCCTGAGCCCGCCCCGGGGGACCCCGACGCCATCGTCCGCGCGGCTCCCGGCCTCCCCCGCCACCGCGTGCAACGCCGTACCGACCTCCCGCAACGCGGCACGCTGCTCGTGCAGTTCGGCGTGGCCCGCATCGAGCAGGGACAGCGCGAGCGGCACGTCGTCGGCGTGCACCGCCCGCATGATCGCACCGGCCCGCTCCACCCCGTACCCGAGGACCAGCGCCCGGTAGGTGAACAGGGCCTGTCGGTGCCCCTCGTCGAAACAGCGGTATCCGGATTCGGTGCGCGGGACGTGGGGCAGCACGCCGGCGACCTCGTAGTTGCGGATCTGCTGGGTGGAGACCCCGGCGTCACGTGCGAGGTCGACGGGGCGCAGCGCACGCCGCTCCGCCGCCCGGGGGTTCTTCGCCACACGGATCACCCTAGCCCGGCCCGGTGCGCCCGTGCTCCGGCCGCCGCCCGCACCCCGGCCTTCCCCCAGTGTCGTGGCGCGCGTGGCCGGTCCGGCATGTCGGACCGCCCGGGTCGCACCCGCTCTGGCAGCGTGGCCGTTCCGTGCCGTCCCCACCGTGAAAGGGCACACTCATGCGACACGTCTCCCTCGGCGGTCTCGACGTCCCCCGGCTCGGTCTCGGCTGCATGGGCATGTCGGCCTTCTACACCGGAGCGGGTACGGACGAGGCCGAAGCCGTGCGCACCCTGCACCGGGCCGTCGACCTGGGGGTGACGTTCCTGGACACGGCGGAGGTGTACGGGCCGTACACCAACGAGGAGTTGCTCGGCCGGGCGCTGGCCGGGCGACGGGACGAGGTGGTGCTCGCCACCAAGTTCGGCATCCTCTCCCACGAGGGGCGCCGGGGTCTGGACAGTTCGCCGGCCAATGTCCGGGCGGCCGTGGAGGGGTCCTTGCGACGGCTCGCCACGGACCGCATCGACCTGTACTACCAGCACCGGGTGGACCCCGACACGCCGATCGAAGAGACCGTGGGCACGCTCGCGGAACTGGTCGCCGAGGGGAAGGTCCGGTACATCGGGCTGTCCGAGGCCGCGCCCGAGACGATCCGCCGGGCACACGCGGTGCACCCGGTCGCCGCGCTCCAGACCGAGTACTCGCTGTGGACCCGGGACCCCGAGGCCGAGCTGCTTCCGCTCACCCGCGAGCTGGGCATCGGGTTCGTCCCGTACTCGCCCCTGGGCCGTGGTTTCCTCACGGGCGGCATCCGCAGTCGTGAGCAGCTGGACGACGGTGACTTCCGCAAGGACAACCCCCGGTTCAGCGAGGAGAACCTGCAACGCAACCTGCGGATCGCCGACGAGGTCGCGGCCGTCGGGCGGGACGTGGGGGCCACCGCCGCGCAGACCGCGCTCGCCTGGCTGTTGGCGCAGGGCGACACGATCGCGCCGATCCCCGGGACGAAGCGCGTGGCCCGGCTGGAGGAGAACGCGGGGGCCGATGCGGTGCGGCTCGGTCCGGAACAGCTGTCCCGGCTCGGTGCGCTGTCCGCCCCTTCCGGTGACCGCTACACGGACATGTCCCCGCTCAATGGCTGACCACCGCCGCACGGTGGGCTCAGGGTTGCTCCTGCGGTCGTCGTCCGGTTAGGGTCCGGGACGTGACTGCCGGGTCGGCCTTGCGCCGCGCACGAGTGAGGGTCCCGGCCCCGGAGTGATTCCGGGGCGGGCGAGGGCCCCGCCTTTCTGCTTCCTTCTCCCCGCACCGGGCTCCGCCCGGTGCTCTTGCCGACCCGTAGACGTGGTCGCGGCTCCCCTGAGCACGGCCCTTCCCTCCCACGGGACGTCCCGGGCGCATTTCGCGCTGCCGTCCGGTCGGACGGGCGGCCGCTCCCGCACGCGCGCCGCCGCACCCAGGTCGTGCGCGTGCCCCTCCCCCCGCCGAGACGGCTCCCTCACATCAGCCGCGGCGGCCCTGAGAAGCAAGCAGAAAGCAGGACATGCCCCAGAGTTTCAATGACCAGGTCATCGAGGAGTTCCGCGCCAACAACGGCCGGGTCGGCGGCCCTTTCGCCGGAGCCCGACTGATCCTCCTGACCACCACGGGCAGGCGCAGCGGTCGACCGCACACGACTCCCGTCGGCTACCTGCCGGACGGTGGTGAGCGCATCCTGGTCATCGCCTCGGCCGGCGGGGCGCCCCGGCACCCCGCCTGGTACCACAACCTCCTGGCGGAGCCCGAAGTACAGGTCGAGGACGGTGTCTTCGTCTTCCGGGCACGGGCCCAGGAACTGACCGGCGCGGAACGTGACGAGGCGTTCGCCCGGGCGGCCGAGGCGGACCCCGGTTGGGCCGAGTACCAGGCGAAGACGGACCGGGTGATCCCGGTCGTGGCGCTGGTGGAGGTCGCGGCAGGACCGCCGGTGATCAACTCGCCGTCGTTCGCGGACGGCCTGAAGGTCGTGCACGACGGCTTCCGACGGGAACTCGCCACCATCCGCGCGGAGATCGCCGCCGCGGGCCCCGAACTGGGCGCCCAGTTGCGGATGAACTGCCTCACCGTGTGCCAGGGACTGAGAAACCATCACCAGGGCGAGGACCAGGGCCTGTTCCCGTACCTCGGCACCCAGCACCCCGAGCTGAGGGCGGTCATGGACCGTCTGGAACGGGAGCACGAGTCGATAGCGGAGCTCGTCGAGGCGCTACGAAAGCTGGTCGCGGAGCGGGACGCGGAACCGACCGCGCTGCTCGCCGAGTTCGACCGGCTCACCCGTGAGTTGGAGCGGCACCTCACCTATGAGGAGGAACAGTTGATCCCGGTCCTCGCCGCGGCCGGCGGGTGACGCACCGCGCCCCGGGGCGGCCGTCGTCGGTGCGGTGAGGAGGGGGAGTCGTCGCCTAGGGCGTTTCCCTCGGCTCGTCTCGTCGACCGATGTGGATGGCGGCGAGGTAGATGGTGACGGTCTTGTCGTGTCGAGTGGCTGGGCCGCGCCACCATCTGAGCTTGTTGATGCACCGGTCGACGGTGTTGCGCTGCTTGGATGCCTCACGGTCGCAGGCCGGCGGGCGGCCACCGGATCGGCCTCGCTTCCTGCCCTTGGCGAGCTGGTCGGTGGGCTGCGGGATCACCGTCCGGATCCCGGCCGACGAAGGCAGGTTCGGATCACCCGGGAACGAGTACGCTTTGTCGGCTAGGACCGCCTCCGACATGGTCTGTGCCGGCCGACTGGTCGGGGAAACCGTAAGCGGGCCATGACCTGCGGGAATGCAGGTGGGCATGAACATCCGGTTCACCAGCTGGGTCCCTAGTTCTGCGTGCAGATGTACGCGGAGCTACTGCCGAGTGGGCGCCACATGCTGAAACTCGACGACAACTACCCCGTGCCGACGTGGAACGAGGTCTGCGGTCGAGCCGCCGTCCCCGCACGGTCCTGGCTCGGATTCGCCGCACCGGTGACGGGCGTGGGTATCCTTCCCTGCCTCTGGTGGCAGGGAAGGAAGAAGGGAGTGGCGTTCCATGAGCGAGATGAAGGGTGTCGAGGCGGTGCCCCAGCTCTGGCAACGCTTCACGGAGTGGCTCAGGCACAACGCCCCTGAGGACCACACAGTGCTGTTGCCGGGGATCGGGGCGGAGGAGATCGGCACGCTGGAGCGGGAAATCGGCTTCCCTCTGGACGACGGGCTGAAGGCGCTGCTGTCGGTTTGCTGTGGGGTCGTGCCTCCTACGTCGAGCATGGAGCCCGGCGCTTTCTTCCTCCAGTACAGCTTGCTGGACGCCGCCGGGATCGTGGAGTGCCAGCAGTACTTCGCCAACGCGGAGCGGGACCTTGTCGCGGACGGAGACGACTGGGGCGTCGGGATGCTGGCGCACCACTCGTGGGTGCCCTTCGCCCGAGCCAACACCGGGGACGTGTTGTTCGTGGACCACCGGGACGGCCACGGAGGAGAGGTGGGGGAGATGTCCTTCGGTGACCCCCAGTACCGGCTGCTGCGGCCCGGTCTCACGGAAACACTGCACGACATGTGCGTCGCGGTCGAAGAGTCCGCCCCATTCCTGTTGCCCGAGTTGAGGCGGCGTCCTGTGGTGCACGAGGGGCGCATGCTGGAGTGGCACTAAGGGACTCGCAGAGCAACAAGCTGCGTTTTCCGCGCAGACGTTGTGCCCTTCTCCGTGTGGCGCCATTCCCTGCGGCGTCGCCACACGTTCGCGGGGCGGCCTCCGTGAAGCCGCCCCGACCACCCACCGGCCCGCCACACTCCCGCCGCCCGGCGAAGACCAGAGCCCAGGCAGCGAGATCCTGCTGGAGTACTAGTACTCGATGGCGGGGAGCAGTCCCGTGACCGGGGCGACCAGATCGGTCACCTGCCGGAGTTGCTGGAGCTGGGCGAAGCCGTGGCTGATGGTGCCGACCTGCCCGGTGACGGTCGGCATCTTGGCCTGGTGCTCCGGGCCCACCGACTGGGCGGACAGGGAGTCGACCTGCCCGATCACGGACGGGACCTCCACGCCCTGCTGGAGGGCGGGAGCGGCGGACGCGGCCGTGGCGGTCAGTGCGGTGACCCCCGAGGCGAGGGCCACGGCGGCGAGAATGCGGCGAGTTGCGGTCATGTACGGAGCAACGGGTGAGGGCCCGCGGGGTCACGGCCGCGGCTCCCGGCTCACTCGTGGGGCTCACGGCCCGGTGGTGGCGGCACGGCAGGGAGCCCCTCCCCACGACCGGGGAGGGGCTCCGAAGCCAGGTACTGCGCACGGTGGTTCAGGGGCAGCTCGCGATGGTGCTGCGGGCGCGTTCCGGGCTGGCGTGCACCACGTTGCACTGGTCCGTGTCGAGGCCGCCGTCGACGAGGCCCCAGCCGGGGCCGGCACGCAGGACGGTGTCCTTCGTACCGCGGATGGTGTCCTTGCCGGGACCGCCCTGGATGACGCCGCCGGCTTCGGGGCCGACGCCCTTCGCCTCGATGAGGTCGTTCTCGCTGCCTCCGAGGACCCGGCCGCCGAAGTCGATGACGCCCGTGGAGATGGCGTCGGCCCCGTCGTTGCCGAAGACCTGGCCGCCGCCGCGCGCGTGCTGGCCGGGGGCTCCCGACACGGTGCCGACGGTGATGCGGTCCTCCCCCTGGTCGCCGTAGATCGTGGCGCCGTTCTCGGTGCTGCCCATCACCGTGGGCACGATGATGGTGTCGTCACCGGTTCCGCCGCGGACCGACGCCTGGTCCGCGCGCGGGTAGAGGTGGCTGGTCTGGATGCGGTCGTCGCCGTCCCCGCCGAGCACCTGTGCGTCGATGATGAGGCCCTTGACCCGGATGTTGTCGTCGCCCCCGCCACCCCAGATGATGACGTTCTCGACGTCGTTCTCACACTCGATGACGTCGTCGCCCGGGGTGCCTTGTACGGTTTGGCCCGGCGGCACGGAGGAACCGTTGACCACGCAGTGGTGCGAGGGCAAACCCTCGTGGGCCTGGGCCGGGGCCGTCGACAGGGACGCGGCGAGCAGGGTGGCGGTGACGGCCAGGCCGCGTGCGACCGGGCGCGACGGACGAGGGCTGAGGGGCATACGGGTCTCCTGGGGGCAAAACGATATGAACTCGCCTACCGTGCGCCCCCACCGCAGGACACGCCCGCACATCCTTGCCCCGGGTCACCCGCCCGGCCCTGCTCCGGGCCCTCACCTGCGGACGGTCACGGGCCCGCCACGCCGGACGTGCCGGCAAGCGGGTGACGGACCGTCGCCCACCGCTCCCGTATCCCGCGCCGTCGCCGCGTCCCCGTCGCCCCGTCGCCCCGTCGCCCCGTCACATGGTTCCGTCACGACGCCCTCGCCACCGCACGCCCTCGCCGTAGGGAGAAGGACGCATGCTCCGCATCCACTTCACCGCCCGCGACCTCCTGAACGTCCGGATCGCCCGACAGCCGGACCCGTTGTGGGAGCTGATGTGCAGCGTCTGCCGCATCCAGACCCGGGAAGGGCCCGTCGACTTCGATCCGTGGCGGGACGCCGCCCGCCGGGTCCTGCGGGCCGACCCCCTCGCGCTGCGGAGCCTGCACGTACTGCGGACGGTGATCCCCCCGCTGGGGTACATCCCCGACTTCCTCACCCCGGCGCCCGATCCGGCGGGCGCCGAGCTGGCCGCGGGCCTCGACCTGGTCCGCGCGACCCCGCGCACCCGGCGGGAGCGCGAGTTGGCCGAGCTGTCGGGCGCCCGCAGGCCGAGCGGCCGGCTGGCGGCGCTGACCGGGAGCGACGGGCCGGCGCTGCTGACGGACGCGCTGCGCACGTACCACGACGGTCTGCTCGGGCCCCACTGGGCGCGGGTGCGGGCCGCGGTGGAGAACGACGTCCGGGCGCGGACGCACGGTCTCCTCTCGGGTGGTACGCAGGCACTGCTGGACGGGTTGCGCCCGTTCGCCCGGTGGCGGCCGCCGGTGTTGGAGGTCGACTTCCCGGTGGCGCGCGACCTGTTCCTGGCGGGGCGGGGCCTGCTGTTGCTGCCCTCGTACTTCTGCTGGCGGCGGCCGACCGCCCTCGCCGATCCGGACCTACGGCCCGTCCTGGTCTACCCGGTGGTGAAGACGCCGTTCGACGCGGGGGCCGCGACCGCGGACGGAGTGGTGCGCCTGCTGGGACGCACCCGGGCCGCGGTGCTCGCGCGGATCGCGGACGGCCGGACCCGGACCACCTCGGAGGTCGCCGCGGCGGTGGGGGTCTCGCTGCCGAGCACGAGCCACCAGATCGGCGTGCTGCGGGAGGGCGGGCTCATCACCAGTCGGCGCGACGGCCAGTACGTCGTCCACACGGCGACCCCGCTCGGATTGAACCTGCTGGGTGCCGCCGCGCCGCCCGGTCCGGGCTCAGCCCCGGTGGTGGATGACGGCCGGTCCGGGGGCCGCCGGGGTTCCACCGGGTGACACGGGCTCCTGGGGCGGGGCCTGCGTGGAGCCGGGCGCCGAGGACGGCGGAGGCTGCTCGGAGGGCGGGGGCGGGGGCGGGGACTCGGGTGCGGGCGACCCCGACCCCTCCGTCGGCGCGGACGGCGGGGACTCGCCGGTCGACGTACCGCCCGGCGACTCGGACGTCCCCTCCGAGGGCGGCGAGCTGCCCGGTTCCGGGCTGCCCGAACTGTCGGAGGGCGAGCCGTCGGGACTGGGGGTCGGGTTCTTCGGGGGCTGGGTGGGCCGGTCCCCGGCCCCGGTGTCACCGCGCTCGCGGGTGAACCAACCACCGCTGTCGGCGTCGTACATCACGAACGACTCCACCGGGTGCGGCGCGGGCTTCACGAAGACGACGTTGGACTCCCGGTAGCCGGGCCACGGGTCCCCGATCTGCTTCGGGTTGCCCCGCAGGGCGACCGGCTCCGCCAGCGGGTTGCCGCAGGCGCAGCGCACCTTCGGCACGCCCCGGTCGTCGACCAGAACGGCGGTGCCGGCCTCCAGCACCGCCTGGTACGCCGTCGCCCTGCCCCCGCGGTACCCGTGGTTGGTGACCCTGGTGTCGAGCCGCAGCTGAACGGGGGTCAGCGCCCGCAGATAGGCCGGCACCCCGGACGGTTCGACGTCGAGGACGGCGGCGAACGCCGTGTTCTTGGCGCTGTCGCGGCCCAGGTACTCGATCTGCTTCGTGACGTCGCAGCTGCCCACCTTGCGGGTGCCGCCGTACAGTCCGGGTTCGGCGCCCGAAACGCCCTGGGTGACGTACCCGCTCGCGGACTCCGAACGGTCGGACAGGGAGGGCGTGCTGGGCGGCGGGGAACTGTCCCGGGCGGTGGACGCGGTGAACGGGTCCCGGCCCGTGCTGTTCGCTGCCTGGAGGAAGACCTCACCGCTCCCGCCCCCGGTTCCGCCCCCTCCCCCGCCCCCGCCGTCGGGACGGGTCAGCACGACACCGAGGACGACCGCCGCGACCACGCCCAGGGCGAGCAGGGCCACCCGCGGGGCGCTGCGCCACCAGGGGGTACCTCCGCCGGCGCCCGGGCCGCCCGTCCCGGAGCCGTCGTCACCGCCGCCGCCACCCGAGCCGGGCGGTCGACCCGAGCCGGGCGGTGGTTCCGCCGCACCACCGCCCGCACCACTGCCCGTACCGCCGCCGGTGCCGCCGCCGGTGCCGCCCGTACCGCCGCGCGTGCCGTCCGGTGCGGCATGGGCGTCGTCGCTCGTCGGACCGGACGGGGGGCCCGCGGGCCGACCGGCCGGCGGGGGCGGCGGAGTCGGTGGGCGGGACGGTTCGGAGAGGGGGCCGGACGGCGGCCCGGACGGGCCGGTGGCGGAACGGTCCGACGGATCGCCCGGCCCCGTGGGGTCGGTCGGGCGGTCGGAAGACGGTGGTTCGGCGCTCACGGATCTCAGCTCCCGGTCTCGAACGACCCCCCGGGGCGCCACTGCGCCCGACCATTGTGTGCAGTGCCCCCGCGCACCCTGCAAGCGGACGCGGTCGGCCCCTCCCGGGGGGCGCCGGGGCGCGGGGCTGCTTAGCGTGGCTGCGTGAGCGACTGGCGAGCATCCGACCGGGGGGCCGCCGTTCGCGACCCCGCCCGGCCCGCGGCACACGGCTGGCTCCTGGCGCTCGCGACGGTGCTCGCCGCCCTGTTCGCCATGACGGTCCTCGCGGCGGCGGGGCTGTGGGCGGCCGGTGCGCACGGGTTGCCCAACGCGGCGTTCCCCCGGGTGGTGGTGGCGGTGGTGCTGCTCGCGGTCGGCGGGGACGTGGGGCTGACCGGCGGCAGCGGGGGGCTGGTCGAGGCGCACGGGGACCTCGTGGTGCTGCCGTTGTCGGTGAGCCTGGCGGGTGCGCTGGTCGTGGGGGCGGGGTTCCTCGCGCCCCTGCGGCACCGGGCCGTGGTGGGCGGACGGGAGTTGGCGGGGTGGGCCGGACGGATCGCCGTGCTGTGGCTGGCCGCGCTCCTCGGACTGTCGCTCGGCGCCCGCCAGGAGTTCACGGTGTCCCTGGGGGACCCGGCCCTGAAGGACGTCGGCGACCTGCTGGGGCTCACCCCCACCGTCGGGTTCGCGGCCGACGTGTGGACCAGCGTGCTCCTGGGACTGGTGTGGCTCGCCGGAGTGCTGCTGATCGCGTTGTTGGTGGCGCGCAGGGCGCCGCTCCCCGCGCGGCTGGTGCGGTTCCACGCGGCGGTGCGGCCCGCGGCGCACGCGGCCCTGGACGTCCTGCTCACCTACGTGGTCGTGGGACTGGTGGTCGGGGTGGTGGTCGCGGTGACCCACGGACACGCGGCCGACACGATCGCGGTGCTGCTGCTCGGCCTGCCCAACCTCGTGTGGCTGGCCTTCACCCTGGGGCTCGGAGCGGTGTGGGACGGGCGGGTCGACGGTCCGTTCGGGCTGCCGATGCCCCCGGCGCTGGACCGGGTGCTGCGGGGCACCCAGGACAGTGCGCTGAGCGTGCGGACGCTGGCCGAGCAGGACGGCCGGGCGTGGTGGTTGGTGCCGTTCGCCGCGGTGGTGCTGTTCGCCGCGGCGTACGTGATGGCCCGGCGGGCACCGGTCGGTACACCCCTGTGGCGGCACGCCGTGCACCTGGGAGTGGCGCTGGCGCTCACCGTCCTGACGGTGTGCCTGACCGTGCGGGTGTCCGCGCACTACGGCTTGTCGCTGCTGGGCATCGGCAACCTGGGCGGTGGGCTGTCCGGGCGGGTGCGGCTGGATCCGCGGACGGGCCAGGCGGTGGTGGTCGCGGTGGCCTGGGGCGTGGTCATGGGGGCGCTGGGCGGGTTGGCCGCGCGGTGGCGGCGCTGATCGTCCGACGGGCGGCGCGGACGCAGGCGCGGGCAGGGGCCGGGGCTGGGGCGGGGCTGGGGCGTGGCTGGGGCGGGGCCGGGGCACGTTTCGGGAGCGTCCGTGGTCACGGGTGTTCGGCCGCGCCCCGGAACACCGGGCGGGCCCAGGCGGGGGGCGCGGGTGGCGGCCCGGGGCGCCGGTCGGCCGCCCCGACGGCCCCGGTGTCCGGGGTGCCCGGGTGGTGGCCGCCCGGGTCCGCGCCCGTGGCGGCCCGCAGCGCGCCCACGAAGGCGAGGCAGGAGTCGTAGCGGTCGTCGGGGTGCTTGGCCAGGGCCTTCGTCAGGACCGCGTCCACTCCCGGGGGCGTGTCGGGGCGCCGCTCGGCCAGCGCGGGCGGCTCGTCGTACTGGTGGGCCCAGAGCAGTGCCATGTCGTCGTCGCGTTGGAAGGGCGGGCCGCCGGCCAGCGTCTCGTACACCACGCAGGCCAGGCTGTACACGTCGCACCTGCCGTCGACGGGGCGCCCCGAGATCTGCTCGGGCGCCACGTAGTCGAGCGTGCCCACGAACTGGCCCACGGTGGTGAAGCCGGTGAGGGACAGGGACTTCTTGGTGAGTCCGAAGTCGGTCAGGTACACGTGCTCCGGGTGGTCGCTGTCGGTGCCCCGGGCGACGAGGATGTTGCCGGGCTTGACGTCGCGGTGCACCAGACCGTGGTCGTGGGCGGCGTCCAGGGCGGAGGCGACCTGGGTGGCGATCCGTACCGCGGTGTCCCACGGGAGCACTCCGGCGCCCGCGGGGTCCGGGTGCTCGGCGCGCTGGTCGAGGAGGTGCCGCAGGTCGAGTCCGGCGACGTAGCGCATGGCGATGTAGAGGACGCCGTCCGCCTCCCCCGCCTCGAACACGGGCACGATGTGCGGGTGGTCGATCGCGGCGGCGACCCGCGACTCATGGGTGAAGCGGCGACGGAACGTGTCGTTGCGGGCCAGTTCGGGGGCGAGGAGCTTGAGCGCCACGGTGCGGTCGAGGCGCAGGTCCTTGGCCCGGTACACGACGGCCATGCCGCCCCGGCCGATCTCGCCCTCGATGCGGTAGTCGGCCACCTGCTGTCCCACGAGCCCCGACGGACGCCCCGTGTGTCCGTTCGGTTCGGGGCGGGACGCGTCCTGTCTCATGGAGCGCCACCGCCGGAACGCGGGTCGGGTCCCGGCCGGTCGGCGGGGCGGGTGAGGCGGCGGGTGCGGGTCCCGGACCGGTCTTCGGCGGCGGCGTCGGCGTCACGGCCGGGGTCGGCGTCACCGCTGGTGCTGCGGCCGGGGTTGCGCTCAGGTTCGCGTTCGGGTGCGGCTTCGGGGGGTGGTTCGAGGACGGTCGGGGGCTCCGCCTGTCCCGCGGCCGGGCCGGTGCCCGCCGCACCCGGGTCGTCCACGACCCGGGTGTGCGCCACGCCCCCGTCGCCCGGCGGCGGCTCCGGTTCCCGTCCGGTGGTGACCACGCGGGTGGGCGGGTACGGGTCGGGTGCCCGTTCGACCGCTCCCCCGCCGTGGCGGGCGTCCGGCGCGGCTCGGTCTCCGGGGGTCCCGGCGCTCGGAGCGGGAGCCGGTGGCCGCGGGGTGTCCCCGGTGGCGGCCCGGTCCGTCGCGAAGCCGCTCAGCCGCCGCCCGTCGCAGTAGACCCAGCGTTCGTGTTCGGCGTCGTACAGCCACAGCGACGTCCCGTCCACGACCATCCCCACCCGCAGCCCCCGGGTCCGCCGGTGGAAGGACTCGGTGTCGAGGGTGCCGTCCGCGAGTTCCCCGGCGGCGGCCCGGTAGCGGGTGACCGCCTCCTGGGCACGGGCCAACAGGGGCCGCGGGTCGGCCGTGTGGGTGGTGGGCCCGCCCGTGTCGGGAGGCTGCTGGGGCACGGCCACCAGGAGCCGGCCGTCGACCCAGGCGGTCCACCCGTTCGCACACGCCACCCGGCCCCAGTCGCCGAGCCGTTCGGTCAGTTGCACGGGCAGCAGCGCGTCCAGCGGCGCCGAGGGCCGGGCGGTGTCGGGAACCTCCCAGGTGGGCAGGCCACCGGGCGGAACGACATGGGTGGGGCGGAACTCGACGGTGGTCATGGGCGGCTCCCCTCGCGGTGCCTCACGGGACCCGGGCGCCGGAGCGCCCCGGCTGGATCACTTGCGCATCACGGCGGGTTCCTGGTGGCGCAGCAGCCGGGAGACGGCGAACAGGAAGACGAGGGACAGCACCACGAGCATCCCCATGTCGAGCAGCCAGGTCCCCGCCGTGTGCTGGAACAGTGCGTCGGCGCTCTGGTCGCCCGGCACGATCCGGGCGAGTCCGATGGTCGACGCCATCGCGGCGAACGCCCATCGGGCCGGCACCAGCCAGGAGAACTGTTGGATGCCGGGCACGGTGAGTTCGAGGAGGGCGCCGCAGAACACCACCTGCACGATGGCGATCAGCACCAGGAGCGGCATCGTCACCTCCTCCTTGGGGACCACCGCGGAGATCAACAGACCGAGCGTCATGGCGGTGAAGGCGAGCAGCGCGACGGCGAGGATGATCTCCACCAGGGGTGGGAGGAGCACCCCCGACCCGCCGGGCGCGTTGAGGTCGACGCCGAGCAGGGCGACCAGGGTCAGCACCACGGCCTGGAGCACGGTGATGGTGCCGAGCACGACGACCTTCGACATCAGGTACGCCGATCGGGACAGGCCGACCGCGCGTTCCCGGCGGTAGATGGCGCGTTCCTTCACGAGTTCCCGCACGGCGTTGGCCGCGCCGGTGAGGACGCCTCCGACGCACAGGATGAGGAGGGCGTCCATCGCGGACTGCGAGGTGAGGCGGCTCCCCGCGAGTGCGCGGGCCATCGCCCCCATGATGAACGGCAGGGCGATCATGATCGCGAGGAAGGTCCGGTCCGCGCTGAGCGCGGCGCCGTAGCGGCGGACCAGGGTGCCCACCTGGGCCCGCCAGCTCTGCGGCTTCGGCGGCGGGGGCGCGCTGGGCCGGCTCCCGGTGGGGACCGGGGGCCGTGCGGTGGCCTCGGTGATGTAGCGACGGTGGAACGGCGAGGCCCGGTACTCGCCCGCCCAGTCGCGCGAGTGGTCGGTGTCGAACGCCTCGAACGCCTCCGGCCACTGCGTGTGACCGAAGAAGGGGAGGGCGTCGTCCGGTGGACCGAAGTACGCGATCCGGCCGCCGGGCGCGAGGATCAGGAGCCGGTCGCAGACGTCGAGGCTCAGCACGCTGTGGGTGACGACGACGACGGTCCTGCCGTCGTCCGCCAGCCCGCGCAGCATGTGCATCACCGAGCGGTCCATGCCGGGGTCGAGGCCGGAAGTGGGTTCGTCCAGGAACAGCAGGGAGGGTTTGGTGAGCAGTTCGAGGGCGACGCTGACGCGTTTGCGCTGGCCCCCGGAGAGGCTGTGGATGGGCTGGCTCGCCCGCGCTTCGAGGCCGAGTTCGCGGAGGACCTCGTCCACCCGGGCCCGGCGTTCGGTCTCGGCGGTGTCCTGCGGGAACCTCAGTCGGGCGGCGTAGCCGAGGGCGCGGCGCACGGTGAGCTGGACGTGCAGGATGTCGTCCTGGGGGACGAGTCCGATGCGGCTGCGCAGTTCCGCGTAGTCCCGGTACAGGTCACGGCCGTCGTACAGCACGGTTCCACGGTCGGCGGGGCGCAGCCCGGTCAGGGCGTTCAGCAGGGTGGACTTGCCCGCTCCGCTCGGCCCGACGACGGCCAGCAGGCACTTCTCGCCGACCGGGAACGTCACGTCGTCGAGCAGGGTCTTGCGTCCGTGGTCCACGGTGACGCTCAGGTCCTGGGCGTCGAGGGAGACCTCGCCGGTGTCCACGTACTCCTGGAGTTCGTCGCCCACCAGGCAGAACGCCGAGTGTCCGACACCGACGATGTCGCCGGGGAGCACGGCCGCCCGGGTCACCGGTCGACCGTTGAGGTAGGTGCCGTTGTGGCTGCCGAGGTCCACGATCTCGTACGTGGCGTCCGGCCCGGTGCGCAGTTCGGCGTGGTGGCGGGAGACGACCAGGTCGTCCACCACGAGGTCGTTGTCCCGGCCGCGGCCGATGCGGACGGTGCGGGCGGGCAGCGGGCGGACGGTGGTGGGTTGCCGGAAGGTGCCGGTGGCGGCGGGGCCGTGAACGCCCGAGGGCCGGTCGGGCGGGGCGGGCGTCGAACCGGTCGCGGGCGGTGGTCGCCCGGTGTCGGGGTGGTCGGGCGGGGCGGGCGCGCGCGTGCTGCTCACCGGGGGCACGGGAGCCGGGGGCACGGGAGCTGGCGGCACGGGAGCCGGCGGCGCGGCGGTGGGGGGCGCGGTACCGGGCGGGGTCGGAGCGGTGGGTCGGGGGCGGTCCGGGGCGACGAGCAGGGCCCGGGGGCCGTCGGCCGCGCCGCCGAAGCGCAGCACGCTGCCGGGGCCCACGCCCCATTCGTGGATCCGCCGGCCGTCCGCGTAGGTGCCGTTGGTGCTGTTCTCGTCGGCGACGGTCCAGTGGCCGGCCGCCGCGCGCAGGACCGCGTGGTGCCAGGAGACCCGGTCGTCATCGATGACGATGTCGCTCGTGGGGTCCCGTCCGACGTGATAGTCGCGATCGGGTGTCAGCACCGTGGAGCCCGTGTCCGTCTCCACGACGAGCGCGGGCGCAGTCGGCACTCCGGGCCGCTCTGCCATGTCTGAATTCTAGCGATGTACGGCGTTTGCCGCCCTGGCTGGACCGCCCGGCCCGCCGGACCGCCGCGCACCGTCCGCACTCCCGGCACCCGCCACCCGTCCGCGCCACCTGCTGGCACCCACTGCAACCCGCTGCCACCCGCCGGCGCCCACACCATCGGCGCCGGCGGGCGACCCCCGCGACCGCCTCAGTGCCGCCCGTACACGGTCAGCCCGACGGGCACCCGGGCGTCCACCTCCTCGATGACGGCCTCCGCCACCTCCGGCCCCGGCGCCCCGTAGATCTCGATGAGGGCGAGTCCGGGGCCGAGTTCGCCGGCGACCCGGGCCGCGGCCTTCGCATCGGGCACGGCGACGATGGTGATCGGCCCGCCGTCCGAGGGCTTCTCGTACCGCGCCCGGTCCTGCACGGGGTCGGCGCCCCCGTGGACGACCAGGAACGCGTCGGCCAACGCCTCACCCGTCCCGAACCGCTCCTTGTAGGCGGCGATCGCGGTCAGCGACTCGAAGCCGTAGTAGACCGCTCCCACCCCGGCCCGGTCGCCCACCTCGCGGGCGATCCGTGCGTGCCAGACGGCGCCGAAGCTGCCGCACAGTTCGATGAGGTCGGCACCCTCGGTGACGAGTCGGGTGGCGAGTTCGACGGCCTGCGCCGGGTCGCCGACGGCACGCACCCGGGTGCGCCCGTGGGAGGTGCTGACCGACAGCAGGTCCACGGCCGGATCTCCGCCCTCCATCTCGTAGATGACGACCCGGTCCTGCGCGTCGATGGTCTCGGACATGGTGTTCCCTCCGTCCGACGGCGCCGGAGCGCGCCGTCGGAGCCATCCTGCGACCTCAACCAAGGTTGACGTCAACCTGGTTGGGCACACCCCCCGGGTACGGGAGGTCAGCGCCGTGCGGCCAGCCGCTCCAGGGTGCGCAGCACGGGCCGTACGCCGTCCTCCGCGGCCAGCCGACCGGCGAAGCTCCGGGCCGCCACCGCGTACGGGGATCCTTGGGCGGTCGCTCGGACGAGGGCCGCCGACAACTGCCCGGCGGTCAGCTTCCGCAGCGGCACGGCGGCCGGGGCGACGCCCAGGGCGACCAGGCGCGCGGACCAGAATCCGGCGTCGAACTGCACGGGCACCGGAACCGAGGGCACGCCCGAGCGGAGCGCCGCCGCCGTGGTGCCGGCACCGGCGTGGTGGACGATCGCCGCCATCTGCGGGAAGAGCAGGGCGTGCGGCAGATCGTCGACGGTGAGCATGTCGTCCCCGCTGACCGCCCCGTCCGCGCCCAGACCGCTCCAGCCGCGTTGGATCACACCCCGCAGGCCCGCGGCGCGCAGGGCCCGCACCACCGTCGCGCTGAGCCGCACCGGGTCGGGCACGGTGGCGCTGCCGAGTCCCACGTAGACGGGTGGCGGGCCCGCGGCGAGGAACGTCCGGACGTCTTCGGGCAGTCGGGCGTCCGACGGGTCACGGGGCCACCAGAAGCCGTCGACGGTCAGGCCGGGGGGCCAGTCACGGGGGCGGGGCACGACGAGGGGGCTGAAGCCGTGGTGCACGGGCAGCCCCTTGCGCTCCCGGGCGCGCCGGGCGGCGTGGACCCCCAGCGACGGGGCCCCGAGTCGGGCCCGTAGGGCGCGGACGGCGTCGGCGAAGAGGTGGTCGAGCCCGGCGTTCATCGCCTGCCCGGCGAGGCGGTTGGCGAACGGCCCGAAGGAGCCGGCGGTGATCAGCGGCGGGGCGAACACCCGGGTGGGGGCCTGTGGTTGGAGGTGCAGCTCCACCGCGGGCAGGCCCAGGCCGTCGGCGATCGCGTGCCCGAGCGGGGCGACCGCCGGGGCCAGCAGGAGGACGTCACTGCGTTCGGCGACGTGCAGCAGGTCGTCGGCGAACTCGCCCACCCGGTCCCGCAACATCGCGAACAGTCGGTTCAGTCGACGGATTCCGCTGGTGGTGCGGTGCAGTTCCTGGCCGGCGGTGGAGGCGAGTTCGGCGCGCGGGTCGAACGGCAGTGCGTGGAAGTCGAGTCCGGCGCCGGCCACGAGCGGCGCGAAGCGTTGGTGGGTCGCGAGGGTGACCTGGTGTCCGGCCACCGCCAACCCGTGCCCGAGGCCGGTGAAGGGGGCGACGTCGCCCCGGGAACCCGCTGTCATCACCGCTACCCGCACGCGCCCAGTATGGCGGAGCGGACGTCGGGTCACCAGCGGTTCACCGGGGCCGCGCCGGTATTCAGCGGGCCCGCGCGCCGGGTTCAGCGCGGGGGGGGGTGCGTCGGGGATCAGCGCGGGTCGTGCGCCACGGCCGGCCCGGTCCGCTCCGGTGGCAGCACTCCGGGGAGCCAGAGGACCACGAGGGCGATGCCCGCGAGCGTCAGGTTGCGGGCCGCGGCGTCCAGCCCGTTCCACTCGGACGACTGCCACATGGCGAACCACTCACCACCGATCGCGAGGAACCCGAGGCCGAACAGGAGCAGCACCATCACCAGTCCGAGGGTGCCGGTGCGGCGGGCGCGGGCGACCGCGGCGGGGTCGGGGTCGCGTCGGGTCAGGGCGCGCGCCCACTGCCACCCGGAGCACAGCAGGACGAGCGCGGCCAGCGTCTCCCACCCGATGACGGCGACGTACGCGAGGTCCGCGACGGTATGCGATTCGATGGCGCGCCACATGAGGTCCTCGTCCTTGAACGTGGTGTCCATGGCGAGGACGTGCCGGACGAACTGCTGGTTGGTCCCGAAGTCGGTGATGTTGCCGAAGGCGACGAGGGCCATGTAGACGGCGACGGTCACGGTCAACGCGGCTGCCGCCACCGGCAGCCCGCCGAGCCGGTCGAAGCGGGCGGCTCCCCCGGCGCGCCGAGCACCCCCGGCCCGCTCCGCACCGCCGGCCCGCTCCCCGCTCCCGGCCCGCTCCGCACCCCCGCGGGTGTCCGTCCCCTCGCCCACGTCCGGCATGTCGTCCTCCCCCGTGCGTCCGCCTCCGGTGCGGGCGGTCTCCCTGTGACCATGGCCCGCCCACGGCGCCGCCAACCGCCCGGCCGCCGGTGGAAAGTGACGCAACGGCGTGCGGTCGACCTGGTGTCCCGGCGGCGAGGGCGCGGCCCACTGCGCAGGAGCGGGTGAAAATCGACCACCGATGGTGAATCCGGCCCACGCGCCCGCGCGCCGGTGCGGGCTAGCGTTCCGGCCATGTCGCTACAGCCCTGGTTCCGTGACGCGAAGCTGGGCGTCTTCGTCCACTACGGCGTCTACGCCGTGGACTCGGTCGCCGAGTCGTGGTCCTTCTACACCGGAGAGGTCTCCCACGAGCGGTACATGAGCCAACTCGACCGCTTCACCGCCGTCCGGTACGACCCGGCGGCGTGGGCCGACCTGTTCGCCCGGGCGGGCGCCCGGTACGCCGTGCTGACCGCGCGCCACCACGACGGCGTCGCGCTGTGGGAGTCCGCGCAGGGCGGGCTGGACGTCGTCCGGCACACCCCGGCGGGGCGCGACCTGCTCGCCGGGTACGCGTCGGCGCTGCGCGAGCGCGGGCTCCGGGTGGGGCTCTACTACTCCCACTCGGACTGGAACCACCCCGACTACCCGACGCTGGTCCACCCCGATCCGCCCGCCCACGACGACGTCCTGGCCAGTGCCTACGTGACCCCGCAGGACGGGGTCGAGGACCCGGTGGCGTGGGACCGCTACCTCGCCTACCGGGACGGGCAGGTCGCCGAGTTGATCGACCGGTACCGGCCGGACCTGCTGTGGTTCGACGGGGAGTGGGAACGCACGCCCCGGCAGTGGCGGATGGCGGAACTGGCGAACCTGATCGGGGCCGCCGCGCCGGACACCGTGGTCAACGCCCGTCTCACCGGCCACGGTGACTACGCGACGCCGGAGCAGGGGCTACCGGTACGGGCGCCGGACGGGCCGTGGGAGCTGTGCCTGACGGTCAACGACTCCTGGGGCTACCGTCGCGGCGACGACCGCCACAAGTCCGTGCGGATGTTGGTGCGCTACCTCACCGAGACCGTCGGGATGGGCGGCAACCTGCTGCTGGCGGTGGGCCCGCGGGAGGACGGAACGTTCACCGCCGCGCAGACGGACCGGCTCACCGGGCTCGGCGACTGGGTACGGGCGCACCAGGAGGCGGTGTACGGCACGGTGGCGGGGGCGCCGCCGGGGCACCACTACGGCCCGAGCACCCTCGCGGCGGACCGGCGCACGCTCTACCTGGTCTGCTTCGACGTGCCGCGCGAGGCGGTCACCGTCCGCGGGCTGCGCACCCCCCTGCGGCGGGTCACGGTGCTCGGTACGGGAACCGAGCTGGGGCACCGGGTGGTCGGCGGACTGCACGAGGTGCCCGGCACGACGGTGATCGACGCACCGGACCCCCGGGACGTGGACCCGTACGCGACGGTCCTGGCGGTGGAGTTGGACGGGGAACTCGACCTCTACCGGGGAACCGGGTTGCGCTGATCCCCGGCCGGGGCCGGCACCGCGCCGGAGGCCGTGCGCAGCGCCCGCGGCGAGTGGCCGAACGCGCGCCGGCACGCCTTGTTGAACGCCTGGAGGTCCGCGATGCCGACGGCGGCGGCCACCGCCGTCACGCTCAGCGTCGACTCACGGAGCAGGTGCCGGGCGCGGGCCATCCGGCGTTCCCTGACGTAACCGACGACGGTCGTCCCCGTCCGGGCGCGGAACAGCCGGGTCAGGTGGTTGTGCGAGACGCCCGCCACCCGGGCCAGTGCGGGCACGGTGAGCGGGTCGGCGAGGTGCGCTTCGACGTGCGCCATGGCGGCGGCGACCGGGTCGGGCGGCCTGGCGGGGCCGCCGGGGACGCCGAGTTCGGCGATCCGCCACAGGGCCGTCCACAGCTCGGCGGCGGCCCGGGCGGGATTGCGCGGGGCCACGACGACGGCCCGGTGCAGGAGCGTGCCCAGGGCGGGGGCCTCCGCCCCGGCGTCCTGCACGAGCGGCACGTCAACGGTCGGGCCGGCCGGGCCGGAGCCGGGAAGGGCGAAGTGGGCGTACAGGTGCTCCGAGCGGCCCCGGTAGCGGAACCGCACCTCGGCGCCGGGCGGCACCAGGCTGACCCGGCCCGGTCGGACCGCGTGCACGACGGAGTCGACGGTCAGTTCGGCGCAGTACCCGTAGAGGTGCAGTTGCCACAGGTCGGGGAGGCGGAAGACCTCGGTGGTCGCGCCGGTGCCGTGGACGCCGACGCCGAGGCTGGCGACCCGCGGCGGGGCGTCGAGTCGCAGGGCCACGGTCGGCGACTGCCCCGGGGTGATCATGGTGAGAACGTACCAGTGGGGGTGTGCGCAGATGCGGGACTGGCCCGGGCGGGTGAAGCTGAAGACGGAAGAACCCCTGTAGGAGGTGGGCCATGTCCATGATGGACAAGCTCAAGAACATGCTCAAGGGGCATGGGGACCAGACGTCCAAGGGCGTCGACAAGGCCGGTGACTACGTCGACGGCAAGACGCAGAACAAGTACCAGGGCCAGGTCGACAAGGGGCAGGAAGCACTCAAGGACCGGCTCGGCAACCCGGACCAGGGTCAGCAGCCGCCGCAGACCTGACCCGGCGGCGGCGCCGGCCCGGCCGCCCGGGCCGGGCTCCGCCGACGGGCCCTCCTCCGGCGCGGAACCACCGCTGCGACCCGGCCCGCGCGGGCGCCCGGCACCCCCGGACGGCGTCCGGGAGCCGGCACGGAGCCGCGTTGCGTCTACTTGACGATAAGACCCGATCCCCTTTACCGTCAGACAGACGAAAAGGGGGTTCACCATGGCCGACATCACCCGGCGCCTGGGCTGGCGACACCTGCGGAGCGCGCCCACCGCCCATGTCCGTCACCACCGCGGCGGAAGGCTGGCGCACGAGGGCGCGGGGCTCAGCTTCTGGTACCGCTCGCTGTCCGCCGCGCTCTCCGAAGTCCCGGTGGACGACCGTGAGCTGACCATGGCGTTCCACGCGACGACGGCGGACTTCCAGGACGTCACCGTGCAGGCCACGGTGACGTACCGGATCAGTGACCCGGAGACGGCCGCCGCCCGGATCGACTTCTCGATCGACCCGGACACCGGCCTGTGGCGGGGCGCCCCGCTGGAGCAGTTGTCGACCCTGCTCACCGAGACGGCCCAGCAACACGCGCTGGACACACTGGCGGGCAGCCCCCTGGACGAGGTGCTCCGCTCGGGGGTCGCCGCGGTCCGCGGGCGGATCGACGCCGGGCTTGCGGACGAACCGCGCCTGGCGGCGACCGGGCTCACCGTGGTCGCGGTGCGCGTCGTCGCGATCCGTCCCGAACCCGAGGTCGAACGGGCCCTGCGGACCCCGACCCGCGAACGCATCCAACAGGAGGCGGACCGGGCCACGTACGAACGCCGGGCCGTCGCGGTGGAACGCGAGCGGACGATCGCCGAGAACGAACTCGCCAGCAAGATCGAGCTGGCCCGGCGCGAGGAAGGACTCGTCGAGCAGCGGGGCACCAACGCACGGCGACAGGCCGAGGAGTCGGCCGCGGCCGATGCGGTCCGGGCGGAGGCGGAGGCCGCGCGCACGGTGCGACTCGCCCGGGCCGAGGCCGAGGCGGCCCGCGAGGTGGGCGAGGGCCGCGCCCGGGCGCAGGCGGCCTGGCTACGGGTGCACGCCGACGCGGAGCCGGCGACCCTGCACGCCCTGGCGCTGACCCGGCTGGCCGAGAACGTGCCGAAGATCGACAGCGTCACCCTCTCCCCCGACGTCGTCACCGGGCTGCTGTCGCGGCTCGGCGGCCCGGCCGGCGGCCACGACCCGGCACCCCGGCCGTGATCCTGAGCCCGCGGGTGGTCCTCGTCCACCGCCGCACGGAGTACGAGGAGTTGATCGCCCGTCACGGCACCCACGGCCAGGCGGAGTTCTTCCTCGCCGCGCGCGGGCACGATCTGCGGGAGACCGCCGAACGGCACGAGCGCAACCGGGTCGCGCTGGCCGGGGCCACGGCCGCGGTGCCGCTGAACTGGCGCCAGGCCCGGGTGGAACGCGCCGATCTCGACCGGTTCCTGTTCGGGCCCGAGGACGTGGTCGTGGTGGTCGGGCAGGACGGTTTGGTGGCCAATGCGGCGAAGTACCTGACCGGCCAGCCGGTCATCGGCGTGGACCCCGACCCGGGGCGCAATCCCGGTGTGCTGGTGCGCCACCGGGCGGCCGAGGTGGCGGGGCTGTTGCGGGCGGCCGCGGCGGGCGGCGCCCGGGGCGAGGAACGCACGATGGTGGAGGCGGTCACGGACGACGCCCAGCGACTGCTCGCGCTCAACGAGGTCTACGTGGGGCGCCCCGACCACCAGACCTCGCGCTACCGGTTGGGCGCCGACGGCGACTCCGACGCACCGGAGGCACAGGCGTCCTCCGGCCTGGTCGTCGGTACCGGGACCGGGGCGACGGGCTGGCTGCGCTCACTGTGGCTGACCTCCCGGGCGCCGCTCGCCCTGCCGGCCCCGACGGACCCGGCGCTCGCCTGGTTCGTCCGGGAGGCGTGGCCGTCCCCCGTCACCGGCACCTCACGGGTGTCGGGCACCCTCGCCGGTGACGGACGACTGCGGCTGACCGCCGAGTCGGAGCGTCTGGTGGCCTTCGGCGACGGCATGGAGTCCGACGCGCTGGAGGTCACGTACGGGCAGACGATCCGGATCGGGGTCGCCGACACCCGGCTGCGCCTCGCCGGGTGAGGGCGCCGCCGCAGCCGGTCGGGCTCACCAGGGGGACGTGCCCACGGGCACCGCGGGTCCGGCGCCGGTGCGCCGCATCCGGAGGGTGTCCACGGACTCGGCCATCAGCTCGTACTCCGTGGTGTCGTCCTGGGCGGCGAACCGCAACAGCCGCCCCTGGGAGAGCTCCTCGGCGGCCCGGCCCTGCCGGTCGGGTTCGCGACACCACTCCCGCAGCGCGGACGGCACGTCCAGGGTGCCTTCGCCGACCGGGACCAGGGCGCCCGCGGGGTAGGCGCGGCCGCCGGGGTGGGGGTCGAGGCGGTCCGCGATCCACAGGGCGCGGTCACGCAGCCACCACAGGGCGAGCGGAAGGGTGGGGGCCCGGTAGGTGCCGAGCGGAACGCCGACCCACCTGCCTCCACAGACACCGTAGGCAGTGACGTGGCACAGGAACTCGTCGTGCACGGTCATCACCTCCGTGGTGACGCGCTTCGGGGGGCCGATGGGTGACGGCGGGAACGAGGGCACGGGTGCACCCCCCTTCTCTAGTTCACTCCATGACTGAATGTCACCACGCCGATCCGGCCAGTGTGCGGTGTTTCGAGCCGCCCGCGTTGACCGAAAGCGGCGCTGAGCCGCTTCGACCTGCCGGCACCCCGGGATCCGCCCGGCGGGAACGTGACGGGAAATCTTCGGCCGGGAACCCCAGGAGCCCCGTGGGCCCCATCCCTCGGAGCCTTCGGGTCGGGGGAGCGCGCCGGCGGCGAGTGCGCCCCACCCGTGACACCACCCCCGCCGGCGCGCGCCGGCCGCGTACCGTCGGACACGACGCGCCGCGCACACGGCGCGCGGAGCCCGCGCGCGGACGAGGGACTGGGGTAGATGACGACGGACGGCGGCGGCGACAGCGACGGCAGCGACGGTTGGCGGCTCGATGCGGCGGAACGGCAACTCGACGCCGAGGTCATCCGGGTCGCACCGGGCGGGGAGTACACCTCACCGGCCCCGGAGGCCGGCGACCTCTTGCTGTACGTGACGGCCGGCAGCGGGCACCTGGAGTGCGGTAGCCGCCTGGAGGCGGTCGACCCGGGCTGTGTCACCTGGGTGCCGCCCGGGGCCCGGCACACCCTGACGGCCGGGGCCGAGGGCCTCGGCTTCCTCGCGGTCCGCGCGCAGCCGACGCCGTCGACACCGCCGCCCCCGCCCGGGCGGGACGGGACCGGGCCGTCCGGCGGGGAGCCCGCGTGCCTGCTCCACCGGGTGTGCGCCCGCTGCGGCCGGCTGGCCCCGCAGGTGGCGGACCGGTACTGCGCGCAGTGCGGCGACCCGTTGCCGTCCTGACCCGGGCCGGCGCCGCGCATGCCCCACCCCACGAACGGACATATGGTGCATTTGTGTCCACGGTCGCCGGTGACCGTGCGCTCACGCCGAGGAGGCACGCACCATGTCCGAACTCATCGTCATCGGATACGAGGACCCCACGGTCGCCCACCAGGCGTACGAGCGCGTCCAGACGCTCCAGAAGGACTTCGTCGTGGACCTCGCCGGGCTCGCGGTCGTCACCGTGGACCAGGAGGGCAAGAACCACGTCGAAACGCCCAGCAAGATCGTCGGAGTGTCCGCGGCCTCGGGAGCCCTCTGGGGAATGATCTTCGGGCTGCTCTTCCTCGTCCCCGGATTCGGGTTGCTGGCCGGTGCGGCGTTCGGCGGGCTCTTCGGCAAGCTCAGCAAGTCGGGCATCAACGACGAGTTCCGGGGGCAGGTGCAGTCCCTGCTCACGCCCGGCTCTGCGGCCGTGGTGATCATGGCTGCGAAGATCACCGAGGACAAGTTCGCCGACGCCATGCAGCCGTTCGGCGGAACGCTCCTCAAGACCTCGCTGAGCACCGAGGACGAGAAGGAACTCGCCGAGCACCTGGGCACCGGACAGGCGCCGTGACGACGGACCGCGCGGACGGGCAGGACGGACGGCACCGGTCGTACGGACGGCACGGACGGCACCGCACCGGCCGCCGGCCCGCGCCGACGGCCACCGTCCGGGGCCTACTGTCCGTCGTGCGCCCGGCGCAGCGCGGCGATGTCGAACTTCGTCATGGTGAGCATCGCCTCGGTGGTACGGGCGGCCTTGTGCGGGTCCGGGTCACCGATCAGCGCGGGCAACTCGGTGGGCACCACCTGCCAGGACACCCCGAACCGGTCCTTCAGCCATCCGCACTGCCCCGGTTCCCCGCCGTCTTCCGCCAACCGGCTCCAGTAGTAGTCGACCTCGTCCTGGTCGGCACAGTGGATCTGGAACGAGACGGCCTCGTTGAAGGTGAAGTACGGCCCCCCGTTCAGGGCGACGAACCGCTGCCCGTTCAGGGTGAAGTCCACCGTCATGGCCGTCCCCGCGGGACCGGGCCCGGCCTCGCCGTAGCGCGTGACCGCACCCCGCTCCGAGTCCTTGAAGACGGATAGGTAATGAGCGGCGGCTTCCTCCGCCTTCCCGTCGAACCACAGGCAGGTGGTGAATGCTTCGCTGGTCATGGGTGACGCCTCCCGCTCACGCGATCGCTCCGACGAATGGATCTCACCCGTATGACCGATGCTCCACCGAAAACTCATCGCCCGCGCGCCGGAGGACGACGGACGCCTCAGGGCGGCCCCGGCCGGGTCCCCACCACCAACCGGAGGTACGGGCTGCCGTCCGGCCGTCGCTCCAGGCCCGGCAGGGGCAACGGGTACAGGGCCGTGGCGAACCCGGCCCGGTCCAGGTCGGCGAGCACCCCGGACAGCGGGAAGGTGCGGTAGTACATCACGAACGGCGGGTGCCACAGGGCGTTGCGGACCCGCATCGCGGCATCGAACCCGACCGTCTTCCAGTAACCGCTCGACCCGGGCACCGGTGGCGCCGCGACCGGGAAGGCGAACCTGCCGCCGGGCCGCAGCACCCGGTGCGCCTCGGTGAACAGGGCCGGCCGCTGACCCGGCAGGAAGTGCCCGAAGGCGCCGAAGCTGACGACCAGGTCGAACGCGTCCGCGAAGGGCAGTGCCAGCGCGTCCGCCCGCACCGCGCTCACCGCCGGCCCGCCCGGTGGCGCCGCGGCCCGGCCCGCCCTCAACATGCCGGCGCTGAGGTCCACCCCGACGACCCGCTCCCGACACACCGCGCGCAGCACCCGCGTCCCGGCGCCCGTCCCGCAGCACAGGTCGAGCCCGTGCGAGAACGGACCGAGCGGGCCGAGGACGCGCTCCGTCGCGTCGAGGACGTCGTCCGGGGTGCGGAAGGGGGTGCGGTCGAACTTCGGCGCCAGCAGGTCGTAACCGTGCTCGACGGAGGACAGCGCCTGGACGGCGAGTTCACGCAGCGTGGGACCTTCGGGACTGAACACCCCGCCCAGCATAGGTCGTGCGGCGCGGGGCCGGCCCGGACGGCGGCAGGGTGACCACGGCACCGCACCCGAAGGACGGGTGGCGCGCCCGGCTCGCCCGCGGCTTCCGCCGGTGGCGCGATCCGGTGGTGGTCCAGATCCTGCGGTCCACCGCGGCGGCCACCATCTCGTACGCCGTCGCCCTCCAGCTGAGTGACGTCGCGGCCCCGCTCACCGCCCCGCTCACCGCACTGTTGGTGGTCCAGGTGACCCTCTACGCCACGATCACCACCGGGGTCCGCCGGGTGAACGCGGTGGTGATCGGCGTGCTGATCGCGGTGGGCTTCAGTTCGCTGGTGGGACTGAGCTGGTGGAGCCTCGGCCTCATCATCCTGGCCTCCCTGACGGTCGGCCAGTTCGTGCGGGTGGGCGAGTTCGTGCCCGAGGTGGCGATCAGCGCGATGCTGGTGCTCGGGGTCACCGAGGTGGGGGCCTCCGCCTGGGACCGGGTGCTGGAGACGCTCATCGGCGCCGTGGTCGGGCTCACCTTCAACTTCGTCCTGGCTCCGCCGGTCTGGGTCGACACCGCCGGGGAGTCGATCGAGGGGCTGGCCCGCCGGCTACGACAGCTGTTGCTGCGCGACGCCGAACAGTTGGTGACGCCCACCCCGCCGCGCCTCGCGGACAAACGGCTCCACGAGGCACGCCAGTTGGACGACGACGTGGCGGACGTGGACGCCGCGCTGCGCCAGGCGGAGGACAGCCTCCGGCTCAACCCCCGCGTCCGGGAGGGCCTGCTCAACCGGGTGGTGCTGCGCACCGGATTGGACACCCTGGAGATCTGCACGGTCGTCGTCCGGGTCCTGTCCCGCACGCTCAGCGACCTGAGCCGGGTGCGGGCCGGGGCGCCCCTGCTGCCGCCGGAGCCCGGGGCCGCCCTCCGGGAGACGCTCGTCCACGTCGCCGACGCCCTGGTCAGCTTCGCCGTGTTGGTGACCGCCCAGGCGAGCAGTAGTGCCGACGCGGCCGAGGGCAGGCTCGCCGAGCAGTTGAACGCCGCGACGACGGCCCGGGGCCGCGCCGCCCAACTGCTCCTGGACGACGTCCGGGACGACCCCCGGGGCTGGCAGCTCCAGGGCGCCCTGCTGACCGAGGTGGACCGGATGCTGGCCGAGCTGGACCTGGAGCACCGGACCCGTCGGCTGATGGAGGAGCTCGACCGCAGCTCCCGCGAACAGCACGAGCGCTTTCCGTGGCTGGCACGGCTCCGTTCCCTGCTCCCGGGCGGACGGACGGGGTCCTGAGGTCCGGCCGCGCTCCCCTCCCGAACGCGCGTGCCCCGCTGCGCGCCCTGCCCCCGCGATCACCGTTGATCTAATCTTCCGATCACACGACCCGTGCATGGACCGGGACGCCACGCGGACCGGCGAGGTCCGGACGGGCCGGCACGGCACGCCGCGGCCCGGCACGGCCCAGCAAGAGGAGCACGTCATGCGCCGAGTGATGGACGCCCAGCCCCTGCCGGGGGAGCCCGAGGACCCGCACCTGGTCGACGTGCGCGCATGGCGGACGTACCCGCTCGACGCCCTCCGTTGGCGTGGCGACGACGGCGCCCCCCTGACCGTCTCCGGCCTGCCCGGGCTCACCCCCGCGGACATCGACCGCACCGCACGCTCGTTGTGGCGCTACCGCGCCGCGCTGCCACCGGACATCGAGCGGCCGATCAGCCTGGGCGAGGGGATGACGCCCCTGGTGGCGGGCGAGTGGTCCGGGGCCCCGGTCCGCTTCAAATTGGAGTGGTTCAACCCGACCGGCAGCTTCAAGGACCGGGGCAGCAGTGTGATGGTCTCCGCGCTCGCCTCGCGCGGGGTGACGGAGGTGATCGAGGACAGCTCCGGCAACGGCGGCTCGTCCGTCGCCGCCTACTGCGCGGCGGCCGGACTGAGCGCCACCGTCCTGGTGCCGGAGGGCACGTCGACCGCCAAGGTCCTCCAGACCCGGGCGTACGGTGCGCGCATCACCCCGGTGCCCGGCGGGCGGGACGCCACCGCCGCCGAGGCCCTGCGCCGCGCGGAGCACGTTCCGTACGCCGGTCACAACTGGCACCCGTACTTCCTCCAGGGGACCAAGACCCTGGCGTACGAGCTCTGGGAGGACCTGGGCTTCAGGGCCCCGGACGCGGTGGTCACCGTGGCGGGCGCGGGCAGCCTGGTCCTCGGCTGCGACCTCGGGTTCACGGAACTGTTGGGTGCCGGACTGATCGCCCGGCGCCCCCGGTTGCTGGTGGCCCAGCCCGCCGCCTGCGCTCCGATCGACGCCGCGTTCCACTCGGTCCCGACCCCGGCGTTCGGGCCCACCGTCGCGGAGGGCGCGGCGATCCGGGAACCGGTGCGGCTCGCCGAGGTGATCTCGGCCGTGCGCCGGTCCGGCGGCGACCTCGCCGCGATCCCGGAGGACGACATCGTCAGCGCGGTGCACCGGCTGGCCGCCCGGGGCCTGTACGCGGAGCCGACCAGTGCGGTGGCCGCCGCGGCGGTGGACGTGTTCCGGGCCCGGGGCGCACTGCGGGACGACGAGACCACCGTCGTCGTCCTGACGGGATCCGGGCTCAAGGCCACCGGGGCCATGGCCGGGCTGATGCCGCCCGCCGCGGACCCGGACGCCGAGCCGGACGCGGCGACCGACGCACCGTGAGGGGCGCCGTGGGCAGGGCCGGGGGCGCGGACGGGCTCACGCGGTCCCGTCCACCACCCCGAACAGGGGCAGCGCCGCCTCCAGTCCGGTGACCGCGACCCGAACGGTGCGGCGTTCGTCCCAGGTCCGGCGGTCCAACCGCACCCGCCGCACGGTGCGCGACTCACCGCGGACGGCAGCGATCTCCGTACCGTCGTCGCGGTAGCCGAGCTTGCGGGACACGGCCAGCGAGCGGGGGTTGTCGATCATCGCGGAGGACACGGCCCAGTGGGCGCCCAGCCCCGCGAAGGCGAGGTGCAGGGCCGCGGCGCGCATCTCCGTACCCAACCCGCGGCCCTGGTGCTCCCGCCCGAGCCAGGAACCCGTGCTCACCTGTCGGGTGACCGCGAAGTCGTCGCCCGACAGGTCCTGGCGGCCGACGATCCGGCCCTCGTGGCGGACGGCGAGACTGAGGGTCCACGCGTGCGGGGACCAGGCGGCGACGGTGCCCAGCACGTGCTGGAAGACGGCGCGCCCGCGGGCGGCGGGACCGGCGTCGCTCCACGGCACCGTGAAGGGCATGACGTCCGGGTCGTGGACCCCGTCCGCCGCCACCCGCGCCAGTTCGGACAGGGCGGCCAGATCGGGGAGGCCGAGTTCAAGACGCTCGGTGGTGAGCCGGAGTCCGTACGGGGGCCATGCGTGGGTGAGGAGTTCTGCCATGTCAGGAGACTGCCCGTCCGGACGGGCGCCGTCGACTCGACGGGCCCGGCCGACGGCGCCGCGCCGCCCCCCGCGTCCCGGCCCTACGGGGTCCGCGAAGGGGCTCGTGCAACCCGTCGACGGGGTGTTAGGGTCCGGTCCGGTTTCGCAGTTCCGACGAGGAGCGTCCATGGCCAAGGTCACCGTCAGCATCGACGCCGAACTCGTGGTGGAGGTCATGGTCCTCGCCGGCGTCGGATCGCCGCAGGACGCCGTGGAGCTGGTGGTGCGGGACTACATCGCCCGTGGGCACCGCACCGAGGAACGGACGGAGTCGAAGGGCGAGAGCGCGCGCACCGCGCCCCCCGTCCGGATCGATCCCCAGCAGGGCTGAACCGGAGCTCCACCGCCGGCGCCCGTCTCCCGGCACCGCACGCCCGCACGCCCGCCGCGCAGACGTCGTCCCCGCGGTCATGAGCACCGGCCCCGGCCCGGGAGACCCGGGGGGCTGCCGCCTGCTGCGCCGGTCCGGACCGTGTTGCGCGGCGTCCCCCTCCAGCACCCTCCGGATGGCGGGAGGACCGGGCGTACCCGACTGTTGCCCACGCAACCACCCTTCCTCAAAGCCTTGTTGCGCATGAGTCTGCTGTGCCAGGGTGTGCACCGTTCCCGCACGGACACGACCGGTCACCGAACGGTACGTCTTCCGCCGGCCCGCCGGAGGGTGCGTCCTTCCGTGCCCGAACGGCCCTGGTGCGGGGCCGCGTACGTCCCGGAAGGAAGACCCTCTGTTGCCCCTCCCCCTTCCACCCCGACCGAACCGACGACCACGCGCGGTCACGGAACCCGGTGGGTCCGACGTCGAGCTCATGGCCGCCGTGCGGTCGGGGGGCGGCGGCGGATCCCGCAGCCGCGCGGCCCTGTTGAGCCGCCACGGGGAAGCCGCGCACGACTACGCCGTCCTCTGCGCCGGAGCGACACCGGGCGGGGCTCCCGCCCTGGTGGCAGCCGCCTTCGACGCGGTCCTCGACGCACCGACCGCTCCCGGGACGTACCTGGCGCTGAGGCCCCGGCTGCTGCTCGCGGTGCGGGACGCGGCCGGAGAACGGTCCCAGGACGGACCGGATCGACCGCGCCCCCTCGCGGACCGTGCGTTCGGTGCCCTGTCGGGCCCCGCCCAACACCTGCTCTGGCACACGGAGGTCGAGGGCGAACCGCTGTCCGTTCCGGCAGCCCTGCTGTCCCTCGACCCCGTCGGGGCGGCGAGCGAACTGCACGGTGCGCGGCGGGACTTCATGGCGTCGCTCGCCCAGGCGCACCTCGCCCTGACCACCGGCCGGGAGTGCCGTCAGCACCTCCGTCTGCGCGACGTCCTGACCCGCCAGGGCGCCCCGCTCCCCCCGGAGGTCGACGCGCACCTACGGGAGTGCGGGCACTGCCGGTCGGTCGACGCGCACCTGCGGCGGGCGGCCGAAGAACCCGGCACTCTTCTGGTGGAGTCCGTGCTCGTCGACCACGCCGCCGCCTATCTGTCCCTCCGGGGCGGTCGCCACCAGCAGCCCACCGCCCCGCCGTTGCCGCCCGCCCACGCTCCCTTCCCCACCGAGGGGACCAGCGACGGGGCCACCGAGGGCGCACGACCACCGCGCCCGGGTCGCCACCGGGCGCGCGGCAGGGCGCGCGGCAGGGCACCGAACCCCGCGGACGGCGCACCGACGGGGGACGGCCCGCACCCGGCCAGGAGCCTGCTCGCCGGCGCTGCGGTCGGCGGGGCGGTACTGACCGCCGCCCTCCTGACGGCGGCCCTGTGGCCGGGGGGCGGGGGCGGCGCGGTGGGCTCCGCCCTGCCCGGAGCACTGCCCGGAGTGCCGCCCGCGCGTTCCGCCGGCCCCTCGGCGGCGCCCGGGTCGTCCGGACACGGGACCACTCCCTCCACCGACACCGTCCGACCGGTGGGGGCGTTGCGCGGAGAGCTCCGCAACCTCGCGGCCGGGCTCTGCCTCGACGTGGTCGGCCGGCATCCGCTCGTCGGCGCCCGGGCGACCCTGCTGCCGTGTGCGGACCGACGGACCCAACAGTGGTCGTACGAGGGCGACGGGCTGCTCCGCAGCGGGGCCGACCCGGGCCTGTGCCTCGACTCGCACGCGCACGAGGGCGTGGCGGCCCTCGGCAACTGCGCCGGCCGCGATCCGGACCACAGCACCGACGTGCGCTACGACCTCACCGTCCAGGGCCAGTTGGTGCCGCGGTGGAAGGACGACCTGGCGCTCGCGCCCACGGCGCCCGAGGCGGGTGCCGATGTGGTGGTGAAGGTCCGTGACCGTTCGGCGGCCCAGCGCTGGACGGTCGAACCGGGGTCGGCCGACGTCCGGATCTCGGCGGCCCTGGGACTGGCTCCGGATTGACCCGGTCGGGGGAACCGACGGCGTCGTGGGGATGATCCGGTGGACGGACGGCGTTGACGGGGTGGGGGAACCGACCGCAGTCGACCGATAGGACACGGCATGCCGCTGACAGGTGAGTACCAGCCCACTCCGACCGCATGGGTGCGCGACCAGGTGGAGTTGTACGAGAGCTCGGGCGGGACCGAGGGCACGACGATCGAGGGCATGCCCGTGGTCGTGCTCACCACCGTCGGGGCGAAGAGCGGCAAGCTCCGCAAGTCGCCCGTGATGCGGGTGGAGCACGAGGGGCGGTACGCGGCGGTCGGGTCCTACGGCGGCTCCCCCAAGCATCCCGTCTGGTACCACAACCTCCTCGCCGACCCCCGGCTGGAGCTCCAGGACGGGCCCGTGCGCCGGGACATGACCGCCCGGGAGGTCACCGGCGAGGAGAAGGCCCTGTGGTGGGAGCGGGCCGTGGCCGTGTTCCCGCACTACGCCGTCTACCAGGAGCAGACGGAGCGGGAGATCCCGGTGTTCGTCATCGAACCCGCCCCGCGGCCCCACTGACCCCGACCGCCGCCCGGCCCGCCCGCCCGCCGGTGGTGCGGGCCGGGCGCCGCACCGGCATCAAAGGAGATGCCCGCCCCGGCGGCCACTGCCTAGGCTCGGCGCATGCACGATCTACCTGCCGATGTGAGTGAAGCCGAACTGCGGGAGGCACTGCTGAAGTGGGGGGTGCGATCCGTCTCGTTGGCGTATGCGCCGGTCGGCTTCGGCGACTACCACTGGAGTGCACGGGACGACGAGGGGCGCCGCTGGTTCCTGACCGTGGCCGACCTGGCGAACAAGCCGTACTGCGGGGAGGGAACCACCGCCGCCCATGCAGGGCTGCTCGCGGCGATGGACACGGCGGGCGCACTGAGCGCCGCGGGACTCGACCCGGTGCTCGCGCCGCTGCCGACGCTGGACGGTGCCCGTCTCCACCGGCTGGGGGAACGGTACGCCCTGAGCGTGCAGCCCTGGGTGGACGCGCCGTCGGGTGCGTTCGGTCAGCGACTGACAGCTCGGGAACGGGCGGACGTCATGCGGGTGTTGGCGTCCCTGCACCGGTCCGCCCCGCCCGCCCCGGCACCCGTCCTGCCCCCGGGGCTACCGGGGCGCCGCCGTCTGGAGGCCGTGCTGCGCGGTGCGGACGACGGCTGGGCGGACGGCCCGTTCGCCGGACCCGCCCGGGAACTGCTCCAGGAGCGGGCGGCGGGACTGCGCGACCGGTTGGAGGAGTTCGACCGCCGGGTGGCGGCCCTTCCCACCGGCGCCGGCGCGCTGGTCGTCACCCATGGCGAGCCCCATCCGGGGAACCTCCTGTGGGGCCCGGACGGCGGCTTCCGCCTCGTCGACTGGGACACCTGCGGCCTCGCGGTCCCCGAACGCGACCTGTGGCACGTGGCCCTGCGGGAGGACGGCGGTTTCGACGCCGAGGCGCTCTCCGTGTGGGCCGAGGAGAGCGGACGGACCCCCGACCCGTCCGCCCTGGAGTTCTACCGGCTGCGCTGGGACCTGGACGACCTGTGCGCCTTCCTGGACGTGTTCCGTGCGCCGCACGGGCGTTCGGCCGACACTGAAGCCTCCTGGGGATGGTTGCGTGAGACGGTCGCCCGGCTGGTGGACGGCGGGCGCTGATCGCGAGCGGGTGACGGCGGGTGCCGACCGGGCGGCGCCTCAGGCCGCCAGCGGGCTTCGAGCGGGTTCCACAGCGGTCGCGCGACGCTGCGGGGAGGTCGGCAGGAGGCGTCCGGGACGACGTCGGACCGCTCCCAGGACGGGCGTCGGCCCGCGGCGGACGAGCGGGACGCCCTCCACCGATTCCACCCGGCGCGAGAACCACACCACCTTGCCGCCGCCCGGGGTCCGCCAACTCCCCCAGCCGTCGCTCAGCGCGGCCACCTTCGCCAGGCCGCCGCGCCGCGCGCCGAGCAGGCGCGGCCGGCGGTGGTCCCGGTCGGCCACCGAGGCGATCAGGTGCCGTCCGGTCCAGCAGAGTTCCACCACGGCGGTGGTGTCGTCGGTGTGCTCGACGACATTGGCGAACAGTTCACCGACGCCCCCGCACACCGGCTCCACCTGGTGGTCGAGCGCCCAGTGCGCGAGGTGGGCCGCGAGGATGCGCCGCACATGGGCGCCCCGCTCCGGGCTCGCTTCCACTTCCACGCCGTAGTAGCAGGGTCGGGGGACGGTCATGGTGTCGACTCCTCTACCCGCACCGCTCCCCCACCGCGCCCGTCGCCCGTTCGGCCGAGCAGCGGACACGAAGCGTGAGCGGTGGTGTCTGCTGGGTTGCCTCCAGCCTGCGGGCGTTGCTCCACTCGTGCAACACGAGTACGTTCCCGCAGTTCGGAACGGGTGTCGGCGGCGGCGTCCGGGTGACGGCGAAGTCCTCGACGCACAGGCGCCGGTGAGCCGGTGGAGCGAATCCTCCCCCCGCCCGACAGGAGGACCGCGCCCCGCCGGGTGAGGATGGGGCCACCGCACGACCGCGAGCGGCACGGGCCCAGTCTGGAGGTGGGAGACACGATGCTGCTGCCGGACAAGCCGCAGGTCGACACCCTGCTCAAGCGATACCGGGCGTGGGAACGCCTGATGCTCGCCAATCCGTCCAACGGAACCGTCCGAGGACGGTTCGAGGACACCGCGTACACCTTGTGCGTGTTGATGGGGCGGCGCAGCGCGCGTGAGGCGGCGCTCGCCGCCGAGCACTATCTACGACCGCGCGGAACTCGGTGTACCGCCTCGGAGCCGCTCGGGTAAAGTGCGCCTGTCCGCGTCGGCGCCCACCGGGGAGGTGAGACTCATTTCTGTCCGTTCAGGCAGGGTGCTCTCATCTGTCGGCCGCCCGGTACACCACCTCTAGCTCAGCGCCGGGTTCCGCACGAGCACCCTTTCGACGCCCGAAAGGTTCCTGTGCTCATGCCCGTTCCCCCGGTGCACCCCGTCCGCTCCGCCGCCCACGTCGACCCCGCGTCCGCCGCGGACCCCGCATCGCCCGATGCACCGCTCCCCCCTCAGGTGGCGGAGCTCGCGGCCCGACTGCGCGCCGCGGGTTGCGTGTTCGCCGAGGACGAGGCGCGCCTCATCCTGGCCACCGCCCGTACGCCGGACGAGGCCGCGGCGATGGCGGCCCGGCGGGCGTCCGGCCCACCCCTCGAACACGTCCTCGGTTGGGCCGAGTTCCTCGGTCTGCGGATCGCGGTGGGGCCCGGGGTGTTCGTACCGCGCCGCCGTACGGAGTTCCTGGCGTCCTCCGCGGTCGCCCTCACCTCTCGACGTCTTCCCGCGCCTCCCGTGGTGGTCGACCTGTGCTGCGGGTCGGGCGCGGTGGGGGCGGCGGTGCTCACCGCCGTTCCGGGGGCGGAACTCGTCGCCTCGGACATCGATCCGACGGCGGTGCGGTGCGCCCGGCGCAATGTGGAACCCCTCGGCGGGCGCGTCCTGACGGGCGATCTGTTCGACGCCCTGCCCCCGGCACTGCGCGGCCGGGTCGACGTGTTGATCGCCAACGTCCCCTATGTGCCGAGCGAGGAGGTGGCGTTGCTCCCGGGCGAGGCGCGCGACCACGAACCGCTGGTCGCGCTGGACGGCGGCGCGGACGGGCTCGACGTGCTGCAGCGGGTGGCCGTCGGGGCACCGCACTGGCTGGGGCCGGGCGGGGTGCTGCTCGTGGAGACGAGCGGGACGCAGGCGCCGCACGCGGTGGCGGCGTTCCGACGGGCGGGCCTCGGGGCGCGGGTGCGGGTGTGCGACGAGACGCAGGCGACGGTCGTGCTCGGCACCCGTCCGACCGGAGACGGCCGTCCGATCGGGTGAACACACGACCGGCCGGACGGAGGTGGCTCCTCCATCCGGCCGGTCCCCCACTGGGACCCCCCACACGGGCGGTCGGACCCGCCCCCCACAGGCAGGTGTCGACCGCGCCAGGTCCCGGTCTAGTGGGTGAGGGCGAGCACCCCTCGGGCGCTCCTCACCCGGTCGTCGCCGAACGTGCGTTCCGCCGCGGCCGGTCCGATCCGTACGAGCCCCACAGCTCGTACTCCGGCGGCTCCGGGCCGTCTGACCCGCCCGCGGTTCGGTGCCGCCGCACCGCTCCGCGGGCGGACGCGCCCGGCACCGCCCGTGCCGGTCGCGCCTCGGGAACCGACGGGGTGGTCCGTTCCCGGGATGACCGCCTCGCACGTCCCGAGGGTGGTGTTGCGCGCACTGTCCACCATTGCGTGCATCCTTCCGCTCGGAGAGGCATGACCCGTGGATCGGCGGGGCATCCGTTCGGCGTCGGTGAGTCTGCCGAGTCCTGCGCCGAAGTTCACGTCGACCCCCTGCATTTCGGTAACCTTGCGTATTGAAACAGTGGCGAGAAGTAACGGACCCATGCGGCCCGCCCACCCGCACGACCCGGGAATCAGGCGGAATCCCCCTCCTTTTCCAGGCCCCTTGGCCGAATAGGAGCGCCCGCGCAATCGGCCGGATTCCTTCCGCCCGGGGAAGCCCGGGGAAGCCCCACATCAGACCGGCGACGCCTTTCCCCGCGAAGTGCGAGCGATATCGCCCGCCGAGAATCCGAGCAACACGCAACGAACGGGGAGGAACATCCGTCCGTGAGAGGTACGGAGGAATTCCCCCATCTTTGCGGCAAGTGACCTCCTCGACGGGCACGCGCGACCCGGATCCGCGCCCCGGGCACCGGTCACGAAGAGCCATGAGGACGTCCTACGCGTACGGCCACCACGCCCCCGGAGGGGATCGCGGCGCACCCCGACCGCACCCGAACCGGCCCCGCCGCATCCGAGTGGCCGTGGACGACTTCCTCGGCGCGCCCGGTGGCCCTTCCCACCAGTTTCAGCTAGGTTAGGCAAGGCTTACCTAACACTGGAGGTACGAAATGGGTGTCCGCCCGGCTCGCACGACCGCACCCACCGCGGCGGAACGTGCCCGTTCGGTCCTGGCCGCCGCGTGGTCCTGCGCGGTGACGACGGACCACTGCCACGAGGAGCTGGTGGGCGCGCACTCCGTAGCCGCCGACGGTGCCGTCCGACTCTGCGTGCCGGCGGACAGCGCCCTCACCGCGGCCGCGGTCTGCGCCCCCCGGGGCGAGCCGACGGCCCTGCTGGAGTTCTCCGACCCGGCACCGGTGCCCGTACGCGAGCGTATCCGCTCACGGCTGTGGATGTCCGGACGGTTCGTCCAGGACGGTGACCACCTCGTGTTCCAGCCCGCCTGCGCGGTGCTGCACGTGCCGTCCGGTCACATCGGCATCGACATCGCCGACTTCGCCCGGGCCGAGCCCGACCCGCTCGCCACCGCCGAGTCCCGGCTGTTGACCCATCTCGCGGACGCGCACGCGGACGCGGTGGAGTGGCTGACCCGCCTCCTCGACCCGGAGAGTCTGGCCGAGGTCGTTCGGGTGCAACCGCTCGCCCTGGACCGGCACGGCCTGACCCTGCGCCTCGAACGGCTGGGCGGTCAGGAGGACGTGCGGCTGCCGTTCCACCGGCCCGCCGACGACCTCGCCCAGGTCACCGAGCGGATGCACGTCCTGCTGTCGTCCGCGCGGGCCACCCGGCGCCCCACCCTCAGGTCGGTGGCGCCGAAGGAGTGAGCGCCCGGGCGTTCACTCCTCGGCGCCCACCCGGTGCCGCGGGCAGCGGGCAGCGGGCAGCGGGCAGCGGGAGCAACCGCTCGTCCGGTGAAACCGCGCGCGGCGTACGGCAGTCTTACGGACCATGTCTGCACTGCCCCTCCAGCCTCCCCCCACCGCCGCCGAGCACATGGTCGTCTGCGGGGACGACGCCCTGGCCCGACGGCTCGCCGCCGAACTGCGGAGCGTGTACGGCGAACAGGTCACGCTCGTGGTCCCGCCCGCCGGACAGGCCCCCGGCCCGCCGGTCGTGGGCCGGGCCCGGGCGTCCGCGCTGTTCGGGCGGGTGTCCGCCGCGGTGCAACGCGCCACCGGGAGCACCGGAGTCAACGGGGGCAACGGGAACGCCAACGGGGACGGTGAACCGGCCGCTCCCGCACCTCAGTTGGAAGCCGCCGAACTCACCGACGAGGTGCTCGCGGAAGCGGGCGTCGAACGCGCCGCCGCACTCGCCCTGGTGCACGACGACGACGAGACCAACATCCGCGCCGCCCTCGCCGCCCGGCGCCTCAACCCACGGCTGCGGCTGGTGATCCGGCTGTACAACCGCCGGCTCGGCCAGTACCTGGAGGACGTGCTCGACCAGGCCGCCGCCCTCGCCTCCCCGGGCGTCGACCCGCACGCCTTCGACGCGTCGACCACGATCCTGTCCGACGCCGACACGGCCGCGCCCGCGCTCACGGCGGCGGCCGTCGCGGGAAGCAGCAAGGTCGTCCAGGCGCACGGGGTGTTGCTGCGGGCCGCGGAACGTTCGGCGGCCGCTCCCGGCGATTCGGCCCTGTGCACCCTGGCCCTGCTCAGCGACGCCGCGACCGACACCCAGGGGCCCGGCACCGCTCTGCCCCAACTGCTGCCGGACGAAGCGAGCGTCACGGCGGCGGACGGACGCGGCAGGATCGTGCTGGAGACCGTGTCGTACTCCGGCCCCGCCCAACCCGTCAGCCGGAGCCGACCGCTCGGCTCGCTGCTCTCGCCGCGACTGCGCTGGTCGTTCGTCGGAATCGTCCTCGGCGTGGTCGCCCTCGCGGTCACCGCCGTGTTCACCACCGGGGAACACCCGCTGCGCGCGGTGTACTTGACCCTGCTCGACCTGTTCTCCATCAACGAGCCGGCGATAGGGGAATCGACGTTCCGTCAGGTCCTCCAACTGCTGTCCGGGTTCGTCGGTTTGCTCCTGCTTCCGGTGCTGCTCGCGGCGGTCCTCGAAGCCCTCGGGACCTTCCGCAGCGGCGTGGTGACCCGTCGTCCGCCGCGGGGTCTTTCGGGACACGTCGTCCTGCTCGGTCTCGGCAAGATCGGCACCCGGGTCCTGGCCCGGCTACGGGAACTCGACATCCCCGTGGTCTGCGTCGAGTCCGACCCGGAGGCGCGCGGGATGGCGCTGGCCAGACGGCTGCGGGTCCCCGTGGTCCTCGGGGACGTGACCGAGGAGGGCGTCCTGGAGGCGGCCAAGATCCACCGGGCCCACTCGCTCCTCGCGCTCACCAGCGTGGACACCACGAACCTGGAAGCGGCCCTGTACGCCCGCTCGGTCGACCCGGAACTGCGGGTCGTGATGCGCCTGTACGACGACGACTTCGCGACCGCCGTGTACCGCACCCTGCGGGCCGCCCATCCGCGCGCCCTCACCCGTAGCCGCAGCGTGTCCTACCTCGCCGCACCCGCGTTCGCCGGGGCGATGATGGGCCGACAGATCCTCGGGGCGGTGCCGGTGGAACGCAAGGTGCTGTTGATCGCCGCCGTGACCGTCGCGGGCCTCGCCCCGCTGGAGGGTCGCACCCTCACCGAAACGTTTCGCCCGGGATCCTGGCGGGTGCTCGCCCTGGACACCTCGACGGGGGGTCCGGAGCAGCGCCCGGACGGACGGGAACGGCCGGAGGGCGTCGCTCCCCACCGTTCGGGCGACCCCTCCCCCGGACTGGTGTGGGACCTGCACCCCGGATACGTGCTCCGCCCCGAGGACCGGGTGGTGCTCGCGGCCACCGGGCGCGGCCTCGCGGAACTGCTGGGCCGTCGCCCGCGAACGGCTGCCCCGGCACCCGACGGCGGGGGCTGAGCGGAGCCGTTCCCGGCTCCGGGGCGGCGAGCCGTCAGATCAGGCATCAAGAACGCGTAAAGATTGCCGTCATCCGGAAATGAACGAAGACGCACACTCGTGCGAACATGGTGCAGGCCACGGCGGATCGCACAAGGGGGAGGCCAGGGCATGCAGTGGTTCCTCGGTCTGGGTATCGCCGGTCTCGTCCTGCTGGCGTTCGCGCTGGTCTTCGACGGATTCCTGGAAGGGCTCTTCGACTCGTTCAGTGCGCTGGACGGGGTCTTCGACGGTCTGCTGTCCCTCCCGGTGATCGCCGGATTCGTGTCGATGCTCGGCTTCAGCGGGGCGATCGTCCTCGGCACCACCAGTCTGGGGGTCGTGCCCGCCACCGTCGTGGGCGTGACGGCCGGAGCCGGAGCGGGGTGGCTGACCGCCCGGTTCAGTCGGGCCCTGATGCGGGAGCACACGCCGCCCGCGCCCCGCGCCGACGACCTGCTCGGCAGCACGGGCCAGGTGGTCACGGCGATCCCCGTCGGCGGCTACGGCGAGGTCCTGCTCCGACTGGCCGGCCAGCCCACGAAGTACGCGGCCCGCAGCACGGTCGCCGTCGAGCGGGGCGCCGAGGTCTGGGTCGAGTCGGCGCCCACCGCCACCTCCGTGGTGGTCCGTCCGGTCCGCGAGGGCGAGGACTGAGCCGCTCCGCGGTCCCCCGCTCGCACTCCCTCCGTCACCACCTGCACCACCGTCGTCCCCGTCACCGTTCTCCATCCGAGTCGTCCGAGCCGTCTGCTTCACCCACTCCAGCTGCTTCACCGCCTTCACCGGCGTCCCATTCACGCGAACTGCCGTCCCCGGAGGGCAGGGGGGATCTTCCATGAGCCCAGTAGTCATCGCCGTCATCGGAGTCGTCGTACTCCTCGTTCTGCTCGGCCTGGTGGTCATCACCCGGTACAAGGTCGCCGGGCCCAGCGAGGCGTTCATCGTCACCGGGCGGCGCGGCAAGCAGTCCACCGACCCGAGCACCGGTCAGGTCTTCACCGACAACAGCGGCCAGAAGGTCGTGGTCGGCGGCGGCGTGTTCGTGGTGCCGTTCGTCCAGCAGAAGTTCACCCTCGACCTGTCCAGCAGGCACATCCCGATCTCGGTGCGCGGCGCGGTGACGCTGCGCGGGGTGAAGGCCAACCTGGAAGGGGTCGCGATCGTCAAGGTCGGCGGCAACGAGGACTCGATCCGCGCCGCCGCCCAGCGGTTCCTCGCCCAGCAGGACGGCATCGTCGGCTTCACCCAGGAGGTGCTGTCGGGCGCGCTGCGCTCGATCGTGGGCCGGATGTCGGTGGAGGACATCATCCGGGACCGGGCCGCGTTCGCCGGTCAGGTCGCCGAGGAGGCCGAGGCGAGCCTGTCCGGACAGGGCCTGGTGCTGGATGCGTTCCAGATCCAGGACATCACCACCGAGGGCTCCTACCTGGAGGACCTGGGTCGCCCCGAGGCCGCCCGCGCCAAGCAGGAGGCCGACATCGCCGAGGCCGTCGCCCGACGGGCCGCCGAACAGGCGCGCCTGAAGGCGGAGGAGGAGATCGCGGTGGCCCAGCGGACCCTGTACCTGAAGCAGGCCGAGATCAAGGCGCAGACGGACGAGGCCGCCGCGCAGGCCAATGCGGCCGGTCCGCTGGCCGAGGCGGCACGCCGTCAGGAAGTCCTCGCGGAGCAGGAGAAGGTCGCCGCCCGACAGGCCGCGCTCACCGACCGCGAACTCGACACCCAGATCCGCAAGCCCGCCGACGCCGCCCGGTACCAGGCGGAGCAGGAGGCGGAAGCCCGACGGGTCGGCCTCGTCAAGGAGGCGGAGGCCGCGGCCGACCGGGCGCGGCTGACCGGTGAGGGTGAGAAGGCGCAGCGTGCGGCGCTGGCCGAGGCGGTGCGGATCGAGGGGCAGGCGGAGGCCGACGCGATCACCGCCCGGGGGACCGCCGAGGCCGACGCCATGCGCAAGAAGGCGGATGCGTTCGCCCAGTACGGCGAGGCCGCCGTCCTCCAGATGCTGGTCCAGGTACTGCCGGAGGTCGTGGGCAAGGCGTCCGAGCCGCTGAGCGCGGTGGAGAAGATGACCGTCATCTCCACGGACGGCGCCGGGCAGTTGTCGCGCACCGTGGCCGACAACGTCGCCCAGGGCGTGGAACTGCTCAGCGCCACGACCGGCGTCGACCTCGGGGCGCTGCTGAAGAACGCTGCGCGGAACGCCTCGCAGAACACCTCGGACGGCAACGCCCCGGGGGACGACGGGAAGATCCCGGTCACCGACTGACCGATGGCCAAGGACCGTCCGGGCCGACACGGGGGTGGGCCCGGACCCCTGCGGCGCCCTTCGCGGCGCCGAACAGGGTACGGGGGCGGTCACCGCGGGTGCGGTGACCGCCCCCGTACGCGTGTCCGGGTGGGCTACAGGCGCCAGCCGCGGTGGGTGTTGACCGTCTTGGTGTTGTCCCAGCGGAAGCGGAGTTGTTCGGCCGAGGCGCCGTCCGGGAGGGCGAACACCGCCCATGCGGTGACCTGTTCGCCGAGGAGCAGTTCTCCGTCGGCGTCCAGGGCCTCCCCTACGGTCAGTTTCTTGACGTCGGTCAGGGCCTTGTGCGCGCGGCCCTCGGAGTCCAGCACCGACAGGGACCTGGCCAGGATGCCGTCGTAGGTGTCCCAGCCGGTGTTGGCGATGGACACCTTCACGGCCTCCCAGTGCTGTCCGGCGGCGGGGGCCGTGCCGCCGCCCTTGGCGGGTAGGGCCCCGACGACCACGGACTTGGGGGTGACGGTGAGTTGGTACTGCGGCTCGTCGCCGTCGCCCGCGTCCGACCCGGGGGCGCTGAACCGGCGCCCGTCGCCCAGGTAGGCGGCACCGTACGCACCCGCCTGGTCCCGGACGCCCGCCGACACCGCGGCGTCGGCGCCCGAGAGGGGGCCCGCGGCCGGGGCGGCGGCGCCGCGGGCGCCGGGGGACGAGGAGGGTGCGGCGGTGTCCGTGCCGCCCTTCCCGCACCCCGTGCAGGCGAGAGCGATCAGGACGGCGGAGGCGCCCAATGCGCTGAGTGATCGATACACCACCGCATCATGACCCACGCCCCTGGCGTGACGGCCGAGGCATGGCTCCCCCGTTCGAGTGACTTTTCTGATGGAATCACCTGAGGTTCACTCTTTCCAGGTACCCCGGGCAGCGGCGTCCCGTGCGTAGGCGGAGAAATCGCGTGCCGGGCGGCCGAGCGCCTCCTCGACCCCGTGCACCACATGGGCGTTGCGTCCGCTGGTCATCAGGTCGACCAGTTCCAGGAAGTCCAGGGGCATCCCGGCGCCCTCCAGCACGGCGCGGAAGTCGTCCCGGGTCACGGCGACGTACCGGACCTCGCGGCCGACGGCCCGGGTGAGTTCCGCCGCGACCTCCGTGAAGTTCAGCAGCCGGGGTCCGGACAGCTCGTAGGTGCGCCCGATGTGCCGGTCGTCGGTCAGGGCCGCGACGACCACGTCGGCGATGTCGTCGACGTCCACGAACGGCTCCACCGAGTCTCCGACGGGGAGGGCTATCTCACCGGCGCGCACCGAGTCGACGAACATGCCCTCGTCGAAGTTCTGGGCGAACCAGCTGGCCCGGACCACCGTGAGGTCGACGCCGGAAGCGCGCACCGCGTCCTCGCTGCGGTGCGCCCCTTCCTCTCCGCGGCCCGACAGCAGCACCAGGCGCCGCACGCCCCGCTCGACGGCCGTCCGGGCGAAGGCCCCGACCGTTTCGGCCGCCCCGGGGAAGCCGAGGTCCGGGTAGTAGGTGAGGTACACCGCGCCCACCCCGTCCAGGGCGGCGTCCCAGGTGGCCGGCGACTCCCACCGGAAGGCCGGCTGGGCGGACCGCGACCCGATCCGCACCGGCAGCCCTCGTGCGGTGAGTCGCTCGGCCACCCGGCGTCCGGTCTTGCCCGTCCCGCCGATGACCAGGGTGGGCCGGCCGTCCGGGTCGGGGGCGCCGTGCGTCCGTTGCTCGCTGCTCATGTTCGTCGTCCTGTCTCCGTAGGGGCTTCCCGGCGGACCGTCCGCCGGGGTGGCCCGGGGTGCTCCGCGGGCCTGTGTCCAGCCAACCCCGCCGGGCCCCGGGCGGACCATGGCCGGGGAACTCACGCCCATGCGCGAGCGTCCAGACCCCGCACGTCCACCACCGTCGTGGGGCCGGGGTCACCGGTTCGGCCCACCCCCTCCTCCGTTCCGCCCCGTCCCGGCGGGGGCGTACGCCTATCCGGATCAAGCCGATCTGCGCGGCGCCCGGTCCGTTCCTACGGTGACTGAATGGTCATCAGATGTATCTCGCGCGCGGCCCTGGCCCGTTCCGTGGCACTCGCGCTCGGTGCCGCGCTGTTGTTGCCGGCGCCCGTGGCGGCGGCCAGGTCCCGGGAACCCGAGCCGCCGAAGCCGCGGCCGATGCCCGGGCGGACCCTGCTGGAACGTCCGGGCACCCAGGCCAACCCGGGCGGGCCGGGCACCCCCGCCCCGCCGGCCGGGCTGTCCGCGCTCTCGTGGCTCGTCGCGGACGCCCGTACCGGTGAGGTCCTCGCGGCCCGGGACGCGCACCGGAAGCTGCCGCCCGCCTCGACCCTCAAGGCGCTCTTCGCCGTGACGGTGCTGCCGCACGTCAAGGGCGGCTCCGCGCACACGGTCACGGACGAGGAACTCGCCGACATCGGCTCGGGCAGTTCGCTGGTGGGGGTGGAGGCGGGGTACCGGTACCGGGTCGAGGACCTGTGGCGGGGGGTGTTCCTGAGCTCCGGCAACGACGCCGTACGGGTCCTCTCGTCGCTGAACGGGGGCGTCGACGAGACGGTGCGCCAGATGCAGGCCAAGGCCCGTGAGCTGGGCGCGATGGACACCCGGGTCGTCTCCCCCGACGGGTACGACGCCGAGGGGCAGGTGTCCTCCGCCTACGACCTCGCCGTCATCGGACGGGAAGGACTCACCGACCCGGACTTCATCCGGTACGCCTCCACCAAGCTCGCGGACTTCCCCGGTGGCCGGGTCACCTTCCCCATCCAGAACACCAACCGCCTGCTCACCGGAGAGGACGGGGTCTCGGCGTACCGGGGGCTGATCGGGGTGAAGAACGGCTACACCACCCATGCGGGCTACACGCTGATCGCGGCGGCCGAGCGCGACGGACGGACCGTCATCACCACGGTGATGAACCCCCAGGACGGCGGCCACGCCGTGTACGAGGAGGCGCGGGAACTGCTCGACTGGGGGTTCGCGGCGATCGGCCGGGTGCGTCCGGTCGGTTCGCTGCTGCCCCCGCCGCCGCGGCCCGCGCCGGCTGCGGCCACCCGACCCGCGGCGGCCACGCCCCGGCCGCTGGCGGTGCCGGCGGCCGGGGCGGACGCCGCCGACGCCGAGTGGTCGACGGCGTCGTGGCTCGGCGGCAGCGCCCTGGTGCTGCTGACCGGTCTGACCGTCGTACGGGCCCGCCGGCGCGGCCGGGCCGAGCAGGAGTTCTGAGCCGGCGGGGCTCCGGAGCAGCGACCGCTGCTGCAACCGTCACGGGACGCCGTTCGTCTCAGGAGCACACAGGGGGAAACGACCGTCCTGGCGCAGTGCGCCGGGTGCACGGGGCACCACGGCACGGGCGCGTCCGCACCCCCACCGGGCACCGCACGACGAACAGGGGAACCAGGAATGCGCGTTCGTTCCGTACTCGCGGCCTCGGCCGTCACCACCTCCCTCGCCCTCCTCCTGCCCGCGACGCTCGCCGTCGCGGCCCCGCAGGACGCCCGGGCGACCCCCACCTGCCGCGAGGCCGGGGTGAAGGTGAAGGCGACCAAGACCGACCAGCGCACCATCGTCCGCATCACCGTCGAGAACACCACCCGCCGCACGTGTGTGGTCGACCACGTCCCGACGGTGACCTTCGGGAACCTGGACGGGGCCGCCCAACCGGTCCCGGCCACCACCAGCAGGCCGTACACGCTCCGCGCCGGGGCGAAGGCGCACGCCAAGGTCCGCACCGTCGAGCGGCCGGGCGACCCGTCCGCCCGGACCGTGCGGACGGTCTCCGTCGCCACCGACCCCGGCCACCGGGGCACGTCCTTCGGCGCCGGGGCCCTCGGCTCGCCGAACGGCGTCAAGGTCTACGAGCCGGTGACGACCTGGTGGCACGCGACGCAGGCCCTGGCCGACCGCGCGCTCCGTCGGGCCGGCTGACCGGGTCGGGACGTCTGACCCGTCCGGGCACCCCGCTAGCGCCCGGCGCCCGGACGGGTCACCCTGGTCGCAGCCGCCCGCCGAGGACGGCTGCGTACCGGGCGACCACCAGGAAGGGCCACGCCACATGAGCCAGCCGCGCGAGACCGTCACCGTCACCGACGTACCGGGTGAGCAGCGCTACGAGGCCCGCCTCGGTGACACCCTCGCGGGTTTCGCGCAGTACATCCGCACCTCCGAACTGATCGCCTTCGTCCACACGGAGGTGGACCCCGCGTTCGAGGGCCGCGGGATCGGCGGGGCGTTGGTGCGGGAATCGTTGGACGCGGCGCGGGCGGCCGGCGCCTCGGTACTGGCGGTGTGTCCGTTCTACTCGGGCTGGATCGCCCGGCACCCCGAGTACCGGGACCTGCTCTACACCCAACAGAGCAAGGTCAGCGACTGACGGCCCGGCGGGAGCGGAGCGAACGCCGTGAGCGGGGATCCGAAGGTCGGCCGGGAGCGGGACGACGGCCCCGGGGTGCGACTGTCGTCGGCCCGCGGGCGCTGGGTGCTCGCCTGCGTGGTGCTCGCCTCCGGGATGGCGATGCTGGACGGCACGGTCGTCACGGTGGCGCTGCCGCGGATGGGCCGCGACCTGAACGCCTCGCTGTCGGGTCTGCAATGGGTGGTCAACGCCTACATGCTGACGCTGTCGGCGCTGCTCCTGCTGGGCGGTGCCCTCGGTGACCGGATCGGCCGCAAGCGGACCCTGGTCATCGGCGTGGTGTGGTTCGCGGTGGCGTCCGCGCTGTGCGGGATCGCCCCCGACGACGCCACCCTGATCGTCGCCCGCGCCCTCCAGGGAGTGGGCGGCGCGCTGCTGACCCCCGGGTCACTGGCCCTGGTCCGTTCGACGTTCCACCCGGACGACCAGTCGCGTGCCGTGGGTGCGTGGTCGGGGCTGACCGGGGTCGCGGGCGCGCTCGGTCCGTTCCTCGGGGGATGGCTGATCGACGGGCCGGGCTGGCGCTGGATCTTCCTGATCAACGTGCCGCTGGCCGCCGTCGTCGTCGTGATCGCGGTGTGGCACGTGCCGGAGAGTCGTGACCCCGAAGCCGCCGGGCAACGCTTCGACCTGCTGGGCGCCTGTCTGGGCGCGCTGTGCCTCGCCGGCGTCAGCTACGCCCTCATCGGTGCGTCGGGGGGCCTGTCCGCGGCGGCGGTCACCCTGTCGGCCGCGGGGGGCGTGCTGGCCGGGATCGTGTTCCTCGTGGTGGAGCGGCGCACGGCGGCGCCCATGCTGCCCCTGTCGATCTTCCGGTCCCGGCTGTTCTCGGCCACCAACGCGATGACCCTGTGCCTGTACGCGGCGATCGGCGGCATCCTGTTCCTGCTGCCCGTGCAGTTGCAGACGGCGCTGGGCTGGAACGCGTTGGAAGCGGGAACGGCGACCCTGCCGATCACCGTGCTGATGCTGCTGTTGTCGGCGCGTGCCGGTGAGCTGACCCGACGGGTGGGACCGACGTTGCCCCTGGTCACCGGCCCGTTGGTCGCCGCGGTCGGGGTGCTGCTGATGGTGCGGGTGCGCCCCGGGTCGTCGTACGTGGCGGACGTGCTGCCCGCCGTGGTGGTGCTCGGCGTGGGCATGAGTCTGTTCGTCGCACCGCTGACGGCGACCGTGCTGGCGTCCGTGGACGCGACGCGCGCGGGACTCGCGAGCGGGGTCAACAACACGGCCGCGCGGATCGCGCAGTTCCTCGTGGTCGCCGCGTTGCCGCTCGCGGTGGGGCTCTCCGGGGACGCCTACACCTCGGCGGACGCCGTGAACACGTCGTTCCACCGGGCGGTGTTCGGCTGTGCGGGGCTCTTCGCCCTGGGGTCGCTCACCGCCGCGCTCCTGATCCGGCCGGTGTCCCCCCGGCTCCAGGACGCCCCCGCACCGCTGTGCAAGTCGAACATGGCGGCGAACTGCCCGCCGTTGGAGCCGGGCCCGCGCGCTCCGCAGCCGCAACGACGGGCACCGGACCCGGAACCCTGACCCCGCAAGGCCCGGCAAAAGCCGGGTCCGGGGACGAACGAACAGGCCACGGGCCCCACCGCTCGGGAAGGAGCGGTGGGGCCCGTGGCCGGCGGGGAGCGGATCAAGGAGGGGGGATCCGCCCACCACCCGTCAGGGGGGTGACTCAGTCACCGCGCTTGCGGGACGCCCGGAAGCGGCGGCGCAGGAGCGCGCCTCCGAGCAGGGCGAGCCCGGCGGGCGCCACCAGGGCCAACGGGTCGTCGGCCCCGGTCTGGGCGAGCGTCGCCGGACCCTCGGGGGCCTGGGTGCGCTCCTCCTCTTCCCGCTCCTGCTCCGGCACCACGGTCGCCGGAGGCTTGGCCTCCTGCTGCGGAGCGTGCTTCACCGGCTCCTTGACGGGCGGCTTCTCGGGCTTCGGTGCGACCGGGGGCTCCGGACGCACGGGGGGCTGCGGCGGCTTGGGTCCGGACACGTTCTCGGAGTGGTTGCCGAAGACCGGGTTCCCGACGCCCACGACGTTCACCGAGTTGCCGCTGACGTTGACGGGGAGGTCGATCGGCAACTGGACGCCGTTGCCCGAGATCACCCCCGGTGAGCCCACTGCGGCGCCCTCGGCCGTCGCGCCGCCGCCGTTCGAAGTACCGGATCCGACCTGCCCGCCGGGCGCCGCCGGGTCTCCGTACCCTCCAGGTGCCGCCGCGCTTCCCCCCTGGTTGGCGCACGTGTTGCCCGCCGCCGGATTGAGGAGACCGACCACGTTCACCGTGTTCCCGCACGCATTGACGGGGACGTGTACCGGCAGCTGGATCGTGTTCCCGGACACCGCACCGGGGGAGCCGACCGCCGCGCCGTCAGCCGCCGCGTCGGCGAACGCCGGTGCCGCACCGACGACGGCGCCTGAGGCGACGGCCGCGGCGATCAAGCCATTCCGGGCAACCCGCTTCATAGGTTCCCTGCCTTCCAGATCGTCTGCGGGCAGTCGCCCGCACTGGAGGAAACGCGAGAGAACGGTTCGAGTTATGGCCAATCAGGCTTTCACCCCATTGGGCTATCAGACGGTCGAACTGACCCACGTCGCCCTCACGAGCGATCACCTGTGCGAGAAACGCACCGGCCCGCGAGGGGCACGGTGCCCACGGCTCGCTGGGCGCGCTCCCCCGGACGGGCGCCGCGCATCGCCCAGGACGAGCACCCGTCCCCCATCGGGGGACGGGTGCTCGCCTGCCTCTGCTCGGGTCGGCGTCGCCGTGCGCCCGGATCAGCCCACCGCCCCGCGGACGACGCGCGCCAACGCCATCGCCGCGTCCTCCTCGACGCCGGTGCGGAACTCCCGTTCGTAGCTCTCGTCACCCAGTGCCTCGCGGGCCGCGCGTTCGCACTCCTCGCGGATCGGGCCCAGTTCCGGGGTGCCGCGCTGTGCGTGGCCCACCCCCCGCCAGAACGCGAGCCCGGTGCCGGCGAGCCGGGCGGCAGAATCGTTCTCGCCGCCGGCCGCCAGCGCGGCGGCCAACAGGTCGAGGCCGAGCGCGATGCCGAAGCTGTCGCCGAGCCGACGCTTGCCGTCGAGCATCGCCCGGGCGTGCTCCGCGGCCTCCCGGGGCCGGTCCTGGAACAGGGCGATCAACGACAGTTGGTAGTACGTGTAGTTGCGGGCCCAGTACTCGCCGCGCGCCACGCACCCCCGGCGCAGCCGCTCCGCCTCCTGCGCCGCACGGTCCAACTCCCCGCCACCGGTCAGGGCGAAGATCCGCACCAGGTGGCAGCGGAGCACCGACGCCGAGGCGAACGGGCCGTCCGGTGCGGTGGCCAGGGCCCGGTCGGCGACCTCTTCCGCGGCCGTCGGACGGCCAGACAGCAGATGGGTGATGCCCAGGAGGTAGGCGGCCGAGCGGCGGCCCTCCAGGTCGTCGTCGCGATCGGCCTCCCGGGCGCACGACTCCCCCAGCATCCTCGCCTTGTCGTGCTCGCCCTGGAGCAACGCACAGCAGCCGAGCGCCCACTGGGCCCGGGTACGCGTCGGACCGGGCACGCCGTACTGGGCGAGTGCGGACTCCAGGTAGCCGCGGGCCTCGTGGAGGTGGCCGCAGCAGGCCCAGAAGAAGCCGACCCGGGAGGCCATCTCGGTGGCCGCGTGCGGATCGTTGGCCAACAGGTGGTCGAGCGCCCCGCACACGTCCGGATGTGCGGCGGCGAGCCTGCGGTACCAGCCCGCCTGGCCGGGGCCGAGCCACCCGTCGTCGGCCCGGCGGACCAGGTTCAGGAAGGCCCGGGCGTGCCGTCCCTCGGCGGCCTTCTCCTCGCCGAGTTCGGCCAACCACATCCGGCCGTACTCGCGGACGGTGTCCAACATCCTGAAGCCGTTGCCCCGCCGGGACACCACCGACTTGGCGACCAGCCCCGCCAGCGCGGGCGCCACCGCGTCGGCGTCCAGCGGCCCGCCCGCGCAGACGGCCCGGGCCGCGGACTCGTCGAAGGTGCCGCGCAGCACGGACAGCCGGGCCCACAACAGCCGTTCGAGCGGGGCGCACAGTTCGTGGCTCCAGCCGATGGCGGTGCGCAGGGACTGGTGCCGGGCGGGGCGCACCGGCTCCGCGGTGTCGAGGGCGGAGAGCGCGGTGCGCAGTTGTTCGGCGACCTCCTCGACGGTGCCGTTGCGCAGTTGGGCGCCGGCGAGTTCCAGGGCGAGCGGGATGCCGTCGAGCCGTCGGCAGATGGCCGCGACCGCCCTGGACGGCCCGGGGCCTTCGAGGCGGATGGTGGGGTTGGCGGCGCGCGCCCGGTCGACGAACAGGGTGAGCGCGTCGCCGTCCCGGGGCAGGGGACCGACCTCGAAGCGCAGTTCCCCGGGGATGCCGACGGGTTGGCGGCTGGTCGCCAGGATGGTCACGTCCGGACAGGCCGTCAGCAGGTCGCCGACGAGGTCACGACAGGCGTCGACCAGGTGTTCGCAGGAATCCAGGACCAGCAGCATGCGTTTGTCGGCGAGCCATGCGCACAGGGCGTCGGCCGGCATCCGCGGCGTGTGGTCCGCGAGCCCGGAGGCGTCGGAGACCGTGGCCGCGAGCAGCCGTTCGTCCTGGAGCGGCGACAGGTCGGCCCAGGCGACCGCTTCGGGCGGACCGAGGATCCCGGTGGTGACGGCGTGCAGGGCGAGCCTGGACTTGCCGACGCCTCCGGGACCGGTCAGCGTCACCATGCGGTGTCCCGCGAACGCATCGACCAGCCGGGCCAGCTCGGACTTGCGTCCGACGAAGCTCGTGGACTCATCAGGAGTGCTTCCCACCACGGGGAACAGTGTGGACCAGCTCACACCGCTGTGCACCGTCCGTCGGGAAAAGCAGCCGGAAACGGTCACGGCGTGCCCGGAGTTGACCGATACCTGTTCTGGCCGGGTCCGGGCTTGCCGATCGCCGTATGAGGGAAAGTGACCGGTTGCGGACGGACGGGATCTCCACGCCCGGTGCGGGGAGGGTGTCCGCCGTCCCCCGGGCCACCGGTCATCCGGGCCGACCGGCCCCCTGCGAGAGGAGTGGTCAGCATGCACGTGCAGTGGCGCAGCAGCGGTCGTGCGACCCGTGCCGAATTCGTCCTGCCCAAGGGTCGGGCCTCCCCGAGACGGGCCCGGTGGTTCATCCGGGCGCTGCTCGCCCAGGGGCCGGACCGTACTCCGGGGCAGCTCCAGGACGCCCAGCTCGTCGTCTCGGAGCTCGTCGCCAACGCGACCAGGGCGGCCCGGCGCCCGTGCCGGCTGAGCCTGCACGTGAACGACCGCGAGCTCACCGTCCAGGTGCAGGACGACAGTCCGGGCCGGCCGGTGCTCCGCCCGCCGTCCGCGTCCGCCGAGTCCGGGCGGGGTCTCGCCCTGGTGCACGCGCTGTCCCGGCACCTGAGCGTGGTGGACGACCGGCGGGGCGGCAAGACGGTGCGGGCGGTGCTGGCGCTGGACTGACCGTCCGGGTCACGGACCGGGGCGGCTCCGCCCGGCAGTCCGTTCGGCAGTCCGCCCGGCGGTCAGGCTTCCACGGACACGGAGGTCGGGGTCCGGTCGGCCCGGTGGCGCACGACCGGCCAGTAGCCGTCCGGGAAGTGGTCGCCCGAGGTGTCGTCGAAGTGCACCTCGAAGTCGCCCGACCGGTAGACCACCAGGGCGCCCGGACACAGCGCGTCCTTGAACCGCCGTTCGTCGTCGGCGGTCTCGGTGCCGTCGCGTCCCCAGGACCACAGGAACTCCCGGCCGGCCGCCTCGACCGGGGCGAAGCCGGCGACCAGGTCCCGGGCGTGCGGGAGGAGTTCGGTGACCTTCTCGACGCCCGCGCCGTCGAAGGTCAAGCGCACCTCCTGGTCGCCGAGGACGAGGTCGGTCCCGTACCCGCCGGCGCCCCTGGCGTAGCCGATCGTGCCGAGCACCGCGTCGTGCACCGCGGGCGTGCGCCCGGGCGTCCAGGAACGGTCGGGCAGGAGCGCGGTGGCGAGGAACGCCTCGGTCAACCGGACCTCGTACCGCGGGTCGTCGTCGGGCGGCAGCAGCAGGACGTGGGTGGCGAACTGTTCGGGGGTGGCGCGCACGGTGCGACCGTCCGCGGCGCGGACGGTGAAGTGGGTCGCGTCATGGGTGAGGTGTTCCACCCGGAACGTCCGCGGCAGCGCGACCCGCGTGACGGTTCCGCCGCCGGAGGGCCCCACGGCGGCCAGTACGGCCTGCTGCTCGCCGTCGGACCCGGTGCCCACCCGGAAGACGGCGGACAGTTCCGTTCCCACGCTCAGCGCCCGGGCGCCCCGTCGCAGGGAGTCCAGGCTGACCCCGTCCCCCCGCAGCGCCCCGGCGAAGGCTTTCAGCTCGTGCACCACGACCTCCCCGGGCCGCAGCATATCCGCCCCGCTGCCGGGCCCGGGAGCGCTCGCCCCCGGGCCCGGCCGGGGCCGGGGGTGCGGTTCAGTGCCCGCGCCGGAGCCAGGCGTCGAGGTGCGGGGCCTCCGCGCCGATGGTGGTGGAGTCGCCGTGCCCGGTGCGCACCACCGTGTCGGCGGGCAGGGTGAGCAGACGGTCCCTGATGGAGGCGACGATCGTCGGGAAGTCGCTGAAGGACCGGCCGGTGGCTCCGGGCCCGCCCGCGAAAAGGGTGTCCCCGGTGAACACGGTGCTCAGCTGGGGGGCGTGCAGGCTGACGGCGCCCCGGCAGTGCCCGGGGGTGTGCAGCACCCGCACGACGGTGCCCGCGACCGTGATCTCCTGCCCGTCGGTCAGGTCGCCGTCGGGCGCCCGATCGGGGTGGGTGAGCCGCCACAGTTCGGTGTCGTCGGGGTGCAGCAGGACCGGCGCGCCGGTGCGGTCGGCGAGTGCGGGGGCCGCGTCGACGTGGTCGTCGTGGGCGTGGGTGCAGACGATCGCGACGAGTCGACGGTCGCCGACCGCCTCGGCGATCGCGTCGGCGTCGTGGGCCGCGTCGATGACCAGGGCCTCGGTGTCGTCGCCGATGATCCAGACGTTGTTGTCGACGTCCCAGGTCCCGCCGTCCAGCGAGAACGTGCCGGAGGTGACGAGGTGTTCGATGCGCGCGGTCATCACAGCACCACCACCGAACGCAGTACGTCGCCCTGGCTCATCCGGGTGAACGCGGCTTCCACGTCGTCGAGGGTGATGGTCTCGGTGACGAACGCGTCGAGGTCGAGCCGGCCCTGGAGGTACAGGTCGATCAGGATCGGGAAGTCCCGGGAGGGGAGGCAGTCCCCGTACCAGGAGGACTTGAGGGAGCCGCCGCGGCCGAAGACGTCGAGCAGCGGGAGGTCGATGCGCATCTCGGGGGTGGGGACGCCGACCAGGACGACGGTGCCCGCGAGGTCACGGGCGTAGAAGGCCTGTTCGTAGGTCTCCGGACGGCCGACGGCGTCGATCACCACATCGGCGCCGTGACCGCCGGTGAGTTCCCGTACGGCTTCGACGGGGTCGGTGGTGCGGGAGTTGACGGTGTGGGTGGCGCCCAGGGTGCGTGCCGTCTCCAGTTTGCGGTCGTCGATGTCCACGGCGACGATCCGGGCGGCTCCGGCGAGCCGGGCGCCGAGGACGGCGGCCGCGCCGACCCCGCCGCAGCCGATGACGGCGACCGAGTCGCCCCGGCCCACTCCCCCGGTGTTGATGGCGGCGCCGATGCCGGCCATCACTCCGCAGCCGAGCAGGCCGGCGGCGGCCGGCGAGGCGGCCGGGTCGACCTTGGTGCACTGGCCGGCGGCGACCAGGGTCTTCTCGGCGAACGCGCCGATGCCGAGGGCCGGGGAGAGTTCGGTGCCGTCGGTCAGGGTCATCCGCTGGCGGGCGTTGTGGGTGTCGAAGCAGTACCAGGGGCGTCCGCGTCGACAGGCGCGGCACTGGCCGCACACGGCGCGCCAGTTGAGGACGACGAAGTCCCCGGGGGCGATCTCGGTGACGCCCTCGCCGACGGACTCCACGGTTCCGGCGGCCTCGTGGCCGAGGAGGAAGGGGAAGTCGTCGTTGATGCCGCCCTCCCGGTAGTGCAGGTCCGTGTGGCAGACCCCGCTGGTCTGCACCTTGACCACCGCTTCACCGGGGCCCGGGTCGGGCACGTTGATCGTCTCGATGCGGACCGGCTCGCCCTTCGCCCGTGCGACGACGCCCCGCACCTGTTGCGTACCCATGTCCGTCCCCAATCCGTTCCGTGATGCGCGTGCCGCCCGGTCCTCGGGGGCCGCCCGTCCGGCCCCTCGGGCCCGACCCCTGGAGCGTACGTTCCCGCAGGCGGGGGCGGCACCCGGGGGCGGGTGGGCGGGCCGTCGGGCTCCCGGCGCGGATCTAGGGTGGGTGGATGCGTGATCCTTCGACGGGCTCCCCCGGTACCGGTCGCCGTCCGGCGGCGCTGGCGGCCGACACCCTGCTCCCGGTCAACGGGGGGCTCGCGGCAGCCCTGGTGCTGCTCCTGGTGGTGGCCGCTGCGGTGGCCGCGGTGTACCGGCTGGCGCCCGACGGGTCGCGGTCGCGGGCCCGGGAGGTCGCGGTCGCGGGAGGGCGGGCCACCGCGCAACTCGCGGCCGTGTCGCTGGTGATCGGCTGGGTGGTGCAGTACCTGGCGGCGACGACCGCGTTCCTGCTGCTGATGTGCGCGGTCGCCACCCGTACCGCGGGACGGCGGCTCACCGCGGGCCGCGGCTGGTGGTGGGCGGCGGTGCCCGTCGTGGCACCGGTGGCACCGCTGGTCGCGCTGCTCCTGGCCACCGGGCTGCTGCCCGCCCGCGGCATCGCGATGATCCCGGTGACGGGCATCCTGATCGGGGGCGCGCTGACCGCGACGGTACTGGCGGGGCGACGGGCGCTGGCCGAGTTGACGGCCCGCGCCGGGGAGGTCGAGGCGTGTCTGGCCCTGGGCTTCCTGGAACGCGAGGCCCGGTTGGAGATCGCCCGGCCGGCCGCGTCCGACGCGTTGCTGCCCGGACTCGACCAGACCCGGACCGTGGGTCTGGTCACCTTGCCGGGCGCGTTCGTGGGCATGCTGTTGGGCGGGGCGTCCCCGGTCCTCGCGGGGGCGGTGCAACTGTTCGTGCTGATCGCGCTGATGGCGGTCCAGGCGCTGGCCGTGGCGTGCACCGTGGAACTCGTGGCCCGGGGGCGGCTGCGTCGACCCTCGGCGCACGGAACCGCACCGTCCGCCCGTTCGTGATACCAGCGGGGACCCCGCCCGCCGGACGGGCGGCGGGGCCGACGCAGCAGACGAGCCAGCAGAGGGGAGCCGGCATGGCCACGAGCGCCGCCCGGATCGACGGGGACGCAACTGTACTGGGAGGGGTCCGGGTGCGGTTCGTCCGTACCCTCAGGCTGCCGGAGACGGGGACGCACCCGCTCCCGCCCGGCCTCGGCACCTTCCCGATCCGACGGGTGGAGGACTACGCCGGGTCGGTGCCGCCCGAGTGGCTGGCCAAGGGCGGGGTGATGCTGCCGGTGTACCTGCGCGAGGCGATGTGGCTGAGCTTCTCGGGCACGGTGGAGCCGTCCGCCCTCCAGGTGGGGGTGGGCAAGGTGTGCGCGGTCTCCGGGAGGCCGTGGAGCAGCACCCTGGGACGGCGTCCGCAGAACTACCTGGTGCTGCCGCGGCAGCCGTGGCTCGACGGGATCAACTCCGGCAGGGGAACGGTGCGTCAGTTCGTCGCGGTGCCGCTGGGCCTGGGGGCGACGGTCGAGGGCCAGGTCACCGGCGAGGAGACGGTGGGCGGCGTGCAGCTCCAGGCGTTCGGGCTCGGCGACGCGGCCCGGCGCGCGTGGGAGGCGGAACGCGCGGCGGCCCGGCAGCGGACCACCGCGGCGTACGGGGCCGTGGGATCGGCGCTGCCCGCGCCGGGCGGCCCGCCGCCTGCGGGTGCGGGTGCCCCGCAGACTCGGGGCGGTCCGCCGCAGCGGGCCGCGGCGATGGGCCTGGGCGCGGGCGGGTCGATGCGGCAGCAGGTGTTCCAGGACGACCGGCCGCTCACCGACTGGGCCCGGGAGCCCTCGGCCCGCACGTTCGTGCATCTGGTGACGGCACCCCAGTGGCGGCAGATCACCGGTGAGCGGCCTCCCGCGTCCCCGGTGGACCGGGCCGCGTACACGGCCGCCGGACTGCCCTGGTTCGACTACTACGACGAGGACGCGGCGGCGGTGGACCTGGCGCCCGCGGACCCCCTCCGGGCGGTCAAGCCGGTCGGCGACTGGATCGGCGACGACCACGAGCCCTGGCAGGCGCCGGGCGCCCCGCAGATCAAGCCGCTCGGCGATCCCCGGCCGGGCCGTCCGGTGGCGGACGGCGACTGGTGAGCCCGCGCCCCTGAGCCGCGGTCCGGGGCCGGCGACCGCGGGTCGCCGGCCCCCCGTCGGGGGCGACGGCTCGCGCGGAGCCCGGTCCCGTCGCAGGATGGCCGCATGCTGCTCGCCCGACTCGCCCAGGTGTCCCGGGACGTCGGCGCCACCTCGGCCCGGACCCGGAAGGTCGCGCTGCTCGCGGAGCTGTTCCGGGAGACGGATCCGCAGGACGCGCCGGTGGTCGTCACGTACCTCGCGGGGCGGCTGCCGCAGGGGCGGATCGGCGTGGGCTGGAGCGTGCTGCGGGACCGGGTGACGCCCGCCGCGCAGCCGCAGCTCACCGTGCGGGCGGTGGACTCCGCGCTGACCTCGCTGGCCGCCGTGTCCGGGGCGGGGGCCCGGGCCACTCGGGTGCGGCTGGTCGGGGAGCTGTTCGGTGCGGCCACCGAGGAGGAACAGCGGTTCCTGCGCGGGCTGCTGAGCGGTGAGCTCCGGCAGGGGTCGCTGGACGCGCTCGCCGTGGAGGGCCTGGCCGGCGCCACGAACACGCCCCCTCAGGCGGTGCGCCGCGCGGTGATGCTCGCGGGTTCCCTGCCGGACGTGGCGGGGGCGCTGCTCGCCGACGGCCCCGGGGCGCTGGACGTGTTCCGGCTCACGGTGGGTCGGCCGGTGCTGCCGATGCTCGCCGGGAGCGCGCCCTCGGCGGGTGCGGCGGTGGACCGGCTCGACGGGCCGTGCGCGGTGGAGGAGAAGCTGGACGGCATCCGGGTGCAGGTGCACCGGGACGGCGACACGGTACGGGTGTTCACCCGGACCCTCGACGAGATCACCGGCCGGCTCCCCGAACTCGTCACCCTGGTACTGGAGTTGCCCGGCGAGCGGTTCATCCTGGACGGTGAGGTGCTCGCCCTGGGCGCCGACGGACGGCCCCGGTCGTTCCAGGAGACCGCGGGCCGGGTGGGCTCCCGGGCGGACGTGGCGTCGGCGGCGCGGTCGACCCCGCTGTCGCCGGTCTTCTTCGACCTCCTCGCGGTCGACGGCCGTGAGCTGGTGGACCTGCCGCTGGAACGCCGGCACGAGGAGTTGGCCCGGCTGGTGCCGGCCGCCGCGCGGGTCCGGCGCACGGTGGTGGACCCCGGTCCGGACGGGGGTTCCCCGGCCCGGACCGCCGCGGAGGCGTTCCTGACGGCGGCCTTGGACCGCGGCCAGGAGGGCGTGGTCGTCAAGGCGCTCTCCGCCCCGTACAGCGCGGGCCGCCGGGGCGCGTCCTGGCTGAAGGTGAAACCGGTGCACACCCTGGACCTGGTGGTCCTGGCGGCGGAGTGGGGACACGGCAGACGGACCGGGAAGCTGTCGAACCTGCACCTGGGCGCGCGCCGGCCCGACGGCACCTTCGCGATGTTGGGCAAGACGTTCAAGGGGCTCACCGACGAGATGTTGGCCTGGCAGACCGCGCACCTGTCGGGGATCGCCGTCAGCGACGACGGGTTCGTGGTGACGGTCCGGCCGGAGACCGTGGTGGAGGTCGCCTTCGACGGGCTCCAGCGGTCGAGCCGCTACCCGGCCGGGGTGACCCTGCGCTTCGCGCGGGTGGTGCGGTACCGGGAGGACAAGTCGGCCGACCAGGCCGACACGGTGGAGTCGGTGCTCGCGGTCGCCGGGACGCCGACGGGCAGGGGGCCGACGGGATGACGGTGAAGCGCAGCGCGGGCCTGTTGCTCTTCCGGCACCGCCCGGGTGGCCCCGAGGTGTTGCTCGGGCACATGGGCGGGCCGCTGTGGGCGCGCCGGGACGCCGGGGCGTGGAGCGTGCCGAAGGGCGAGTACGTGCCGCCGGAGGAGGCGTGGGACGCGGCCCGGCGGGAGTTCCAGGAGGAGTTGGGACTCCCGCCGCCGTCCGGTGCGGCGGTCCCGCTCGGCGAGAGCACCCAGGCGAACGGGAAGGTCGTCACCGTCTGGGCCGTTGAAGCGGACCTGGACCCGGCGGATGTGGTGCCCGGCACGTTCACCATGGAATGGCCACCTCGGTCCGGCCGTACCGGTACCTTCCCGGAGCTGGACCGGGTCGCCTGGTTCGGCATCGACGCCGCACACGAGGCGCTGGTGAAGGGCCAGCGGGTGTTCCTCGACCGGTTGACCGCATCGCCGGGGCCCTGACGACGGGCACCGCGTTGCGGTGCGGTCCACGCCGGGTGAGGGTCGAAGAACCGCGCACCAGGAGGTACCCGATGTCCCCCGCTCCCCCGTCCCTCACGACCGTCAACCCCGCCACCGGCGAACAGGTCGCCGCCTTCGACGCCCTGGACGCCGACGGCGTCGAACGCAAGCTCGCGACCGCGGTGGCCGCCTTCGAAGGGTTCCGGCTGCTGCCGCCGTACGAGCGGGCCCGGCTCATGCACAGCGCCGCCGACCTGTTGGACCACGACGGACCCCAGATCGCGCGGGTCATGACGGTCGAGATGGGCAAGCCGATCACGCAGGCCCGGGCCGAAGCCGCCAAGTGCGCCAAGGCGATGCGCTGGTACGCGGAGCACGCCGACGCGCTGCTCGCGGACGGGGTCCCGGACCCCGTCGACGTGACCGACTCCGGTGCGGTGGGCGTCCGGGTGGTGTACCGGCCGCTGGGCGTGGTGCTGGCGGTGATGCCATGGAACTTCCCGCTGTGGCAGGTGGTGCGGTTCGCGGCTCCGGCCCTGATGGTGGGCAACGTGGGGTTGTTGAAGCACGCCTCGAACGTGCCGCAGACGGCGCTGTACCTGGAGGACCTGTTCCGGCGCGCGGGCTATCCGCAGGGGTGCTTCCAGACGCTGCTGATCGGTTCCGGCGCGGTGGAGGGCCTGCTGCGGGACCCGAGGGTGGCGGCGGCGACCCTGACCGGGAGCGAGCCGGCGGGCCGTTCCGTGGCGGCGATCGCCGGGGACGAGGTCAAGAAGACGGTGCTGGAGTTGGGCGGCAGCGACCCGTTCGTCGTCATGCCCTCCTCCGACGTGGAGCGGGCGGCCCGGGTCGCGGTCACGGCACGGGTGCAGAACAACGGCCAGTCGTGCATCGCGGCCAAGCGGTTCGTCGTCCACGAGGACGTGTACGACGAGTTCACCGACCGGTTCACCGAGGGGATGCGCGTGCTGCGGGTGGGCGATCCGCTGGACGAGGCGACGGAGGTCGGACCGCTGGCGACGGAGCGGGGGCGGGCCGATCTGGAGGAGTTGGTGGACGAGGCGGTGGAGAGCGGTGCGACCGTGCTGTGCGGCGGACGCCGGCCACCGGGCTTCCCCGACGGCTGGTACTACGAACCCACCGTCCTGGCCGACGTCACGGCCCAGATGCGCATCCACCACGAGGAGGCGTTCGGTCCGGTCGCCACCCTGTACCGGGTGGCGACCCTCGACGAGGCGGTGGCGGTGGCGAACGACACGCCGTTCGGGCTGAGCTCCAACGTGTGGACGCGGGACGTCTCGGAGGTCGAACGGTTCACCCGCGACCTGCGGGCCGGTGGGGTCTTCGTCAACGGGATGACGGCCTCGCACCCCGCCTTCCCGTTCGGAGGCGTCAAGCGCTCCGGCTACGGGCGGGAGCTGTCCGGGCACGGCCTGCACGAGTTCTGCAACATCACCACGGTGTGGCAGGGCCCCTGACCGGAGCAATCCGGCGGCCATCGGCGCGGGACGGCCGCGGCGGGCCCCCCGGCGGATACGATCCAGTCCGTCGTCGTCCCCGGGAGGAACCAGTGGGCCGGGAAGTCACGCCCCCTGTGATCATCGACAGTCACGGCAGCCTGCATGTGGCCGCGGCGGATGTCAGCAAGCTGCTGCGCGGGATCGGAGCCCACTGGCTCCATCTCGTGGAGCGGGAACGGCCGGGCCTGGACGAGGACACGGTGGCCGCCCTGGCCATCGAACTGGCCAAGCTCGCCGACCGCATCGACGTCGCCTGCATCGCCCACCAGACGACCGCGACGTCCTGACCCCGTAGGCGGCACGGACGGACCCGCGAAGGTGTGCTCCGGGCCCGTACGGGCCCGCGGAGGGCTGCGCCCGTAGCCGGGGTGCCGGCGCGGTCAGCTCCGGGCGGGAGGTCCGGTGGGGCGACGGGCACCGCGCGGCCCGCCGTGCCCCTGCGCGGCTCCGGGCACGTCGGGACGCGGCCGTTCTTCGGTACCGTGCGCCGTCGAGCGGGAGCGCCGGTAGGGCCGGGAGCCGGTGGGACGGCTGGAGATGCGGACCCGGACCGACTCCGGCTGACCCGCGGCGCGACCGGTGCCGCCGCGCCCCGTACCCCCGGTCTGGAGTAGTCCGACGCGATATCCCCGCCGACGCGGGTCATCGTGGGTGGACCACCCTTCGTCCGGGGGGCGAGAGAAGGCACGTACATGGCGACACTGTGCAGACCCGCTGTATCCGTTCCGGAGCACATCATCACGATGGAGGACACGCTGGCGTTGGCGAGCAGTCGCCACGCCGACCACCCCCAGTTGCCGCTGGCGCTGCGTCTCATCAGGAACACGGGCGTCAGGACCCGGCACATCGTGCAGCCCATCGAGGAGACCCTGAAGCACCCGGGCTTCGCGGACCGCAACAAGCTGTACGAGGCGGAGGCCAAGGCCCGGGTGCCGGCCGTGGTGCGGCGCGCGCTGGAGGACGCCGAGCTCCGGGCCGCGGACGTCGACGTCATCATCTACGTCTCGTGCACGGGCTTCATGATGCCGTCACTGACCGCGTGGCTGATCAACGCGATGGAGTTCTCCAGCGACACCCGACAGATACCCATCGCCCAGCTCGGCTGCGCGGCGGGGGGCGCCGCCATCAACCGTGCGCACGACTTCTGCACCGCCTATCCGGAGGCGAACGCGCTGATCGTGGCGTGCGAGTTCTGCTCCCTGTGCTACCAGCCGACCGACCTCGGGATCGGGTCGCTGCTCTCCAACGGCCTGTTCGGGGACGGGGTCGCCGCGGCCGTGGTGCGCGGCCGGGGCGGCACCGGCGTCACGCTGGAGCGCAACGGTTCGTACCTGATCCCGAAGACCGAGGACTGGATCGCCTACGACGTCCGGGCGACCGGGTTCCACTTCCTGCTGGACAAGCGGGTTCCGGCGACGATGGAACCCTTGGCCCCGGCGCTCAAGCAGCTCGCGAACGTCCACGGCTGGGACGCCACCGACCTGGACTTCTACATCGTCCACGCGGGCGGCCCGCGCATCCTGGACGACCTGAGCAAGTTCCTCCAGGTCCCCGCGGAGGCGTTCCGCTTCAGCCGCGCCACCCTCACCGAGTACGGCAACATCGCGAGCGCCGTGGTGCTCGACGCCCTGCGCAGGCTGTTCGACGAGGGCGGCGCCACGCACCGCGCGCGCGGGCTGCTCGCGGGGTTCGGCCCGGGGATCACCGCCGAGATGGCGCTCGGGCGCTGGGTGAACGCGGACGAGCCGCTGACGTCCTCGGTGCAGGCACCCCGTCAGGTCCTCGCCTGAGGGCGCGGGCCCGCGCGCACCGGCGCGTCCCGTCCGTCCTGGGGCCCGCTGCGCGGTCCGGCGCGTGCCCCTGGCGCGCCGGACCGGGGCGCGGACCCGGCCGCGCGTCGTCGCCCGCTCCCGTCCGTCCCGCTCCCCGCTGCCCGAAGCGCTCCGCTGACCGGCTCCACCGACGACGAAGGCCATCGGCATGACCCACGAGACGACCCGTACGACCGCCCCTCCGCCCGTGCGGTTCTGGCCCGCCCTGGACCTGACCGCAGTCGACTTCGATCCGGTGCTCGCCGAGTTGATGCGGGAGGGCCCCGTCAACCGCGTCCAGTTGCCCAACGGGGAGGGCTGGGCCTGGCTGGTGACCCGCTACGACGACGTGCGGGCCGTGACGAACGACCCGCGGTTCAGCCGGGCGGCGGTGATGGGACGCCAGGTGACCCGGCTGGCACCGCACTTCATCCCGGTGCCGGGCGCGGTCGGTTTCGCCGATCCGCCGGACCACACCCGGTTGCGGCGCGCCGTCGCGGCGGCGTTCACCGCGCGGGGCGTGCAGCGCATCCGGGAGCGCTCGCAGGAGATGCTGGACGAGTTGGTGGACGGTCTCCTGCGGGACGGACCGCCCGCGGACCTGACCGAACGGGTGCTCGCCCCGTTCCCGATCTCCGTGATCTGCGAGCTGATGGGCGTGCCGGCCGCGGACCGGCAACGGATGCACACCTGGACCCAGCTCATCCTGTCCTCCTCGAACGGTGCCGAGGTCAGCGAGCGGGCGAAGGACGAGATGGTGGCGTACTTCACGGACCTGGTGCGCTCGGGGCGGGACGGGGAGTCGGAGGACGTCGTCGGGCTGCTGGGGGCCGCGGTGGGCCGGGGGGAGGTGAGCGAGGAGGAGGCCGTGGGGCTGGCGGTGCTGGTGCAGATCGGCGGCGAGGCGGTGACCAACAACACCGGTCAGTTGATCTACCTGCTGTTGACCCGGCCGCAGTTGTGGGAGCGCTTGCGGACCGACCCCGGGGTGCGTTCGCAGGCGATCGACGAGTTGATCCGGTACATCCCCCACCGCAGCGCGGTCGGACTCTCCCGGATCGCGATGGAGGACGTGGACGTGCGGGGCGTGCGGATCAGCGCCGGGGACCCGGTGTACGTGTCGTACCTCGCCGCGAACCGCGATCCGGACGTGTTCCCCGAACCGGACCGCATCGACTTCGACCGGAGCCCCAATCCGCACGTGTCCTTCGGGCACGGACCGCACTACTGCGTGGGCGGCATCCTCGCGAAGATGGAGGCCGAGCTGATGGTGTCCACGCTGGTCGACCGGCTGCCCGGACTGCGGCTCGCCGTACCTCCGCAGGAGGTGCCGTGGCGCAAGGGCGCGCTGATCCGGGGACCCGAAGCCCTGCCGGTGACCTGGTGACCCGGCGGGAGGGCCACGGATGACCGCACTGATCCCGCCCGAGGGGGTCCGCTCGGTGGGCGAGGGGCTGCTGGTGCCACCGGGGCACGGCAAGCGGGTGCTGACCCCGGCCCAGGACGTCACGTTCAAGGTGACGGGCGAGCACTCCCAGGTCGCGTCGAGCTTCGAGGTGGTGGTGCCGCCCGGCTTCGACGTGGGCGCCCATGTGCACACCCGCAGCGAGGAGTTGTTCTACGTGCTGGAGGGCGAGTTGGACGTGCTCGCGTTCGAGCCGAAGGTCCGCACCGCGGAGCGCTGGCAGCGGTGGGAGTCCCCGGGCGGGCGGCGGGTGGTGCGGGCCACCCCGGGCACGGTGATCGTGGTTCCGCCGGGCTGTCCGCACGCCTTCGCCAATCCCACCGACTCCCCGGCGAGGATGTTCTTCCAGTCGTCCCCGCCCCCCGACCACGAACGCTACTTCAACGAATTGTTGGAGATCCTCTCGGCGGGCGGCGCCCCCGACCACACGGCGATCGCGGAACTGCGCGCCCGCTACGACATCGAACAGCTCACACCGCTGCGCCACGGCCACCACGCCCTGCCCGGCCAGTGACGGGTCGGGCCGGGGCACCCTGGGAGCCGGTGCGCACCCCGCCCGGCGTACCCGTCGGGCCGGTCCGACGCGCCCGCGGCCGTGCCGCGTCGTCACCGGCGGGCGGAGGCTGCCGACACCCGGTCGGGCACCCGCCGAAGGGGGGCTCGCAGCCCGGGGCGGCGCGGCCCGGGGTGTTAGTTTTCGCTGGCGTCATCGAGATTCATTCGGGGTGGGGAGAGATCATGGAGACCACACAGCGGGGCGATCAGAAACGGTCCGCCGACCGGCGCCGGCGCGAGCTGCTCGAAGCCGCGGACCGGGTGGTGCTCCGGGACGGCCCGGGTGCCTCGATGAACGCCATCGCCGCCGAGGCCGGCATCACCAAACCGATCCTGTACCGCCACTTCGGCGACAAGAGCGGGCTGTACGCGGCCCTGGCCCAGCGGCACACCGATGCGCTCCTGAGCTCCCTGCGGTCGGCCCTGGACGCTCCGGCCGAGCGGCGCGAACGGGTCGAGGCGACCCTCGACACCTATCTCGCCGCGATCGAGGCCAGGCCCCAGGTGTACCGGTTCCTGATGCACCCCGCGGAGGGCGGCGCGCCCACCGACGGCGCGTTCGACGCGGGACAGCACTCCGCTCCCCTGTTGCGGCACCTCGGAGAGGAACTCGCCCGGGTCATCGAGGAGCGGCTCGACCTCGGCCCCGACGGGGACCGGCTGTCGCGGGTCTGGGGCCACGGCATCATCGGCATGATGCACGCCGCCGGTGACTGGTGGCTGGGCGAACGCCCTTGTTCCCGGGCGGAGTTGGTGCGCAGCCTCGCGGACCTGCTGTGGGGCCGGCTGGCCGCCGCGGGTGACCGCGCGGGCAGCCCCGGCTTCTGACCCGGCGTCACGGGAGGCCGTCGGACGCGCTAGTCCTGCCGCTCCCGCTCCAGCGTGCGCCGCACCCGCCGGGCCCGCCACCCGGTCGCCCGGTCCACGTACAGCCCGCCGTCGAGGTGGTCGCTCTCGTGCTGGAGGCAGCGCGCGAAGAACCCCGTCCCGTCGAGGTGCACCGGCTCGCCCCGCACGTCCACCCCCGCCACCACCGCGTGGTCGAAGCGTGCGGTGCCCGCTTCGAGTCCGGGCAGGGACAGGCACCCCTCGGGGCCCCGGATCACGATGCCGTCGACGCTGAGCAGCGTGGGGTTGACCACATGGCCGAGGTGCCGCTCGTCCTCGTCGTCGGGACAGTCGAACACGAACACCCTCAGGGCTTCGCCGACCTGGTTGGCGGCCAGCCCCACCCCCCGGGCCGCGTACATCGTCGCGAACATGTCCTCGACCAGACGCTCCAACGGCGGCCCGAACGCGGTGACCTCGGCGCAGGGCTCGCGGAGCACCGGATCGCCGTGCGGGACAAGGGGTCGTACGTGTCCGGAGGCTCCGGGGATGGTGCGGTGCGGCATGGGGGTAAGGGTACGTTCACCGGACCCACGCAATCGGGGACGGTGCCGTGGTTCGGGCAGGTGACCGTATCTCGATAGGCTGAGGGTCATCGAGGCCGGTGCAGGCGCGGCGCCGTACGCAAGGAGGACGCAGAACGATGGCAGCAAACCCGGACCCGCTGTCGCCACGAGCCAAGCTGGCCGTGACGGCGGGCAAGGCGGCCGCGGCGGTCTCGCGCGCGGCGGGCCGCGGCAGTGGATCGGTGATCGGCGGCCGGGTGGCGCTCAAACTCGACCCGGAACTGCTCGGACGTCTCGCGCAGCACCTGGACGTGGTGCTGGTCTCCGCCACCAACGGCAAGACGACGACGACCCGACTGATCGCGGAGGCACTGCGCGCCGCCGGACCCGTGGTGTCGAACGCGCTCGGCGCGAACATGCCCGCCGGGATCACCTCGGCGCTCGCGGGCGGCTCGGACTCCCGCTACGGCGTGATCGAGGTCGACGAGAAGTACCTGTCCGGAGTGGCCCGTGACGTGGAGCCGAAGGCGATCGCGCTGCTGAACCTCTCCCGCGACCAGCTCGACCGGGCCGCCGAGACCCGGATGCTGGCCGAGCACTGGCGTGAGGGCCTGGCCGGCACCAAGGCCGTGGTGATCGCCAACGCGGACGATCCGCTGGTCGTGTGGGCGGCGTCCTCGTCGCCGAACGTGATCTGGGTGGCGGCGGGCCAGATGTGGAAGGACGACGCCTGGTCGTGCCCGTCCTGCGGCGGTGTGATGCAGCGCCCCGGCGACGACTGGTACTGCGGCGAGTGCGGCTTCCGCCGTCCCGCGCCCAGCTGGGCCCTCCAGGGGGACTACGTCCTCGACCCGCACGGCTCGGTCTGGCCGATCCACCTCCAGTTGCCGGGCCGCGCCAACAAGGCCAACGCGGCGACCTCCGCCGCGGTGGCCGCCGTGTTCGGGGTGCCGCCGCAGGTCGCCTTGGAGCGCATGTACCAGGTGCAGGCGGTCGCGGGCCGCTACGACGTGGTCCAGTTCATGGGTCGCGACCTGCGGCTGTTGCTGGCCAAGAACCCGGCCGGCTGGCTGGAGACGTTCTCCTTGATCGACCCGGCGCCGGCGCCGGTGATCCTCTCGGTGAACGCGCGCGGTGCCGACGGCACCGACACCTCGTGGCTGTGGGACGTGGACTACACGCGGCTGACCGGGCACCCGATCTTCGTGGTCGGTGACCGCAAGTTGGACCTCGCGGTCCGCCTTGAGGTGGCCAACCAGAGCTTCCAGGTCTGCGACTCGGTCGACCAGGCGGTGCAGTTGGCCCCGCCGGGGCGCATCGAGGTGATCGCGAACTACACCGCGTTCCAGGACCTGCGCCGCCGCATCGGCAACTGACCCGGCCGACCGAGCCGCGTTCCCGCACGCCCGCCCCGCACGATGGGCCTTTGAGCCAAGGATTTTGAGGATGAGCGAAAGCAGTCTGCGTCTGGTGTGGATCTACCCGGACCTGCTCAGCACGTACGGCGACCAGGGCAATGCCCTGGTCGTGGAGCGCCGGGCCCGCCAGCGGCGCCTGGACGTCACCCGGATCGACGTCCGCAGTGACCAGCCGATCCCGACCTCGGGTGACATCTACCTGATCGGCGGCGGTGAGGACCGTCCGCAGCGGCTGGCCGCCGAGCGGCTGCGTCGGGACGCCGGGCTGCCGCGGGCCGTGGAGAACGGCGCGATCGTCTTCGCGGTGTGCGCCGGGTACCAGATCCTCGGCCACGAGTTCATCAACGACCTCGGCCAGCGCGAGCCGGGCCTCGGGCTGCTCGACGTCAAGACGGTCCGCGGCGAGGGCGAGCGGTGCGTGGGCGACGTCCTCGGGGACATCGACCCGCGGCTCGGGCTGCCCCCGCTCACCGGCTTCGAGAACCACCAGGGCGTCACCTACCTGGGCCCGACGGCACGGCCGTTCGCCCGGGTGCGGATCGGTCGGGGCAACGGCAGCGGGGACGGGACGGAGGGCGCGTACAACGACACCGTGTTCGGTACGTACATGCACGGGCCGGTCCTCGCCCGCAATCCGTTGGTCGCGGACCTGCTGCTGAAGCTCGCGCTCGACGTGAACGCGCTGCCGCCGACCGACGACCGCTGGTACGAGGCGCTGCGCAACGAGCGGATCGCCGCCGCGCAGCAGCCCGCCTGAGCGGAGCCGCGCGCCCGCCCGTGCGGAGCGCCGCACACCTGAGCGGAGCCCCCGTCTGACGGGGGCTCCGCTCAGGTGTGCGGGGGTGTCCACAAGGCGGACGGGCCGTTCGGCACGGGCCGGATACGCCGGTAGGGTGGCGGCGTCCCACCGGACGGCGTGGTCCGGTAGCACGTCCACGTTGCAAAGGTTTTCCGAGCCATGCGTCTTGGTGTCCTCACTTCCGGCGGTGACTGCCCTGGCCTGAACGCCGTCATCCGATCCGTCGTCCACCGTGCCGTAGTCGATCACGGTGACGAGGTGATCGGTTTCAACGACGGGTGGAAGGGCCTGCTGGAGTGTGACTACCGCAAGCTCGACCTCGACGCCGTCGGCGGCATCCTCGCCCTCGGCGGCACCATCCTCGGTTCCTCGCGGGTCCAGCCCGCGCACCTCGTGGACGGCGTGGAGCGGGCCAAGGGCCACGTCGCGGAGCTGGGCATCGACGCGATCATCCCGATCGGCGGCGAGGGCACCCTGAAGGCCGCCCGGCTGCTCTCCGACAACGGGCTGCCGATCGTCGGGGTGCCGAAGACGATAGACAACGACATCGCGGCCACGGACGTCACCTTCGGGTTCGACACGGCCGTCGGCGTGGCGACGGAGGCCCTCGACCGGCTGAAGACGACCGCCGAGTCGCACCAGCGGGTGCTGATCGTGGAGGTCATGGGCCGCCACACCGGGTGGATCGCCCTCCACTCGGGGATGGCCGCCGGAGCGCACGCGATCGTGGTCCCGGAACGCCCCTTCGACGTGGCGGAACTCGCGGAGCGGGTCGGCGAGCGGTTCTCGGCCGGCAAGAAGTTCGCGATCGTGGTGGCCGCCGAGGGCGCGAAGCCCCGGTCGGGCTCGATGGAGTTCGACGAGGGCGGCAAGGACGTCTACGGTCACGAGCGCTTCGCGGGGATCGCCCGACAGCTGTCGATCGAGTTGGAGCAGCGCCTCGGCAAGGAGGCGCGCCCGGTGATCCTCGGCCACGTCCAGCGCGGCGGCACCCCGACCGCGTACGACAGGGTGCTGGCCACCCGCTTCGGCTGGCACGCGGTGGAGGCCGCACACCGGGGCGAGTTCGGGCAGATGACCGCCCTGCGCGGCACCGAGATCGTGATGGTGCCGCTCGCGGAGGCCGTGGAGACGTTGAAGACGGTCCCCGACGAGCGCTACGCCGAGGCCGGCGTCGTGCTGTAGTCCGCGCGCGGCCCCGGCGACGCCGTGCCGGGGCCGCTCCCCCACCGGATGCGCGACCCGTACGGAGTTCCGACCGCCCCCGACCGCGACCGCGGTCGGGGGCGGTTCTAGTCTGGTGGACGGACACCCGAACCCGTACGAAACAGGAGCCGCCGGATGGATCACAGCGGTCACGGCACGTCCATGGACCTGCCGCCGTTCACGCTGGAGCGAGGGCTCCAGTGGTCCCCCGAGCCGTTCTTCCTGATCGGCTGCCTGCTGGCGCTGGCCCTGTACGGCTGGGGCGTGACCCGACTGGTCCGGCGCGGGGACAAGTGGCCGGTGGGGCGGACGGTGTCGTTCGTCCTGGGCGTGCTGTCGGTGATGCTGGTGATGTGCACCGGGCTCAACGACTACGGCATGGTCATGTTCAGCGTGCACATGGTCCAGCACATGGTGATCAGCATGCTGTCCCCGATCATGCTGCTGCTGGGCGCCCCGATCACCCTGGCCCTGAGGGCGCTGCCGGTCGCCGGGCGGGGCAACAAGGGACCGCGCGAACTGCTGCTGGCGCTGCTGCACAGCCGGTACCTGAAGGTGATCACGCACCCCGGGTTCACGATCCCGCTGTTCATCGCCAGTCTGTACGGTTTGTACTTCACGCCGCTGTTCGAGTTCCTGATGGAGTCGAAGCCGGGCCACCTCGCGATGATGGTGCACTTCCTGGCGACGGGCCTGGTGTTCTTCTGGCCGATCATGGGCGTGGACCCGGGCCCGCACCGCCCCGGCTACGTGATGCGGATGCTGGAGCTGTTCGCGGGCATGCCCTTCCACGCCTTCTTCGGCATCGCGCTGATGATGGCGAGCACCCCGATGATCGGCCCCTACCAGAACCCGCCGGAGTCGCTGGGGATCGACGCCCTCGCCGACCAGACCGCTGCCGGCGGGATCGCCTGGGCGTTCAGCGAGGTGCCCTCGGTGCTGGTGCTGATCGCCCTGGTCTTCCAGTGGTACGCCTCCGACCAACGCCAGGCCCGCCGTCTGGACCGGGCCGCCGACCGGGACGGGGACAAGGAGCTGGCGGCGTACAACGCCTATCTCGCCTCGCTGCACGCACGCGGTCGCTGAGCGTCACCCCGGCACGGTCAGTTCACGGGGTGCGGCCCGACGCCTGGCGCGCGGGCCGTCCCGGGGGCGACCATGGGCGGGAGGCCACGGCCCGGGCGCGGGAAGTCCGGGCGGGCGTGAGGAGGGTGTCACGATGCCCAAAGCGACGCAGCGGTCGACCAGGACGATGGGGGCGCTCACCCTCGGGACCCTGGTGGCCGTGTCGGCCTACTCGGTGGCGCTCGGCAGCAACGGCTGGCTCTGGTTCGGTTGGGTGGTGGTCGGGCTGACCACCCTGGGCATGGTCGTCGCGCGCGACTCCTGACGGAAGACACGGGACGTGCCCCACGGCACGTCCCGTACCGTTCCCCCATGACCAGCGACCACCTTGCCCCCGCCCTCGACCTCGACGCCTACCTCGACCACCTCGGCTGGAGCGGCGGACGGACCCCGACCCCCGCGACCCTGCGCGGCCTGAACCGCGCCCATCAGCTCGCCATCCCCTTCGAGAACCTGGAGGCGGCCTTGGGGGCGGCTCCCTCGCTCGACCTCGCCGAGGTGACGGCCAAGCTCCTCGGTTCCCGGCGCGGCGGCTACTGCTACGAGCACAACACCCTCTTCACCGCCGTGCTGCGCCGGCTCGGCTTCACGGTGACCGGGCTGATGGCCCGGGTCCAGGTGGGTGCCCAGCCGGGGGTGCTCCGGCCCCGCACCCACATGACGCTGCTCGTCGAGGTGCCCGGTGAACCGCACCCGTACCTGGCGGACGTGGGCTTCGGCTCCCCGGGCTCGCTGCTGGAGGCGATACCCTTCGTCGCCGATTCGGTGACGGAGACGGAGGGCGGCCGGCGCCACCGACTGGTCCTCGGGGAACGGACCGGACCGCTGCGGTCCTGGCTGCTCCAGTCCTGGCAGTCGGGGGCCTGGGAGGTCCAGTACGCCTTCACGGAGGAGCCCTTCGAGGCACCCGACTACGCGGTGGCGAACTGGCACGTCGCGACGCACCCGCGGTCCCCGTTCAGTTCCTCCGTGTACGTGCTGCGCACGTTCACCGATCACCACCTCCAGTTGGTCGGCAACGAGCTGACCCACCTGGACCTGGCCGGCACCCGGTCGGTGCGCGCGCTCACGGGCGACCCCGAGCGGCTGAAGGTCCTTTCCGCCGAGTTCGGCATCGACCTGCCCGAGGGCACCCGGCTGCCCTGACGGCCGGACGGGCGAAGGTCCGCACCCACGGGTCAGGAGCTGACATCCTGTCCCGAGTCAACCGCGGCGGTCGTCCAGGGCCGGTCCGGCGCACGGGCGTCCGGCCCGGCCCCGCGGCACCCGGCACGGGTGCCGGGCGGTGGAGTTGGGAGAGACGCCTTGTTCTACTACGCGCTGAAGTACGTGCTCCTGGGGCCGTTGCTGCGGCTGCTGTTCCGGCCCAGGATCGAGGGGCTCCAGCACGTACCGGAGTCGGGGGCGGCGATCGTCGCCGGGAACCACCTCTCGTTCGCCGACCACTTCCTCATGCCGGCGATCCTGAAGCGCCGCATCACCTTCCTCGCGAAGGCGGAGTACTTCACGGGGCCCGGGGTGCGGGGCCGGCTCACCTCGGCGTTCTTCCGCAGCGCCGGGCAGATCCCCGTGGACCGCTCGGGCAAGGAGGCGGGGGCCGCGGCGATCCGGGAGGGTCTCGGCGTCCTCGCCGAGGGCGAGTTGCTGGGCATCTACCCGGAGGGGACCCGTTCGCACGACGGCCGCCTCTACAAGGGCAAGGTGGGGGTGGCGGCGATGGCGCTCGGCGCGGGCGTGCCGGTGGTCCCGTGCGCGATGATCGGCACCTTCGAGGCCCAGCCCCCGGGGCAGGTGCTGCCCCGGCCCCGGCCGGTGACGATCCGGTTCGGCGCACCGCTGGACTTCTCCCGCTATGCGGGGATGGAGCACGAGAAGGCGGTCCTGCGGGCCGTCACGGACGAGATCATGTACGCGGTGCTGGGTCTCTCCGGCCAGGAGTACGTGGACCGCTACGCGGCGGTGGTGAAGGCCGAGGAGGACGCCGCGGGCCGGAGCGCGACGGGTGCGCGGCGCAGACGGCTGCCGCGGCGCTGAGGCCCCGTCCGCCCCGTTGCCGGTGGGAGCCGGCGCGCCCGGCCGGAGCCGGGCGCGCCGGACCGGTCACGGCTTCGGTGCGGCGTGCGGGGCGCAGCTGACGTTCTTGCGGTCGACCTCGCCGGTCAGCAAGTACGTGTCGACGCGGTCGTTGACGCACGGGTTGGCGATCCCGGTGACGCCGTGCGAACCGGCGTTCTCCTCGGTGATCAGCCGGGAGCCCTTGAACCGCTTGTGCAGTTCGAGCGCGCCCTCGTACGGCGTGGCCGCGTCACGGGCGGCCTGCACGATCAGCACGGGCGGCAGCCCCTTGCGGGTGGTGACCTCGACGGGGGTGTGCTGCTTCGACTTCCAGGTCGCGCAGGGCAGGTTCATCCATGCGTTGGACCAGGTGAGGAAGGGGTACTTCTGGTGGAGCCGGGTGTTGTCCCGGTCCCAGGTGCGCCAGTCGCGCGGCCACTTGGCGTCGGCGCACTCCACGGCGGTGTACACGGCGTTGCCGTTCTCGGTGGAGGCGTTGCCCGCGGTGTCCGACAGGTCGGGGGCGGCGGCGTCGACGAGTGCCTGGGTGTTCCCGGCGACGTACTGGCTCCACACCCGGGCGACGGGCACCCAGCGGGAGTCGTAGTACGGGGCCGACTGGAAGTAGCCGATCAGCTCGGCCGGGCCGACCACCCCGCCGAGGGGGTCCTTCTTGGCGGTGGCCCGCAGCGTGCGCCACTGCTCCTCGACCTCGGCGCGGGTGTCGCCGAGGTGGAACACGGCGTCGTTCTTGGCGACCCAGGTCAGCCAGTCGTTCCAGCGCGTCTGGAAGGCCACGTCCTGGTCGAGGTTGGCCTGGTACCAGATCTTCTCGCGGGACGGGTTGACGACGCTGTCGGCCACGAGGCGGCGGACGTGGTCGGGGAAGAGCGTGCCGTAGACGGCGCCCAGGTAGGTGCCGTAGGAGACGCCCAGGAAGTTGAGCTTCTCCTCACCGAGTGCGGCCCGGATGACGTCGAGGTCGCGTGCGGTGTTCGGCGTGGTCATGTGGGGCAGCATCTCGCCGCTGCGCTCGGCGCAGCCGTCCGCGTAGGCGGCGGCGAGCCCGCGCTGGACGCGCTTGTCGGCCTCGCTGTCGGGCACGGGGTCCATCTTGGGCGCCTTGACGAACTCCTGCGGGTCGATGCAGGAGATCGGCGCCGAGTGGCCGACGCCGCGCGGGTCGAAGCCGACGAAGTCGTACGCCTTGGAGGTCTTGACCCAGAGCGGGTTCTTGGCGGTGACCCGGACCGGGAAGCGCAGGCCGGAGCCGCCGGGTCCGCCCGGGTTGTAGACGAGGGCGCCCTGGCGCTCCTCGGGGGTGCCGGTGTGGCCGATCCGGTCGACCGCGAGCTTGATCTGCTTGCCGAACGGCTTGGCGTAGTCGAGCGGGACCGTCACCCATCCGCACTGGATGGGCTTGGGGAGCCCCCAGTCGGTCGGACAGTCCTTCCAGTCGACCCCGGCCTCGGCGGCACGCGTCGCGGCGATGGCGGCGCCGATCTGCTGGCGCTCCTGACCGCGCACCTCGTCGCGGTCCCGGTCGCGGCCCTCGTACGCGCTGGCGGCGGGAGCGGCCAGCGCGCCGGCTATGAGGGTGGCCGCGATCATGGTTCCCGCGGAGCCGAGCGCGGTGGCCCGACTTGCTCGTGTCCGTCTCAAGTGGGATCTCCCGTAGGCAGATGCGAGTAAAGGCAGCGTGATCCTGTCCTGTGAGGGGTCCCTGACAACAGACGGGGTTCGACTTCTTTGCCAATCCGATAACCGGGATGCCGCGTACCGCTCACCGGCGTGTCCGGTGGCGTCCGGTATCCGGCGGTTGGCACCGGGGGCGCGTGGTGACGCGTCGCGCGTTCCTCGACGAGGTCGGTCGTGGTGGCACCGCATCCGGTCGCCGAAGGTGGTCGCCGAAGGCGCCTTCGCTGTCGGCCGGCACGAGGCCCCGGCCGTCCGCCGTCCGGGCGCCGTTCCGTACCATCCGCTGGTGACGTCCCGTCTTCTCTCCACACCGCGCCGCCGATTCGCAGCCGTGCTCACAGCGGCGGCGGCCGTCGTCGCGTTCGGGTCGTGGGCGCTGTGGCCGGTCCACGACCCGTCGTGCGTCGTCCACTCCAGCGCGTACCTGCCCATGGGTGCGTCGAAGGCGGAGGTCGACGCCGCCGTGCGGCAGGGCTACGAGGAGGCCCTCGCCGACGGCGCGTGCGGGCCGGAGCGCGCGCGCTTCCACCACTGGACCCGGTGAGGTCGGTCCTGGTGCCACCCCGAGTGGTCGCGGGGGCGTACCGGCCCGGGTTCCTCGGGCTCCGGTGACCAGTCGGGTGGCGGAGGTCCTGCCGCGCTGCTGCTGCGGGACGCCGGTCCGCCGCGGGTGGGCGCGGAGGCGGACCGGGTTCATCGGCCGTCCGGGCCGACGGCCGGCGAAGAGCCACGGTGAGCTTCTGCTGCCGGCACGGGGCGGGTACCGGCGGGACCGGGTGTGGGCCCGCACGGGGTCAGCGACGGCATCCGGCAGCGGAGCAGGCACATCTCCCAGTCGGACGGCGACGATGGCGCCGCCGCCGAGGACGTCGTCGCCGGTGAGACGGACGAGGCGGGCGGTGTGCGAAGGTGCGGCCTCGGTCGGCGAGCCGGGCCGACGAGGGCGCGGCGGTGTCGGACAGGCACGGGGGGACGACCCAGGGGCGTCACCGAGCGCCCCTCGGGTGCGCCGGGCGGCAACGGAGCGCCCGACTGGAGGACGACGGCGGCGGGCACGGCGGGCACGGGGCGAGGGCGGGCAGGGGGGCGGCGGGCACGGGAGCGGTGGTCGTGCCGTGCCGCCCGTGGGACTTCGGGGGGGGCGGCGCCGGGTCAGTCCACCCGACCGGTGACGGCGACGGTCACCCCGAGGCCGATCATCGTGCAGCCGCCGACACCGCCGACCACGGCGTAACGCTCCGCGGAGCGGGCGAACCAGCCCCGGGCGGTGGCCGCGACGAGACCCCACACGCTGTCGCAGACCAGGGCGATGACGTTGAAGACGACTCCGAGCACCAGCATCTGGGCGACGGCGTCGCCCTGCGTCCGGTCCACGAACTGCGGGAGCACGGCCGCGAAGAACACGATGGTCTTGGGGTTGGCCACGCCGACGAGGAAGCCGTCCCAGAGCGTGCGCAGACCGCCCCGGGCCACGCCCTGCGCCGCGGCGGCTTCGGGCGTCACCCGTCGCTGTCGCACCGCCCTGACCCCGAGGTAGACGAGGTACGCGGCGCCCACCAGCTTCAGCGCGGTGAAGACGACCACGGAACGCTCCACGATCGCCCCCACCCCGAACGCGACGGCCACGACGAGGACATAGGCACCGAGCGCATTGCCCACCACCGTCGTCAGGGCCGCGCGACGCCCCTGGGCGAGGGCCCGTCCGATGACGAACAGCACGCTGGGGCCGGGGATGACGATGAGGGCCAAGGACATCGCCGCGAAGGCGAGTAACCGATCGGGGGACACCATGCCCCCATTGCAGCACTGCACCGCACCGCGTCTCCAGGGGTGTGACCGCAGCAGCGCCGCCGGAGGGCCGAGGGGAAGCCACCCTAGAAACAGACCGTCAGGTCGGTTATCCGGGGCCGCCTGGTCCGTTCCCCGCCGTCCGGCCCCTCCCGGGGGCTCCCATCCGGCCCCGTCCGTTCGAGGGGTGATCCCGCAGGGCGGACGTCCGGACCCGGAGCGCACAGCAGCGCCCGCGCACTGATGGGGCGTGCGCGGGCGCGAAGTCTTGCCAAGGGGCGCGTAGACGCGCTAACGGGCGTCCGGACCCCGGTGCTCCGCCGTGATCCCGAAGCGGCGCCGTTCGCCCGGAGCGGAGGGAAGGGGGTGCAAGGACGACACGGAACTGATCGTCGGCTCGCCCTCACGCTCCTTGAGCTCATTGAGTTTCCCCAGGTCATCCGCCGAGACCAGTGCGACGAGGGGCTTGCCGTGCCGGGTGAGCACGACCGTCTCACCGCCGTACACGACGCGGTTGATCAGGTCGGCCAATTCGGCACGTGCTTGCGTGACCGGGATCTCGTGAGCCATGCTCCCATCATAACGACATGTACATCCTGTACATTTTTTCTCGAAGGAGACGATCGTCGTGACCCTCCGATCGGCGGCCCGCCACGTCCTGCCCCAGTTCACCGAGCGGACCTCCTGGGGCCCGCGCACGCTCGACCCGTACGGAAAGCTGCTGGACGAGCGGATCGTGATGCTGGGCACCCCCATCGACGACGCCGCGGCGAACGACGTGACGGCCCAACTGATGCACCTGGAACACGCGGCGCCCGACCGGGACGTCTCGCTGTACCTCAACTCGCCCGGCGGCTCGTTCACGGCCATGACCGCGATCTACGACACGATGCGCTTCATCACCTGCGACGTGGAGACGATCTGCCTGGGACAGGCCGCCTCCGCGGCGGCCGTCCTCCTGGCGGCGGGCACGCCGGGCAAGCGACTCGCCCTGCCCGGGGCGCGGGTGATGCTCCATCAGCCCTCGCTGGCCGAACCCGTCCGGGGCCGGGCCGACGACCTGGCGGCCCGGGCCGACGAGCTCCAGCGCACCCGCGACCTGCTGGAGGAACTGCTGACCCGGCACACCGGGCAGCCGCGCGAGCGGGTGGCCGCGGACATCGAGCGCGACCTGTTCCTCGATGCGCCCCGGGCCCTGGAGTACGGACTGGTCGACCGGATCGTGCCGAACCGCAAGGGCACCCCTGCGGTGCCGGCCACCCGGTAGGCGACGGTGGTTCCCGACCTGCCCCCGCTGCCGGCGCTGACCCGTGCCGAAGGGGAACTCATCGACCGGTACCTGGAAGCCGTGGACCTGCTCGGCCGGATCAACCCCGCGCGCGCCGACGACACCTATCGAGGCTTGCGCGCCGCGCAGGCGCTCGTCGGCAAGGCCGTGGAGCTGCGGGACGCGCTGGCGCTGATGCACCAGCGCGGCGAGAGCCAGGTGCACGCCGACACGCTGGCCCGTGCGCTGCGCACCCTGGACGGCGTACGACGGGCGGCGCGCGTCGGGGTGCCACCGGACGGCAACTGACCCGGCGTCCGGAAGTCACCTGAAACGACCCGGACGAGGTACCCCCGATCAGCGTATTAAAGGGTAGACATCCATGGGGTTCCGACTTGCTTCATATGTCTACCCGATCCTTAGCAAACGACGTTTCACCGCTGGTACAGACGTCGTCCGATGTCCGCGGCTCCGCCCGCTCGGAGGACTGTCCACCTGAACGGGTCAGGGGTGAGGAGACTCACAAACCAGCGGTAACGTTCGGTTTTTCGGGTGTTCATGCGTGAAGATCCCTTCCGACGACAAGCCCCCGCCACAGCGGCGGGGCGGTCCGGGCGGACGCCGAGTCCTGCCGCCGCCCGGACGCCAGGTCGACAGGAGTGGATCGGCAGGAGTGGAGGACCCGAGCAAGACGGGCCGCCGGAGAGATCCGGGCGGGCCCTTGGGGTGAAGCCGCGTGAGCGGCCGGGCATCTTCGCCTGCCCGAACCCGACAGGTCATCCTTCACAGGCGGCTGACGAAGGGTTGCGCAATGACTGCGCTCAATCGTGTCCCGTCGCTGCTGACCAGGGCCGGAACGGCCTCGGCTCTGACGCTCGTCGCCGTGGGCGGCGGCATAGTGGCTCCCGGCGCCGCCTCAGAGGCGTCCGCCGCGACGTCCGCGACCAAGGCACTCAAGGTGGCCGCCTCGAAGAAGGGCGCTCCCTACCGGTACGGCGCGACCGGGCCGAGCAGATTCGACTGCTCCGGACTCACGCTGTACTCGTACAAGAAGGCGGGCAAGAGCCTGCCCCGTACGGCTGCGGGCCAGTACAACAAGACCAAGCGCGTGAAGGCGAGCAACCGCAGCAAGGGAGACCTGGTCTTCTTCTACTCGGGCAGCAACGTCTACCACGTCGGCATCTACGCCGGCGGCGGCAAGATGTGGCACTCCCCGAAAACCGGCGACGTGGTACGGCTCACGAAGATCTGGACCAAGAGCGTCAAGTACGGACGGGTGCGGTGAGCGATGCGACGAACTGAGCGGGGCGCACGGGGACCCGTGTGCTGACCGTCTGACGGGGTGGGGAACGGGGCGTGTGCGTTCCCCACCCTTTCGGTCCCCGCTGAAGCGCCCCGGACCGGTTACCCATGACACATGACTGATGACCGGTCCGAGCGTCCCCCCGCGGAGAGCTCGGTGCAGCGGGCCAACCGGAACTTCGGGGAACTCCTCCAGGAACTCCGCGTCACCCAGACCGGTGTGCAGATCCTCTTCGCCTTCCTGCTGACCCTCGCGTTCACGCCCCGCTTCCCGTCCCTCGACCTCGTGCAGCGCAGCACGTACGTGGTCTCCCTGTGCCTGGCGGTCCTCGCCGCGGCCCTGTTCACGGCCCCCGCGGCGATCCACCGCTACCTGTTCCGACGGGGCGCCAAGCCCGACATCGTGTGGGTGTCCTCCCGGCTCACCGAACTCGGACTGGGGGCGTTGTCCCTGGCGCTCACCGGATCGGTGCTGCTCGCGGTGGACGTGGCCGTGGGCCGCGCCGGGGGCGTCCTCGCCGCCGCGGGCACCCTGGCGGTGTGCGCGGGGCTGTGGGTCGTCCTGCCCTGGCAGGTGCTGCGGCGTCTGAACCGCCGCTCGGCCGCACGGGCCCCGGGGGAGGGCGACGGACGGAATCCGGACGGGACCCCGGGGGCTCGGGGAGGGAGTCCGGGACCGGGCAGTGACGGCCCGCCCTGACCGGTTCTCGTCGTTGCGCACGCCCCCGCACCTCAGCGCTGGGCGGGACGGTCAGCCCGGGGCGAGCGCCACCACCGCTGCACGGGCAGCGCGATCCACACCGTCTTGCCGCCCTCGGGGGTGGGACTGACGGACAGCCGACCCCCGTGTTCGACGGTGAGCGAGCGGATGATGGCCATGCCCCGGCCGTTGTCCTGCTGGACGGCCGCCGGGAGGCGCTGGGGGTGGCGTGGATGGCTGTCGGTGACCCCGACGCGCAGTTGCTCGTCCCTGAGCAGTTCCACGTCGACGGTGAACGTGGGCGACTGACCGAGGGTGTGCTGGATCGCGTTGGTCGCCAACTCCGACACGATCAGTCGGACCGTGTCGGTCACCCCCGTATCGGCGGGGAGGCCCCAGTCCGCGAGGACGTCACTCACGTAGGCACGCGCGACGGGGACCGAAGCGGGCTCGCTCGGCAGGGTTACGGATGCTTCCTGATGGTCTGCCATGGCGACGTCGTCCCTTTCCCACCGGGACCGGACTCCGGCGTGAGGCGGATGGTTCGCGGACGGTCCCGGACTGGTGCTGCGGCCAGCCTGCCATCTGCGCGCCGGTCACGGGGGCCGATCCACGAGGATGTGCATATATCTGTCGCTCGAAGCGGTGAACTCTTCCGCGCCGGGCGGCAAGTCCGGCAGTACGCCCCTTCGCCACCTCCGCACGCCGCTCGCGCCCCCCATCGTCGCGGCATCCTCTACCGTCTGGCGGTGGGCCACCCCCGGCCGGAAGGAGTCGGCCATGCAGCACCGCCCCGCCGTGCGCCGCCGCAAACTCGGCTCCGAGCTGCGCCGGTTGCGCCTCGATGCGGACCTCACCAGCGGGGAGGCCGCGCGGCGAGCGGGCTGGAACCAGTCGAAGGTGAGCCGGATCGAGACCGCGCGCAGCGGCGTGAAGGCCGATGACGTGCGGCTCCTCCTCGACCTCTACCGGGTCGACGACGCGTCGCTGCGGGACCTGCTGCTCGCGCTCGCCGAACCGGACGGCGCGTCCGGCCACCGCTGGTGGCACGACTACCGGCAGTTGCTGCCGCCCGCCTACCGGGACTTCATCTGTCTGGAGGAGCAGGCGAACCGGGTGCGCACCCTGGAGACCGTGGTGGTGCCGGGGCTGCTCCAGACCCCCGGCTACGCACGGGCGGTGACCCGGGCCTCGGTGGTGGGCCTTCCGGAGGGGGAGCTCGAACGGCTGGTGGACGTGCGGCTCGCCCGGCAGGAGGTACTGCGCCGCGCGGCGCCGCCCCGGCTCGAAGCGGTCCTGGACGAGGCGGTGCTGCGGCGCCCGGTCGGCGGGTCCGCCGTGATGGCGGGGCAACTCGACCACCTGCTCGCGACGGCGCGCCGCGGGCTGGTGCGGCTGAGCGTGGTGCCGTTCTCGGCCGGCGAACACATCGGGCTCACCGGCCCCTTCGTCCTGTTCTCCTTTCCGAAAACCGACGATCTGGATGTGGTCGTTCTCGATGACCTCACGAGTAGCCTCTACCTCGAGGGAAAACCTGAGGTGAAGGCGTATCTCGACGCTTTCACCTCATTGGAGGCGCAGGCCCTTTCTCCCGAGGACTCCCTGGACTTCATCGCGGGGGTCCGTCACGGCGCGTGAAGGAGGCACCATGTCCGACCGGTCGAGGCCGTTTCCCTGTCGCACCACCTCACTGATCGACAGCACCTCACTGGGCGACGTCCACTGGCATCGCAGCAGCCGGAGCACGGGGATGAACAACTGCATCGAAACGGCCCGGCCCGCCGGTGGCCCGGCCGCCGGGCGGCTCGCCCTGCGCGACTCGAAGGCCCCCCGGGGACCGGTGCTGCTCTTCGCCCCCGGTACCTGGACCGCGTTCCTCGACGGCATCGCCCCTCGGTGATCCCCCCGTCGGTCCCCGTCGCACTCCCCCGGGCGCCCGAACCCCTCAGCGCCGCGCGCCCGCCGGTGCCCGGTCCACGACCACCCGGACCGCCTCCCGCACCTGGGCGTCCGTGAGGTCGGCGCGCGCCGTCAGGCGCAGCCGGGAGATCCCGTCGGGTACGGACGGCGGTCGGAAGCAGCCGACCGCGAGCCCTGCCGTGCGGCAGTCGGCGGCCCAGCCCAGCGCCGCCCCGGGTGACGGGGCCCGCACGGACACCACGGCGGCATCGGGGCGCACGGCGGTCAAGCCGGCGTCGGTCAGCAGACCGTGCAGCCGGGTGGCGACGGCGCGGACCCGGGCGGGCCGGTCGGGTTCGGCGCGCAACACCTGAAGGGCCGCCAGCGCGGCGCCCACCGCCGCCGGGGCGAGGCCGGTGTCGAAGATGAAGGTGCGCGCGGCGTTGACCAGGTGTTCGATGACCCGGGCGGGGCCCAGCACCGCGCCGCCCTGGCTGCCCAACGACTTGGACAGGGTCACCGTGGCGACGGTGTCGGGCGTGCCGGCGAGGCCCGCGGCGTGCGGGGCGCCCCGGCCGCCGGCGCCGAGGACCCCCAGCCCGTGGGCGTCGTCCACCAGCAGCGCGGCCCCTGCCGAGCGGCAGACGGCGGCCAACTCGGGAAGGGGGGCGGCGTCGCCGTCGACCGAGAAGACCGAGTCGGTGACGACCAGGGCGGGCCCGCCGCCCGACGCGAGCGCCTTGCGGACGGCGTCGGGCGCGGCGTGCGCGACGACGTCGGTGGTGCCGCGGGCGAGCCGGCAGCCGTCGATGAGGGAGGCGTGGTTGCCCGCGTCGGAGACGATGCGGGAGCCGGTCGGCGCGAGCGCGGTGAGCGCGGCCAGGTTGGCGGTGTAGCCGGAGGACAGGACGAGCGCGGATTCGAAGCCGCAGAAGGCGGCGAGTTCCGTCTCCAGTGCGGTGTGCAGTTCGGTGGTGCCGGTGACCAGCCGGGAGCCGGTGGCACCGCCGCCCCACCGCAGCGCCGCGTCCGCGGCGGCGGCGGTGACCCGCGGGTGGCGGGTGAGCCCCAGGTAGTCGTTGCCGGCGAGGTCGAGCAGGGGCGAGTCGGCGGGGCGCGGGCGCAGGGTGCGCAGGAGTCCCTCGGCACGGCGGCGTTCGGCCCGTGCGTCGATCCAGTCGAACGGCGTTGCCCGCACGCGTGCCTCCGGGGTGGTGGGTGGTCCGGAGCCGGGGCGCGCCCGCCCGGGTGTTCCGGAGCCGGCGGGGCCCGGTGGTTTTGTAGGCAGTGCACAGACCCTAACGGCCGCTCCGCCGGGCCAGGATGTGGCAACACCCACACGTCGGTGCGACAGAGTTGTGCAAAGTCTCCTTGGCCTGCCGGGGTGGCGTAGGCCAGGATCAGCGCCATGGACCTGCTGAACACGCTGGTGGACAAGGGGCTCCGGTGCGAGCTGCCGACCCGGGACGAGGCGCTCGCGGTACTGGCGACCTCCGACGACGACGTGCTCGACGTGGTGGCGGCGGCCGGGAGGGTGCGCCGCCACTGGTTCGGACGGCGGGTGAAACTCAACTATCTGGTCAACCTGAAGTCCGGGCTGTGTCCCGAGGACTGCTCCTACTGCTCCCAGCGGCTCGGTTCCACGGCCGGCATCCTCAAGTACACGTGGCTGAAGCCCGAGGAGGCGACCGAGGCGGCGGCGGCCGGGCTCGCGGGCGGGGCGAAGCGGGTGTGCCTGGTGGCCAGCGGGCGGGGCCCGACCGACCGGGACGTGGAGCGGGTCTCGGACACGATCCGGGCGATCAAGGACCAGCACGAGGACGTCGAGGTGTGCGCCTGCCTCGGGTTGCTGTCGGACGGTCAGGCGGAGCGGCTGCGCGACGCGGGCGCCGATGCGTACAACCACAACCTCAACACCTCCGAGGGGACGTACGGGCGGATCACGACCACCCACACCTACGCCGACCGGGTGGACACCGTGCGCCGGGCGCACGCGGCGGGCTTGTCGCCGTGCTCCGGGCTGATCGCCGGGATGGGGGAGAGCGACGAAGACCTGGTCGACGTGGTGTTCGCGCTGCGGGCGTTGAACCCGGACTCGGTGCCCGTGAACTTCCTGATCCCGTTCGAGGGGACCCCGCTGGCCAAGGAGTGGAACCTCACGCCCCAGCGGTGCCTGCGCGTGCTGGCGATGACCCGGTTCGTGTGCCCCGACGCCGAGGTGCGGATCGCCGCCGGTCGCGAGGTCCATCTGCGCACCCTCCAGCCGTTGGCGCTGCACCTGGCCAACTCCCTGTTCCTGGGCGACTACCTGACCAGTGAGGGGCAGGCGGGCCGGGCCGACCTGGAGATGATCGCCGACGCCGGCTTCGAGGTGGAGGGCACGGACCGGGTGACCTTGCCGGAGCACCGGGCCGCGGGCTCCCACGGCGGCGGGTGCGGCTCCTCCGGCGGGTGCGGCCCGCACGACGGCGGGTCCGGATGCGCGTCCGGCGGGTCCGGGGCGCCCGGCGCGGAAGCCGCCGAGGGCGCTGACGGGACGGACGCCGCCCCGGTGGCGTCCGGGGGCTGCGGGCCGTGCACCGGCCCGGCGCCCGCGGCGGCCGCCGGAGCCGCCCCGCCGCAGACGGCGTCGCGGGCCCGCACCGACCTGGTGGCGGTGCGCCGACGGGGCGCCGGAACGCAGGTGGCGCCCAATGCGTGAGCCTTCGGGCGGGGCGTCGACCGACGGCGGACTGCGGAGCCTGATCGCCCTGGACCGCCAGCACGTCTGGCACCCGTACGGTCCCATGCCCGGTCGTCAGGAACCGCTCGTGGTGGTCTCCGCCGACGGGGTGCGGCTGCGGCTCGCCGACGGCTGCGGTGAGCGGTGGGGCGGCCCCGACGAACTGGTCGACGCCATGTCCTCGTGGTGGTCGGCGATCCACGGCTACCAGCACCCCGTCCTCGACGAGGCGGTGCGCGACCAGCTCGGCCGGATGAGCCATGTGATGTTCGGCGGGCTCACCCACGAGCCGGCGGTGCGGCTGGCGAAGAAGCTCGTCGACATCACGCCGGACGGGCTGGAGCACGTCTTCCTCTCCGATTCGGGTTCGGTGTCGGTCGAGGTCGCGGTGAAGATGTGCCTCCAGTACTGGCGTTCCCTGGGGCGGCCCGAGAAGCAACGGCTCATGACCTGGCGCGGCGGCTACCACGGCGACACCTGGCAGCCGATGGCCGTGTGCGACCCGGACGGCGGGATGCACACCCTGTGGTCCGGCGTGCTGCCCCGACAGGTGTTCGCGGACGCTCCCCCGGCCGGTTACGAGGAGTCGTACGCGGACCACCTGCGGGAGACGGTCACCCGGCACGCCGGGGAGCTGGCCGCGGTGATCGTGGAGCCGGTGGTGCAGGGCGCGGGAGGGATGCGCTTCCATCCGCCGGAGTACCTGCGGGTGCTGCGAGAGGTGTGCGACGAGCAGGGCGTGTTGTTGGTCCTGGACGAGATCGCCACCGGTTTCGGCCGCACGGGCGCGTTGTTCGCGGCCGACCACGCCCGCGTCACACCGGATGTGATGTGCCTGGGCAAGGCGCTGACCGGCGGCTACGTGTCGATGGCGGCGACCCTGTGCACCACGCGCATCGCCGAGGGGATCTCCCGGGGCGAGGTGCCGGTACTGGCCCACGGCCCGACCTTCATGGGCAATCCGCTCGCGTCGGCGGTCGCCCTGGCCTCCATCGAACTGCTGCTCGCGCAGGACTGGCGGACGGAGGTCAAGCGGATCGAGGCGGGGCTGCACGAGGCGCTGGCCCCGGCGGCGGCACTGCCCGGGGTCCGGGAGGTACGGGTGCTGGGCGCGGTGGGGGTGGTCCAGTTGGACCACGAGGTGGATGTGGCGGCGGCGACCGGGGCGGCGGTGCGCGAGGGCGTGTGGCTGCGCCCGTTCCGGGACCTGGTCTACACGATGCCGCCGTACGTGACGCGGGACGAGGACGTGGCCCGGATCGGCTGTGCGGTGCGCGCGGCGGCGGGCGCGGGCTGAGGGTGCGGGCAGGGGACGGGCGGGGACGCCCACGGGCAGCGGAACGGGACGGAGGGGCGCCATGGCGATCCTGGTCGTGACGGGCACGGGTACCGAGGTCGGGAAGACGGTCACCACGGCGGCGATCGCTGCGGTGGCGCTCGCCGCCGGCCGGTCGGTCGCGATGCTCAAACCGGCACAGACCGGTGTCGCGCCGGGCGAACGCGGCGACGCCGAGGAGGTGGCGCGGTTGGCGGGGCCGGTGACGGCGCTCGAACTCGCCCGGTACCCGGAGCCGTTGGCGCCGGCGACGGCCGCGCGGCGGTCGGGCCTGGCTCCGGTGGGTGCCCGGCAGACGGCCCGGGCGGCCCGGCGGCTGGCGGCCCTCCACGACCTGGTCCTGGTGGAGGGCGCGGGCGGTCTGCTCGTCCGGTTCGACGCGACGGGCGGCACCCTGGCCGACGCGGCCCGGCTGTTGGGCGCGCCGGTGCTGGTGGTGGTCCCGGCGGGGCTCGGCACGCTCAACACCACGGCGCTGACGGCGGAGGCGCTGCGGACGCGGGGGCTCGAACCGGCGGGCGTCGTGGTGGGCAGTTGGCCCCGGGACCCGGACCTCGCCGCGCGCTGCAATCTGGACGACCTCCCGCAGGCGGCCGGCGCGCCCTTGTGGGGGGCCGTGCCCGAAGGCGCGGGCGCGCTGGAGCCGGGGGCCTTCCGGGCGGCGGCCGGTAGCTGGCTCGCACCGGAACTGGACGGCCGTTGGGACGCCGGGGCCTTCGCCGCGCTGTGGTCCGCGCGGCCGTGGGGCGCACCGTCACGGCGGGACGTGCCCTCCCCGCTGGGGGCGGACGGCACGGCGCCGGAGGTGTCCGCGGCGCGCGGGGCGGCGGGGTAGTCCGGCGCACCAGGCGCGTCCGGGGTGCGGACGCTGCGGGCCGGCTTCCGTCGACGGGTGGTGGCGTCCCGGTGCGAGGACAATGACCGTGTTGCTCTCGTACCGGTCCCGGGCCGGTCGGACAGGGAGGTTCCCATGTGCTCGTGGACCCGTCCGGCACGGGCGCACCGGGACGCGGTGCGCCACCCCGTCTTCGCCCGGGTGTACGCGAAGGTGAGCGTGGCGACGGAGCCGGAGGTGGGCCCGTACCGTGCGGAGCTGCTGGCCGGGCTGAGCGGCCGGGTGGTCGAGGTCGGAGCCGGCAACGGGCTGAACTTCGGGCACTATCCGCCGTCGGTGTCGGAGGTCGTGGCGATCGAGCCGGAGGCGGTGTTGCGGCGGCTGGCCCGTACGGCGGCCCGTCGATCCGGAGCGCCGGTCGACATGGTGCCGGGCGTGGCGGAGGCCCTGCCGCTGAAGGGCGGGGCGTTCGACGCGGCGGTGCTGTGCCTGGTGTTGTGCAGTGTGCGGGACACTGCGCGGACCCTGGGCGAACTCCACCGGGTGCTGCGGCCGGGTGGAGTGCTGCGCTTCTTCGAACACGGCGTGGCGCCGGGCCGGGCGATGGCGGCGGCGCAACGGGGGCTGGACCGGACGGTGTGGCCGTTCCTGTTCGGCGGCTGTCACGTGGCCCGCGATCCGGTGGCGTCGATCGAGCGTGCCGGTTTCGTCGTGGAGTCCCGGCGTCCGGTGGTGGTCCCGGCGAAGGGGCCCCGGCTGCCCACTTCGTACCTGGTGCTGGGCACCGCCCGTCGTCCGCCGTCGGCCGGGGCGTGAGCGGGTGCCGGGCGCTCAGGCGCTCCAGGCCCGCAGTTCGTCGGCGATCTGTCGGACCGTGGCGTTCCCGGCCTTCACCAGCCCCGCCAGCTCGCGCACCCGTTCCGGCGAGGTGGCGACCTTGAGTCCGCTGGCGACCAGGTAGCCGTAGGCGACGGCGGTGGCGAACATCGCGTTGGAGCGTTCCAGGGCGGGGACGTGCAGGAGGACCTGGAGGAGTGCGGCGGCGCGGCTGAACGGGTCGTCGTAGACGGGCCGGCCGAATATCTCGGCCTCGTGTCTACTGACGGCGGCGACGAGCGCGCCCCAGTCGCTGACCTGGGGGTCCCCCGGTGTCTTGTGTTCGGCGACCATCAGGAGCCAGGCAAGATCGATTCGTAGGTTCAACCTTCAACGACGACCTTCGTGCTCCGCGCCGAACTCTTCGGCGAAGACGGACTCGTACTGCTTCATGAAGTCGGCGGCGGCCTCGACGAACGTGTGCCCCGTCTCCCCGGTGTCCTGTCGGACCAGTTCCTCGATGTAGCGGTTCACGCTCATGCCGCGGGCGAGGGCGCGTTCCCGCGCGGCTCGGGCGGTGCCCTCGTCCACCCGGACGTTCAGCTGCGTCTTGGCCATGCCTCGACGCTAGCGCCGAACCGCTAGCGTCGGCAAGGTGGGCAGCGGGGCGTCCGGCCGCACACGGCGACCGACCGTGCGCCCCCTCCACGCGCCCCGTCTCACATGCGCCCCGTCGGCCCGGTGACCCGGCGCGGGCCGCGGCACGGAAATCGCTGGCCGGACCGATCACCGCTCTGCTTGGCTCGGCCCATGAACGATCTCCGCATCCGCTGCGCCACCCCCTCCGACGTCAACGCCGTACTGCGGTTCTGGCACGTCGCCGCCGAGGGAACGAGCATCAGCGACGACCCCGACGGAGTGACCCGCCTCATCCGTACGGACCCCGGCGCCCTGCTGCTCGCCGAGCGCGACGGCCTCCTCGTCGGCACCGCGATCGCCGGCTTCGACGGCTGGCGGTGCTCCCTGTACCGGCTGGCCGTCCATCCGGACCACCGTCGACGGGGCATCGCCACCGCCCTGCTGACAGCGGCGGAGCAACGATTCGCCGCGCTGGGCGGGCGGCGGGTCGACGCCATGGTGCTGGAGGCCAACGAACGGGCCCACCGGACCTGGGACACGGCCGGGTACCGGCGCGAGGACCGCTGGCGGCGCTGGGTCAAACCGCTGTCGGGCTGACCGGAACGGGGTCGCACGGGCCGGAACGGGGCTTTGCGCACCCTTTACGATGAGGTGGACCACCCCGATCGGCAGGTGGTCCACCTCGTCGTCCCCGTTCCGAAAGGTGTGAGCGTCCGCCCATGGGCGAGCCTCCCAGTAGTAGACATCGCGCGTTCTCCCCGCCCCTGCCCGATCATGGGACGGAGGTGACCCGATGACCGAAGTGCTCCTGCTCGGGGTGGCGATCCTGCTCTCGCTGGCCTGTGGTGCGTTCGTCGCGGCGGAGTTCTCCCTGACCACCGTCGAGCGCGGCGAACTGGAGCAGGCGGTGGAGCGCGGCGAGCGCGGAGCCGCCAGCGCGCTCAAGGCCGTGAAGAACCTGACCTTCCAGCTCTCCGGCGCCCAGTTGGGCATCACCGTCACCAACCTGATCGTGGGCATGCTCTCCGAGCCGTCCATCTCCAAGCTGATCGCGGGCCCCCTCCGGGACCTCGGCATACCCGCATCGGCGGCCTCCTCCGTGGCGCTGGTCCTCGGCACGGCCCTGTCGACGGTGTTCCTGATGGTGGTCGGCGAGCTGGTGCCCAAGAACTGGGCCATCTCCTCCCCCCTCGTCATCGCCAAGTGGGTGGCCACCCCGCAGCGCCTCTTCAGCGCCGCGTTCCGCCCGCTCATCACCCACCTCAACAACACCGCGAACCGTGCGCTGCGGCGGCTCGGGCTGGAACCCACCGAGGAACTCGCCTCCGCGCGCGGCCCCCAGGAACTGGTCGCCCTGGCCCGGCACTCCGCGAAGGAGGGCAGGCTGGAGGCCGACACCGCCGAACTGTTCGTGCGCACCCTGAACCTCGCGGACCTCACGGCGGAGAACGTGATGACGCCACGGGTGCAGGTCATGGCCCTGGAAGCACGCGCCACCTGCGAGGACGTCGCCAACGCCACCCGGGCCACCGGACTGTCCCGGTTCCCCGTCTACCGCGGCAACCTGGACACGGTGGTGGGCGTCGTCCACATCAAGGACGTCCTCACCGTTCCCGCCGAGCGACGCCCGCGGGAGCCCGTCTCCGCCCTGATGCGCGAGCCCCTGCTGGTCCCGGAGTCACTGACCGTGGAACGGCTGCTGGACCGGTTGTCCGGCAAGCGCACCATGGCCGTCGTCATCGACGAGTACGGCGGCACGGCCGGGGTCGCCACCCTGGAGGACATCGTCGAGGAGGTCGTCGGCGAGGTCCGCGACGAACACGACCCGCACGAGACCCCGGACCTGGCGCTCGCCGGCGAGGACGAGGACGGCCGCACGCTGTACTCCGCCGACGGTTCCGCCCGCACCGACGAGCTCGCCCGGGTCGGCCTGCGCGCACCGGACGGCCCGTACGAGACGCTGGCCGGGCTGGTCGCCACCGAACTGGGCCGCATCCCGGCCGCCGGGGACCGGGTCGAGGTCGCCGGCTGGCGGCTCGACGTGGTCGACGCCTCCGGGCGTCGGGCCGCCCGGGTGCTGATGCACGCACCGCCCCTGACCGCCGACCCGGACGAGGAGGACGAGCGATGATCGCCGTCCAGTTGCTGATCGGGCTGGCGACCCTGGTCGCGAACGCCTTCTTCGTGGGCGCCGAGTTCGCCCTGATCTCGGTGCGGCGCAGCCAGATCGAGCCGCACGCCGAGGAGGGCGACCGTCGGGCGCGCAGCGTGCTGTGGGGACTGCGGCACGTGTCCGCGCTGCTGGCCGCCGCACAGCTCGGCATCACCCTGTGCACCCTGATCCTCGGCATCGTCGCCGAGCCGGCGATCGCCCACCTGCTGGAGCCCGCGTTCGACGCGGTCGGGGTGCCGCACGGCCTGGTCCACCCGATCTCCTTCGTGATCGCCCTGACGGTGGCCACGTACCTGCACATGCTGCTCGGCGAGATGATCCCGAAGAACGTCGCCCTCGCGGAGCCGGTGCGCAGTGCGCTGGTGCTGGGGCCGCCGCTGGTCGCGGTGGCCCGGGCGCTGCGCCCGGTGATCTTCACGATCAACGCCTTCGCGAACGGGCTGCTGAGGCTGATGCGGGTGGACGCCAAGGACGAGGTCACCGCCTCGTTCTCGGACGCGGAGCTGGCCCGGATGGTGAAGGACTCCGGCGATGCGGGCCTCATCGACGACCGCGCCCAGGAGCGGCTGCACGACGCCCTGGAGCTGGGGCGCCGCCCCGTGAACGACGTGGTGCTCCCGTTGGAGCAGATCGTCTACGCGCACGTGGGCGTCACCCCGGAGCAGCTCGAAAGGCTGTCGGCGCAGTCGGGCTTCTCCCGGTTCCCGGTGGTGGACGACAGCCGTCGGATCGTCGGTTACCTGCACGTCAAGGACGCGCTCGACGTCTCACCGCGGGACCTTCCGTTCCAGGTCAAGGACATGCGGTCGATCGCCCGGGTCCGGGCGACCACCCCGCTGGACGACGTGTTGACCGCGATGCGCAGCAGCCGCACGCACCTGGCCGCCGTGCTCGGCGCGGACGGCAAGCTGGCGGGCCTGGTGACCATGGAGGACGTGCTGCGGGAGCTGTTCGGACAGCCCGTGTAGCCGCCCGTCCGTCCACCGCCGCGGCGGGTGTCACCGGTCCGGTGGCACCCGCCGCGGCGTTACCATCGCACCGCTATGGAGACCACCGCCTACACCAGTTTCGTCGCCGTCGGGGACAGCTTCACCGAAGGCATGTCCGACCGGCTGCCCGACGGTTCCTACCGGGGGTGGGCCGACCTCCTGGCAGCGCGACTGGCCCGCGCGCACCCGGGCTTCCGGTACGCGAACCTCGCGGTGCGGGGCAAACTGATCGGCCAGATCGTCGCGGAGCAGGTGGAGCCGGCGGCCCGGATGCGGGCCGATGTGGTGACGCTCGTCGGCGGCCTCAACGACACCCTGCGGCCCTCGTGCGACATGGGACGGGTCCGCGCCCACCTGGAGGAGGCCGTGGCCCGGCTCGCGCCCTCCTGCGGCCGGCTCGTACTGATGCGCAGCCCGGGGCGACGGGGACCGGTGCTGCAACGGTTCCGGCCCCGGATGGAGGAGCTGTTCGCCCTGATCGACGACCTCGGGGCCCGGTACGGCGCCACCGTCGTGGACCTGTACGGCGCCCCGGTCCTCGGCGATCCCCGACTGTGGGACGCGGACCGGCTCCACCTCTGCGCCGAGGGCCACCGCCGGGTGGCCGAGGCGGTCGGGCAGGCACTGGGCCTACCGGCCACCTGGGACTGGCGCACGCCCCTGCCGCCCGCGGCGCCGGCGCCCTGGGCCACGCGCCGGGTGGCGGACGTCCGCTTCGCCGGGCGGCACCTGGCACCCTGGATCGGCCGACGGCTCACGGGCCGCTCCACGGGCGACGGACGCCCCCCGAAGCGCCCCGAGCTGCTGCCCTACGACGCATCCACCACCGCACCGCGCCCGGGTTCGTAGCTTCCTCCGAGGGGGACCGGGGCGCTGACCAAGAGGTTCCGCCCAGTAGACTCCCTCCACGTGACTGCTGCGCCTTCGAAGCCCCGTATCCCCAATGTCCTCGCCGGCCGCTACGCCTCCGCCGAGCTGGCCGACCTCTGGTCCCCCGAGCGGAAGGTGCGGCTGGAGCGTCAGCTCTGGCTGGCCGTGCTGCGGGCCCAGAAGGACCTCGGGATCGAGGTCCCGGACGAGGCGATCGCCGACTACGAGCGGGTCCTCGACCAGGTGGACCTGGCGTCCATCGCGGAGCGCGAGCGGGTCACCCGCCACGACGTGAAGGCCCGGATCGAGGAGTTCAACGCGCTCGCCGGGCACGAGCACGTGCACAAGGGCATGACGTCCCGGGACCTCACGGAGAACGTCGAGCAGTTGCAGATCCGGCTCTCCCTGGAGCTGGTCCGCGACCGTTCGGTGGCGGTCCTGGCACGGCTGGGCAAGCTCGCCGGCGAGTACGCGGAGCTGGTGATGGCGGGCCGCTCGCACAACGTGGCCGCCCAGGCGACGACGCTCGGCAAGCGTTTCGCGACCGCCGCCGACGAGCAGCTCGTCGCGTTCGGCCGGGTCGAGGAGTTGCTGGCGCGCTATCCGCTGCGCGGGGTGAAGGGACCGGTCGGCACCGCGCAGGACATGCTGGACCTGCTGGGCGGGGACACCGCCAAGCTGGCCGAGCTGGAGCAGCGGGTCGCCGGCCACCTGGGCTTCTCCCGGGCGTTCACCTCGGTCGGCCAGGTCTATCCGCGGTCGCTGGACTACGAGGTCGTCACCGCGCTGGTGCAGCTCGCGGCGGCCCCCTCGTCGTTGGCGAAGACGATCCGGTTGATGGCCGGGCACGAGTTGGTGACCGAGGGCTTCAAGCCGGGTCAGGTCGGCTCCTCGGCGATGCCGCACAAGATGAACACCCGCTCCTGCGAGCGCGTCAACGGCCTGATGGTGATCCTGCGGGGCTACGCGTCCATGACGGGCGAGCTGGCGGGCGACCAGTGGAACGAGGGGGACGTGTCCTGCTCGGTGGTGCGCCGGGTCGCGCTGCCGGACGCGTTCTTCGCGCTGGACGGGCTGCTGGAGACGTTCCTGACGGTCCTGGACGAGTTCGGTGCCTTCCCCGCCGTGGTGGCGCGCGAGCTGGACCGGTACCTGCCGTTCCTCGCCACCACCAAGGTCCTGATGGGCGCGGTGCGGGCCGGTGTGGGCCGGGAACTGGCGCACGAGGCGATCAAGGAGAACGCGGTCGCGTCCGCGCTGGCGATGCGCGAGGGCGGCGCCGAGCGCAACGAACTGCTCGACAAGCTCGCCGCCGACGACCGCATCCCCCTGGACCGGGCCGCTCTCGACGCGTTGATGGCCGACAAGCTGTCCTTCACGGGCGCGGCGGGCCAGCAGGTCGCGGCCGTGGTCGCCCGGGTGGAGGAGCTCACCAAGCGCTTCCCGGAGTCCGCCGGGTACGCCCCCGGAGCGATCCTCTGACCCGCTTCACCCCCGCCGAACTGGAGGCCGCCCGCGACCGTCTCGTCCCCGACGTGACCGCGGACGGTCTACGGGTGCTCTTCTGCGGCATCAATCCGGGATTGATGACGGCGGCGACGGGTCACCACTTCGCCCGCCCCGGCAACCGGTTCTGGCCGGTGCTGCACCTCTCCGGCTTCACGCCCCGGCAACTGCGCCCCGCGGAGCAGGACGAACTCCTCGCCCACGGCCTCGGCATCACCAACGTGGTGGCGCGCGCGACCGCGCGGGCCGACGAGCTGAGCCCCGCGGAGTACCGCGAGGGCGGTCGGCTGCTGGCCGCGAAGGTGGCCCGGCTGCGGCCCGGCTGGCTGGCCGTGGTCGGGGTCACCGCGTACCGTGCGGCCTTCGGTGACCGGCGGGCCGTGATCGGGCCGCAGGAGACGGTGATCGGGGGCAGTCGGGTGTGGGTGCTGCCCAATCCCAGTGGGCTGAACGCGCACTGGACGGCCGCCACGATGGCCGAGGAGTTCGGGCGCTTGCGCACCGCGGCGCTGGACGACGGCCCGCAGGGCCCGTAGCGGACTACGGCGGGTCCACCGCCGTGACCACCGCCAGGAGCCGGGGCCCGATCTCCGGGCCCTCCCGGGTGATCGCGAGGACCAGCCAGCGCGCGGACGTCCGCCAGACCAGGGCGTCGCCCGCACGGGAGCTGAGCGAGCGCCAGGGCTCGGGGACCGCCCCGGGGTCGGTGCTGCGGAGGAAGACGCCCTGGAGGCCGATGAAGTCCGGCTCGCCGTGGCGTGCGGTCAGCGGCCGGGCCAACGCCTCGCGCTCGGCGTACAGCTGCTCCTCCGCCTCCCCGGGGCCCACCGCTCCCTCCGCTCCCTCCGCGACCGGGGGCGTGAGGTCGGCGAAGGGGTGGGCCGGACCGTCGGACACCGCACCGGGGTGCCCCGCGGCGGGTTCCCGGGAGCACAGCCGGTCGATCGCGCCGAGGCGCTGTGCGGTGGTCATGGGCTCCAGTAAAGCGTGCCCCACTGACACTTGGCGGTCGGTCACCTCCCGGTCCGACCGTCCTCACGCATCGCGGCGGCGCACCGCCCACCAGCCGACGAGCAGCGCGGCCAGGGACCACAGGGCGGCCACCGCGAGGCCGGACCAGGGACCGAGCGTGCCCTCGGGGTCCGCGAGGAGGGCCTGCCGTGCGGCCCGGTCGGGGAGGTACTGGGCCGCTCCCCCGGCGACGTCGCCGACCACGAACGAGACGATCAGGGTGAACGGGACGAGGACGCTGAGCGTGGCGACCCCGCTGCGCAGCAGGGCGGCCAGCCCGGTCGCCAGCAGGGCGGTCAGGGCGAGCCCGACGCCGCCCCCCACACAGGCGCGGACGGCTCCCGGATGGCCGAGGCCGATGCCGTCGTCCCCGAGCAGGCCCTGGCCGAGCGCGAAGCTGGCGAACGTGGTCACCAGACCCACGACGAGCGCGGCGGCGCCGATCACGGCGGCCTTGGCCGCGTAGAAGAGGTCGCGGTTCGGTACGGCGGCGAGGGAGACGCGCAGTCCGTGGTGGACGTACTCCGAGGACATCGCCGTGGTGCCGAAGGCGATGGCCGCGACCTGGGCGAAGTTCAGGGCGTAGAAGGCCGCGAGGAGCCGGTCGTCGCCGAGTTCGCTGCTGTCCGAGGGGAGGGACGCGTAGACGAGTCCGGTGAGGGCGAGGGACACGACGAACAGGGCGATGAGCGATCCGAGGCTGGCGCGGACCGAGCGGATCTTGATCCACTCCGCGTGCAGAACGGCGGTGGGCGACACGGTCAGACCTCCCGGGCGGGGGTGGGCGGGGCGGTGAACTCGGCGCTGGCCGTGGTGAGGTCGAGGTACGCCTCCTCCAAGGTGGCGCCCTCGTCGGCGAGGGCGAGCAGGGTCACGCCTGCGCGGGCGGCCAGCGCGCCCACTTCGGCGGCCGTGACGCCCTCGGCGGTCCAGGAGTCCTCGTCCGCGGGGACGATGCGGTGGCCGGCCGCCGAGAGCGCGGCTTCCAGCCGGGCGGCGTCGGGGGTGCGCACCCGGGTGCGGGTGGTGCCGCGTTCGGCGAGGAAGTCACCGATCGGCAGGTCGGCGAGGAGCCGGCCGCCGCCGAGGACGACGAGGTGGTCGGCGAACGCGGCGGTCTCGGCCATCAGATGGCTGGAGACGAGGACGGTGCGCCCCTCCTCGGCGAGGCGGCGCAGGGTGCCGCGGATCCAGATGATGCCTTCCGGGTCGAGGCCGTTGGCCGGCTCGTCCAGGATGACCACGGCCGGGTCCCCGAGCAGGGCGGCGGCGATGCCCAGGCGTTGGCGCATCCCCAGCGAGAAGGTCTTCACCCGGCGTCGGGCGACGGGGGCGAGACCGGTCTCCTCCAGCACCTCGGTCACCCGCCGGGCCGACAGCCGGTTGGCGACCGCCAGCGCCAGCAGGTGGTGGTGGGCGGTGCGGGAGCCGTGCGCAGCGCCGGGGTCGAGATGGGCACCCACGTGGCGCAGCGGCTCGCCCAGGCCGGCGTACCGCTTCCCGGCGATGGTGGCGCTGCCCCGGGTGGGCCGGTCCAGGCCCAGGACCAGCCGCAGGGTCGTCGACTTGCCGGAGCCGTTGGGGCCGAGGAAGCCGGTGACCTTGCCGGGGGCGACGGAGAACGTCAGCCCGTCGACGGCCCGTTTCTTCCCGTAGACCTTGGTGAGGTCGTGTACGTCGATGGCGTTCATGCCGTTCAGCCTGGCCGTCGGGAGGGTGCCTGCGCCTCCCCCGCGCGGGGAGAGCGGCTCCCCCGTGCGGGGGAGCCGCCCGGCGGGTGCGCCTGGCACGATGACGGGCATGTCCTCTCCGCCCGGGCCCTCCCGTGGTTTCAGGTCGGGCGTCCGGGCGCTCGGGCGTCCCGTGCTGCGCGCCGTCGTGTACACGCGCTGGCTGCATCTGCTGCTGGGGGGATTCGGCGCCCTCGTGTCGGCGATGGTGTACCCGGGGCTGACCGGGATGACCCCCGTCAAGTGGCTGTTGGTGGCGCTGGTGCCCGCGGTGCCGGCGGCCCTGATCGGGTGGGTGCCGGTGGTGCGTCGCGCGGAGGGCCTCCAGGCGCAGCACATGTTGTTCCCGGGGCCGCACGCGCGGGGGCGGCGGTCGGACCGGGCGCCGGACATCAGCGCGGCGCCCTCGGCGAACTGGCGGGACCGGCTGCGGACCTCGGTGTGGATGGTGCTGCGGCTCGAAGCGGGCTGTCTGACGATGCTGGTGTCCGGGTTCGCGATGGCCCAGGTCCTGGCGTTCGTGGCGAGGGCGGTCGGGGCGCCCGCGGACGACATCGACGCACTGTGGGCACAGCCCCTGCCGTGGTGGGCGGCGGCGCTGCTCGTTCCGGTGTCGGTGGCGCTGTTGCTCGGGTTCGTCGTCCTGGCCGGGGCCGCCGTGGCGGCGGCGGCCGGCAGGCTGCTCGGTCCTTCGCCCGCCCAGCGGCTCGCGCAGTTGGAGGAGCGCACCGAGCGGCTGTTGGAGCGCAGCCGGATCGCCCACGAACTGCACGACTCGATCGGCCATGCGCTGTCCGTCGCGGTGGTGCAGGCGGGGGCGGCGCGCGCCGCGGGGAACCCGGAGTTCACGGAACGGGCGCTGGGCGCCATCGAGGAGACCGGGCGGGCCGCGATGGAGGACCTGGAACGGGTGCTGGTGATCCTGCGGGAGCCCGGGCGGGCCGCGAGCAACCGGCCCACCCTGGCCGAGGCGGAACGCCTGCTGGAGTCCGCGCGGGCGTCCGGGGCGAGCGTGGACGCGCAGGTGACGGGCCCGGTGGACCGGTTGCCGGGGCCCGTCTCGCGCGAGTGCTACCGCATGCTCCAGGAGTCCCTGACGAACGTGTTGCGGCACGCCGGGCCGGTTCCGGTGCGGGTCAGGGTGCAGGTGCTCGACGGACACGTGGACCTCGACGTGCGCAATCCGCTGCCCGTGGGCGTCGACGGCCCGGCGCCGATGGGGATCTCCGGTGACCGGGGCGGCAGCGGGCTGCGCGGCATCCGGGAACGGGCGGCGCTGTTGGGCGGCCGGGCGGAAACCGGCCCGGTGGGTGCCGACTGGCGGGTGCGGGCCCGGCTCCCCCTGGGGTGAGGGTCACCGTGTCAGTGCGGGGCCTTAGGCTGAGGGGATGCCCCTGACGGTCCTCCTCGTCGATGACGAGCCCCTGGTGCGCGCCGGTCTGCGCGCGGTGCTCGAAGCACAGCCCGACATCACGGTGGTGGGGGAGGCGGCCGACGGGGCGGCGGTGATCCCGTTGATCCGTTCCCTGCGGCCGGACGTCGTCGCGATGGACGTGCGGATGCCGCTCCTGGACGGCATCGCGGCCACCCGGGCGGTGTTGCGGACGGTCCCGGATCCGCCGAAGATCATCATGGTCACGACCTTCGAGAACGACGAGTACGTGTACGGGGCGCTGCGTGCGGGTGCGGACGGCTTCCTGTTGAAGCGCGCCCGGCCGGAAGAGGTCGTGCACGCCGTGCGGCTGGTCGCCGAGGGCGATTCGTTGTTGTTCCCGGCGGCCGTGCGGCGGTTGGCGGCGGAGTATGGGCCCGGCGCGGAGTCGGGGCCGGAGGCGTTGGGTTCGGCGGCGCTCACCGATCGGGAGGCCGAGGTGCTGCGGCTGATGGCGCAGGGGCTGTCGAACACGGAGATCGCCGCCCGGCTGGTCGTCGGCAACGAGACGGTGAAGTCCCATGTGAGCGCGGTGCTGGCGAAACTGGGGGCCCGGGACCGCACCCAGGCGGTGATCGCGGCCTACGAGTCCGGGTTCGTGTCGCCGGGATGAGGGACGGGCGCGCACCCGGGTACGGGGCGGTGTTCGGACCGCGGACGCTCCGGTTCGGAAACCCGAACGAAGAACGGATTTCCTACCGGGAGGTTGCGGGACTGCATCGAAGCTCGCCGTGGTCGCACGGTAACAAGTACGATCCGGGCCATACGAGCACGAGCTGAGAGGACACACGTTGGGGCAGCTGACCGGCGGGGACCCCTCTCTGCTGCGGCGTATCAACTCCGCGGTGGTCCTGCACGCTTTGCGTGCGGCGGGCTCCGCGACGCTCACCGAAGTGACCCGGGTGACGGGCCTGTCACGGCCGACCGTCGAGGGTGTGGTCGAGGGTCTCATCGAGGCGGGCTTGGCGGTCGAGACGGCCGCCGAGGAGGGCACGGCACGCAGGCAGGGACGACCGGCGCGCAGGTTCCGCTTCCGCTCCGAGGCGGGCCATCTGCTGGGGCTGGAGCTCGGCCCGCACCGGGTCGCGGTGATCCTCGCCGACCTGGACGGCCGGGTGCTGGGCACGGGGACCAAGGAGGTCACCATCGAGGCCCCGGCGGACGAGCGGCTGGAGCGGCTGCGGACCACCGTCGCGGACACCCTGCGGCGCACCGGGGTGGCCCGCAGTTCGCTGTGGGCGGTCGGCGTGGGCACTCCGGGGATCATCGAGGCGGACGGCGTGATCAAGCTGGGCGCGGCGCTGCCCGGCTGGACGGGTCTCCAGTTGGGCGAGCGGCTGCGGCGGTCCTTCAAGTGCCCGGTCCTGGTCGAGAACGACGCGAACACGGCGGCGGTCGCGGAGCACTGGAAGGGGGCAGCGAAGGAGTCCGACGACATGGTCTTCGTCCTCGCGGGTCTCAGTCCGGGCGCCGGATCGCTGATCGGCGGGCGGCTGCACCGGGGCTTCGGCGGTGCGGCGGGCGAGATCGGTGCCCTGCACCTGCTGGGCCGGGAGGTGACGCCCGAGACGCTGCTGTCGACCACGGGCAAGCCGTTGGAGCCGTTGAACGAGCAGGCCGTGGCGCACGTCTTCGCCCTGGCGCAGGAGGGCGACGAGAACGCCCGGGCCGCCGTGGACCGGTTCATGCGGCGGCTGGTCCACAACGTCGCCGCGCTGGTACTGGCCCTCGATCCGGAACTGGTCGTGGTGGGCGGTTGGGCGACCGGGCTGGAAGGCGTGCTGGAGCCGTTGCGGCGGGAGCTGGAGCGGTACTGTCTGCGCGCGCCCAAGGTGGCCCTGTCGATGCTGGGGGAGGCGGCCGTCGCGACCGGTGCGCTGCGGCTGGCCCTGGACCACGTCGAGGAGCAACTGTTCGCGGTGCAGGGCACGGTGACCGCCCGGCGCTGAGCGGCACCCGTGGACCGTCCTCGCTAGCCGCCGGCCGCGGTGGTGCCGGCGATCCAGCCCCAGGCGAGGGCGGAGCCGATGGTCGCGCCCGGCGAGACGATGCCGGGGCCGATCGCGCCGGCCATCGCATTGCCCGCCGCGAACAGCCCGGGCAGGGGGTCACCGTTCCAGCGCAGCACCCGGGCCCGTTCGTCGGTGAGCGGGCCGCCCTTGGTGCCGACGGAGCCGGGCAGGACCAGCACGGCGCACAGCGGGGGTTCGGCGACGGTGCCGAGGTTCGGGTGGGGGGCCGTGGGGTCCCCGCCGGCACGGTCGTAGTGGGTCGTTCCCCGGCCGTGGTCGGGGTCGAGGCCCCGGGCGGCGAACTCGTTGAAGCGCCGGAGCGTCCGGGTGAGCGTCCCGGGGTCGATGCCGGTGCGGGCGGCGAGTTCGGCCGGGGTCGCCGCTTCGACGGCGTGCGGGGGCAGCGGCTGTCCGGGGCGGGCGCCGGCGAACGGGTAGCGGGCCCGGTAGCGGGCGTCGGCGACGGCCCAGGCCGGGGTGTTGCGCGGGTGCCCGGTGGCGGGGTCGAGTTCGGCGAAGGCGAGGGCGACGTTGTGGCTGGACTCGTTGACGAAGCGCCGGCCCGCGGAGTTGACCCAGATGACGTGCGGGAGCATGCGCTCCGCGAGCGTCAGTTCGGGCCGGGGGGTGCCGTCGGGCCAGGCGGCGCCCGGGCGCTGGGTGACGGGCCAGGACCAGCACTCCCCCGTGTGGGCGAGCGCCGCGCCCGCCCCGGCGGCCAGCCGCAGTGCGTCGCCGCGGCCCACCGGGGGCGTCACGGGATGGGCGTAGGGTCCGTCCAACAGCCGCGTGCACAGGGCACGGTCGTGTTCGAAGCCGCCGCAGGCCAGGACGACCGCCCGTCGCGCACGGAACTCCGGGCCCCCGTCCACCCGGACGCCGGTGACGGCGGTCGCCCCGGGCGCGCCGCTGGTGAGCAGTGCGGTGACCCGGTGGCCGCGGAGCAGGTCGACGCCACGGGCCCGGCAGCCGTGCAGCAGTCCGACGACCAGTCCCTGGCCCAGGGCGACCCGGCCGGCGGCCGTCCGCTCCTCGATCAGGCCCGGTGGGGGTGTTCCCCCGGTGACCAGGCGGAGCCGGGTGATCTCCTCGTTGGTGACCACCGGTGCGAAGAAGGGGGGCGGCCAGAACAGTTCCTCCGCGGCGCCCAGGGCGCCCAACGACACCGGGGCGACTTCGAGGTTGCGCCCGTGGGTGCGTCCGCCGGGCGCTTCGGCGAAGGAGTCGGGCAGGGTCGTCGGGGTGAAGCGGATCGGCGCGTGCTCCTCCAGGAAGCGGACCGTCCGGGGCGCCGCGTCCACGAACGCCGCGGCCAGGTGGGGATCGCGACCGCTGGTCCGGCCGAGCAGATAGGCCAGGGCGTCCCGGGGGTCGTCGGCGACGCCCACGTCGGCCATGTGGTGGTTGGCCGGGGCCCACACCTGACCCGCCGAAACGGCGGTGGCGCCGCCCCACCGGTCGCTGCCCTCCAGGACCAGCACGCTCGCGCCCCCGACGGCGGCGGCCAGCGCCGCGCACAGTCCGGCCGCCCCGGAGCCCACGATCACCACGTCATGGGGGCCGTCGTGACTCACCCGGTCTCCTCGGGTCCACCCGGTCCACCCGGTCCGGTTGTGGTTCTGGTTCTGCTTCTGCTTCTGCTTCTCATGCCAGGGTGAGGGCCAGGGCGCCGACGTAGACGATCTGGTAGAGCGTGCGCCGGCCGACGGGGTCGCCGAGCGCCGTCCCGCGGCGCGCGGCGGAAAGGTTGGCCGGGAACATCGCGATCAGCAGCAGCACGAGACAGATCGCCGCCCACGGCGCCGTGGCCGGGATCAACAGGCCGACCGCACCGGCCAGTTCGAGGACGCCGGTGAGCGTCACCAGCAGTTCGGGCCGCGGCAGGCCCGGCGGCACCATGTCGACGATCTCCGCCCGGAGCCTCGGGTGGAAGTGCGCGAGGCCGGTGAACACGAACATCACCGCCAGGCCGACGCGTAGCGCGGGCAGCCAGGCGTCGAGCACGTCCACGCCCGCGAACCCGGCCAGTCGTGCACCGGCGAAACCGACGAGGAGGGCGATCAGGGGTTCCATCCGTACCTCCGCCGGCGTGGGTCGGACGTCCGCGGCCGCCGTGGACGAGCCGCCGTCCCCCACTGAACCACCGGTGGGTGCCCGCGGTCGGCTCCGGGCGGGGACGGGCCGCCAACCGGGTGCCGGCCTCCCCCGTACGGACGACCCCGGGCGACCCGCTCGGGAGGCTGCGCGGCTTGGTACCGTCGCGCCGTCGGGCACCGCGGGACGGCGGTGGCCGCGCGGTCACGCACGGCGGCCCGTCCCGCCGGCCGGAGCGGAGGAGTTTTGCGGTGTCGAACGCCGTAGTCAGGCTCGCCCCGATGGGGCCCGAGCACGCCGGACAGGTCCTCGCGATCTACCGGGCGGGCATCGAGGAGGGCAACGCCACCTTCGAGACCGCTGCCCCGGACTGGGACGCCTTCGACGCCGCTCGGCTCCCGGCCCACCGTCGTGTCGCCCTCGACCCGCGGGGTTCGGTACGGGGGTGGGCCGCCGTCAGTGCGGTGTCCGCCCGGCCGGCGTACGCGGGGGTGGTCGAACACTCGGTGTACGTCCACCCCGACGCACGGGGTCGGGGTGTCGCCGGCGCCCTGCTGCGGGCGCTGATCGCCTCCACCGAGGCGGCCGGGATCTGGACCGTGCAGTCCGGGGTGTTCCCGGAGAACACCGCGAGCCTCGCCCTGCACGCACGGGCCGGGTTCCGGGTGGTCGGGGTCCGCGAGCGGGTGGCCCGCCACCACGGGGTCTGGCGCGATGTGGTGCTGATCGAGCGCCGCAGCACCGTCGTCGACTGACCGTTCCGAGCCCGCGGGCCCGGGGCCCGAACGCGGCGGGAACGGCCGCCGTGGTCGGCGCGTACGAAACCGCCGCGGCGGCCCCGTTCTCGCCGGGACCCGCTGCGGCGGTCGGTGGTTCAGGAGGCCCGGCGTTCGGGCCCGTGGTGTATCTCGACGCCACCGGAGTCGCCGAAGGTCAACCGGCAGGTGTCGGCCCGGTACGTGGCCACCGACACCGCGGCGGTGCGTCCGGCGGCGAAGAACCGGGTGGTGACGACCAGGACCGGTGCCCCGGGCAGCCGGTCGAGTTCCCGGGCGTCGTCGGCGCGGGCGGAGCCCAGCTCGACGGACCGGTCCTGCCCTTCGAGTCCGAGCCGCTGGAGTTCCCGCAGCACGGCGCGTCCGCGGGCCGTGCCCGACGGGTTGTCGATCCCGGAGACGTCCGGCACGGACGAACCGGGGACGTAGAGCAGTTCCGCGGCGACGGGCAGGCCGTTCGACACCCGGGTGCGCCGCACGATGTGCACCGCTTCCCCGTCGAGGGTCTCCAGCATCCGTGCGACCGCAGCAGGGGGCACGTCCGACTCGCTGCCAGCGGTCTGCCATGCTTCTCCGAGCGCGCCGGGCCAGTCCTGCTCGTCGGACCCGACGGCGACCCCGACGCGCGGCGGGGCGACCGTGGTGCCGACTCCGCGTCGACGATGGAGGCGCCCTTCGAGTTCGAGTTGCTCCAGTGCCTGCCGGAGCGTCGCGCGGGCCACCCCGAAGCGGGCTGCCAGCTCACGTTCGTTGGGCAGGATCTCGCCCACCGTGAACTCCGAGTCGAGTGCCTCGGTGAGCACGGTCTTCAGGTGCCAGTACTTGGGCTCCGGCACCGTCTCCAGTTGCGTGGTCCCCACCCTGTCCTCCGCAATCGCCGTGTCCCAGAAGCGTTTTTAGCGCCCTTGTTTATTAAAGGTTCCTGCACTATGTCTGCGACGATAGAGCCGAGCCACCCCTTGGTCAAGACCAATTCTGAATCGACACGGGGTCGATCCCGCTCCAGTCAAGACAACATTCATGAGGCGTTAGCGATGCTCACACGCCCGCAAGGCACTTGTCACATCGCGTACAGGGATCGTCACATGACGAAACCTTTACTTTCCGGCGCGCCGGCGACGAGTGGGCGCACAGCCGAGCGCCCCCGCGCACAAACTCACGCGGGGGCACCCAAGAGGGACTTCATCTGAGTGAGATGAGTTTGTCCGGATTTCGAATGATGTAGACGTGCTGAACGCGACCGTCCACCGCGTCCAGTTGGAAGACCGCGTCGGGTGCGCCGTCCTCACGGGCGAGGACCGCGATCCCTCCGTTGATTTCGAGGAGTTCGAACGTGGTGCCCCCGCCGGTGTCCTTGCGGGCGATGCCGCAGAGGAAGCGGGCCACCTTGTCGGCGCTCTCGATGACGCGCAGCGGCGCCCTGCTCTTGCCCCCGCTGTCGCCGACCAGCCGCGCGTCCGGCGCCAACATGGACAGCAGCCGCTCCAGATCGCCCTCGGCCGCGGCGGCGAGGAAGCGCTCGGTGAGGTCGCGGCGCTCGTCCGGATCGACGTCGTAGCGGGGCCGCCGCTCCTCGACGTGCTTGCGGGCGCGGTTGGCGAGCTGCCGGACGGCGGCCTCGGTGCGGTCGAGGGTGACGGCGATCTCCCCGTACGGGTAGCCGAACGCCTCCCGGAGGACGAACACCGCGCGTTCCAGGGGCGACAACGACTCCAGCACCACCAGTACGGCCAGCGACACCGTGTCGGCGAGGACGACGCGGTGCGCGCCGTCCTGGGCGACGGACCCGAAGTCGGTCACCAGCGGCTCGGGCAGCCACGGGCCGACGTAGGACTCGCGCCGGGTCTGCACCTGGCGGAGCCGGTCGATGGCGAGCCGGGTGGTGACGCGGACCAAGTAGCCCCGCGGGTCGCGCACCTCGCTGCGGTCCGCGCCCGACCAGCGCAGCCAGGCGTCCTGGACGACGTCCTCGGCGTCGACCACCCGGCCGAGCATGCGGTACGCCACGCCCGTCAGGACGGAACGGTGCTCCTCGAAGACTTCGGTCGCGGTGTCGACAGCCACGCCCCCATCCCACCCCGCGGTCCGGCCCGCTGTCCAGCCGGTACCGGTCGGCCCAAGGTGCCCCGGGTCGGCTCGGGTGCCCTGCTCAGGGGCCGTCGACACCGGCGGGGTCCACGGACCGACGCGGCGCCGGCGGGACCTCGCCGGTGGACCGGGCGACCCCGGCGCCCGTCGGGTCGGGCGGCCCGGCCGCCGCCCCGCCCGGCCGCCCGCCGAGGAGGCCCGCCCCGACGGCCACCCCCACCGCCACCAAGCCGCTGCCGACCGCCTGGGCGGTGCCGTAGGTCCCGGCCCCGACCAGGGGCGCGGTGGCGGCGGCAGCGACCGGGATCAGCCCGGAGAACAGCGTGGCCCGCTCCGCCCCGATGCGCTGCACACCGGCGTACCAGCAGACGAAGCCGATCACCGTGACGACCGCGGCGACCCACCCCAGGGCGAACGCCTCCGTCAGGTCGGGCATCCGCAGCCAGGCACCGCCGTCCAGCAGCACCCCGAGGAACGCCGACTCGACGGCGGCGAGCCCGCACACCACCGCCGACAACAGCTTGGGTCCCAGCGGGCGCAACACGGGCACGGCGAGCACCGCGAACCCCACCTCGCCGAGCAGCGCGCAGACGGAGAACGCCAACCCGGCCGCGTCGGTGCGCCCCCACCCCTGGACCGTGAAGGCGCCCACCGCGACCAGCAGGGCGCCGTACAGCGCCGCCCGGCCCGGTCGGCGCCCGGCGAGCGCCGGCACCAGGACGGCGACGACGATCGGCGCGCAGCCGACGAGCACCCCGGGCACCGCGGGTTCGGCGGTGCGCTCGGCCGCGAGCACGGCGAAGTTGAACCCGACCATGCCGACGGCGGCGAGCAGAAGCAGCAACAGCCACTGGCGGGCCGCCAAGCGGCGGACCGCGGCCGTGGCGCCCGGTCCCACCAGCGGGAGCAGCAGCAGGAAGGCGAGCCCGTAGCGGAGGAACAGACCGCCCGCGTAGGGGTAGTCACCGAGGAGGCTGTTGGCCGTGAAGGAGCCGCCGACCAGGACGCAGGCGAGGGCGGCGGACAGGGCTCCGCGCACGGAGTTCGCGTTCATGGGACCGACGTTAGGGACGCGGGTGGACCGGATTAAGGTCCACTTCCATGAGCGTATCGGGGACCACTTCCGGTGACGGGGCGGCGGGCCGGGGCGGCGGGCCCGGTAGCGCCGCGTGGGAACTGCTGCGGCCCGCGGTGGCGGCGCCGGCCCGGTCGCGGGGGCGGGCCCTGCGGTCGGCGCTGCGCGAGGCGGTCCGCAGCGGCCGGTTGGCCCCGGGGACCCGGCTGCCGTCCTCCCGCGACCTCGCCGGTGACCTCGGGGTGTCGCGCGGGCTGGTGACGGAGGCGTACGAACAGTTGACCGCGGAGGGGTATCTGCGCAGCGACCGCGGGGCCGGCACCTGGGTGGGCGGCGCGGCGCGGGCGGCCCGTCCGGCGGTCCGGGACCGTGCCCCGCGCCGGCCCGGTCCGGGCGTCGACTTCCAGCCCGGCACGCCGGACCTGTCGCTGTTCCCGCGCACGGGGTGGGCGGCCGCCCACCGCGCGGTCCTGGCCGAGGTGCCGCACGGGGCGCTCGGCTATCCCGACCCCGGGGGGTTGCCCCGGTTGCGTACGGCCCTCGCCGGGTTGTTGGCCCGCAGGCGCGGGGTGGTGGCGGATCCGCAGCGCCTGGTGGTGTGTTCGGGCGTCGCCCAGGCGCTGACCCTGGTGGGGCTGGTCCTGCACGCGCAGGGGGAGCGTGCGGTGGGGGTCGAGGATCCGGGCAGCCCGCCGCACGGCGACCTGTTCGCCGCGACGGGGGTGCGTGCCGTGCCCCTGCCGGTGGACGGGGAGGGGGTGGCCCTCCGTCCCCTCGCGGCATCGGGGGTGCGCTGCGTGGTGACCACACCCGCGCACCAGTTCCCGCTGGGGATCGCGTACTCGGCACGGCGGCGGGCCGACCTGCTGGAGTGGGCGCGGGCGGTGGACGGGCTGGTCGTGGAGGACGACTACGACGGCGACTTCCGGTACGACCGCTCCCCCGTGGGCGCCCTCCAGGGCCTCGACCCGGAACACGTGCTCTACACGGGATCGGTGAGCAAGTCGCTGGCCCCGGGGCTGCGGCTGGGGTGGCTGTTGGCGCCGGAGCGGCTGGTCGACGCGCTGGTGGAGCGCAAGCGGACCATGGACCTGGGCAATCCGGCCGCCGACCAGGAGGTGTTGGCGCGGTTCGTGGAGAGCGGAGCGTACGACCGTCAGTTGCGGCGGTGCGGGCGGGCCTACCGGGAACGACGGGACGCCCTGGTCGGGGCGGTGCGGGAGGGCTTCCCCGGCGCTCGGGTGACGGGGATCTCCGCGGGGCTGCACGTGATCGCCGCGCTGCCCGGGCGGTTCGGGCCCGAGGCGCGGTTCCTGGCCCGGGCGGAGGCGGCCGCCGTCGCCGTCCGGCCCCTGTCGTCGTACGCGGCGCACGCCTCCTCGGTTCCCGACGACGGCGCGGTACGGCTGGTGTTCGGTTATGCGCACCTGCCCCCGGCGCGGATCGTCGACGGGGTGCGGCGACTCGCCGCGGCGGTGGGGGCGGCGAGTCGGACGTGAGCCCGCCCGGGGCGGGTTGACCGAGCGTGACCCCGCCGCGGTGGCCGGATCGCGAGGGTGCGTCGAGTGCGTCCGCGATCGGCCCGGAGCCCAACGTCCCCGCAGGTCAGGCCGATTGTCAGTGGGGACACCTACCGTTTTCCCATGACCCGATCACTGCACGCCCTGGCCTACGCACGCCCTTCTTCGCTGGAGTCGGTGCCCGGTGGTCGGCGCCTCGGCCTGGAGACCTCCCAGGGCGCGACGCCGACCGGCCGGGAGGCCCACCCCCGGTTCTTCACCGGCTTCCTCACCTCGCCCCAGATCGCTTCGGCCGCCCTGCTCGCGGTGGCCGACGTGGCGGCGGCCCGGTACTACCAGCCGCAGTTGCGGGCCTCGCTCGACCCGGTGGTCACGGGCAACGGCGACCGCATCCGGTTCGAGTCGTTCTCGGGGTGCGGCGGGGTGTACGCGCGCCTCGACGTCCTGGCGCCGGGGCTGGACGGCGGCGAGATCGGGCACGGCACGACGAACGTGGACGTGAACAACCCCCTGCGCGAGGCGCTGTCCCGGATCGGCTCGGACGACCCCCTGCACCTGCGGGTCGGCCCGGACGACATGGTGGTCACCACGCTGGACGGGCCCGTCGTGGAGAAGAAGGTGCCGCTGCCGGACCGCTGGCTGCGGGGGTTCGCCGAGGCACAGGTGATAGCGGCCGGTTTCGAACTGCGGGCCGAACTGCCGGCCGGCGAGGCCGTGCGCTTCCTCCGTTCGCTGCCGAAGGGCAGTGGACGGGCGCGTCCGGCGCTGTGGGTGGTGCCCGCCGGACGGAGCCTGCGGCAGACCACCCGGCCGGTGCCGGGCGCGGTGTGCCTGCCGGGTCCCGATCGGCTGGTCGCCCTCCAGCGGGTGCTGCGGCACGCCACGGCGCTGCGGATCTACGGTCCGGCCGCGGTCGGGGAGGCGGCGGTCTCGGCCGCCTGGGAGGTCGTCCTGCCCGGCATGCGGCTGACCCTCACCCTGTCGCCCGAGGCGTCGCGCGGGTTCTCCGGTGAGGGCGGGGTGTTGGAGGCGCTGGCGACGGACGAGGCCGGGGAGGACGCGGAGCTGATCGGGGTGCTGCTGGCCTGGGAGCCCCGGATCGAGATCGCCGATCTCGCGGCGTCCTCCGGGCTCACCCCGGAGCGGGTGCGGGCCGCCCTGGTACGGCTCGGCACCTCGGGCCGGGTGGGGTACGACACCGCGGAGGCCGCCTACTTCCACCGCGAGCTGCCCTACGACGCGGCCCGTGCCGAGCGGCACAATCCGCGGCTGCGGTCCGCGCGCGCCCTGGTGCAGGCCGGGGCCGTGACGCTGGAGGGCGCCCTGGGCACGGTCACCGCCGAGGACGGCCATGTGCACCGGGTGCGCGAGGACGGCGGCCGACTGAGCTGCACCTGCCAGTGGTGGGCCGCGTACCGGGGCGGGCGGGGCCCGTGCAAGCACGCGCTGGCGGTGCGGATGGCCCGCCGGGAGGTCACGGCCCCCGTCGGCGCCGGGCGGACGGCCCCGGCCCCCGCGGTGGAGACGGACACCGGCGTCCGATGACGACCGGCCAGGCAGCGGTGACGAACCCGGCGAACCCCCGACACGACACGACGAAGGCAGCGGGAACGATGAGCACGCAGACGGCACGGACGACGGCATCCCCCGACCCGGCGGACCGGGCGGCGCAGGCGGGGCAGGCGGGGCAGGCGGCCCGGACGCCGCAACAGGCCACGGACGCACTCGTGGCGGCCGTGCGGGACGGAAACGTGTCCTCGGTGGTCACCCTGGCCCGGGCGATGACGACGGACGAGCGCCGTGCGGCGCTGTCCGGGCTGAAGGCGCTGCGCAAGGAACTGCGGACGGACTCGTGGTCCCGCCGGTCCCGGCGGACGTACCCGGCCCTGCACGCGGCGGGCGCCGCCTGCCACACCGGCGCGGTGGCCACGGCGACCTGGCTGACCGGCGCGGACATGCGTTGGTCCCCGGCCCCGCCCAAGCTGCTGCTGGAGGTGTTCGCCGACCGTGGTCCCGCGTGGCAGGGCGACGTGGCCCGGCGGCTCGCGGAGCGCCCGCCGTCCGCGAGGGTGGCGTACGAGTTGATGTCCGGGCTGGTCCGGCTCGCCGACTGCGCGGTTCCCACGACCGAGAGCTACGTGCGCGGGTGGATGGACGACGTCAGACGGCGTTGGTTGGCCGCCGGTCCCGAGCTGCTGGACCGGCTGCGCTCCGATCCGCATCTGGTGACCATGGTCACCGCCCTGTTCGAACTGGACGACATCGGCACGCAGTTGGAGTGGAGCTACGGCAGGGACGGCACCGAGGGCTGGATACCGACGTTGATCCGGCTGACGGCCGAGGGCGCCCTGGACCGCACGGCGATGCTGGACGCCTGTGTGGCCCGGCTGCTGCGCGGCGGCAGGACCGCCGACCAGCGGGCCTTCCTCACCCTGCTGGGGAAGTTGGCGCCCACGCGGGACGAGGAGCGGCAGCGCACCGCGGACTGGACGGCGCTGGTGGCGGACGCCGGGCCCACGGTGGCCGCACACGCCCAGGCGGTCCTCGGCTCGATGGCGTTGGAGGGGGAGTTGACGGCCCGACAGCTGGCGGAGGTGTCGCGGGGCGCGCTGTTCCGTCCGGAGAAGAAGCTCGTACGATCCCAACTCATCCTGCTCGGGAAGGTGTTCAGCGCCTCGCCGGAGCTGCTGCCGGAGCTGTTGCCCGCGGTCGCCTATGCCTTCGGGCACCAGGACACCGACCTCCAGGAACGCGCCCTCAAGCTGGTGGAGAAGTACGCCGCCCAGGTGCCCGGCGCCGTCCGGGAGGAGGTCCTGGCTGCGGCCGATCAGCTGAGCGCTCCCCTGCGCCCGCGCGCCGCCCGCGCCCTGGGCGGTGCGCCCGGGGCCCTGGAGTCCACGGAGACGGAACCGTACGAGGAGTTCCTGCCGCCGGTGCCCGAGCCCGGCCGGCGGGTCCCGCCGATCGGGTCGGTGGCGGAGCTGGCGGAGGAGGTGGGCGCCCTGCTGACGAGCAGTGGCCGCAGCGACGCGGTGACCTTCGAACGCGTCCTCGACGCCCTGGTGCGGTACGCGCACACGGACCGGGAGGCCCTGGTCGAGGCGGTGCGCCCGGTCGTCGTGCGGCGCTGGTGGTACCCCGGAGCGTCCGAGCACGGGCGGCCGAACATCAACTTCGGTGTGGACACGTACGGGATCGAGGTGGTCCTCGCGAGCCTGTTCGAGGTCGTGCGCACCGCCACGCTCCACACGGCGGCGCGCAGGAGCGCACAGGGCCTGGACAGCTGCGTGCACGCGGTGCTGGAGCAACCCCGTCGGGCCCGTCTGTGGGAGGCGGCGTACCGGGTGGGCAGCGACCGGCCGCCGTTCCTCCTGGCCACCCCGACCTGGACCTCGGGGCAGGTCGATCCGGCGGAACTCGTGGCCCGGCTGGACGCGTACCGACGGCTGGGGGTGAGCCCCGGCGAGGTGGACTTCGCACAGGCGCTGCTGCGGGTGCGCCGGGACGAGCGGGCGGACCCGGGGACGGCCACGGGCCCCTCCCCGGAGGCCGCCGCTGCCGCGACCGCCGCCAGCGGGCTCGGAACGCCGGAGGGCGACCGTCTCGCCCGCTGGCTGACCGACGGCGAGCCCCCGCCGCCGTCGATCCGGGTCGTGACGGACCAGGAGAGCCAAGCCCTGTTGGTCGGGGTGGGCCAGGTGCACAGCCTCTTCGAGGAGCTTCCGGGCGTGTTCCGCGCCATGGGCGCCCCGTTGGAGGCGGACACCCACGCGAGCCGGTCCTGCTACCACTGGACCGTCGAGCACGAGGGCCACGAACTGCTGACCGTGCCGGGCCGGCGGGAGCTGGTGGCGGCCCGGCTGGTCGGTCTGCTGTCGCAGACCGCCCGGTACAACGCCAGCGGTGACGTGGCCTATCTGCCGAGCCTCGCCGAGGCGCCCGGCCCGGCCGGTCCCGCGGTCCACCTCTCCATGGCGTACGGCATCGGTGCGCGCAACAGCGAGGAGCGGGTCGCTGCGGTGGACGCCCTGCTGGTGCTGGCCGCGCGGGGGCAGCTCGACGCCCCGCTGCTGGGGGACCTGCTGAGCACCCTGATGCTCCGCGGCACGGTCAAGCCGTCGCGCGCCGTGGACAGCGTGCGCACGGCAGCGGCGACGGGCGCGTACCGCACGGTGGGGGCGGTACTGCGGGAAGCGCTGCCCGCGCTGCTGGCGGGCCCCGCGCACGACGGCAAGGCCCTGCGGGGCGTGGCGGACCTGTTGGCCGTGGCGGCGGAGTGCGCGGAGCGCACCGGGGAACGGGGCACGGTCGCGCACCTCGCGGAGTTGGCGGCCCGCAGCGGCAGCGCCCGGCTGCTCACCCAGGCCCGACGCCTGCACGCGGCGCTCGGGGAGGAGTCCACCGGGTGATCGGGGCACGGGGCGGGGCGGCGCGCGGGGTGTTTTACCCATCGGTCACAAACGGTTCGTGATCACGCAACACGTCCGCACCACAGTGACGGCATGAGTCGAGACCTCCCCGTCCCCCGCCCCGCCGGCCACGAGCGGCGCGCACACCACTGGCGCCGGGACGTGGTGGAGCTGGCCGCCCTGTTCACGGCGGTGGCCGTGGCGGACGCCGTGGCCAATCTGATCGGCCACGGGCCGAGCGGACCCGCGCTGCTGCTGGTCTCGGCGGTGGTGCTGCTGGCCACGGCGGGGTTCCACACCTGGTGGGCCCACCGCTCGCGCGGCCACGACCACCCGGCGGGGCCCGGCCGGACGGCGCCGCACGCCCTTGCGGACCGGGTCCCGTCCGCGGTCCCCGGTCCGCAAGGGCCGGGAGCGACGGAGTTGTGGCGGCTGCGCACCACGGTCCGCGACGCCCCGGGCTCGCTCGCGGCGCTGTGCGCGGCCCTGGCCGAGCACGAGGTGGACATCCTGGGCCTCCAGACCCACCCCCTGGCCGAGGGCACGGTGGACGAACTCCTGGTGCGGGCGCCGGCGGGGCTCCCCGCGGGCGAGGTCACCCGGGCCGTCGCCCGGGCCGGCGGTACCGGAACCCGGATCGAACGGGCCGACCCGCACGACCTGGTCGACGCGTCCACCCGGGCCCTGGGCCTCGCCACCCGCACCGCTCTGGACCCGGCGGAACTCCCGCTGGCGCTCCGTCAGCTCCTGGGCCGCTGCACGGTCCGTTCCCACCCTGCTCCCCGCACCGGAGCCCACCACCCCGACGCGTCGGCGGAGGGCGTCCTGCCGGGGGACACGGTCCTGCGGCTGCGGGCCCCGGACGGCGGCCACCTCACCGTGGAACGGCCCCACCTCCCCTTCACGCCGACGGAGTTCGCCCGCGCCCGGGCGCTGGTGGAGTTGGACACCCGGCTGGGTCCCCGGGTGCCGCGGCAGCAGGACCGGGTGGCCCTGGCGCGCGGTGGGGAGGTGACCGTGCGGCGGGCCTCGCCCGCGGACCTCGCGGAGGCGAAGGCCCTGCACGAGCGGTGTTCGTCCCAGACGCTGCGGATGCGGTACCACGGCTCCGTCAAGGACGCCGACCCGTACCTGCGCCGGCTGCTGGCCCCGGGCTTCGGCCGCACCCTGGCCGCGCGGACCGCCTCCGGCCGGATCGTCGCGCTCGGGCACCTGCTGTGGGACGGGGACGAGACGGAGGTGGCCCTCCTGGTCGAGGACGCGTGGCAACGACGGGGCATCGGCAGCGAGCTCCTGGGGCGCCTGGTGACCACGGCCGAGGAGGCGGGCTGCGCGAGCGTCTACGCGGTGACCCAGGCGTCCAACACCGCGATGGTGGCGGTGATGCGCGGGCTGGGACTACCGCTCGACTACCAGCTCGACGAAGGGGTGCTGGTCATCACGGCCCGGCTGGACGGGGTCGCGGCCGGCAGCCCTTCGCCGTCGGCAGCCGGTGTCGCCGACCGCGGTGCCGCGCCGCCCGCCCCGTGACGGACGCTGGCGTCGCCCGGCGGGCCGGGGGCGCTCAGCAGTGGACGTGTTCGTCGTCGTCGAGCGCGGTCTCGGTGCCCACCCAGAACACTCCGGGGTCGAAGGAGACCCGTAACAGGACCCGGCCGCCGGCCAACTCCTTCTCGAAGCAGACGTCGGTGCGCCGCACCCGGGAGTCGCCCGCTGCCCGTGCGGTGGTCACCCGGGTCCAGCCGTCGCCCTCCGCCAAGGCGCGGTAGTGGTCCCGGACCACCTGGTGGTCGCCGTCGAACTCGTAGCTGCGGGTGGCCGACAGCAGTTCGTCGTCGCGGCCGTCCATGCAGCCCACCTCCAGGGTCTGCCAGCCCGTCGCGATCCGCGCTCCTTCGGGCGGCGACCCGAGGAGGGACACCGAGGAGATCTCGTCCGCCCTGGCCTTGGTCCCGAGGCAGTCGTCGTCGTCCAGCAGCAGGCCCCCCATCAGCCGATTGAGTCCGAACAGCAGTGTCAGTCCCACCAGCAGGGCGCCCAGAACGGTCACGACGACGAGCTGCCACAAGGTGAGTCCGGTCGGTTTCGTCGACACCGTCCCGCCCCCAGGTACGTCCCCGGGCGCCCGTACGGTTCCGGATCGCGGCGCCCGGGCCCGAAGTTACACGTCCGACGGGCGCTCCGGTGGCACTGGGTGCATTCCGGGCCACTCCGGTCGACGGGGCGGACCCGCGGAGGAATCGAACGGAGTTCCGATCACGGGGGACCGCGGGCGACGGTTCCGGCCGATCGGCCACCCGGTTGCCTCCGCCACGAACACCGAGGCCCCCGTGACGACGTACGGGTCCGCGTACGAGGATGTCCGCATGTCAGAGACGAAGAGCCCGCTGCCCCGCGAGGTCGCCGACGCCTATGTCGACGACCTCGTCGCCCTCGATCCGGTGACCGGCACCTACCTGGGGGTTCGCGCGAGCCACCGTGCCCTTCCGGACTACTCCCCCGCCGGCCAGGCCGCCCGGGCGGACCTGGCCCGCCGGACGCTGACCCGCCTGGACGCGGCCGAGGCGCTGCCGGGCGCCGGCGCCGACCGGGAACGCCGCTGCGGCCGGCTGCTGCGCGAACGGCTCACCGCGGGACTGGCCGTCCACGACGCGGACGAGCACCTGAGGGCGGTCGGCAACATGTTCTCGCCCCCGCACGACGTGCGCGAGGCGTTCTCCCTCACCCCGACCGACACGGACGAGGACTGGGCCGTGCTCGCCGTCCGGCTGCGCGCGGTACCGGCCGCGCTGGCCGGGTACCGCGAGTCGCTGGCCCTGGGCCTGGAGCGCAAGCTGTTCGCCGGTCCGCGCCCCACCGCCACCTTCATCGGCCAGCTCACCGAGTGGACCGAGCCCGATGCCGCGGGCGACTCCTGGTTCGAGCAGTTCGTGGCCCCCGGCCCGCAGTCGTTGCGCGCGGAGCTGACCGAGGCCGCCCGGATCGCCCGGACGGCGTTCGCCCAACTGCGCGACTGGATGGCCGCGGAGTACGCCCCGGCGATCGAGGGAGCGCCGGACCCGGTGGGCCGCGAACGGTACGCACGGTGGTCCCGCTACTTCAACGGTACGGACCTCGACCTCGGCGAGGCGTACGCGTACGGCTGGTCCGAGTACCACCGGCTGCTGGCGGAGATGCGGGCGGAGGCCGAGAAGGTGCTGCCGGGCGCCGCCACGCCGTGGGTCGCGCTGGCCCACCTCGACGCGCACGGACGGCACATCGAGGGCGTCGAGGAGGTCCGGGTCTGGCTCCAGGACCTGATGGACCGGGCGATCGACGCGTTGGACGGCACGCACTTCGAACTCGCGGACCGCGTACGGGTCGTGGAGTCCAGGATCGCGCCGCCCGGAGGGGCCGCCGCGCCGTACTACACGGCGCCGTCCGAGGACTTCTCGCGCCCGGGCCGCACCTGGCTGCCGACCATGGGACTCGACCGCTTCCCGGTCTACGACCTGGTGTCCACCTGGTACCACGAGGGCGTGCCCGGCCATCACCTCCAGCTCGCGCAGTGGGCCCACGTCCAGGAGGACCTGTCGCGCTACCAGGCGGGCGTCGGCGGGGTGAGCGCCAACTGCGAGGGCTGGGCCCTGTACGCGGAGCGGCTGATGGACGAGTTGGGCTTCTTCACCGACGCGGAGACCCGACTCGGCTACCTGGACGCCCAGATGATGCGGGCGGTGCGGGTCATCGTGGACATCGGCATGCACCTGGAGCTGGAGATCCCGGCCGGTTCGCCCTTCCACCCGGGCGAGCGCTGGACCACCGCACTGGCCGAGGAGTTCACCGGCGCGCACAGCAGCCGCCCGGCCGACTACGTGGCCAGCGAGCTGACCCGGTACCTGTCGATCCCCGGTCAGGCCATCGGCTACAAACTCGGCGAGCGCGCGTGGTTGCTCGGTCGGGAGCGGGCCAAGGAGCGCCACGGGGAGGCGTTCGACGCCAAGGCGTGGCACATGGCGGCCCTCTCCCAGGGGTCCCTGGGCCTGGACGACCTGGTGGACGAGTTGTCCCGGCTGTAGCGGGCGGGCGCCGTCCGCTCCTGCTCGTCCGCCCCCGCTTCGGAGGAACGCCCGTGCGTCCCGGATTCCTGTTCCCCTGCGACCCGCTGCGCCCGACCCGCGTCGACCCGGAGTTCGGGCCGCAGGCGGCGGCCGTGCGCGCGGCCGGCGCACCGCTCGCGTTGCTCGACCACGACGCACTCACCGCCGGCGCGGCCCACGCGGCGGTGGCCGCCGTCCCCACCGGGTCGGGCGCCTACTGGTACCGGGGGTGGATGGTGCCTGCCGGGCGATACGGGGAGTTGGCGCGGGCCGTGCAGGAACGGGGGTGTGCGCTGCTGACCGGGCCGGCGCGGTACACCCGGGCCCATGAACTGCCCGGGTGGTACGCCGCGTTCGCCGAGCTGACCCCGCGCAGTGCCTGGCGGGCCGCCGTGCCGTCGGCCCCGCCCGACCGGGCGGCGCTCGGGGAACTGGCGGCTTCGCTGCGACCGGGCGCGGCGGTGGTGAAGGACTACGTGAAGTCCCGCAAGCACGAGTGGGACGAAGCGTGTCACGTGCCCGACCTCGGGGACGCGGAGCGACTGGCCGCAGTGGTGGACCGTTTCTTCGCGCTCCAGGACGAGTCGCTGGCCGGCGGGCTGGTGCTCCGGGAGTTCGAACCGTTCGTCGCGGGCGGCGAGGCCCGGGTGTGGTGGGTGGACGGCGAGCCGGTCCTGGTGACCGCGCACCCCGACACCCCGGGCGGCTGTCCGGTTCCGGAGCTGGCGGGGGTCCGGGCGGCCGTCGCCGCGCTGGACTGCCGGTTCGTGACGACGGACCTGGCGCTGCGGACGGACGGGGAGTGGCGGGTGGTGGAGGTCGGGGACGGGCAGGTCAGCGGGTTGCCCCGGGACGGGGCCGCCGGCGGGGCCGTCGACACGCTGGTCGCTGTGCTGTACCGGGCCCCGGTCGACGGGGTCGTCCGGTAGCTGCCGGTCCTCACGGGGGCGGGTCGCGCAGGTCCCGGACGTACCGGTCGAACCGTACGGCGTCGCCGTGCGGCCGCGGGCCGGGGGTGAACCCCGCCCGCCGCGCGACCGCCGCGGATGCGGGGTTCGCCGGATCGACCTGGATCACGGCTTCCTCCCCGCCCTCGGTGGCCGCGTGCCGAGACGCCAGGAGGACGGCGCGGGTGGACGGCACGGTCGCCTCGCGCCACCGGTTTCCGCGGGACGCCTCCTCCGCGACCTCCCGTCACCAGGGGCGCGGGGAAATCCGCTGTCCCCGGGGAGCCGGGATACGGGACCCTGCCCCTCGTGACCTCGACGACGTCCCCCTCGCGCACCCTGTTCCTGCCGCCCCGGCCCACGGCGACCGGCCGCGCCCTGGCGGCTGCCGCCGAGCGGCGCGGGCTCGGCTGCGAGGTGCTGCCGGGGCGGTGGGTGCCGGACGCGGTGCGCGGTGCGCCCGGGCCCGCCCTGTTCGCGGGTCCGGGGTTCGCCGACGTGGTGGCGGTGGAGTTGGGGCTCGGTCTGTTGGAGGCCCCGGTGGACTGGTTGGCGGCGCTTCCCCGGGAACTGACGGGCCGGCACGTCGAGTGCGTTCCGCTCGCCGCGGCGCGGGCACTGCGGCGGCCCGCGTTTGTCAAGCCCCCCAACGACAAGAGCTTTCCGGCCAGGATCTACCCGGACGGCAGTCGGCTGCCGGGTCCCGACGCCCTGGACGACACCACCCCGGTACTGGTCAGCGATGTCGTGGCGTTCACCGCCGAGTACCGCCTGTTCCTGTTGGACGGCGAGGTGCGCACCGGCAGCCGCTACGGGGTGCGGGGCGGTCGGGACCTCCTCCCGCTCGATGCGGATCCCTGTGGTGCCCGGGTGCGCGAGTTCGCCGCCCGGGTGGTGGCGGCGGGGCCCCGGCTGCCGTCGGCGATCGTGGTGGACGTGGGGCGGCTGGTGGACGGCGGCTGGGCGGTGATCGAGGCCAACGCGGCCTGGGCCAGCGGCCATTACGCGGCCGATCCGGACGCCGCCCTGGAGGTGCTGTTGCGCGCCGCCCGCCCCCGGGAGAGCGTCACAGCGGCGGATGAAACGTTCCTGCGCCCCCGGTAGGAGCAGGCGCGGGAACGGGAACCGCGGTCCCGGACCGGAGCGGTCACCGCGCGACGGCCAGGAAGCTGGCGACCGGGCGCGGGGTGCTCACCGTAGGCGTGCGTCAGACGGACGTGTTCACCGTGCCCGACCCGACTGACGAGCAGCAGTGGCGCACCGGGCGCCAGGGTGCGGTGGAAACTCGGCGAACACGCCCGGAAGCGACTCCGGCGGCGTGTGGTGGACGGAGTAGTGGGCCAGGAGGCCGCCGAGTCGGTGGTCACCGATCTCCAGCGCGGTCATGGAACCCACGGTGAACCGCAGTGCGGGATGGGCCTCCCGGGCCAGTTCCCCCATCCGCGGCGACACGTCGATGCCGAAGGCCGGCACCCCCAGTGCGGCGAGGTGCGCCGTCACCTTGCCGGGACCGCACCCCACGTCGGCGACCGGCCCGTGGGCCCCGGTCCGGACGAGTTCGGCGAACGCGGTCAGCACCGCCCGGGACAGCGGATCCCGTTCGGAGGGCGCCTTGACGTGCTGCGCGTAGTCGGCGGCGACGGTGTCGTAGGACTCCCGGACCGCGGCGAGGAAGGGGGGCTCGGTCACCCCGCCCAACCCAGGGCCTGGGCAGGGCCTCGCCCGGTCGGGGGGCCTCCCCCGCTGCTCACCCGCTCAGCAGCCGCAGTGCTGGGCGTCGAGCGGCGCGGTCAGCGGGTCGGGGTCCCGGCGTGCGGGGCCCTCGAAGGTCTCGTAGGGGAAGCCCTCCCGTGCCCAGTACTCGAACCCGCCGAGCATCTCCTTGACCCGGTACCCCCGTTCGGCGAGGGCGAGGGCGGCCCGCGCGGCGCCGTTGCAGCCGGGCCCCCAGCAGTAGGTGACGACCGGCACGGACCGGTCGAGGAGCCGGTCCGCCTGCTCGGGGATCAACGCGGTGGGCAGGTGCACGGCCGAGGGCAGATGTCCCTGGTCCCAGGACTCGGTGGAGCGGCAGTCCACGACGACGAACCCGGGGTCCCCGTCGTCGGCGAGCGCGGCGGCCACGTCCGAGGCGTCCGTGTGGAAGGCGAGGCTCGCCGCGAAGTGGGCGGCGGCCCGCTCGGGGGACGCCGGCGGAACCCGCAGCACGGGGTGCGGGGCGGTGCGGGCGCGGGCGGTGCTGGTGGTCATCGTGGGTTCCTCCGTGGGTCGGTGCTCCCGGCTCCCCCGCCCCCCCCGGGGGGGCGGGGCGGTGCTCTGCCGGCACCGAAGAATCTACGGATCCCCCGGCCGCGGGAGAACGGCCGATCCACGGGACCGGGCTTGTCCCGCCGTGGATTCCCCTGGTATTCCTCGGTGATGACCGACCAATTCCCCGACGCCACCGACTGGCGCATCCTCGATGTCCTCCAGCGCGAGGGCCGGGCCAGCTACGCGGACCTCGCCCGTGCCGTGTCGATGTCACCGAGCGCGGTGACGGAGCGCGTGCGGCGGCTGGAGGAGGCGGGCGTCATCCAGGGTTACGCGGCGGTGCTCGATCCGCAGCGGTTGGGCCTGCCGATCCTCGCGTTCGTCCGGCTGCGCTACCCGACCGGCAACTACAAGCCGTTCCACGACCTGGTCGCCGCGACGCCCGAGATCCTGGAGGCGCACCACATCACGGGCGACGACTGCTTCATGATCAAGGTCGCCGCGCGGTCCATGAGCCATCTGGAGCAGGTGTCGGGCCGGATCGGCACGCTGGGTTCGGTGACGACGAGCGTGGTGTACTCGTCGCCCCTGGCACGGCGGGCGCTCGCCCGGTGACCGCGGGCCGCCCGGCTCAGCGGCCCCCGGCGCGCTGGCGCACCGAGGACCCGCCGCGCCCCTTCACGACCTCCAGTTGGGCGTGCACCCGGCGACGCAGATCGGGCACGTGGCTCACGATCCCCACCGACCGGTCCCGTTCGCGCAGCGAGTCGAGCACGTCCAGGACCTCGTCCAGGGTCTGGTCGTCCAGGCTGCCGAACCCCTCGTCGATGAAGAGGGTGTCGAGCCGTACGCCCCCGGCCTCGTCGGAGACCACGTCGGCGAGGCCCAGCGCGAGGGCCAGCGAGGCGAAGAACGTCTCTCCGCCGGAGAGGGTCGCGGTGTCCCGTTCCCGGCCCGTCCAGGCGTCCACCACATGGAGGCCGAGGCCCGAACGCCCCCGCCCCGCACGGTCGTCGGAGTGCACGAGGGTGTAGCGGCCCTGTGACATCCGGGCCAGCCGGGCCGTCGCCGCGGCGGCCACCTGTTCCAGTCGGGCCGCCAGCACGTAGGACTCCAGACGCATCCGGCGTTCGTTCGCCGCGGAGGTACCGGCCGTGAGACCGGCGAGCCGGGCGACCCGCTCGTGCTCCTCGCGCAGCGGGGCCAGTGCGCGGGCGGCGTCCGTGGCCCGTGCGGAGAGCCGGTCCAACTGGTCGCGGTCGCGGTCGGCGGCGGCGAGCGCGGTCGTGGCGTCCCGGAGCCGCTGTTCGGCACGGTGCGCGGCCTGTTCGGCGCCCGGCAGGTCCGCGGAGGGCGAGGCTCCCGCCGCGACCGTGTCCGCTTCGGTGAGGGTGGCGCGGACCTCGGCGTCCGCCCGCTGCCAGGTGTCGATCCGCTGCTGGAGTTCCCGGTGTGCCGCGGGGTCGAGTCGGGCCAGGGCGGCCTCCTCGTCGGTGGCGAAGCCGGCGCGGAAAACGGCGTCGGCGACCCGCGCGTCGGCCTCCTTGAGCTGCCCGGCGGCCTCGGCGCCCGCGCGCACGGCGTCGACCGCGGTGTGCAGCGACTCCACGCGGCGTTCGAGGTCGGCGGCGCGGGCGGCCACACTGACGGCGCTGCCGCGGGACCGCTCCAACTCCTGTGCCAGGGTGGCCGCCTCGCGCTCCAGGGCCTCCCGTCGGGAGGCGCGGGAGGCGGTGCGCCGGGCGGCCTCCTGCTGGGCGGCGAGCCTGCGGGCGTGCTCGCCCTCGGCCCGGTCCAGGGCCTCCTGAGCGGCGTGCAGCCCGGCGGCGACCCGGTGGGCGGCGGCGTGCTCCTGGCTCAGCTCCGTGACGGCGGCGGCGAGCCGTTCGACGGGTTCGTCCCCGGCGCCGGCCGTCGCGCCGGCGAGCTCTTCACGGGCCCGGGCGCTGCGCTCGACGGCGGCGGTACGGTCCGCGTCGGCCCGCTGGTAGGCGTCGTGGGCGGCGTCCTCGGCGGCACGGTCGACGTGGCCGGGCGTCCTGCGGGCGGGGTGGGGGTGTTCGGTGGCGCCGCACACAGCGCAGGGCTGCCCGTCGAGGAGCGTCGCGGCGAGTTCGGCGGCGATGCCGTTCAGCCGGTGTTCCTTCAGGTCCAGCCACTGCTGGCGGGCCTCGCCCGCACGGTCGTGGGCCTCGCGGCGGCGCCGTTCGGTCTCGACGACCCGTTCGGCGAGCCGGTCGCGCAGTCGGGCGGCTTCCAGACGCAGGCGGGCGGGTTCCCGCTGTCCCGCCAGCGCCTCGGTCCTGGCCACCGCTTCCCGGGCGGTGTCGATGTCCCGGCGGAGGGCCGCACGGGTGGCGTCCCAGTCGTCGAGCCAGCCCGTGGCCTCCAGGACGATCTCCTGGTCGGCGCGCTCCTCGCCGCGGGAGGTGGTGAGTTCGGCGGTGAGCTCGGTGAGACGGCGCTCGGCGCGGCGCGCGGATTCCAGGCCGCCCAGTTCCTCGGTGGCCCGACGGGCGGCCGAGCGCAGCCCGCTGACGTCGAGGCCGGAGAGGGCGCTGCGAAGCGGCTCGTTCCCGCCGGATTCGGCTTCGAGGGCCGCGCCGGCTGCCGCCACGGGTTCCGCGTCGGGGGGCAGCGCGTCGAGGGCCGCGCGCGCCTCGGCTTCGGTACGGGTGGCCGAGCGGTGGCGGGCCTCGGCGGCGGTCCGCAGGTCCCGCACGGGGGCCACCGTCTCGGCCTTGCCGGCCCGTTCCCGGCGCAGCAGGTCCGCGCGGTGCTCAGCGGCCCGTTCGGCGAGGGCCGCCGCCCGCTGTCGGGCCTGGGCGAACCGGGCCTGGAGGCGGTGGCGTTCGGCCGCCCGGGCCAGGGTCCGCCGAGCGGTGGCAACGTCGGACTCGGCGGCGGCGAGGGCGATCTCGGCGTGGGCGAGGCGTTCGCGGGCCGCGGTCCGGGCCACCGCGGCCCAGCCGAGGACGTCCGCGCTGAGACCGGGCTCGCCGGGAGCGGTGTCGGGCAGCGGGAGGTCCGTCGCCCCCTCGCGCAGGGCACCCGCCGCGGTGACCATCTGGTTGGCCAGGGCGAGGAGTGCGGTGTCCGCTTCGCGCACCGCGGCCTCCCCCGCCCGGCGGTGCTCGGCCAGCCGCTGTTCCACGCCGGCGAAACGGCCGGTGTCGAAGAGCCGGCCGAGCAGCTTGCCCCGGGCCTCGGCGTCGGCGCGCAGGAAGCGGGCGAAGTCGCCCTGGGGCAACAGCACCACCTGGCAGAACTGTTCCTTGGTCATGCCGAGGAGTTGCCCGACCTCCTCGCCGATCTCCTGGTGGGAGCGGCTGAGGTCCGTCCAGGCACCCGAGCGGTACTCGCGCAGGGCGCTGTACGCCTTCTCGGTGGTGGTGCCGGATCCGCGCTTCTTGGGGCGGGACCAGGGGGGCCTGCGGGTCACTTCGATGCGGCGGCCGGCGACCGTGAGGTCCAGGCTCACCTCGGTGACGGTGGCCGGGTCGGCGTGGTCGCTGCGCAGGTGCGCGCCCTGGCCCTGCTGTCGGGACCCGGGCACCGATCCGTACAGCGCGTAGCAGACCGCGTCGAGGACGGAGGTCTTGCCCGCGCCGGTGGGGCCGTGGAGCAGGAAGAGTCCGGCGCGTGCGAGGTCGTCGAAGTCGACCCGGTGGGCGGCGCCGAAGGGTCCGAACGCCTGGATGCGGAGGTGGTGGAGTCTCATCGGGCGACCTCGCGCACGGTGCCGGCGGTCCGGACGGCGTCGAAGGCGTCCCGCAGCACGGCCCGCTCGGGTGCGTCGGGGCCGGCGCCGCGGACGTGGGCGACGAAGTCCTCGGCGATCTCCTGGTCGGTGCGCCCCGACAGGCGTTGCCCGTAGGAGGTCCCCTCGTCCCCGTCCGCGCGGTCCGGGGCGAAGACCAGGCTCAGGGTGTGCGGGAAGCGGGTGAGCAGGCGGGCCATGGGGTCGTCGGGGCGGACCGCGTCGGTGAGGGTGGCTTCGACCCAGGCGTTCTCGTGGGGGGCGAGCCGGGGGTCCTCCAGGAGGTCGGCCAGGGAGCCGCGGAGCCGGGCGAGGGGGCGCGGCACCGGGCAGTCGATGCGCTCGGCGCGCACCGCGCCGGCCGCGTCGAGGTCGACGAGCCACAGGGTCTTGCGGTGGTCGACCTCGGAGAAGGAGTAGGCGAGGGGGGAGCCGGAGTACCGCACCCGTTCGCTGAGGGTCTGGCAGCCGTGGAGGTGGCCGAGTGCCACGTAGTCGACCCCGTCGAAGACCTCCCGGGGGACGGAGGCCACCCCGCCCACGGTGATGTCGCGTTCGCTGTCGCTGACCTGCCCGCCGGTGACGAAGGCATGGGCGAGGACCACCGAGCGGGTGCCGGCGGGGCGCTGCGCGAGGTCGGCGCGCACCCGGTCCATCGCGGCGCCGAGCACGTGGTCGTGGCGGGCCCGCTCGACGCCGAACTCGTCCCGCACGAGGCCGGGCTCCAGGTAGGGCAGCCCGTAGAAGGCGACGTCGCCGTGGGCGTCGGGCAGCAGGACCGGGGTTCCCACCGCGGCCGGGTCGGTCCGCAGGTGGACGCCCGCCCGGCCGAGGAGCCCCGCGCCGACGCCGAGCCGCCGGGCGGAGTCGTGGTTGCCGGAGATCATCACCGTGGGTACGCCCTGTTCGGCGAGCCGGTGCAGGGCCTCGTCGTAGAGCTCCACGGCGGCCAGCGGGGGCACGGCGCGGTCGTACACGTCGCCGGAGACCACGACGGCTTCCACCTCGTGCTCGCGGACCGTGTCGACCAGGTGGGCGATGAACGCGGCTTGGGCATCCAGCAGGTTCACCCGGTGGAACGTCCGACCCAAATGCCAGTCGGAGGTGTGCAGAATCCTCACGATACCGCTCCGACCTGCATGTTTCCCCCTGCTCGTCCCCTGGGCCGAGGACCGGCCCCGCACCGGTCCCCGCTGTTCACGTCGACCACGCTAGCGCCTGCGGGCGCCCGGGCCGGCACGGGCCCGCACCCTTCGCCGCCCCTTGCTAGTTCGCACCACGAACCAATACGGTTCGCAATACGAACTACTTAGGGGAGTGGGAGACATGGGACGTGTCGTCGCGGTCGTCGGCGGGGGCTACGCGGGCTCGGCGGTCGCCAAGGCGCTGGACGAAGAGGCCGACGTCGTGCTGATCGATCCGAAGGACGCCTTCGTCCATGCCGCCGGGGCGCTGCGCGCACTGGTCCGCCCGGACTGGGCGGAGAACGTCTTCTTCCCGTACGACACGCTGCTGAAGCGCGGCCGGTTCGTCCGTGCGCGGGCCGCGTCGGTGGACCCCGGCGGCGTCACCCTGGCGTCCGGCGAGCGGATCGACGCCGACTACCTGGTGCTCGCCTCCGGCTCCGGCTATCCGTTCCCCGCGAAGTGGGAGATCGACTCCAGCAGCGAGGCGCTGGCGAGGCTCCGCGCCGTGCACGCGGAACTCTCGGCCGCCGAGCGGGTGCTGATCCTCGGCGCCGGTCCCGTCGGCCTCGAACTGTCCGGGGAGGTCAAGGCGGTCTGGCCGGACAAGCACGTGACCGTCGTCGATCCGGCGGAACGGCTCGTCCCCGCGTTCGCACCGGAGATGCGCGAGGAGCTGCGGCGCCAGCTCGACGGCCTCGGGGTGGAACTGCGGCTGGGCACCCGGCTCACCGCGCAGCCACCGACCGAACCGGGCCGGCGGGCGGGCTTCACCGTCGCCACCACCGACGGCGAGCTCCGGGCCGACATCTGGTTCCGCTGCCACGGGGTCCGCATCGACAGCAGTTACCTCGGGCCCGACCTGGCGGCGGCCCGAACGGCGCGGGGGCCGGTGCGGGTGAGCGGGACCCTCCAGGTCGACGGGCACGAACACGTCTACGCGGCCGGCGACCTCACCGACCTCGACGAAGCGAAGATGGCCGCGCACGCGGTGCGACACGCGAAGGTGGTGGCCCGCAACGTCCTCGCCCAGGTGCGGGGCGAGCAGCCGTCGGCCGTCTACCGGACGTCCCCCGCTTCGATCCTCCTCCCGCTCGGGCCCCGGGCCGGGGTCGGACAGACGGCCACCCCCGACGGCCCGTCCGTGCTGTTCGCGGAGACGGTCACGCAGTACAAGGGGGCGGACCTGGGCACGGACCGCTACGCGGAGCTGTTCGGCACGTCGTGACGGTCCCCCGCCGGCGCCGGCGCCCCGTCCGGCTCCAGGAAGACGACCGGAACCCGGTTGGTCTCGACCACCCTGCCGAGCAGTTCCGCGAGGGCGGTGCGTTCGGCCCCGGAGAGGTCGTCCAGGAGCGCGTCGACGCGTCGGCGGGTGCCCCGGTAGAACTCCTCGGCGAGTACGGCGCCCTCCTCGGTGAGGCCGACGACGACGGCCCGCGCGTCGTGCTGGCAGGTTTCGCGCCGCACCAGGCCGCGGCGGGCGGTCCGGTCGACCAGGCCGGTCAGGCTCGACTTCGCCAGCCCGAGGATCGCGCCCAGCTCGCTCATGGGGTAGGGCTGCGGCATCAGCACGCACAGCAGCTGGCCCTGTTGCGGGGGCAGTCCGAGGGCGCGGGCGGACTCGGCGTAGACGGCGTTGACCAGGTACGAGGACCGTACGAGGCCGGTCACGACGTCCATCTGCCCGCTCATGCGTCTCGCCATCCGGCCAGGGTACGGCCCGGTGGGCGTGCGCAGTCCCCTGCGGGTGCGTGGTTGGTTGCTCGCGCAGTTCCCCGCGCCCCTTGTGGTGCGCTGTGCTCAGGGTGCGCTGTCCTGCGAGCTGCGTCCCACTGTTGCGCAGTTCCCCGCGCCCCTGATCAGGTGCGTACCAGCTCTCGTGCGCGGTTCCGCTCGGGCCCCGCGCCCCTGAACGGGGCCCCGCCGTCCCCAGGCCGGGCCCCGATAGGGGCGCGGGGAACTGCGCGAGCAACCACCACGCACCCGCAGAGGACAGCGGAGCCCCCGCACGCGCAGCCGGACGCACCCGATCCGTCAGCCGGGAACGACCCGCTCCCGACGCAACGTCTCGAAGAGGGCGGCGAAGGACGCGAGGGTGTCGACGTAGTCCGTGAACCCCGCAGTACGGCTACGGGTCAGATCGCTGAAGCACTCGACCGGCCGGTTGAGGTCAGCATCCGTGTGCCACCAGGAAGCGACCCGCGCCAACTCGGGCTCGACGAGCCGCTCCCGCACGGCCAACGCCCGCCAGGGCTCCACCGCATCCGCCATCTGCGCTTCCAGCGGACGCGGCCGCTCCGCGTAACCCTCCGGTTCGACGTCCAGGAGTTCCGCGATGCGGGGCCACATCCACCGCCAGCGGAAGGTGTCGCCGTTGGCGGTGTTGTACGCCTGGCTCGGCAGCCCCCGAGCGGTCGCGGCCCAGATCATCTGCCGGGCGAGCAGACCCACGTCGGTCATGTCGGTGACGCCGTTCCACTGCACCTCGTTGCCGGGGAAGACGAAGGGCCGGCCCGCCGCCCGGGACAGCGCCGCCTGCACGGCCAGGGTCATCCCCATGTTCATCGCGTTGCCCAGCGCATGGCCGATGATCGTGTGGGACCGGTGGACGCTCCAGGCGAAACCGTGGTCCGCGGCGGCCTTCCAGAGTTCGTCCTCCTGCGCGTAGTAGAAGTTCGGGACGGAGAGCCGCGGCTCGTCCTCCCGGAAGGGGGTGTCCCTGATCTCTCCGACGGCGTACGCGTCGAAGGGGCCCACGTAGTGCTTCATCCCGGTGACCAGGGCGACGTGACGCAGCCGTCCGGACCGGCTCGTCTGCGCCAGGACGTGGCGCACCATGGCGGCGTTGACGGTGATGTTCTCGGCTTCGGTGGCCCGCCTGCTCCAGGCGGTGAAGAACACGTGCGTGGGTGCCAGTGGGGCGAGGGCCGCCCGTACGGACTCCGGGTCGGTCAGGTCGGCGGTGACGGTGTGCACGCCGTCCCGGGCGGGCGGGGCGCTCCGGGAGAGGCTGACGACCCGCCAGCCCTGCGCGGTGAGTTCCCGGCACAGGGCGCGGCCCGCGATGCCGGTGCCGCCCACGACGAGGGCGAGCCGGGCGTCGTGCGGGTCGGTGGTGTTCATGGTGGCTCCTGTTCGCGGGCACGACGGCACGCCGAGCGGCAGTCCGGGCCCCAAGGTGTGGGTGTGCGGTAACGGTCCGCCGCGCGGGCGGGGGTGTGCTCAGTGCGCCCGGTGGGCCGTGGGCGGGCTGAGGGCGGCGAGCAGGGCGAGGGCGTCGGCCGAAGCGCTGCCGGGCTCGGCGGTGAAGATCTCCAGCCGGTGGTCGGGGCTGTCCGGCTGGAGCCACACCTGGTAGGTCAGCTCCAGCTCCCCCACCACCGGGTGCCGCAGCCGACGGCCGCCGAAGGTGCAGTCCCGTACGTGGCCCGCCGACCACAGGGCGGTGAACTCGGGGCTCTTCATGACGAGTTCGCCGATGAGGGCGGTGAGCGCGGGGTCGTCAGGATGGCGTCCGGCGACCAGGCGCAGATAGCCGACGTGGGTCGTGGCGTGGGCCTCCCAGTCCGCTTCCTGTTCCCGGACGTGGGGGTCGAGGAAGAGCATCCGTGACAGGGAGGGCCGCCGCGCGGGGTCCTGCGGCGCGTCGTGGTCCAGGTGCCCGGCGAGCAGGGCGTGCCCGAGCCGGTTCCAGGCCAGTACGTCGTTGCGGCGCCCCAGGAGGACGGCGGGCAGTTCGGGGAGCGCGTCGAGGAGGGCGAGGGTCCTCGGGTGCGGGGCCTCCGGAGGTGGCGGGCCCGGGGTCGGGCGAGCGGGGGCGCGGGCCAGGTCGTACAGATGGGCGCGCTCGGTATCGTCCAGGCGCAGCGCCCGGGCGAGGCCGTCGAGGACGGAGTCCGAGGCGTTGCGGCTGTGTCCTTGTTCGAGGCGGGTGTAGTACGCGACGCTCACTCCGGCGAGGCGCGCCACCTCCTCGCGGCGCAGACCGGGGACGCGCCGGCTGCTGCGCACGGTGATCCCCACCCGTTCGGGAATCGTCCCGGCACGTCGAGAGAGGAGGAAATCACCCAGTTCGCTTGGGTTCATGGGGCGAGCCTACGTCGCTGAACAGGGCCGTGGGGGCGGTGAGACTGTCCCTGTGAGTGGTCGGCTGACGGTCCCGGCCCCTTCTGGCGGGCGGGCTCAGACGGTGCCGTACGCTTCGCCGCCCAGTTCGAGGACGGCGGTTCCGGCGGTCGCGTCGGCGAGCCAGGCGCGGAACGCCTCGACCTCCGCGTCGGGCAATCCGATCTCGATGGAGACCGCCTCCGCGTACCGCACCCCGCGCACCTCGCGTCCGGTGGCGCGCAGGTCGTTCTGCACCTTGCCGGCCCGCTGGTGGTCGACGGTGACGGTGGCCAGTCGGAAGCGTCTGCGGGTCACCGTGCCGAGGACGTCCAGCGTTTCGCCGACGGCTCCCCCGTAGGCCCGGATCAGTCCTCCGGCGCCCAGTTTGACCCCGCCGTAGTAACGGGTGACGACGGCGACGACGTACCGGACGTCGCGGCGCAGCAGCATCTGGAGCATGGGCACGCCCGCGGTGCCACCGGGTTCGCCGTCGTCCGAGGCCCGCTGCACCGAGGCGTCGGCCCCGATGACGTACGCGGAGCAGTTGTGGGTGGCGGCGGCGTGCTCCCGTCGGACGCGGGCGATGAAGTCCTGGGCCTCCCGCTCGGTGGCGGCGGGTGCGAGCGCGCACAGGAAGCGCGAGCGGTTGATCTCGATCTCGTGCACACCCTGTCGGGCGACCGTGCGGTACGCGTCCTGCATCGTCCCAGCGTAGGCGCTGCGCGTCGCAGGGTACGCGGCGGGGGAATCTCCGGCCGCCGCGCTTCGTTCTCGGGAGTGGGACGGCAGCGGGCCGCCCGCCTACGCACGGAGGCAGCCATGTACGGCGACCAGGCGACGGTCGAGAAGATCCTCACCGAGTCCGGTGACACCTGGGCCGTCGTCGGCCTCTCCGCCAACGAGTCGCGGGCCGCGTACGGAGTGGCGCGGGTGCTGCAACGCTTCGGCAAGCGGATCGTGCCGGTCCACCCCAAGGCCGAGACGGTCCACGGCGAGCAGGGGTACGCCTCGCTCGCCGACGTCCCGTTCGACGTGGACGTGGTGGACGTGTTCGTGAACGCGGAGCTGGCCGGCCGGGTGGCCGACGAAGCGGTGGCCAAGGGCGCGCGGGCCGTGTGGTTCCAACTCGGCGTGGTGGACGAGGCGGCGTACGCACGCACCCGGGCGGCCGGGCTCGCCATGGTGATGGACCGGTGCCCCGCGATCGAGATACCGCGGCTGGGCTGAGCCCGCCGCGGCCGTTCAGGCGCGCCCGAGCCCTTCGATGACGGTCGCCCCCGGCAGTTCGGCGAGGGCCTTGCCGGGCACGATCAGCTTCCCCCGACGACGGCCGCTGCCCAGCAGCACGTGCGGGAGGTCGACCACGGCGGCGTCCACCAGCAGTGGCCAGTCGGCGGGCAAGCCGATGGGGGTGATGCCCCCGTGCTCCATGCCCGTGAGCCCGGTCGCGGTGTCCATCGCGGCGAAGGACGCCTTGCGCGCGCCCAACTGACGGCGTACGACGCCGTTGACGTCGGCGCGGGCGGCGGACGGGACGACGCAGGCGGCCAGGGTGGTCTCGCCGCCGCGCTTGGCCGCGACGACCACGCAGTTGGCGGAGGCGGAGAGCAGGTCGGGGCCGTAGTGCTCGGTGAAGGCCGCGGTGTCCGCCCACTGCGGTTCCGTGTCGACGTAGAGGAACTGCTCCACCGGGACGGTGCCGTGCCAGTGGCGGACCGCTTCGGCGATCGGGGCGATGAGGTGGTCCAGGTGGTCCGCAGCGGGGACGGCGTCGTCGAAGGTGCCGATGGGTGCGCGCATACGGGCACGCTAACAGCCCGGCGAACGGGTCAACGCGCCGGTGGAACGGCGACCGCCATGGTCATCTCGACCACTGCGGAGCCGTCGTTGCGGTAGGTGTGGGGCACGTTCGCCTCGAAGGTCGCCGAGGTGCCGGCGGGCATCGCGTGCGGGGTGCCGTCGACGACGAGCGTCAGCAGACCGGCGGTCACGTGCAGCAGTTCCACGGTCCCGCCGGGGTGCGGGTCGGAGGTGCTGCCCTCGCCCGGCATCAGACGCCACGCCCACAGTTCCAGGGGGCCGCGGCGTTCGGTGCCGACCAGGAGCAGGGTGTGGCTCCCGGCGTCCGTCGACCACATGCGCACCGCCCCCTCGGGCGGGACGAGCCGGACCTGCGGTCCCGGTTCGTGGTCGAGCAGGGTGGCGATGCTGATGCCGAGGGCGTCCGCGAGCTTCACCGTGGTGCCGACGCTCGGGTTGGTCCTGGCCTGCTCGATCTGGATGATCATCCCCCGGCTGACGCCCGAGCGGGCCGCGAGGGCGTCCAGGGTGAAACCGCGCTCGCCGCGCCAGCGCTTGAGGTTGCGGGCGAGGGACTGGGTGAGCTGATCGAGGTCCGACACGTTCCGTCCAGGGTGTTGGCCGGGCGGACCGCCGGTACGGTGCGCCACGGTGTGGTTCCGGGCGAGGGCCCCACGACTGACCGCACTGTACTTCGAGGGCCCCGGACCGCACCGACAGCACTCCACCGGTGCGCTGCGCCGCCCCCCGCGCGGACCTGTGCGGCCGGGGCCACCGACCCGACCGGCCGCGTCGGTGGCCGTCAGACGGGCCGCTCGTCCTCAGCGTCCTCCCGCGCGAACACGAGCAGCTGCTCCGGCGTCACGCCCTCCGGCACGGGGACGGGCGCGGGGGTCCGCAACGGCGGCTGCCAGCCCTCTTGCGCGGTCCACCGCCGGACCACCTTCGCGGGCGCGCCCGCCACCACCGCGTGGTCGGGCACGCTGCCGCGCACCACCGCGCCGGCCGCGACGACCACGTTCCGCCCGATCCGGGCGCCGGGCAGGATCACCGCCCCGGTTCCGATCCAGCAGCCGGACCCGATCTCGACGGGCTCCATCCGCGGCCACTGCTTGCCGATGGGCTGGTCGGGGTCGTCGTACGAGTGGTTGGTCGACGTCACGTAGACGTACGGGCCGAAGTAGCTGTCCGCGCCGATGGTGACCGTGGTGTCGGCGACGACATGGCTGCCCCGCCCGAGGACGACGCCGTCGCCGATGCACAGGATCGGGTCGGGGCCCAGGTCGAGACCGGGCAGCAGGCCGGCGGTCAGGGTGACTTGTTCGCCGATGATGCAGTGGGCGCCGAGGTGGATCCAGGGCTCCCCGAAGACGGTGCCCTGGGGGAACGCCAACCGGGTGCCGGTGCCGATGGACCCGAAGTCCAGACGTCCGGGGTGTTCCGCGGTGACCGCTCCCGCGCGTCGGGCCCAGGCCCAGCCCGCGTGGACGGCCTGCTGGGCCGCGCGCCGCGACCAGCGCCCCGGGCCCCGGGCCAGGACGGAGAGCACGTTCCACCTCGTCGGCACCCGGCCACCCTACTCACGGGTACGACGGGGCGCCGCGAGCACCCGTGTGATCTTCACCCCATCCGCTGGACCGTCCGCGCGCGGCGTCGCCTACCGTGCCGTGCACACGCGCGTCGCACGGCGGCGCCGACCGCACCGACGACGAGGAGACCAGTCATGGCCGAGCGGGCACTGATCGCGGGGGTCGGCGGCAAGGACCCCGAGGTGGACCCGGGGGCGTTCGTCGCCCCCACCGCCGTCGTGATCGGCGACGTGACCGTACGCACCGGGGCGAGCGTCTGGTACGGCGCCGTCCTGCGCGGCGACTGCGGTCCGATCGTGATCGGTGCGGACAGCAACGTGCAGGACAACTGCACGGTGCACGTCGACCCCGGCTTCCCGGTCACCGTCGGCGAGCGGGTCACCATCGGCCACAACGCGGTGGTGCACGGGTGCACGGTCGGCGACGACGCACTGATCGGCATGGGGGCGACCGTGCTCAACGGTGCGGTGATCGGCGCCGGTTCGCTGGTGGCGGCCGGGGCCCTCGTCCCGCAGGGCATGGAGGTGCCGGCCGGTTCCCTGGTGGCGGGCGTGCCCGCCAAGGTGCGCCGACCGCTGACCGAGGAGGAGCGGGCCGGCATCACGCGCAACGGCGCCCTCTACGGGGAACTCGCCGGGGCGCACCGCGACGCCCACGCGGAGCGGACCGCGGGCGGGGGCGACTCGGCCGGTAGGTGAGCGGTGGGGTGCGCCGGGCCCGCCGCACCGCGCTCAGCCGTGCGGTCGCAGCGTCCAGACCACCGTCATCTCCCCGGTGACCGCTCCGTCCGCACGGCGGATGGCGATGTCGACGGGGAACTCGGGGCGGCCGCCCGCGTCGAGTTCGGCGATGACGTCGGCGGCCGGCCGTCCCAGGGTGGCGGTGGCGGTGACGGGGCCCATGGCCAACTTCTTGTAGGCGATCTCGGCGCGCACGGCGAGCGGCACGGCGCGGGAGAGCTGTTCGCCGAACGCCGCGAGCACGACGGCACCGCTGGCCGACTCCCCGAGGGTGAACATGGCTCCGGCGTGCGGTCCGCCGACGTGGTTGTGGTAGTCGCCCTGGTCGGGGAGGAGCACCACCGCCCGCTGTGAACCGGCCTCCTGGAACTCCAGGTTCAGGGTGCGGGCCATGGGGACGGTGGCGGCGAGCATCTCGCCCACGGACGTGCGGTCTGCGCTCATGCCCGGATGTTACCCGCGGGTAGTAGCGTTGGCCAGGGTCTCCGGGACCGTGCGACGGCCACGGACCCGTCGAGGACCTGTGACCCACCCGTTGCCCGGCGCCACTATGGTTACTGCCCATGTGGCCAGGACAGCAGCAGCCCGGGGGCGAGCAGAACCCGCAAGCGCAGAACCCCAACCCGTACCAGCAGCCGGGTTATCAGCAGCCCAACCCGTACCAACAGCCCGGGTACCAGCAGCCCAACCCGTACGCGCAGCAGCCGGGTCAGCAACCGGGTCAGCAACCGCCCTGGGGCGCGCCCACCATGTCGGCGGGCCCGGCCGTTCCCGGTGGGCCGGGCGGCGGCGGTGGCGGCAGCCGGACCAAGGTCGTCGCGATCGCGGCGGCGCTCGCCGTGGTCGTGGCCGCGGGGGTCACCGGTTTCCTCGTGCTCGGCGGCGAGGACGAGAAGGAACCGGCCGCCAAGGGCGGTGACACGAGCGCATCGGCCTCCGCCCCGGCGTCCCCTGCGGAGCCGTCCGCCACCGAGAACCCGCGCGACAGCGAGGACATCAAGCCGACCGTCGCGGGGTGGAAGGTCGTCTACAACCCCAAGCGCGGGGTCGCCTTCGACGTGCCGGCCAACTGGGAGGTCGACCAGCCCGGCATGTCCATCGGCTTCGAGGACACCAAGTCCAAGAAGGTCAAGCCGCTGATCGTCATGTCGGCGCCCGCCTACTACAAGTCCAAGTGGTGCCAGTCCGACGACGAGAAGGACGGCAACCCGGACAGCACCGCGCTCGCCACCGTCGGCACCAAGGGGGCGAACGGGGCCACCAGCGCCGAGGACGCGGCCGTCCGGCAGGCCCCCTGGTGGGTCTACGGCGGCTACACCCAGCCCGACCGCAAGAGCATGACCTTCGACGAGAAGGGCACGCCCTTCACCACCACGTCGGGCATCGAGGGCAGCATCGCGCGCGCCCACTCCACGAACACGCCCAAGAAGGGCAAGTGCGTGACCGACGGCAAGTCCATCGCCTTCGGCTTCAAGAACTCCAAGGGCGACTACGTGGCCTGGAACATGTACGGCGCCAAGGGCGTGAAGGAGGAGGTGCCGGACTCGCTGATCACCCAGATCCTCAAGACGGTCCGGCTGCACGGCGAGCCCACCGACTGATCACCCGCCGCGGTGGGCCCCGATCGGGCGGCCCACCGCACGGCCGCCCCGGGGGACGGGGGCCCGGCACGGAGTCCACCGGGAAAACCGATTGGGCTCCCGGCCCTTCCCCGGCGATAGTCCATGGGTGAACACCTCCTCCGCCTCCCCGCGACGCCCACGACTACCGTCCTGGGCGGGCCGCAACTACGTGCTCCTGACCGCCGCCACGGTGATCACCAACCTGGGCAGTCACGGCGCACTGATCGCCTCGGCCTTCGCCGTCATGGAACTGGGCGGGGACAGCGGTGACGTGGGCCTGGTGGCAGCGTCGCGCGCCGTCCCGCTGGTGGTCTTCCTGCTGATCGGCGGAGCGGTCGCGGACCGACTGCCGCGCCACCGGGTCATGGTGGCCGCGAACACCCTGAACTGCGTGTCCCAGGCGGTGTTCGCGGTGCTCGTCCTCACCGGCGAGGCCACCCTCTGGCAGATGATGCTGCTGTCCGCCCTCGGCGGCGCCGGGCAGGCCTTCTTCAGCCCGGCCTCCGAGGGCATGCTCATGTCGTCGGTGACCGGTGAACAGGCGAGCCGCGCCTTCGCGCTGTACCGGATGGCCATGCACGGCGCGGGCATCGGCGGCGCCGCGCTGGGCGGCGCCATGGTCGCCGCGATGGGCCCGGGCTGGGTGCTCGCCATCGACGCCGCCGCCTTCGCCCTGGCCGGGGCGCTGCGCGCCTTCCTGGACGTCCGGCACATCCCGGCCCGGGAACCCGGCGAGGGGCTGCTCGCCGATCTGCGGGACGGCTGGCAGGAGGTGATCAGCCGTCCCTGGCTCTGGTCGATCGTGGCCCAGTTCTCCATCGTGGTCGCGGTGATCGGGGTCTCCGAAGCCGTGTACGGACCGATGGTCGCCCGGGACGAACTGGGCGGTGCGGCGCCCTGGGGACTGGCGCTGGGCGCCTTCGGGGTCGGCACGGTCGCCGGGGCGCTGCTGATGGTCCGTTGGAAGCCCCGCAGACTGCTGTTCGTGGGCACGCTGTGCATCTTCCCGCAGGCCCTTCCCGCGGCCGCGCTCGCCGTGCCGACGCCGCTGGTGGTCCTGGTGGCGGTGATGTTCGTGAGCGGCATCGCCATCGAGGTGTTCGGCGTCTCCTGGATCACCGCGCTGCACCAGGAGATCCCGGAGGAGAAGTTCTCCCGGGTCTCCGCGTACGACTGGCTCGGCTCGCTGGGGCTGGTCCCGGTCTTCACCGCACTGGCCGGACCGGCGGAGAACACCATCGGCCGTTCCACCGCGCTGTGGGGGTGCGCGGTGCTGGTGGTCGTGGTGACCGCCGCGGTGCTGTTCGTGCCGGAGGTGCGCCAGCTGGCCCGACGGGACGCGTCGGCGGCGCCGGAACCGGGTGCGGTGGTTCCGCCCGGCGCCCCGCACGTGGAGGCCGTCCCCGCGGCCCCCGGTGGGGAACCGGTCCGCGACGGCCGGGCCTGACGGCCGCCGCGCGGTCAGCCGACCCGGAAGGCACCGCCCGGCGGCTCCGGGGAGGCCACGGCGTCCGCGTCCCGCACCGGCGCCGCGTCCCCGGTGCGCCGGCGCAGCGCGGCCCCGTGTTCCACCCGCGCGGCGAACGCGTCGGCGGCCACCCGGCGGGTCAGTTCGGCGACCGCGACGGGGGCGTGCGAGGCGACCAGGACCAGGTTGCCGAAGCGGCGGCCCCGGAGCACGGAGGGCTCGGCGATCAGCGCCAGCTCGGGGAAGACGGCGGCGAAGGTGGCCAGTTGGGACCGGAGGAAGGCGAAGGGCGCCCCGTCCGCGAGGTTCGCCGCGTACACCCCGTCCGCACGCAGCACCCGCTGCGCCGCCCGTGCGTAGCCGAGGGTGGTGAGGTGGGCGGGCACCCGCGAGCCGCCGAACACGTCGGCGATCAGCACGTCGGCCGAACGGGCGGGCGCCCGGGTCAACCACTCCAGGGCGTCCGCCCGGTGCACCTCCACCGCTGCCCCCGGGGGCAGCGGCAGGTGTGCGGCGACGAGCGCGCTGAGGGCGCCGTCCGCCTCCACCACCTGCTGTCGGGAGCCGGGCCGGGTGGCCGCGGTGTAGCGGGGCAGGGTGAGCGCCCCGCCGCCCAGGTGCACCACGTCCAGCGGGCGGCCCGCCGGCGCGGCGGTGTCGATGACGTGCCCGAGCCGGCGGGCGTACTCGAACTCCAGGTGCGCGGGGTCGTCGAGGTCGACGTACGACTGCGGGGACTCGTCGACGGTGAGCAGCCAGGCCCGCGGCCGGTCGATGTCGGGCAGCAGTCGGGCGGTGCCGTGCTCCACTGCGCGGACCACGGGTACGGGCTCCTCCATCCGACCATTGTGCCGTCCCCCGCGGTGCGGCCGTCACGGGAGGGTGACGGCCGCACCTACGGGGGCCTCGCGTCGTCCTACGTCAGTCGACCCGGGACACCGTCCCCGCGCCGACGGTCCGGCCGCCCTCACGGATCGCGAAGCCGAGGCCCGGCTCCAGCGGGACGTCCCGTCCCAGCTCGACCGTCACGGAGACGGTGTCGCCGGGCCGCGCCACGGCCCGCTCGCCGAGGTCCATGTCCCCGACGACGTCCGCGGTGCGGATGTAGAACTGCGGGCGGTACCCGGTGGTGATCGGGGTGCTCCGGCCGCCCTCCGCCGAGGAGAGGACGTACACCTGCGCGGTGAACCGCCGTCGGGGCTCCACGCTGCCGGGCGCCGCGACCACCTGCCCGCGTCGCACGGTGTCCCGCGCCACCCCGCGCAGCAACAGGGCCACGTTGTCGCCGGCCTGCGCCTCGTCCATCGGCTTGCCGAAGGTCTCCACCCCGGTGACGACGGTCTCGACCCCGGCGCCGAGCACCTCGACCCGGTCCCCCACGCGTACGGTGCCGCGCTCCACCGCACCGGTCACGACGGTGCCGCGGCCGGTGATGGTGAGGACGTTCTCGATCGACAGCAGGAACGGCGCGTCGACGTACCGCTCGGGCATCGGCACGAACGTGTCCACCGCGTCCAGCAGCGCCACGACGGACTCGGTCCACTGGGGGTCGCCCTCCAGCGCCCGCAGCCCCGAGACCCGCACCACGGGCACGGTGTCCCCGCCGTAACCGTGCGCGGAGAGCAGTTCGCGGACCTCCAGCTCCACCAGGTCGGTCAGCTCCTCGTCCCCCGCGTCCGCCTTGTTGATCGCCACGACGACGTGGTCGACGCCGACCTGACGGGCCAACAGGACGTGCTCGGCGGTCTGCGGCATGATCCCGTCGAGCGCGGAGACGACGAGGATCGCCCCGTCGAGCTGCGCGGCCCCGGTGACCATGTTCTTGACGTAGTCGGCGTGACCCGGCATGTCGACGTGGGCGTAGTGGCGGGTGTCGGTCTCGTACTCGACGTGCGCGATGTTGATGGTGATGCCGCGGGCGGCCTCTTCCGGGGCCCGGTCGATGCGGTCGAAGGGCACGAAGGTGCCGGTGCCGCGCTCGGCGAGCACCTTGGTGATCGCGGCGGTCAGGGTGGTCTTGCCGTGGTCGACGTGACCCATGGTGCCGATGTTGAGGTGCGGCTTGGTGCGCACGTAGGCCGTCTTGGACATGGGGGTTCCTCGCATCGCGGAGGTGGGTGAGGGGCACGGAGCACGACTCCGGTGCCGGGGACCCCTAGGACCTACCGACCCTCCCCCTGCGGGGTCCGCCGGTCGATCCGGGGAGGGTCAGCGTCGCGCGCCGTCGACGGTCGCGAGCGAGCAGATGACGGCAGCCTTCCGAGCATCCGCTGCTGCGGATGCTGCGAGGGGGAAGGCGTGCCGGAACATGGGGAGATCATCGCGGACCGGGGGCGGCGCCGTCGACCGATTAATTCCGGTCCCGGCACCGAACCGCACCCCGGTCCCGGCACCGGCCCGCGCCCCCACCGATGCCGACGCCCCCGCCGGTTCCGGAGCGCGGCGCCCACGGACCCGACGGCGATCATATGTACGGGTCGGTTACTCTCCCCGCATGCTGGACACCACCCTCACCCGACCCGCGCCGGTCCCCGCGGCGACCTCGACGAGCGTCGCCGCACGGTGGGTCGGGGTCCTGCTGTCGCCCTGGTCCCGGCTCTCGCTGCTGGTGGTCCTGCTGGCGGGCGCGGCCCTCGGGATGCTGGTGTTCGAGCCGCAGCGGTTCCTCGCCGACGGCTGGCCGTCCCAGCTGCACGGCGCCACCGCCGCCGTGGTGTTCGCCGCCGCCTACGGGCTGTGCACGGTGGTGTTCGTGCCCCGGCCGCTGCTCAACCTCGCGGCGGGCGCCCTGCTCGGCGCGCGGTTCGGTCTGGGCGCGGCGGTCGCGGGCACCGTGCTCGGTGCGGCCCTCTCCTTCGGTCTCGGGCGGTTGCTGGGGCAGGACGCGCTGCGGCCGCTGCTGCGGGGGCGCTGGCTCCGGGCCGCCGACGGGCAACTGAGCGAACACGGCTTCCGCTCGATGCTGCTGATACGCCTCTTCCCCGGAGTGCCCTTCATAGCGGCGAACTACTGTGCGGCGGTGTCCCGGATGGGGTGGTTCCCGTTCGTCCTCGCCACCGCCCTGGGATGCGTCCCCAACACGGCCGCCTATGTGATCGCGGGCGCCCGCGCCGAGACCCCGACCTCCCCCGGCTTCCTGATCGCGACGGGCTTCATCGTGGTCACCGCGCTCTTCGGCACGGTGGTCGCCTGGCGCAAGCGCCACCGGCTGCGCACCCGCTGACCGCTCCTCGGCTCCCCGCACCGGGCGGTCCGCCGTGACCGACCCGCGCGGGACGGGCGACCCCACGCACACACCCTGCTACCCTGCGTTACTCGTCATGCACTTTGCGTCACTCTGGGGAGCGTGTGTGAAGGTCGCCTGCGTCGGCGGCGGGCCCGCCGGTCTGTACTTCTCGATCCTGATGAAGCGCCAGGACCCGTCCCACGACATCACCGTCTACGAACGCAACCCCGCCGGATCGACGTACGGCTGGGGCGTCACCTACTGGAGCGCGCTCCTCGACCGGCTGCGAGCGGGCGACCCCGAGTCGGCGCGGGCCATCCGCGAGCACTCGGTGAGTTGGCACCAGGGCGTGGCCCACGTGGGCGACTTCACCACCGTGCAACCCGGCGACCGGGGCTTCGGCATCGGACGGCGCCAGATGCTCGCCCTGCTGGCCGAACGCGCCGCGTCCCTGGGCGTGCGGTTGGCGTTCGAGCAGGAGGTCACCGAACCCCCGGCGGCCGACCTGGTGGTGGCCGCCGACGGCGTGCACAGCGCCCTGCGGGAGCAGCACGCCGGCCACTTCGGCACCGAGATCGCCTCCGGCCGCAACGTGTACGCCTGGCTCGGCACCACCCGGGTCTTCACCTCGTTCACGTTCGCGTTCGTGGCGACCGACCACGGCTGGATCTGGTGCTACGGCTACCCCTTCAGCGCCACCCGCAGCACCTGTGTCATCGAGTGCTCGCCCACGACCTGGCGCGGACTCGGCCTCGACCGCGCCGACGAGGCCGAAGGGCTGAACCTCCTGGAGAAGCTCTTCGCCGCCCCCCTGGACGGGCACCCGCTGATCGGTCGCGAAGGGTCGGACGGCCCGGCCCAGTGGCTGACGTTCCGGACCGTCACCAACCGCGCCTGGCACCGGGGCGACCTGGTCCTCCTCGGCGATGCGGCGCACACCACCCACTACTCCATCGGCGCGGGTACGACGCTCGCCCTGGAGGACGCGATCTCGCTGGCCGGGGCGCTGCGCGACGCGCCCGACGTCCCCTCCGCACTGGCCCGGTACGAACGGGAGCGCCGGGCGGCGCTGGTCCCCGTGCAGAGCGCGGCGCGCTACAGCGCCCGGTGGTACGAGGACCTGCCGCGGTACATGGCGCTGCCGCCCGCGCAGATGTTCGCCCTGCTCGGGCAGCGGCACTCCCCGCTGCTCCCGCACCTTCCGCCCCGGTTGTACTACCGGTTGGACCGGGCCGCCGGCCGACTGGAAGCGGTACGGCGGTTCAAGCGGTGGGCCGGACCCCGGATGGCCCGCACGCTGCACGCACGCTCACGCACCCGTTGAAGCGGCCCCCGTCCCCGACGTCGGGCGGGTGTGCGGCGCCCGCCCGACGTCCGCCGGCCGCCGCGCGGTAAGCCCCGGTTCACCCGCGGCTCCTACGCTGCGCACCAGGTCGCGGTGGTCACGCCGACCGGGCCGCCCGGGGCTCCAGCCGCACCGGACGCCCGGCACCGTCCCGTCCGCAGCCGTACGCCGTGTCCCCGTCCGCATCCGCTCCCGCAGGTGCGCGTCCGCACGGGTGCGCCCCGTCCGCATCCGGCCCGCGCGCCCGTGGCCGGAGCCCCGATCAGCACTGGATCCCGTTACTCCATGTCTTGGTTCGAAGCCTTCGTCCTCGGACTCGTCCAGGGGCTGACCGAGTTCCTCCCCATCTCCTCCAGCGCCCACCTCCGGTTGACCGCGGCGTTCGCGGGCTGGCAGGACCCGGGGGCCGCGTTCACCGCGATCACCCAGATCGGCACCGAGACCGCCGTGCTGATCTACTTCCGCAAGGACATCGCCCGGATCGTCTCCGCCTGGTTCCGGTCCTTGACGGACCGGTCCCTGCGCAGTGACCACGATGCGCAGTTGGGTTGGCTGGTGATCCTCGGGTCGCTGCCGATCGGCGTGCTCGGCGTGACCCTGAAGGACCAGATCGAGGGCCCCTTCCGGGACCTGCGGCTGATCGCGACGACGCTCATCGTGATGGGCGTCGTCCTCGGCGTCGCGGACCGCCTGGCCGCCCGGGACGAGGCGGGCGGCAAGCACCGGGCGGTGCGCCCCCGCAAGACGCTCAAGGACCTGAGCGTCCGGGACGGCCTCGTCTACGGGTGTTGCCAGGCGCTGGCGCTGATCCCCGGGGTCTCCCGGTCCGGTGCGACGATCAGCGGCGGCCTGCTGATGGGGTACACCCGGGAGGCGGCGGCCCGTTACTCGTTCCTCCTGGCGATCCCCGCGGTCCTCGCCTCCGGCGCGTACGAGTTGAAGGACGCGGGGTCGGGCCATGTGTCGTGGGGGCCGCTCGTCTTCGCGACCCTCATCGCCTTCGCGGTGGGGTACGCCGTGATCGCCTGGTTCATGCGCTTCATCACCACCAAGAGCTTCATGCCGTTCGTCTACTACCGGATCGCCCTGGGGATCCTGCTGTTCGTCCTGGTCGGCGCCGGGGTGTTGAGCCCGCACGCCGGTGAGTTCGGGCACTGAGGCGACGCGACCCGCGGGCGCACGAGGGCCCCGCCCGGAAGGCGCTGTCCAACCGGGGCGGGGCCTCAGCTCACGCAGCCAGCATGCGCTGATGTTGCTTGCAGCGTAGGCGGCACCACTGACATCGACGGTGCGGGTCGACGACCGCAGTACCTCGCCACGGGACGTTCAAAACCCGCCAGGGACCGGTAAATCGGCCGAGAAGGAGAGAGTTGCCTCACAGCCGCGCCCTGTCCCCATGACGCACCCGGCGCCCGGAAACCACACGTGACCTGCACGTTCTCTCCGCAAAGCGCTCCGCAGCACCTTGCGTACAGTGATGAACTAACGGCAAGGCGTAGCGGATGGTCAGAACGACCGCCTAAGCTTCGTGGCATGTCCCGCATCCAAGAGCACTCCGGTTGCGTGCGTTCCGCCGACTCGCTCAACGAGGAGATCCGTGACCTCTGGCTCCGGACCGGCGGTCGCCTGTCAGCGGAGGAGCGCCGCACCTACGAGGCGTTGGTGACCGAATGGGCCGCTGCCGTCAGGAGTGACGTCAGGGCCTGGTGACCACGCCGGTCCCCGGTTCCCCGTACCACCGCCACGACGTACGCCGCGCACGGTCCGGCAGTTCCGCCCGTCCCGTCACCCGCAACAGGGTCCGCCAGGAGCCTCCTCGACCGTGACGTCCGGGAAGAGCCGGGCGAACACCTTCAGGCACAGGTCGGCGGGCGGCTCCCCGTCGACACCACCGAGCCCGTCAGCGCCCTTCGGCACCGACGCCTTCCGGCCAGCAGATCGCGCCCGCTCGGCCTCCACGGTGCGCAACCCCTTGGCGTGCGGGCGCGGTTGGCCAACACTGATCCGATGACCCAGCGCGTGGACCTCGCGACCGTGATGGACCGCCTCGCCATCGACGACCTCGTCACCGACTACGCCCGCGCCCTCGACGAAGGCGACTGGGACGCGCTCCGCCGGCTCTTCGTCCCCGGCGGCCGGGCCGACCACCGCTCGGCCGGCGGGATCACGGGCGACGCGCACCAGGTCACCGCCTGGCTGGCGGGGACGCTGGACGCGTACCCGCTGCGGCAACACCTCGTCGTCAACCGGCAGCTGCGCTTCGCCGACCCGGAGCGCGGCGAGCGGGAGGCCGCGCGGATGCGGGCGGACTACCGCACCGTGCTGGGCGCGGCACCGGACGGAAGGGGCGTCGCGCCGGACGTCGAGTGCGGGGGGCGCTACGCCTTCGCCCTGGTGCGGACGGTCGACGGCTGGCGGCTGGGCGAGGTCGTCGTCAAGGAGCTGTGGCGGCGTCACGGAGTGCCGAGCGGCGCCCCGTGACGCACGGGGCCGGCGGGCCCCGGGCCGCCCCCGTCGCGGGGTGTCCCCCACTCGCTCCGGGACCCGCGCGCCCCACGGGGCCGTGGCCCATGCTGGGGGTGTCGGCGCGGACCTCAGGAAGGTCAAGGAGGGCTCCATGACGTCGCTCTTCGGCCGGGAACGCGGGCGCCGGGCGCCGGGCCGTGGGCAGGACTCCCCCGCCGGGTCGTGGCGCCGGTCCGCCGTGGCCGCCCTCGCGGGCGCCCTGCCCGCACTCGCCTTCCCGGCTCCTTCCCTGTGGTGGCTCGCCCACGTGGCGCTGGTGCCGTGGATGCTGCTGGCCCGGAGCGCCCCCACCGGCCGCCGTGCCGCTCTGGACGGCTGGTTCGGGGGGCTCGGCTTCATGTTGGCGGTGCACCACTGGCTGCTGCCGAGCCTGCACGTGTTCACCTTGGTGATCGCCGCCCTCCTCGGGGCGCTGTGGGCGCCCTGGGGCTGGCTGGTCCGGCGGTTGCTGGGCGGACGGCCCGGGCCGGGTCGGGCGGTCACCGCCCTGCTCGTCCTGCCGTCGGGCTGGTTGGCGGTCGAGGTCGTACGGTCCTGGCAGGGCCTCGGCGGCCCCTGGGGGTTGTTGGGTGCCAGTCAGTGGCAGGTGACGCCCGCGCTGCGGCTCGCCTCGCTGGGCGGGGTGTGGCTGGTCAGTCTGCTGGTCGTCGCGGTGAACACGGCGCTGGTGCTGCTGGTGGCGGTGCCCGCCGCACGGCTCCCGGCGGTGGCGGGACTGGCCGTCACCGCCGTCGCGGGGGCCGGCGCCTGGGTCTGGGCACCCCGGCCGCAGCCGGACGGCAGCGCCCGGGTCGCGGTGGTCCAGCCCGGGGTGGTCGACGGGGCGGGTGCCCGTTTCGCCCGGGAGGAGCGGCTCACCCGCTCGCTCGTCGGACAGCGGCTCGACCTGGTCGTGTGGGGCGAGAGCAGCGTGGGTCACGACCTCGCCGCCCGCCCGGATCTGGCCGACCGGATCGCCGCACTGGCGCGGGACGTGGGCGCCGACGTCCTCGTCAACGTGGACGCGCGCAGCTCGGACCCGGCCGCCGCGCCGGGCATCTACAAGAGTTCCGTGCTGATCGGGCCCGAGGGGCCCACGGGCGACCGCTACGACAAGATGCGGCTGGTCCCGTTCGGCGAGTACGTTCCCGCGCGGTCGGTGCTGGGCTGGGCGACCTCGGTGGGCAAGGCCGCGGGCGAGGACCGTCGGCGCGGTGCACGGCAGGTGGTGATGGACGTCGGCGGTCTGCGGGTGGGGCCGTTGGTCTGCTTCGAGTCGGCGTTCCCGGACCTGGGCCGCCGACTCGCCGAGGACGGTGCCGCGGTGTTGGTCGCCCAGTCGGCGACGTCGACCTTCCAGGGGAGTTGGGCGCCGTCGCAGCACGCCTCGCTGGCGGCGCTGCGCGCGGCGGAGACCGGCCGCCCCGTGGTCCACGCGACGCTCACCGGGGTGTCCGCGGTGTACGGACCCCGGGGGGAGCGCGTCGGCCCCCGGCTCGGCACCGAGCGGATCGCGGCCCAGGTGTACGAGGTGCCGCTCGCGACCGGGGTCACCCCGTACGTGCGGTTCGGGGACTGGGCGGTGCGCGCGGCCCTGCTGGTGCTGGTGGGGTACGGCGCGGTCGAGGGGGTGCGCGGGGTCGTCAGACGGCGGTCTGCTCCTGGATCGCCAGGACCACGCGCTCGCACAGCTCATGGGTCGCCAGCGCGTCCCGGGCGTTGACCGTGCGGCCCGCCCGCACGTCGTCGAGGAAGGCCAGGACGACCTGTTCGATGCCGCGCTGACGGGCCACCGGCACCCAGTCGCCCCGCCGCCGGACGCTGGGCTGACCCTTGTGGTCGATGACCTCCGCGAGGTTGACGACCTGTCGTTTGCTGTCCTGCCCCGCGACCTCCAGGACCTCCTCGACGGAGCCGCTGAGCCGGTTCATCACCCCGAGGGCGGTGAAGCCGTCGCCCGCGAGTTGGAGCACGACGTGGTGCAGCAACCCGTCCTCGGCCTTGGCCCGCACGGCGACGTGGTCGACGGCTCCGGGCGCCAGGAAACGGAGCGTGTCGATCACGTGGATGAAGTCGTCGAAGACGAAGGAGCGCGGGTCCTCCGGCAGTCCCACGCGGTTCTTCTGCATGATGATGAGCTCGCGCGGGTGCTCCAGGCACTGGGCGTACCCCGGCGCGTACCGGCGGTTGAAGCCGACGGTGAGGCTCACCCCGCGCTCCTCGGCCGACCGCACCATCCGCTCGCAGGTGGCGTAGTCGTAGGCGAGCGGCTTGTCGACGTAGGTCGGCACGCCCGCTTCGACGAGCCGGGTCACGATCTCGGGGTGGGTGACGGTGGGCGCGTGCACGAAGGCGGCGTCGATCCCCTGGGCGAGCAGGGCGTCCAGGTCCTCGTGCCGGCGGTCCTCGGGCAGGTGGTACGTGGCGCCGATCCGCTCCAGGGTCGCCGCGGTGCGGGTCTGGAGGTGCAGTTCCACGTCCGGCTGGGTGGTGAGTACCGGCAGGTACGCCTTCTGCGCGATGTCACCGAGTCCGATGCAACCGACCTTCACACGTGTCTCCAGCTAACTGGTGCGGGTGGGACGCTCGGAAGCATACGGGCCACCGGGCGGGTTCCAGTCGGCTATCGCGGCGAACCCCCGCAGCATCGCATCGGGCATCAACCGCGAGGTCAGGGCCAGTGCCGCGGTGCGCAGCGCCACGGCGGGGCGGCTGCGGAGGGCGACGACCCGGGCGGCACCCGCCGCCTTGCGGACGATCGCACCGGTCCGTGGCAGCCGGTCGGCGCTGTAGGCGGCGAGCGCGGATCGCAGATCGGCCGCGGGGTCCGCGTGGTGGGCCAGGACGATGCCGTCCTCGATGGCCTGGTTGCCGCCCTGGGCGAGCATCGGGGCCATCGCGTGGGCCGCGTCACCGACGAGGACGACCCGGCCGCGGTGGAAGGCGGGCAGCGGGGTCGTCATGTGGTGGACGTCGTGGCGCAGGACCGGTAGCCGGGCCGCCGCCCCGAGCAGGGCGGGCACCGGGTCGTGCCAGTCGGCGAACCGTCGCCGCAGTTCGGCGTGTTCGTCGGGGGCGGTCGTGCCTGCGGGGGCGAGGGCGGCGGCGTACGCGTAGACCCGGCCGTCGGCCAACGGGTGCGCCCCCCACAGGGAGCCGCGCCCCCAGGTCTCGTGGGGTGCGAAGGGCCGGCCGGGGGTGGGGTCGGGGGCGACGAACCGCCAGGTGGTGAAGCCGGAGTAGCGGGGGCCCGGGTGCTCGGGGAAGAGGGCCCGCCGGGTGGCGGAGCGGATGCCGTCGGCGGCGACGACCAGGTCGGCGTGGAGGTCTCCGTCCGGTGTGCGCACCACGGCGCGTGCGGCGCCGGGCACCCCGGGCGCCACGAGTTCGGCGGGCGAGTCGGTGCGCAGCCGGTCCGGCGGCAGCGCGGCGGCGAGGCGGGCGATCAGGTCGGCGCGGTGCAGCAGCACCAGGGGCCCGCCGAAGCGTTCGGTCACCGCCTCGGCGTCCAGCCGGGTCAGCCAGCGTCCCCGGGGGGTGCGGAGCCCGCCCGGGCCCTGCCAGGCGGCGCGTGCCCGGATCTCGTCGCCGAGGCCGATGACGTCCAGGGCCCGTTGCCCGTTGGGGGCCAGGGCGATGCCCGCGCCGACGGGGTCGAGCGAGGGGGCGCGTTCCAGCACGGTGACGTGCCAAGCGCGCCGGTGCAGGGCCACGGCGGTGGCGAGGCCACCGATCCCGCCCCCGAGGACGACTGCGTGCTGCTGTGACACGACCCCTCCGTCTACTACAGACGTAGTGCTGGATTCCTCGAACGTACTACAGCTGTAGTGAAAGAGGTAGGTTGGGGTCGTGCCCGCATCCCACGCTTCGCCCGACCCCCGACCCGCCCGCCCGTCCGGGGCACCGTCCGGCTCGGAGCGCGCCGTGCTCATCGCCGACACCGCGCTCGCCCTGCTGACCGCACGCGGGATGCGCGGGCTGACCCACCGGGCGGTGGACGCGGCGGCCGGGCTCCCCCAGGGGTCGACCTCCAACCACGCACGCACCCGACAGGCGCTGTTGGAGGTCGCGAACCACCGGCTCGCGGAACGCGAGGCCCGGGTCCTACGGGTGCGGGAGCTGACGGACCCCGCCGGTGGCGTCGAGGCGGTCGCCGAGGGCGTGGCCCAGGCGCTGCACCGCTATCTGACCCACCACCGGGACCTGTTGGTGTGCCGCTACGAACTGGCCCTGGAGGCCACCCGGCGCCCGGCGCTGCGGCAGGTCTTCGACGACACCGGGCGGCAGTTCCGGGAACCCCTCCTGGCCCTGGTCAGCGCGCTCGGCTCGCCCGATCCCGCCCGGCACGCACTGGCGCTGATCGCCTGGGCCGAGGGCATGATGTTCTCCTGCGTGGCCGGCTCGGCGCACTCCCGGTCCGTGTCGTTGGAGGAGCTGCGGGCCGGGTGCCGGGAGCTCCTGGCGGGCATGACGGCGCGCTAGGTACGTGCACTACGGCGCGGGTCGAACGGGCCCGGGGTTCGTGGGCGGGTCCCCGTCCAGTTGGCGTCCCAGCCGGACGATGGCCGAACGGACCGTCTCGCCGTGCGCATCGCCGTCGAGCGCGTCCAGGGCTCCGCTCGACAGCCTCAGATGGCTGCGGGCGGCCTCCCGGCGACCGAGTCGCGCGTAGTCGGCCGCGAGGTTCAGGTGCAGCGTCGGGTAGAAGGCGCGGGCGGCCGGTGCCAGGGCGTGGGGCGGCATCCGACCGTCGGCGAGTTCCTCGGCGGCGGACAGGGCCCGCAGGTCCCAGGCGAGTTCGGCCTCCGGGTCGTCCTGGGTGTCCGCCAGGTAGTGGGCGAGGGTGCAGCGGTGCAGCGGGTTCCCGTTCTCGACGATCTCCGCCCACAGCGCGAGGAACCGGTCACGGGCCTCCTCGCGGTCACCTCCGTGGTGCAGCATGACGGCCTGCCCGATGCGGGTCATCGTGACCTCGTCCCGCGCTGACCGTTCCTGCGGTTCCGTCACCCTTGCCTCCGCCGTCCACCGGGTCGCCGCCATCGAACGGGCGCCGATGCACCGGTGACCCGCCGGTCGACGCTAACCCGCCGTGGTCACCGGTGCGGGGCAGGCGCGGGTGGCGTACGCACCGCTGGTCCACAGGTGCGTACGCCGAGCGGGCCGGCGCCCGTGGGACGTGCCGGGGTGCGGCCCCCCGAGGAGGGGAAGCCGCACCCCGGACACGGGGTCAGCCCAGGTCGGGAATCCGCCAGTCGATCGGGGCGTGACCCTGCTGGGCCACGGCCTCGTCGATCTGGGTGAAGGGCTGCGACCCGAAGAACTTCTTCGCGGACAGCGGGGACGGGTGGGCGCCCTTCACCACCACGTGCCGCTCCTGGTCGATCAGGGGCAGCTTCTTCTGGGCGTAGTTCCCCCACAGGACGAACACGGCCGGGTCCGGCCGGTCGGCGACCGCGTGGATGACCGCGTCGGTGAACCGCTCCCAGCCCTTGCCCTTGTGGGAGTTGGCCTCGCCGGCCCGGACCGTCAGCACCGCGTTCAGGAGGAGCACTCCTTGGCGGGCCCAGGGCATCAGATAGCCGTTGTCCGGCACGGGGTGCCCCAGCTCCGCGTGCATCTCCTTGTAGATGTTCCGCAGCGACGGCGGGGTCTTCACGCCCGGCCGCACGGAGAAGCACAGGCCGTGCCCCTGGCCCTCGCCGTGGTAGGGGTCCTGGCCCAGGATCAAGACCTTCACCTGGTCGTACGGGGTGGCCTCCAGTGCCGCGAAGACCTCGTCGCGCGGCGGGTAGACGGGGCCGTTCTCCCGCTCCCCCTCCACGAACTCGGTGAGCTCCTTGAAGTACGGCTTCCCCAGTTCCTCACCGAGGACGCCGCGCCAGGATTCGGGCAGCAGAGCGGTGTCGGTCACGTGAACATCCTCCGGAATACGGTCATTCGGCGACCGTTCGCCACGGCCGCCCCCACACCCGAGAACCTACCGGCGTCCACTGACAACGCGCACCGTTCCCGGTACTACCAGCTGGTTTTCCGACGCAGCTCCCACAGCAGCATGACCGTGGACGGATCGAGGGAACGCTCGCTCCCGGAGATCTCCTCGCTCGCCGCGACGTACTGCCGACCCTGCCACAGCGGCAGCAGCCGGGCGTCGTCCACGAGGATCTGCTGCGCCCGCTCGAAGTCGGCGACCACGGCGGAGCGGTCCGCCTCGCGCCGGGACCGCGGCAGCAACACGGAGGTGATCTCCGGCACCGGGTACGGGGTGCCGAGCGCGTTGCGTTCGCCGACGAAGGGCGCGATGAAGTTCTCGGGGTCCGGGAAGTCCGGGAACCAGCCGCGGCCGAAGACGGGGTACTCGCCCCTGCGGTACCCGGCCTCGTAGGTCTTCCAGGCGCGGCTCTTCAGGGTGACCTCGAACAGCCCGGACTCCTCCAACTGGCTCTCGATCTCCCGGAAGGCGGGCTCGGTCAGCGAACCGTACCGGTCGGTGGTGAACCACAGCTCCAGCGGCACCGGTTCGACGATGCCCGCAGCGGCGAGCAGGTCGGCGGCCCGGTCCGCGTCGGGTTCGCCGAAGTCGTCGAAGTACCCGGTGGTGTGCCCGGGCAGCCCGCTGGGGATCATGGAGTACAGCGGGTCGACGGTGTCCTTGTAGACCTTGTGCGCAAGGGCACTACGGTCGATGACCTGGGCCACGGCCCGTCGGACGGCGGCCTTGCGGGCCCACCGGTCCTCGGGGTTGAAGACGAGGTAGCTGATCTCGGTGCCGGCCCCCTCGACGAGTTGCACGCCGTCGTCGGGGTCGTTGCTCTGGAGCGCGATGACGTCCTCGGCGGCCAGGCCCCGGTAGGTGACGTCGATCTCCCGGTCGTGCAGCGCCTGCACCATGGAGGCGGAGTCCTGGAAGTACCGGATGGTCACCTCGTCGTTCTTGCGCTGCGCACGACCCCGGTAGTGCCCGTTCCTGACCAACCGGGCCCGTCGTCCCTCCTCGTACGCGGCGAGGGCGTAGGGGCCCGAGCCGGTGACCTCCTGCTCCGTGCGGAGCGCGTCGGCCGGGTACTCGCGCGGGTCGACGATCGACATGGCGGGGGTCGCGAGGACGAACGGGAACGTCGCATCGGACTGGCCGAGGTGGAAGACCACGGTCCGCTCGCCCCGCGTCTCCACCCGGTCCAGGCTGCCCAGCAGCCCCTTGGGGCCGCCGGGGACGTTGATCCGCACGATGCGGTCGATGCTGTGCTTGACCGCGCTGGCGTCGAGGGCGTCGCCGTCGGAGAAGCGGAGCCCTTCCTTGAGGGTGCAGGAGTAGGTGCGCATCGACTCGTCCGTGAACGCGCACCGGGCCGCGTCGGGTTCGGGCTCGGAGGCGCCCGCCGGATAGCTGAGGAGGGTCTGGTAGACGTTCCGGAACAGCTCCCAGGAACCGTCCCAGGACGCCGCCGGGTCCAGGGTGCTGGGAGCGCTGGTCGTTCCCACGGTGATCTGCTGGTCGGCGCCCGAGGCGCTCTCCGAAACGAACCCGCACCCGGCGACCACGCACATCGACACCGCGGCCGCCACGTGCCGCACACACCGGAACCGGACGAACACGCGCACGCTCCTCGATCGGCTGAACCAGGGGGGCCGGCCGACCATATCGCAGCGCCCGCACAGAAGAATCGTCTCTGCACAGGGTTGCCGATACCGATGCGATCACACGGGGACGGACGTCCACGCACCGCGTGAACCGGGCTCCCGAGGACGCCCGGCACGCCCCCGGACGGGACCCGCGGAGTCGACCGCGGACAGGACCCCGGCCGCGGTCGCCCCCCGGCCGGCGCACGCCGGAGCGCGGCGGTCGGTCAGCCGAGGGGACCCCCGGCCACGTACAGGACCTGGCCGGAGACGAACCCGGCCGCGTCGCCGGTGAAGAAGGCGATCGCATGGGCGATGTCCTCGGGACGCCCCACCCGCTGCACGGGGATCTGGGTCGCGGCGGCGGCCTGGAAGTCCTCGAAGCCCATCCCGACCCGCTCGGCGGTGGCCCTGGTCATCTCGGTGACGACGAATCCGGGCGCGACGGCGTTGGCGGTGACGCCGAACTTGCCGAGCTCGATGGCGAGGGTCTTGGTGAAGCCCTGGAGGCCGGCCTTGGCGGCGGCGTAGTTGGCCTGTCCCCGATTGCCGAGCGCGGACGACGAGGACAGGTTGACGATCCGGCCGAAGCCGGCGTCCACCATGTGCTTCTGACACGCCTTGGTCATCAGGAACGCCCCGCGCAGGTGCACGCCGAGGACGGTGTCCCAGTCGGACGCGCTCATCTTGAAGAGCAGGTTGTCCCGCAGGACGCCCGCGTTGTTCACCAGGACGGTCGGCGCGCCCAGTTCCCCGGCGATGCGCTCCACGGCGGCCCCGACCTGCGCCTCGTCCGTGACGTCACAGCCCACGGCGACCGCCCGGCCGCCCGCGGCGACGATCTGCGCGACGGTGTCCGCGCACCCGGCCTCGTCGAGGTCCAGTACGGCGACGGCCCGGCCCTCGGCGGCCAGCCGTACGGCCGTCGCGGCGCCGATGCCCCGCGCCGCGCCGGTCACCACGGCCACGCGCTGTTCAGTGGTGGACATGCACACTCCTCGTCCTCGGGACGGCCTCGCCGTGCGCCGTTGGGAGGGTCGCCACGGCCGACCCGGGCGACCCGGCGTCACCCCGGAAGGGGTGAGCTACCGCTCAGTACTGTCGGCGGACGTGACGCTAGGAGCCCCGGCACCCGGTGTCAACGGCATCGGGCGCGACACCGCCCGGCACCGTCCCCGACGGGCCGGGCGCTCCCGGACGGACCGGGGCGTCACCGCACCAGCGTCTCCACCAGCCGCTCCAACTCGGCCCGCGGATCGGCCGTCAGCCCGGTGTGCACGGGGCCCGGTTGCACCACGGTGGACCTCGGTGCGACGAGCCAGCGGAACCGGCGCCCCGCGTCGTCGCGCGCGGCCTGGCCCGCCGCCTCGCCGCCCGCGCACACCTGCTCCACGGCCCGCAACGCGGCCCGCACCCCGGCCAGGTCGACCGCGGGGTCCAGGGCGATCAGACGCGCCTCGTCCACGTGGGTGCGGGCGGCCACGAAGGACCGGGCGCGGCAGTACACGACGACCCCCGCATTGATCAGTTCCCCGCGTTCCACCCGGGGCACCACCCGCAGCAGGGCGTACTCGAAGACGTCCCGCCCGCTCATCGGCCGACCCCCTCGGAGGCGGTCGCCCCGGACGCGGCACGCTCGGACGTGGCAGCCTCGGACGCGGCAGCCGACCAACCCGCCGGACGTCCGGCCAGACGCGGGTCGGGCGGACCGAGGGTGGTGCGCCGGTGGACGTCCGGCGCACGGGACAGCAGCGCCGCCACGTACGCGTCCCGCACGGCGTCGGGGCCGTCGAAGCCCTCCTCGCCGACCAGCCAGGCGTCCGGGACGCCGGCGGCCACCTCGTGCAGCAGTTCCGCGGTGACCAGCGGGGCCAACTCCGCCGCGGCGGAGTCCAGATCGGGGGCGAACGGGGCGAGGGCGTGGTCCGTCGCGTCGTAGGGCCGGGCCGTCGACGCGCTGACGGTCGGCCAGTTGTGGTGCCAGATCATGCTGGCGCCGTGGTCGATGAGCCACAGGTCGCCGTGCCAGACGAGCAGATTGGGGTTGCGCCAGGACCGGTCGACGTTGTTCACGAGCGCGTCGAACCACACGATCCGTCCGGCCTCCCCGGCGTCGACCGTGTAGGCCAGGGCGTCGAACCCGAGGGCCCCCGACAGGTACGCCGTGCCGAGGTTGGGGCCGCCGCTGGCCTTCAGGAGGCCCTGCACCTCGGGGTCGGGTTCGCCGAGGCCGAGCACCGGGTCCAGGGCGAGCACGACGAGTTCGGGGACCCGCAGCCCCAGCCGCTGTGCCAACAGCCCGCACAACACCTCGGCGACGAGGGTCTTGCGCCCCTGCCCGGCACCGGTGAACTTCATCGCGTACGTACCGAGATCGTCGGCCTCGACGAGTCCCGGGAGCGAGCCGCCTTCCCGCAGGGGCGTGATGTAGCGGGTCGCCGTGACTTCTGTCAACATTTCCCCAGGCTATACGGCGCGGCTCCCTGCGAATCCGCAGACCGGTTCGCACCTCGCCGCCGGGCGGGTCCCGCCCCCGTCGGCCCTGGGGAGAACCGTGGGGTTCCGGGACCCGGTCCCGGCCGGACGGGGGGTCGATCGGCCGAGCCTACAATGCGGCCGTTGCTGTTCGACCTTGCGGAACTCGACCAGTCTGCGCCGCGCGTTCCGGGCCGAGACCGGCCTGCCCCTGTCGGAGTGGCGGACCCGGCTGCGCCTCAACCACTCCCTGACGCTCCTGGAACAGGGGCACATGGTGTCCGCGGTCGCGGCATGGGTGGGGTTCAGCACCAACGGCTACATCCTGGCGTTCCGCCGGTACTTCGGCCAGACGCCCGGGACCTACGTCAGGAACTGGGAGAACGAACTGACCTGAGCGGCGGCGGTGCCGGTCGTTCGGGAACTCAAGATCACCCGCGGACAGCAACAGGTGACGCGCCATGTCCCGGGCCGTCCTGCACGGCCCGGGACGCGTCGTACCACCGAACGCCCCGTGAAAGGCCCGAGCATGACCGCATCCCGCCCGACCCGCTCCCGCCGGACCGTGCGCACCCTGTGCGCCGCCGTCGCGGTGGTCGCGTCGGCCACCCCCGCGTACGCGAACTCGTCCCCGACCCCGGCCCCGTCGCCGTCCGGAGTCGAGCCGCACGGCACGTGGACCACGTCGAAGCTGACCGAGACCGACGCCAACGCCTTCGCCGTCACCCGCCCCGACGCCCACACCACCTGGGCGGCGGGCATCCGCTCCGAACGGGAGGGAGAGCGCCACGTCCGCACGGTCCCGACCCTCTGGGAGCGCGACGACCGGACGGGCGGCCGCTGGAAGGCGCTGCCGACCGCGCCCCTGCCCGGCTCGTACGACGTCCGTTTCAACGACGTCGACGCCTCCTCGCCGCGCAACGCCCTGGTCGTCGGTGACCACGTCCAGGAAGCCGGCGGGATCATCACCCAGCGCTGGGACGGCAGGAGGTGGCAGACCGCCACGGCTCCCGTCCCCACGCAGACCATGACCGCCGGGTTCCTCTCCGTCGACGCCCGCACCGCCCGCGACGCCTGGGCCGCGGGCTGGTCCGCCGTTCCCGATCCGGAGCACGTCGTCAAGGCCGTCGGGGAACTCCAGCACTGGGACGGCACGCGGTGGACACCGGCGGCGCTCCCGGACGTCGGGGAGGGACCCGGCGGCAACTGGACCCTCTCGGGCGTCACGGCCCGCGCGCACGACGACGTGTGGGCGGTGGGCGAAGCGTTCAACGAAGCCTGGTCGCGACCGGTCCTGCTCCACTACGACGGCACCACCTGGCGCAAGGCCCCCGCACCCGACCTCGGCGAGGAGCGGGTGCGGTTGAACGGCGTGGCGTCCGGGCCGCGCGGCGAGGTGTGGGCCGTCGGCCGGGCCAAGGCGCCGGGCGCCGCGGCCCGCGGTCTGGTCCTGCGGCTGAGCGGGGGCACCTGGGCGGAGGTGCCGCTGCCCCCGGGCGTCGCTCCGCTGCGGTCAGTGACCGTGAGCGGCGCCCGCCCCGTGGTCCTCGCCGAAGGCGAAGGACCGGTGGCCCCGAAGGTGCTGGAGCGCGCCGGATCGACCTGGAAGTCGCTGGACCTGCACGCGACCGGCGGCGCGGAGTTCGCCGCGGTGGACATCGCGGCGCGCGGGCGCACCTTCGACGTGTCGGGCAAGTTCCCGGGACCGGACACCGACCCCGTCGGCCCGGCCGTGGTGGTCACCGCGCGCCGCTGACCGACCGGCCCTCAGGTCTTGATGAGCGGCGCGTCCCGGGAGAGTTCCCGGAACCCGACGCCGTAGTACAGCCCGCGTGCCTGGGGGTGCCCCGGCGCCCCCAGGCACGCGACGGTCATCCGGTCGGCCCCGGCCGCGCGCGCCAGCCGCATCCCGTGCAGGAGCATCGCCCTGCCCAGCCCCCGCCGCCGGTAGTCGGGATGCGTCCCGACCGGCTCGAACTCGGCGGTCCGGTTGGCCTCGTCGAGCCACATGATCGTCGAGGAGGCCATCGTGCCGTCCGGCGCCTCCACCAGGACGTGCAGGTCGCCGCGGTACCCCGCCGTCCGCCGGACGCCCCGGTAGTCCTCGGCCGTGTACGTCGAGGGGGCCCAGGCGTCCCGGTGGGCCCGGACCGCGGCCTCGGGCCCGGCCTCGTCGGCGGTGCGGAACCGGAACCCGTCCGGCAGGAGGGGCCGTTCCAGCTCGGTGAGGTCCCGCTCGTTGAGCTGGGTCCACGAAGCGGTGTCGCCGAGCGAGGCCGGGTCGGTCGCGTAGCCGTGCGCCGCCCACCGCTCCAGGGCGTACCCGTCGGCGGCGCTCGGCACCACCGTGCGCTCGACGTTCCCGGCCACGCCCTCGTACCCGTCGATCACCTCGTCCACCAGCCCGGCGTGGTCGGGGTGCACCTGGTACGCCAGATAGGCGTCGGTGACCTCCCGCACCGACCCGTCGCTGCGCCGTACCCGGTGCGGCAGGAAGGCCCAGCCCCACGCCACCAGGTCACCGTCGGCGAACCACAGTCGGCGGCGCCAACCCGCGCCGCGGGTGGCCTGCCCCCTGCCCCAGTTCCAGGCCAGCTCTCCGAAGCTCGCATCGGCGTTCACCAGGTCGCGGCGAACGGCGGTGACGCGTTGCGCCAGACCCTGCATCAGCCGCACGTCGGCGGCGGTCAGCGGTTCGAAGTCCGTCATGGTGCGCCACTGTGCCAGGGTCCCCCGGTGCCGGCGAACCGATTTACGGACCGGTAAGGGTGGGGTAGTCGGTGTACCCGTGGGCTCCCCCGCCGTAGAAACCCGCACGGCGCACCGCGTTGCGGGGTGCGCCGGTGCGGCAGCGGGCGACCAGGTCGGGGTTGGCGAGGAAGTCCCGGCCGAAGGAGACGAGGTCCGCGCCGTGGGCGAGGGCGTCGGCGGCGGCCTCCGGCTTGTCGCGGTCGGCCGGGAGCGGGGTGACCATCAGCGCGGTGGGCCACCGTTCCCGTACCGCGCGGTCCAGTTCCGTGCCCGTCTCGCCGTGGTGGAGGTACGCGATCCCCAGCGCGGCGAGGGCCCGGACAAGGGCCGTGTAGGTGGTGTACGGGTCGGCTTCCGTCAGGTCGCCGAACGGGTGGGACGGGGAGATGCGCACGCCGACCCGGTGCGGGCCGACGGCCTCGGCGACCGCCTCGGTGATCGCGACGGTGAGACGGATGCGCCCCTCGGTGGTCCCGCCCCAGCGGTCCGTGCGGAGGTTGGCGTTCTCGGCGAGGAACTGGTGGAGCAGATAGCCGTTGGCGGCATGGACCTCCACCCCGTCGAGTCCGGCGGCGACCGCCCGGCCCGCGGAACGGACGAAGCCGTCGATCAGCTCCTCGATCCCGGCGGCGGTGAGGGCGGTCGGGAGCACGGCCGGCGTCCGGCCGCCGGAGGTGTGGACGAGGGCCCGGGCGGCAACCGCCGAGGGGGCGACCGGACGGGCCCCTGCGGGCAGGAAGGCCGGGTGGGCCAGCCGGCCCGCGTGCATGAGCTGGACGAAGAGGCGTCCGCCCGCCGCGTGCACCCCGTCCGCGAGCCGCGCCCAACCGTCCTGGTGGGCATCGGTGAACAGGCCCGGCGCGTCGGGACCGATGGCCCCGGCGGCGAGCGGATGGGTGCCCTCGGCCACGATCAGCCCCGCCGACGCGCGCTGCGCGTAGTAGTGCGCCATCAGCGGGCCGGGGGTGCCGTCGGCGCCCGCGCGGGCACGGCTCATCGGCGCCATGACCATGCGGTTGGGCAGCGTGAGGTCACCGAGGCGGACGGGCTCGAAGAGGGCGGTGGGCGCGTGCACGACGGGTCCTTTCGTGGGGTGCGGGTGATCAGGACTTCCAGGTCTCGGCGAGCAGTTGGTACGAGCGCAGCCGGGCGTCGAAGTCCCATGCCTCGCTGACGACCATCAGTTCGTCGGCGTCCGTGCGGTCGACGAGGCCCTCCAGGCCGCGGCGGACGGTGTCCGGCGCACCGGTGAAGGACTCCGCCAGCATGGCGTTCACCGTCCGCGCCTCCTGCGGGGCCCATACGGCGTCGATGTCGTCGACCGGCGGGAGGAACTGCATGCCGCCCCGGAAGTGGGTGAGGAACTTCTGCTGCATCGTGCTGAAGATCCGTACGGCTTCCTCGTCGGTGTCGGCGACGACCGCGTTGGCCGCGACGACGGCGTACGGCCGTGCCAGGGCTGCCGAGGGGCGGAAGGAGGTGCGGTAGAGGTCCAGTGCGGTGCCCAGTTGCTCGGGTGCGAAGTGGGAGGCGAAGACGAAGGGCAGGCCCTCCCGGGCGGCGAGGGCCGCGCCGAAGGAACTGGAACCCAGGACGTAGACGGGCAGGTCGACGCCCTCGCCGGGGATCGCGCGGACCTTGCGCTGCGGGCTGCCGGGAGCGAGGTATCCGCGGAGTTCGGCCAGCTGCTCGGGGAAGTCCGCGCCGCTCGGGTGTTCGCGCCGCAGTGCGCGGGTGGTCCAGGTGTCGGTTCCGGGGGCCCGGCCGAGGCCGAGGTCGATGCGGCCGGGGTGGTAGGTGGCGAGGGTGCCGAACTGCTCGGCGACCACGTACGGGGCGTGGTTGGGGAGCATGACGCCGCCCGAGCCGACCCTGATCCGGTCGGTGGCCGCGGCGACCCGGCCGATGATGATCGAGGTCGCGGAGCTGGCCATCGCCGCGGTGTTGTGGTGCTCGGAGATCCAGAAGCGTCGGTATCCGTACGCCTCGGCGGCGCGGGCCAGCGCGACGGTGTTCTCCAGGGCTTCGGCGGCGGGTCGACCCTCGCGGATCGGGGAGAGGTCGAGGACGGACAGCGGTGTGTCGGAGTAACGGGTCATGACGGGTCTCTCGCGGTGGGCGCGGGCCGGGACGGTCCCCGCGCGGGGGTGGTGGGGTCCGGGACGCCGGCGCGGGGGCCACCCGGCCGGAACCGTGGGAGGGTTCCGGCCGGGTGGTCGTTCCTGCCGGTGACCGGGTCAGATCTGCGGCGTCGGGTGCGGCGGGGACACGTCGAAGGACGAGTGCGCCCCGCCCAGCGCCCGGGACTGCGGCAGCCAGGACGAGACGATCAGGCTGGTCCGGTCCATCAGCTGCTCGGTGCCGAGTCGCGCGGGCAGGAAGCGGCCGAAGGCGTCCAGGCGCTCCAAGTGCTCCAGCCCCCGGGAGAGGGCGACGGACTGATCGGCGTCACCGGTCTTCTCGGCGACGGTGAGGATGCCGATCTGCTTCTCCTCCGGCTGGAACATCAGCCAGACGCTGGACAGGCCCTGCTTCTCGGCCTCGTCACGGAGGGCGGGCCAGACCTCCGCCAGCAGCTGCTCGACGTTCTCGTCCGTGTAGGAGTAGCGCTCGAACCGGTTGATGTGGTGGGCGGTGGCCATCGGCTTGAAGTCGTGCGCTCCGGTGACCTTCCAGTAGTGCTTGTCCACGCCGGGGAAGCGCGACCAGAACTTCACCCCGGGCTCCGGGAAGAGCTCCTCGTTGGTGAAGTGGTCGTAGTCGAGCACGTTCTCCCAGGTGTCGAAGAGGTAGCGCCCGCCGATGTACTTGACGCCGGTGGCCGGGTCGAAGCGCAGCGGGGTGTACTTGTGGCGCATGCCCGGGCGGATGTCCATGTGGGGGCGCTCGCGCTCCAACATGTCGACGAGGTCCTGGGTGGAGTAGCGGTCGTCCAGGGGGAAGTCGGAGGTGAAGGCCGCTTCCGCCTTGATCGGACCGGTCTCGTAACCGCGGACGTCCATGGGTGTTCCTCTCTCACTGCGGGTTGCCGCTCCCCGGGTCGGGTGCCCCCGCTCGTGGCGGGCCCCGCCGTGACGCCGGCGGGGCGGGGAGTCTCATCGGGTGCCGGCCCCGTCCGGGGCCGCGCGGAGACCTGCGGCACCCGGCCTCGGGGCCGTCGCGTGCCGTGCGGCCGGTTCGAGGGGCCGCGGACCCACCGGGCTCCCCCGTGTCCGGCACGTCGACCGTGCCGGACGCGGGTCGCCCGGGTGTTTCCGTACGCACCGGATTCCACTAACCGGACCGCGTGGTCATGTTTGAACCGTAGCACAACCTGACCGCGTGGTCCGATTAGGTAGAGTGGGGACCATGATGAGAGCTGACGCCGTGCGCAACCGCCGCCTGCTGATGGACGCCGCCGCGGCGGAGTTCGCCGAGAACGGCATGGAGGCGTCGATCACCCGCATCGCCACCCGGGCGGGAATCGGCAAGGGGACGGTCTTCCGGCACTTCGACACCAAGGAACAACTGCTCGCCGAGGTCTTCAGCGACCGCCTGGAAGAACTGGTCGCAGCCGGACTCCGGCTCTCCGGCTCCGCGGACCCGACCGCCGCACTGTTCGAGTTCATGACCATCGGCACCGAGATCCAGGCCCGCGACCGCTCCTTCTGCCAGGCCGCCGCCGCGCTCTCCCGCAGCGAGTCGGCCGTCCGCGCCTCGCGCGAACGCCTCGCGGACGTGGCCGAAACCCTCGTCGCCGAGGCGCAGCGGGCCGGGACGATCCGCGACGACATCACGGGCCTGGACGTCGTGCTCCTGCTCAGCGCCGCCTCGCAAGCGGTGCTCAGCATCAGCACGGACGCCCCCGACCTCTGGCAGCGCTACCTGTCCATGACCTTCGACGGCCTGCGCAGCCGGAGCGCCCACCCGCTCCCCGTCCCCGCCCCCACCCGGGCCCAGTTCACGGGATAGCCGGGCCGGACCCCGTCAGCGTTCCCAGGCGGCGGCGCCGCGCAGCAGGTGGTGGTCCGACATGCCGGGGGTGCAGGCCGCGGCGTCGCCCCGCACGGCCTTGAACCAGGAGTAGCCGAGGAAGATGTAGTCGATCTTCCCCGGTTCGGTGACCCGGGGCGAGCACACGGGTTCGGCGGTCGCCTCGCCGCTGCGGCACCGGTCACCGGACTGCGGGCAGTCGGCCCCCGTGAAGTGGGACTTGTCGTTCTCGTCCACTTCCTGGAACGCCCCGGTGCCACCGCCGTGGTTGTAGAGCGAGCCCAGCCGGGCGTCCTTCGGCAGCATGTTGAAGTCCCCGGCCAGCACCACCGGGTCCCCCTGGTCGGCGAAGGCCCGGGTGACCGCCGCCACCTGGGCGGCCTGGACGCGCGGATTGTCCCCCCGGTAGTCCAGGTGGGTGTTGCAGGCGCGCACGTCCCGCCCCGTCACGCGGGCCCTGGCGCACAGGAGGATGCGCTGTTCGCCCGCCGACGGCTTGTCGAGCAGGGTGACCGTCCGACTGCCGTTGTCGATGGCGCCCTGACCGCCCTTGGCGAAGACGGCCAGTCCGTACCGGGTGTCCGAGCCCCACTTCGCGCACCCGGACGTCGAGCCCAGCGCCGCGCCCCAGACCGAGTCGTACGCGGGGCCGCCGGAGGACCGGTTCGCCAGGGCGTCCCGCAGGAGCGTCCACTGGCCGTGGCACAGCTCCTGGAGCATGAGCAGATCGGTGTCCCAGGCGTCCATCGCGCCGATCACCTTGTCCCGCCAGGCGGGCTTCGACCCCTGGTAGATGCTGCACGACGCACCGCAGACGTTGTAGGACAGGAACCTCGGCTTGGGCCAGTTCACCGGGTCGGGCACATCGGCCTGCGCAGGGCCCGACGCGAGGAGCGAAACGAAGGACAGGAGCACGGCGAGGATCATCCTGCTGACGGAACGGATCATGAGCGTGGTCCGCCTCTCCTGTCGCGGGGAAGGCCCGCCCCGGCTCCCGCACGGCGCTCCCTCGCACGCCGGGCCGAACCCGGGCGGGGCTGTGCACACTGTAGGGATCGACGCGCCGCTTCAGCACGCTGCTTCTGGCCAATCGCCACCCCGCCGCGCCGTCACGCCGTCACGCCGTCACCCCGTCTCGCGGCCCCGCCGCCCGGCTGCCTCGTCACCTCGCCATCTCGCCATCTTGTCGCCTACCGAACATTCGGTTAGCGTGCGGTGCGGCCGGGGTCCGCTCGCCGCACCGCCCTTCGGCCACCGCACCGTCCTCCGCCCGCGACGGCCCGTGCCCCCTGAGGAGTCCGCCCATGCCCGACGAGGTCTTCCTGATCGACGGCGCCCGCACCCCCCAGGGCCGCTACGGCGGCGCACTGGCCCGGGTGCGCCCCGACGACCTGGCGGCCCTGGTGGTCGGCGAGGCCGTCCGACGCGCCGGCGTTCCGGGCGGGGCCGTGGACGAGGTGGTCCTCGGAGCCGCCAACCAGGCCGGCGAGGACAACCGCGACGTGGCGCGGATGGCGGTGCTGCTCGCCGGGCTCCCGCACACCGTGCCCGGGTACACCGTCAACCGGCTCTGCGCATCGGGCCTCACCGCGGTCGTCTCGGCCGCCCAGGCGATCCGCTCCGGGGAGGCCCAGGTGGTGGTGGCCGGCGGAGTGGAGTCGATGACCCGTGCCCCCTGGGTGATGGCCAAGCCGGGCACCCCGTGGGCCGCGCCGGGAGAGGTCCACGACACCACCCTGGGCTGGCGGTTCACCAACCCGCGCTTCACCGCGGCCGACCGCGCGGCGCCCGCGGACGCCGGACCCGAGGACGTGCGGACCACCCTGTCGATGGGCGAGACCGCCGAGGAGGTCGCCGCGCTCGACGGCATCACCCGGGCCGAGTCCGACGCGTTCGCGCTCCGCAGCCACCAACGGGCCGTCGCCGCCCAGGAGGCCGGGCGCTTCGACCGCGAACTGGTGCCAGTGTCAGGTCCGGACGGCGAGGTGACCCGCGACGAGGGCCCCCGTCCGGACACCACCCTGGAGAAGCTGGGGCGTCTGCGCACGGTCTTCCGGGAGGACGGGATCGTCACCGCCGGCTCCGCCTCGCCCCTCTCCGACGGCGCCTCGGCCCTGGTCGTCGCGAGCGGTGACGCCGTGCGCCGGTACGGGCTCGTTCCCCGGGCCCGGATCGTCACCTCGGCGTCCGCCGGCGTGCTCCCCCGGCTGATGGGCCTCGGTCCGGTGCCCGCCACCGAGCAGGCCCTCGCCCGCGCGGGCCGGGTGGCGGGCGACCTGGACGCCGTGGAGCTGAACGAGGCGTTCGCCGCACAGGCGTTGGCCGTCATCCGTCGACTGGGGCTGGACGAGGACAGGGTCAACGCCGACGGCGGCGCGATCGCCCTCGGGCATCCCCTCGGCTCCTCCGGCGCCCGCATCCTGCTCACCCTCCTCGGCCGGCTGGAACGCGAGGACGCCCGGCTCGGCCTGGCCACGCTCTGTGTGGGAGTCGGTCAGGGCGTCGCCATGCTGGTGGAGCGGGTGTGAGCGGCGCGCCGCCACGGACCGGTGCGCCGCCACGGACCGGCGCGGCGTCACGGACCGGTGCGGCGTCACGGACCGGTGCGCAGGTGTGGCGGCGGTCTGGTCGTCCGGTGGCGGCGTCAGCTCCGGGGCTTGTTCGCGAACACCCACCGGTTGCCCGCCAGCGCGTCGTTGGGCTCCGCTAGCGGGCCGCGTCCGTGCCTGCGGGTGAAGTCGAAGGGGGTGTGGACCGCGGTGTCCCAGCCCTTGCCCGTCAGATCGCCGACGGAGTCGGGCCGCGGCGCCCGGTCGAACAGGGCGAGCAGGTCGATGCCTATCTGGTGGGTGGTCGAGGTGTAGAGCGGGCTGTTGCGGTACTCCAGCAGGTCCTCGTCGAGTTTGACCTCGAACGCCAGGGCGCTGCCCGGGGTGCTCAACCGGTGCACCGTGTCGATGAGGTGCGTCTCGGCGGCGGCGGGCAGGTAGAACAGCAGCCCCTCAGCCAGCCAGACGCTCGGTGCGGCCGGGTCGAAGCCGGCGTCGGACAGCGCGGCGACCCAGTCGGCGCGCAGATCGGTCGGGACGGGCACCCGCGCCGCCTTCGGAACGGCCGGCAGCCCGTCGAGCACCTCGTGCTTGAACGCCAGCACGCCTTCCCGGTCGACCTCGAAGAGCACGCAGCCGGGAGGCCAGTCGAGCCGGAACGCCCGCGCGTCCAACCCCGCTCCGAGCAGCACCACTTGACGGGCGCCCGTGCGGTGCACCGCACGGAGGAGGAAGTCGTCGAGGACCCTCGTCCGCAGCCCGAAGTACCGCGCGAACCGCCCCCACAGCGGGTTGGCGTCCCCGTCCGGAACCTGCTGCCCGCGCACCGGCCAGCCGGCGGACGCCGGTGCGGCGCGCACGAAGTGCTCCGCGTAGACGTCCCGGGCCAGGGCGTCGTGGCGGTAGGTCTCGATCGCCCGGGCCGCCGCGACCATCAGCGCGGTCAGACCCACACCCCCTTCCACGCCTTCCACACCGGTGTTCCGAGGTGCCGTTCCGACCATGTGTCCTCCCTGGGTGAGTCGAGACCGTGACCAGCGGGAAGCCGGCACGGAATCGACCGGTGCCCCGCGACGCGCGGCTACGGGCGTCCCGTTCCTCCACGAACGCGCGGCAGCAGGACGGGTTTGACCACCCGGCCCGCCGCGCAGTCGCGTTCGGCCTCGTTGATGTCGGTGAGCGGATACGTACGGATCAGTTCGTCGAAGGGGAACCGCCCGGCCCGCCACAGTCCGATCAGCCGCGGAATCAGCAGCCCCGGCACCGCGTCGCCCTCGCAGATGTGGGACATGCGCCGACCCCGGTCCAGGGTCCCTGGTGCGAGCGGTAGCGGGGTGTGGAGCCGCGCCACCAGACCGAGGTGGCCGGCGGGCCGCAGCGCCCGTAGGGCATCGTTGATCAGCGGTGCACAGGCCGTGGTGTCGAGCGCGAACTGTGCACCGCCGTCGGTGAGGTGCCGGATGCGGCCGGGCAGGTCGGCCGAGGAGGCGTGCAGCGGGGTCGCACCGAACCGCTCGGCGAGGGCCAGCCGCCCGGGGTGTCGGTCGACGGCGACGGTCAGCGCCCCGGAGGCGGTGGCGGCCATCACCGCGGCCAGGCCCACCGCTCCCGCTCCGAAGACCGCGAGGGTGTCGCCGGGGCCGATCGCGAAGGAGTGGAGGACCGCTCCCGCGCCGGTGAGGAAACCGCAGCCGAGCGGCCCGAGCAGTTCGACGGGGAGCGAGGGGTCGACCCGTACGGCGTTGCGGGCCGGGACCACCGCGTACGCGGCGAACGAGGACTGGCCGAACCACCGGGGGGCCAGGGCCCGCCCGGCAGCGTCGGTGAACCGCGCGGCGTTCTCCGCGCGCCCGCCGAAGAGGTTGAGCGAGGCGAAGGAGTCGCAGTGGGCGGGGGCCCCGCGCAGGCAGTTCCGGCAGTGGCCGCAGGAGTCGAAGCTCAGGACGACGTGGTCGCCCTCGCGCAGACCGGTGGGCGGACCGGACGTTTCCACCACGACCCCGGCCCCCTCGTGGCCGAGCACCGCGGGCAGCAACGGGCCGCCCGGCGCACGCCGGAGCGCGAGGTCGGTCCGGCACATCCCGCAGCCCGCGATCTCCACCAGGACCTCGCCCACGGACGGGCCCGCGGTCAAGATCACCTCTTCGATGGCGAACCGGCCCTCGGACGAGCGCAGCACCGCCGCTTCGAACCTCCTCGTCATGGCCCCTCCGGGCGGTGCACGACGAACGGTCGGAGGTTGCCGTAGAGCCCCCACGGCCCGCCGGCGACGCCGACCCCGCTGTCCTTGGTGCCCGCGAAGGGCTGGGCGAGGGAGAGTTCGGCGTGGTGGTTGATCCATGCCGTCCCGCACTCCAGCCGTTCGGCCACGGCCTCGGCCAGGTCGAGGTCGGTGCCCCAGACCGAACCCCCCAGTCCGAAGCCGGTGTCGTTGGCCGCCGCCACGGCTTCGTCGAGGTTCCCGTACGGCAGCACCGGCAGCACGGGGCCGAACTGTTCCTGCGTCACCACGGGGCTGTCGGGCGGGACGTCGGCGAGGACCGTCGGGGCGTGGAAGTAGCCGGGTCGGTCGAGTCGGTGGCCCCCGGCCGCGGCGCGGGCGCCGTCCGCCAGGGCCCGGGCCGTGTACTGCTCGACCCGGGCCAGTTGGGGGGCGTTGTTGACCGGGCCCAGTTGGGTGCCGGGGTCGAGGCCGGCTCCGACGACGACGGTCTTCGCGCGCTGGGCCAGGGCCTCGACCACGTCGCAGTGGAGCCGGGCCGGTACGTAGACCCGCTTGACCGCCATGCAGACCTGCCCGCAGTTGCGGAACGCCGCCCAGAACAGCCGGTCCGCGATCCGCTCCACGTCCACGTCCTCCAGCAGGACGGCGGCGTCGTTGCCACCGAGCTCCAGGGTGGCCCGGGTGAGCGAGGCGGCGGCGCCCACCGCGACGGCCCGCCCGGTGGGCACCGAACCGGTGAAGGTCACCTGCCGGATGCCCGGGTGGGAGGCCAGCCGGGCGCCGAGGGGTTCCTGACCGGTGACGACCGTCAGCACGCCCGCGGGGAGGGCGGTGGAGACGACGGACCCCAGCAGCCGGGTGGCGAGGGGTGTGTGGGGGGAGGGCTTCAGCACCACCGTGTTGCCCGCGGCGAGCGCCGGCGCGAACTTCGCCGAGGCGAGTTGGAGGGGGAAGTTCCACGGGACGATCGCGGCGACGGGCCCGAGGGACCGCCAGCGGACCTCGCTGCGCACCGGCCGGCCGTCGTCCAGGAGGTGGGGTTCGGGCACGAGCTCGGCGAAGTACCGCAGGCGGGCCGCCGTGCGGGCGATCTCCGCCTGTGCCTCGGCCAGGGGTTTGCCCTGTTCACGGGTGAGCAGAGGCGCGAGGTCCGCCCCGGCCGCCACCACCGCGTCGGCTGCGGCGCGCAGCGCGGTGGCGCGTGCGACGGGGTCGGCACGCCAGCTGCGCCACGCTTCGTGGGCCCGGGCGACGACGGCGTCCAACTCTTCGGGCTGCTGGTCGGGGGCCTGCGCGAAGTCCTCTCCGGTCGCCGGGTCGAGGACGGCGAAGCGCTCGCCGGGGGTCCGCGGCGCGCGACGGGGGTGTCGGGTCGCCATGGCCGCGGTCAGCCCGCGGTGGGGGCGGCAGCCGCGTGTTCCCGGGCGTGCCGGTCCATCTCCGCCCGGAAGGCGGCCACCAGCGACGGTTGGATCCTGCCGGTGGTGCGGTCGCCGCCCTCGCAGACCGCTCCGCGCACCCCCACGATGTCCGTGCCGATGCGGGTCAGTTCGCCGAGGTCCCCCGCCCTCAGGCTGCCGGCGAGGGCGGCGAGCAGACCGGCGTCGTGGGCCTGCCGGACGAACGCGGCGCAGACCTCCGGCGGAACGTGGTCGAACAGTCGGGTCCCGTCCTTGACCGCGGTGTCGAGCATGGCCGCGTCGGAGCCGGAGCGGCGGGCGATGTCCGGCAGGGCCAGCGGGTTGACGCAGCCGATCCGGTGGGCGTCGGCGTAACCCGAGGCGACGACGAACGCGTCCGGTCGGTGGTCCTTCACCGCCCGGACGACCCCGCGCATGACGTCGACGGCCTGTTCGGGCGTCGTGCACCCGTAGAGGCCGACCTTGATGTAGCTCGCCCCGGAGACGACGGCGCCGAGTGCCGCCTGGGCCACCGTGCCGGGCTTGTACGGGACGTCCCCCACGGTGGCGGAGACCGGTTTGTCCGCCGGGACCACGTCGCGGATCTCCCTGATGACCCACGGGAAGTTCGCGCCGAGCGAGCCCTCGTCGGGGTTCTTGACGTCGACGATGTCGAGGTGGTCCGCGGCCTTCGCGCAGTCGAGGGCTTCTTCGACACCGTCGGGGGATATGAGCAGCAACAATCTGGACCCCTTCCACCGCGCGCTCCCGGCCGGGGCCGGGCGCGCGGAGTCGTCTGGATCACGTGCGGTCCGCTCATCATCACGGCGGCCCCCGGCCGTCGGTAGGGCGCGCGGAGTCCGATCGAGTACGGCCGGGGCGTACCGGTGCGCCGTGCACGCCGGTGCGAACGGGTCCGCCGGGCGGTGCGGGGCCGCCGTTCCTAGGTGGAGCGCCGGGCCGGAGCGGGGGCCACCGCCCGGGCGACCGCTTCGGCCAGTTCCTCGACGTCCGTCCCGGTTCCGTCGCCCGACAGCGTCGACACGGTGATCCGCACCCCCTGGGGCGTCCGGGTGCGGAACCGCGCTCCGGGAGCCACCGCCCACCCCGCGTGCAGCAACCGCGCGACCGCTCCCGTTTCGTCGGGCACGGGGACCCAGACGTTCATGCCGCTGCGTCCCCGGGCTTCGACGCCCCGTGCGGCGAGGGCGGTGATCAGGGCGTCGCGGCGCGCCCCGTAGGAGGCGGCCACCTCGTGGGGGTCCACCGCCCCGGAGCTCCACAGGTGGGCCACGGCCCGCTGTTGGAGCAGGCTCACCCAGCCGGGCCCGAGGCTCTGGCGACCCCGCACCCGGTCCAGGGTGACCTGGTCGCCGGTGAGTACCGCGACCCGCAGGTCGGGACCGTACGCCTTGGCCGCGGACCGCACCAGGGCCCAGTGGGCGGTGCCGCCGGCCAGCGGGTGGAGGGGTTGGTCGACGACCCCGTGGCCGTGGTCGTCCTCGATCAGGAGGGTGTCGGGGTGGCGCGCGAGGACGGCGCGCAGGGACCGTGCGCGGTCCGCCCCGATCACCGCCCCGGTGGGGTTCTGCGCCCGGTCGGTGACGATCAGGGCGCGCGCCCCGGCGGCCAGCACCCGCGCCACCTCGTCGGGCAGCGGACCGTCGTCGTCGACCGCCACGGGGGCGACGCGCAGGCCCAGCGCCGGGACGAGGTCGAGGACGCTGCCCCAGCCGGGGTCCTCCACGCCGACGGTGTCGCCGACCCGCAGATGGGCGGTGAGCACCCGTTCCAGGGCGTCCAGCGAACCCGAGGTGACGGCCGTCGGTCCGTCGGGCACGCCGTCCCGGTCGAACGCGCGCCGCGCGTACCGGGCGAGGTCCGGGTCGACGGGCTCGGCCCCGTACAGCACCGGATCGCGGTCGGCGCGCGCGGCGGCGGCCGTGAACGCGGCGGTGAGCGGGGGCAGCAGGGCGACGTCGGGGTTGCCGTCCGACAGGTTCCGCACGCCCGGGGGCACGTCCACCCGGATCGCCGCGCGGGTGGTGACCGCGGGTTTGGCGCGCACCCGGCTGCCGCGGCGGCCGTCGGTCTCGATGACCCCGCGTTCGCGGAGCGTCCGGTAGGCGGCGGCGACGGTGTTGGGGTTCACCCCGAGGCGTTCCGCCAGGGCGCGTTGGGGGGGTAGCGCGGACCCCGGCTCCCACGCGCCCGACGCGATGGCCTGCTCGACGCTGCGGGCGATCTCCGATGCCCTTCGACCCTGGATGGGATATTCTCCTAGCACAAACAACATTATGCACTAGTGCAATCGTTTCCGCACGGGGCGCCGTCCGATGTCCGTGCGGAGCCCCCGGGCCGAGGGCCGATGACCACGAGGGAGCCGGAGATGCCGGACCAGAGCGCCTACGCACCGACGGAGCGGACCGTCCCCACCCGTTCCCGGGAGCGGGCCGCCTACGACCGCGCGACCGTTCACGCGATACTCGACGCCGCCTACGTGTGCCACCTCGGCTTCGTCCGCGACGGCACCCCCGTCGTCCTGCCCACGCTGTACGGACGGGTGGGCGAACGCCTCTACGTGCACGGCTCGACGGGCTCCCGGCCGCTCCGGCTCGCCGGGGACGCGGATCCGGGGCTGGCGGTGTGCCTGACGGTGACCCACGTGGACGGGCTGGTGCTCGCCCGCTCGGCCTTCCACCACTCGATCAACTACCGCTCGGTGGTGGTCCAGGGCACCGCCCGGACGGTCACCGACCCCGACGAGAAGCGCACGGCCCTCGACGCCCTGGTCGACCACGTGGTCCCGGAACGCTCCCGGGACTCACGCCCGGCGAACGCCAGGGAGCTGGCGGCGACGGCCGTCCTGGCGCTCGACCTGGACGAGGTCTCGGCGAAGATCCGCACGGGCGGCCCCAACGACGACCCCGAGGACCTGCCGCTCCCCCACTGGGCGGGGGTCGTTCCGGTCCGGCAGACCTACGGGTCCCTCGTCCCGGCCGACGACCTCGCCCCGGGAACGGCCGTGCCCCCGTACCTCTCCGCGCTCTAACCCGTGGGCTCCCGGTCGGCCGCCCCGACCACCGGGGCGGCGGCCGGTCCGGCGGGCACCGGACCGCCCCCGGCCACCGGTTCGGACGAGCCCTTGACCGGCGTCGCGGACTGGGCGATGAACGCGCCGACCATGACCATGCACCCGCCGATGATCTGCGGCGCGGACAACTGCTCCCCGAGCAGCACCCAGGCCAGCACCGTCGCGACGACCGCCTCCAGACACGCCACGACCCCGGCGACCTGCGGTGACAGCCGCCGCACCGAGAGCACCCCGGTCATGTAGGCGAGGACGGTGGCGATCAGCACCACCCAGCCGAGCAGCAGGTACGCGGCCACCGGACGCCCGTCCATGTCCGCGGTGCCCGCGAGCAGCGACCAGTCCATGTTCCAGGGGCGCGAGATCACCGTCAGGGCGAGCGCCCCGATCAGTAGCCCGTACGCGATGACCCCCAGCGGATCGGGGGCCTCGTCGCCGGCGTCGCTGCCCTGGTCGGAGAGGACGAAGTAGCACGCCTGGCAGCAGGCGGCGCCGAAGGCGAGCAACAGCCCGAGCACGTCGAAGCCGAGTCCCGACCACACCTCCACCACGCAGGCGAGGCCGCCGACGGCCAGCACCACGCCGACCGCGGCGGCCCGGGTGACCGGCCGCCGTTGCACGAAGCGGATGTACCCGAGGAGCAGGGCGGGGCCCAGGTACTCGACGAGCAGGGCGACGCCGACGGGGATGCGGGAGATCGACGCGAAGTAGAGGGCCTGGACGCCCGCCACGGCGAGCAGGCCGAACCCGGCGAGCAGTGCGGGGCGCCGCACCAGCAGGTCCCGGTGGCGCCATGCCAGGGGCAGCATGACGAGAGCGGCACCCGCGACCCGCAACCACACCACGTGCAGGGGGTGCAGGCCCGCGTCGATCAGCGGTTTCGCCGCGACGCCGGAACCGCCGAAGGCGACGGCCGACAGGAGCGCGATCCCCAGGCCGACGCCGCGGCGCGGGCCGTCGTCGTTCACTCCAGTCGTGTGCACCGGCACATGATGTCAAACAGCGTCAGGAGCGTCAGCCCCCACGGCCCTGTCATCCGTCTCACATCCGGGCCCGGCCGGAACTCAGGACGACAGGCGTCCCCCGCCGCCGCCCCGCTCCTCGCACCCCGCATCGGCCGGCCCGGCCTCGGCCCGCGCCACGACCCGGGCGGGTTCCACCCCGGCGTGCAGCAGGACTTCCACCGCACGGCACTCCCGGTCGGTGGCCAGCGCGACGAACAGGTCCAGCCCGCCGGCCCGTTCGTCGCCGCGGGCCCGGGCGCGCAGCACGGCCCGGTCCATCGCGGCGGCGGCCGCCGGTGACCAGCGCGCGACCCCCACCGCACCCCGTGCGACGGGAAGCGCGCCCGAGTCCTCGACCGAGGACTGCCACTGGAGTCCGTAGCCGATGCTGCGCTGCACCAGGTACCCGAGGAGCCGGGCGGCCTGCGGACCGTCCCCGAACAGCACCCGGACCAGGGGATCCGCCTCCAGCAGCGAGTGCAACAGGTGGGCGGTGTCGACCTGGCGGTCGCCGTCACGCACGGCCCGTCGTCTCGCGCCCGCCACCACGGCGATCATCTCGACGCTGAGCAGGTCGTCGGCGGGAAGGGGCGTGGCACCGCCGGGGGCGGGCTGCTGCGGAAGGGGGAGGTGCACATCCCCACCCCATCAACCGGGCGGGGAAAGCGCATCACCAAGAGGGAGCATTTACGGGTCCGACACTGGTTGGGCATGGATGTTCCGGTTCTCCTCCTTACGGATGAGATCGTGCGATCCTCCCCTTCCGGGGCGCGCCCTCTTGCCGAGCGCGCTCCGGGCCGCCCCCGCCCGCCCCCCGAGCGGAACATGCCCTTCCGATCGGCAACCGGCACCGCCGCGGGGGCGTCCTTCAGGAGCATGGAGTGCGCGTACTGGCTCGTGACCCTGCCGTCGATCGACGGCCGTCGCTACGTGTACCGGGTCTACGCGCCCGATGACGCCCTGCCCGCGGACCTGTTCTGGGACGCCTGGCACTGCCACGACGAAGGGCCGCACCCCCGGGCGTTCGACGTGTTCGACGCGGCGGAGATCCGGCGCCCCCGCTGAACCCGCCGGCCGGGCCGAACCCGCCGCACGCCCGGCGCCCCCGCAGCGCGGGGCGAGCGGCCCGGCCGCCGCTCAGTCCTCGTCGGCGAGGATCAAGTACAGCTTCTTGCGGGCGTCGCCGATCACGGCAAGCGCCTTCTCCTGCTGCTCCTTGCTGCCCGACTTCCAGACCTGGCCGAACGCGTCCAGCAGCCCGAACCCGGCCTGCCGGACCTCGTTCAGCGCCTCCCAGTCGACCCCGCGCCCGGCCGCGTCCCAGGGCGCGTCGGGCCCTTCTTCGGCCGCCTCGCGACCGGGCCCGGTGAGGGAGAACAGCTTCTTTCCGCCCTCGGTGGCACTGCTGATCAGCCCCTCGTCCTCCAGCAGCTGCAAGGTCGGGTACACCGAACCCGGGCTGGGCTTCCACGCCCCGCCGCTGCGCTCGGCGATCTCCTGGATCATCTCGTAGCCGTGCATCGGGCGGTCCTTCAGCAGGGCCAGGATCGACGCGCGCACATCGCCGCGCCGCGCCCGTCCCGGCGCCCCGCCCCGGCCCCGCCCGCCCCAGTGCCCACCACCGGGTCCGAAGCCCGGCCCGAAGGGCCCGAAGGCGGCCCGGCGCCCGTCGAAGCCGTCCCGGCCCTGATGGCCGGGGCCGCACGGACCGTGTCCGTGTTCATGCCCATGAGTACGCATCTCGCTCACTCCATCCATCGTTGATCGATCGCGATACCTCAACGATATATCGATAACTCGTATCGAACAAGACCCGCCGCAGCGATGTCCGTTGACCTGTGCCAGCGATCGTTGATCGCCTGCCAGGTCGTTCTCTAGAAGCCGATCACCTGGAGGCTGCCTGTCGGCGAGCGTGGCGGGCTGCCAGCCGGATCCGGAGGCGCCCGCCTTCCGCACTCCGCCGTCCGGTCTGGTGGATGCGAAGTGGATGATGGTTCGGTGACGACCATGTGAAGGTCCACTTCCGCATGGACATGGACGAGGACGGCCGGCCGCCGGCAAGTGTCGAGAGCCTTTGGGCCGTAGACCTCGGCGACAGCACGGTGCGGCTGGACAACACGCCCTGGTCCGTCCGCGGAGTCGCCAGCGCTTCACGGTCGGCCAGGACACCTGGAAGCGGGCCGCGACTTCGCTGATCGGCCAGCCGTCGTCAGCGACGAGTCGAGCGGCTTTCAGCCGGTGGCGCGGAGTGAGGGCCGCGTTCGCATGCGACATTTCTGAGCTCCTGGACAGGCTGAAGGGCCGGCCATGGTGTGTGGCCGGCCCTTCAGCTTGGAGATGTGCGGGGAGGGATGGTGCAGGTCAGTCGACCGGGGAGACTCGGATGAGGTTGCCGTCAGGGTCCGTGATCACGAACGTGCGGCCGAAGACAGCATCATGCGGCTCCTGCACAACGTGGACCCCCTTCGAGGCCCACCTCGTGAAGATCTCGTCAATCGCCTGTGATGGCCCCGGCACCATGAGTCCGATCTCTGTCGTACGAGGGAGGCTCGGGACCGCGTGCTCGCTGTAGCCCGTCCACAGGGCGAACAGGACACCGGGGGCGGCTTCGAAGGCTACGTAGTGGGGACTGGTGAAGGTCGGTTCGATCTCGAACAGGTCGCTGTAGAAGGCGGTGGCGGCCTCGGCGTCGCGGACGCCGATCAGGAACAGGTTCGGTGCGGGCATGGAGTGCTCCTCAACTCGTTGATTTCTCGGTCCAGCACCCAGTGGATCAACCAATCGCGACGGAACCTGTCACCTTTTCTGAGAACATGGGTGAGCATGAAGGCTTCAAGACTCCTGCATCTCCTGCTGCTCCTGCAGACCCGTCAGCGGCTCACCACCACGGAGCTCGCCGCGCGTCTTGAGGTGTCCCGGCGGACCGTGCTGCGGGACGTCGAGGCGCTATCGAGAGCGGGCGTGCCCGTCTATGCCGAACGTGGGCGGAACGGCGGGATCGTCCTGCTCTCCAGTGCACGGCTCAGCGCATCCCATCTGGAACCACCGGAACTGGAGGCCCTGTCCGTGGCCGGCTTGGACAGCGCGCTACGTGAGCGAATGGGCCTAACTGCGGTGTGGGAGTCGGCCGAGCGCAAGATCGCCGCCCGCCAGGCTGCAGCACCTGAGTCGCCGAGCCCGCTGCGGCTGGCCGACCTTGTGCTTGTCGACAGCACCGCGTGGTTTGCTGCCCCCGAGGCAGCGGTCGAAGTATCGGATCTGGCCTCGACCCTGCGACACCGGCGACGCCTTCGAATCCTGTACCGGCGCAGCGCCGAGAGCCAGGCCTCGACACGGGTGGTCGACCCGTACGGGATCGTGGCGAAATCAGGTCGCTGGTATCTCGTCGCCGATGACCAGGGCGACAGCCGGCTGCTCGCTCTGGAACGACTGTCGGCCTTCGAACAGCTGGACGCACCAGCCGTGCTCCAACCAGGCGAAACCCTCCGCACCAGATGGGCCGTGTTGAAGAAACGCACTGAGGAGCAAGATCGCGTGAGCGTGACCATCCGCCTGCCGGAAAAGGGTCTCGACCTGGCGCGGCGCATCCTCGGCACCCGCATCCACCATGTCTCCGACGCGGAAGAAGGCTCGTGCGTCGTCGTCGTGCGCTACCCCGACATCGAGTCGGTGCGTCAGCTTCTCCAGTTCGGCGACCACATCGAGGTGCTCGCCCCTGAGACGGCCCGCGCACGCATCGGTCAGCTCGCCAGGGACCTGGCTGACAGTCACTCAACCCCCGCATCGTGATTGCCGATCAGGTCCCCTGTTCTCAATCAACGTGCCCGGTCAGTACACCTAGCCACGTTCAAAGCACGGCCCAACTTCGTCGCGGCTGCTCAGGCCAGCCACGGGACAACCGATGGCACTTACTCAAGCACCATCGCCGAGTCCGGCCGTCCTTGCGGCGGTCAATGGGTTTCTGGCACTGACCGCAGGACACCGGCCCGAAGAAGATGGATGGGTCAGCACCCCCAGACGACCATGTGCGGCAACGGCGAGCAGTAAACGGGCATGACGCCGAACGTGCGGGTGACCGCAAAGTCGGAGCCGCATCTCTTGCACTTGACGGTGTCGAGCGTCTTCCGTCGCTGTTCGGGGTCACGGCCGGTGACGGCGGCAATCCGTGCCCAAGTTGGACGGCCCCTCATCTCCGGGACGATCACCGGCTTGGCTGCCGCATGCTCCAGACGCTCGTCGAGGGTCAGCATCCGGGCATGCGGCAGCACCGAGCGGGACATCTTCAGCGCGTCGACCCAGCCCGGTCTCATCAGCTCCGGGGTGACCGTGCGGGCCAGAAGCACGCTGGCGTCGACGGACTTCGTCGTGGGCCTGAGCACCGCCGCGGCCAGTGTCCTGGTGGCGACGTCGATCATGTCTCCACAAGTCCTCCCGCCAGATCGGTCAGCAGAGCGCCGGACCACAACAGATGGAACAGCACCGGCAGAACCTGCAACCGGTCTCCGACCAGCCCGGCGCCCTCCTATTGCCCCATCGGTTCGCGGAAGGCCTCCCGGAGCCGATCCGCCACCGCCACCGGTCGGCCGCAGCGGGCCCGCCGGTATCGGGACAGCCAGCGGATGTTCGCCGCGAACACCGGCTCGGGCCGCCCGACCCACTCGAACTCCCAGCCCACGGCTCTGCAAGCATGTTGGGTCGCCTCGAACGGCCTGTCCCAGCTGGCCCCCAGCGATCACTGGCGCAGGTCAGTCCGCGTCCCGCGACCCGTCCCTGCCGCCTGGCCCGCCGCGGTCGACGGGAAAAGGCGGTGACCGAAGATCACGGGCGCGCCAGACTGGCCCGATGACCACACCGGATGCCAAGAACGACCTCCACTTCTACTTGCAGTCCGCCCGTGACGCCCTGTTGTGGAAGCTGGAAGGGCTCTCGGAGTACGACGCCCGCCGCCCGCTGACGCCGACCGGCACGAACCTCCTGGGCCTGGTGAAACACGCGGCCAGCGTGGAACTGGGCTACCTCGGCGACATCTTCGGACGACCCTCCGGAGAGCCGCTGCCCTGGCTGGACGAGGGCGCGGAGCCCAACGCGGACATGTGGGCCACCGCGGACGAGTCACGCGCGTACGTCGTGGAGCTGTACCGCCGGGCGTGGACCCACGCGGACGCGACGATCGACGCGCTGGCACTGGACACGACCGGCAGGGTGCCGTGGTGGCCCGAGGGCAGGGACGAGGTGACGCTGCACCACGCCGTGGTGCGCGTGATCGCCGATACGCACCGGCACGCCGGGCACGCCGACATCCTCCGGGAGCACCTGGACGGCGCCGTCGGGATGAACGAGGGCAACGACAGCATGCCGCCGGGCGACGCGGCGTGGTGGGAGAACCATCGGAGCCGGCTGGAGCGCGCGGCCCGGGAAGCCGACCGGAACGCCTGACGACGGAGGGGAGTTCGCCACCTCCCCCAGGCACCGAGGCGTCACGGCCGGTGGCCGGTGGCGGCGCGCCCGCCGCCCCCGCGGATCAGGGACGACGCGCCAGGAAGACGAACTCCTTCCCTGGACGGTCGGGTGCGTCGCGCACCTCGTCCACCACGAAGCCGTGGGCGAGCAGGTCCCGCTCGACCTCCGCCCGGTCCCGGAAGCGCAGGGTCGAATCCGAGGACAACACCTGTCCGTCCGCCGCGAACCCGTAGGTCCAGCGGAAGGTCACCAGGGGCAGGCTCACGTCGACCACCCGACCCCAGGTCTCGACCGCGCCGACGCCCGGGACCTCCGTCACTTCGTGGGTCTGCTCACGCGTCCACTCCTCCCAGGCGCGCCGGGACGGGTCCCGGGTCTCGAAGACCAGGCGCCCACCGGGTCGCAGTGCCTCGTGGGCCCCCCGGAGCGTCTGCTGCCACGCGTCCGGGTCGGCGACGGCCTGGGCGACGTTCCCCGTCATCGTCACGAGGTCGACCCGCAGCGCGGGGAGGTCCGTCGCGTCACCGCAGATCCAGCGCACCCGTCCGCTGCCCGGTTTGGCCCGGGCGACCTCGATGGACGCCCGGGCGGGATCGACGCCGACGACCTCGACCCCGCGGTCGGCCAGCAGCAGCGCGAACACCCCCGTGCCGCAGCCGATGTCCAGCACCCGACGCGCCTCGAACTCCGCCACGAGGTGCAGATAGGCATCCAGATCGCTGCGGTCGGCGTGCAGCGGATCGTAGATCGCGGCGAGCCGTGGATGCGCGAAGCAGTCGTCGGTCATGCGGCCGAACGTTTCACGGCCCGCCCCGGACGGCCACCGGATTTCGCCGCCCGGGGCACCGCCCCCGCGGGCCGGGCGGCGTACGCTCGGCACCGTGCCCCGCCACCCGAAGAAGCCGCGCCGTCTGGTGGCCGACGGCCGTACGTTCCTGTGGACGCTCCGCCACGGTCACCGCACGGCGGACGACGGCCGGTCCACGGACTGCCGCCAGACCCTCACGCTGTACCCGCAGCCGGCCGGCACCGGTGGCCCGCTGCGCATCGTCTTCGCGGAGGGCCCCGGCCGGTACGTCCCGGGCGGGTTCCCCCTGGGCTCCGGCGACGTGGGGCACACCCGGGGCGGCTCCCTGAACCTGCACGCACCGGGCGCCGTCCGGGCCCTGCTCGACGCGGCCTCGGCCCGCGGGTGGCGGCCGGGGCGGGCGCCGGCAGTGGAGGTCGACGGCTGGCCCCTGCTCGCCGCGGCCGTCGCACGGACCGGGACGCCTCCGGAGCGGGCGCCCGAGGGCTGAACCCCGGCCCCTGCGGTCCCGGACACCGCTGGACGGCGCACCCGGACTCCGCCACCGGAGTCAAGGAACGCGGACCGCGATGTCGAGAAACCGTGGCTGGCTCCGTCCCCGAGGTGAACGCGACCACCATGGGTCGCACCAGCACACAGGAGGCACACCATGGCCAAGTACCTGCTGCTCAAGCACTACCGAGGTGCCCCGGCTCCGGTCAACGACGTGCCCATGGACCGGTGGACCCCCCAGGAGATCTCGGCCCATGTGCAGTACATGCGCGACTTCGCGACCCGACTCGAAGGCACCGGCGAGTTCGTCGACAGTCAGGCGCTCGCCCCCGAGGGAACCTTCGTCCGGTACGACGGCGAAGGCCGGCCACCGGTCACCGACGGCCCGTTCGCCGAGACCAAGGACCTCATCGCCGGCTGGATGGTGATCGACGTCGACAGCTACGAGCGCGCCGTCGAGTTGGCCGGGGACCTGTCGGCCGCCCCCGGCGCGGGCGGGCGACCGATCCACGAGTGGCTGGAGGTGCGCCCGTTCCTGGCCCCGCACTGCCCCCCGATCACCTGAGCGGTCAGCTGACGTGGACGAGACCCTGCTCCGGAGCCTCGCCCCGAGCGTGCTCGGCATCCTGGTCCGCCGCGGAGCCGACTTCGCGGCGGCCGAGGACGCCGTGCAGGAAGCCCTGGTCGAGGCGGTCCGGGCCTGGCCCGCCGACGGTTCCCCCGGCCCCTCGCCCGAGGACTCCCCCGTGCGGGACCCGAAGGGCTGGCTGGTCACCGTCGCCTGGCGCCGGTTCCTCGACGCCACCCGCGCGGACACCGCCCGCCGCCGCCGCGAGGACCTCGTCGGCCAGGAGCCGGCGCCCGGGCCCGCACCCTCGGTCGACGACACGCTCCAGCTCTACTTCCTGTGCGCCCACCCGTCCCTGACGCCGTCGTCCGCCGTCGCCCTCACGCTGCGTGCCGTCGGCGGGCTGACCACCCGCCAGATCGCCCGGGCCCATCTGGTCCCCGAGGCGACCATGGCGCAGCGGATCAGCCGCGCCAAACGCACCGTCTCCGGAGTGCGGTTCGACCGGCCCGGCGACGTCGCCACCGTGCTGCGCGTCCTCTACCTGGTCTTCAACGAGGGCTACTCGGGCGATGTCGACCTCTCCGCCGAGGCGATCCGGCTCACCCGGCAGCTCGCGGCCCGGGTCGACCACCCCGAGGCGGCGGGACTGCTCGCCCTCATGCTGCTCCACCACGCCCGGCGGGCCGCCCGGACCGCGTCCGACGGGAGCCTGGTGCCGCTCGCCGAGCAGGACCGCGGCCGGTGGGACACCGGGGCGATCGCCGAGGGCATCGAGATCCTCACGGCCGCGCTCGCCCGCGACCGGCCGGGCGAGTTCCAGGCCCAGGCCGCCATCGCGGCGCTGCACGCCGACGCGCCCAGCACCGAGGAGACCGACTGGGTGCAGATCGTCGAGTGGTACGACGAGTTGGTGCGCCTGACCGACAGCCCGGTCGTCCGGCTCAACCGCGCGGTGGCCGTCGGCGAGGCCGAAGGGCCGCGCGCCGGTCTGGCGGCCCTCGCACCGCTGGACGACTCGCTGCCCCGCTACTGGGCGGTGGCCGCGTACCTCCACGAGTGCGACGGCGACCCGGTGACGGCGGCACGGCTCTACGTCGAGGCGGCCCGGAAGGCGTCCGACCTCGCCGAGCGCGACCACCTGACGCGCCGGGCCGCCCGCCTCAACGCCCGGGCGCGGCACTGACGACCAGCGGCGCGGACCGGCCCCACGAACCAGTCCAGTGGTCCTCCGGTGGCCTTGGCCGGTGCGGCGGCCCGCCGCCTAGAGTCCCTGACATGCGCCTGCGAATCGTCGATGCCTTCACCGACCGCCCCTTCTCGGGGAACCCCGCCGGAGTCCTCCTCTTCGGCGTGCCCGAGGAGCCCGGCGGCCCCGTCGGATCCCCCGCCGCCTTCCCCGACGACACCTGGTTGCAGCTGGTCGCCCGGGAGGTGAACCACGCCGAGACGGCGTTCGCGCACCCACTGCCGCAGGGCGGCGACGCCGACTGGGCGTTGCGCTGGTTCACGCCGACCACCGAGGTCGACATGTGCGGTCACGCCACGCTCGCCACCGCGCACGTGCTGGCCACCGCCAAGCTCGTCGACGGGCCGGTGAGGTTCCGGGCCCGCTGCGGCATCCTCACCGCCGAGCCGCACGCGGACGGCACGATCACCCTGGACTTCCCGACCGCCCCGTTGGTCCCGGTGCCCGCCCCGGACGGACTCGCCCGCGCGCTGGGCGCCGAGCCGCTGTGCGTGTACGACGCGGGACCGCAGATCGGTGACCTGGTGGTCGAGCTGACGGACGAACGGACCGTCCGCGAGCTCACGCCCGACCACCGGGCGCTCGCCGCGTTCTCGGACCGGGGCGTCATCGCCACCGCCCGGGCGGACGACCCCGGCCGGGGGCATGACTTCGTGTCGCGCTGCTTCTTCCCGCGGGTCGGCATCGACGAGGACCCGGTGACCGGGAGCGCCCACACCGCGCTCGCCCCGTTCTGGGCGCCGCGCCTCGGCCGCACCACCCTGACCGGGCTCCAGGCGTCGCCCCGCTCCGGTCTGGTGCGGGCCGAACTGCGGGGGCCGCGCACGCTCCTCACCGGCACGGCGGTGACCGTCGTCGACGGCGAGTTGCTCGCCGCGCCCCCGGGCCGCTAGGGCGTGGGCAGCCAGTCGACCTTCCCGGCGAGCAGGGCGTATCCGACGAAGGCCCCGACGTCGAGCAGGGTGTGGGCCACCACGAGCGGGCCGACCCGCCCCCACCGCCGGTAGAGGTAGACGAACACCACGCCCATCACCATGTTGCCGATGAAGCCGCCGATGCCCTGGTACAGGTGGTAGGAACCCCGGAGCACGGAACTGACGGTCATCGACGCCCAGGGCGAGAAGCCCAGCTGGTCCAACCGGCGCAGCAGATAGGCGAGGACGATGACCTCCTCCACCACGGAGTTCTGTGCCGCCGACAGGATGAGCACCGGGTACTTCCACCAGACCTCGGGCAACGCCTCGGGCACCACGGTCAGGTTGAACCCGAGACCGCGCGCCAGCAGGTAGAACGCGATGCCCGTACTGCCGATCACCGCGGCGACGGCCGCCCCGCGCCCGAGGTCGAACCACGGCCGGGTGCGGTCGAACCCCAGGGCCCGCAGGCCGGTGCCCTCCCGGATCAGCAGATGGGCGACGAGGGCCACGGGCACCAGGGCGGTGGTGATGCCGAAGAGCTGCCACGCCAGGTCCAGCCAGGGCCGCCCGGGGGCCGCCGAGGCGTTCATGGTGGCCGCCTGGTCCTTGAGCCCGCCCGGCTCGGTGACCGACCCGAGGAAGCTGATGAGCGCGGACACCCCGCTGGCGCCCAGCGAGAGGGCGAGGACGAGCAGGGTCTCGTCCCGCAGCGTCCGGCGTGAGAGCCGCTCCAGCGGCCGGGCCGGGCCGGGTCCGGCCGCCGACCCCGTTACCGTCTGCACCCTTGCCTCCAGTCGAATCGCTCCCGGGCGCGGGCTCCCCGGCCCGCCGCGGGACCCATCCTCTCCCGAGGAGGTCCACGGGCGGATCAGGGGGCGCGTCGCCCGGGGCGTCCCACCACGGCGGGCGGGTTCAGCCCGGCGGCAGGGCGGGCTGCGGCAGGCCGACCGGCCAGGTGTGGACGGGCTGCCCGGCGTGCATCAACTCGCAGTAGCGGCGGGTCGTCGCCGCCAGGGCCGCGTGGCGGTCCAGTCCGCTCTCTCGCGCCCGGTGGAAGGTGGTCGTCTGCCACGAGGCCCCGTTGACGCGCTGGCGACAACGTTCCTCGATCACCCCGAGGTAGCGGTCGCGGTCCGCGGGCTCCACCCCCCAGGCGTCCAGTCCGCCCGCGGCCAGGGGCAACAGCTCCTCCAGGACGAGGGTGACGGCCGGGATGCGCCGTACGGTGCCGTGCCGCCCCGGTCGGGGCCACTGGAGCTCGGCGTCGATCCCGTGGCGGCACGCGTCGTCGAAGTTCCTCGCCGCGGCCTCGAAGGGCAGCCGGCTCCACACCGGAACGGGGTCCTCCGCCAGGGCGCGGACGATGCCGTAGTAGAAGGCGGTGTTCGCCATGACGTCGATCACGGTCGGCCCGGCGGGCAGGACGCGGTTCTCCACCCGCAGGTGCGGCACGCCGTCGACCGTGTCGTACACGGGGCGGTTCCAGCGGTACACCGTGCCGTTGTGCAGGACGAGTTCGGCGAGCGAGGGCACCCCGCCGTCGTCGAGGACCTTGAGGGGGTCCTCCTCGTCGCAGATCGGCAGCAGCGGGGGGAAGAACCGCAGGTTCTCCTCGAAGAGGTCGTACGCGGAGTCGATCCACCGTTCGCCGAACCAGGTGCGCGGACGCACCCCCTGGGCGGCGACCTCGGGCGGACGGGTGTCGGTGGACTGTTGGAACAGCGGGGGGCGCGACTCCCGCCACAGCTCCCGACCGAACAGGAAGGGCGAGTTGGCGCCGAGGGCGATCTGCACCCCGGCGACGGCCTGAGCCGCGTTCCACACCCCGGCGAACCGGGCGGGCGTCACCTGGAGGTGCAGTTGCACCGAGGTGCAGGCGGCTTCCGGGGCAATGGAATCCGAAGTGCAGGTGAGTCGTTCGACCCCTTCGATGTCGAGTTGGAAACTCTCGCCCCGCGCCGCGACGATCTGCTCGTTGAGCAGGGTGTAACGATCGGCCGCGGAGAGGTTCGCCGGCACCAGATCGTGCTGGGCCAGGGTGGGCAGAATGCCGATCATCACAATTCCGGCATCGACTTCGTTCGCTTTCCGGTGCGCATAGGCGAGCCCCGTGCGCACTTCCTCCGCGAGCTGGTCCAGTACGCGCCCGCCGAGCCGGTGGGGCGCAATGTTCACTTCCAGATTGAACATGGCCAGTTCGGTCTGGAAATCCTGGCTGGCGATGCGTTCGAGGACTTCCGCATTCATCATGCGCGGTAGCCCGTCCGGGCCGGCCAGGTTGAGTTCGATCTCCAGGCCCATGAGGTTCTTGGGCCGGTCGAACCGCTCCTCCGCCAACAGGCGTCCGAGCCCCGCCAAGCACTGGCGGAGCTTCTCGCGGTACCGCTGTCGATCGGACAGGTCGACAACGCCCGCCACGACCTTCTCCCCCATCGCAGCGTCCCTCCTCGAAGTGGGCAGCCCACCGTCCGGCCGCTCTGTCCTGGGGGATGATGCCCAGACAGCACGATCGATAACGCCCCATGACCTGCACCCGGGCGGCTACCGTGGACATGGTCACCCAGGGGGCAGTTTCAGGGGGCAATGAACGATACGTGCGGGAATCACTGTCCGATACGGCACGCAAGCCGCCCCCGGGGACGCGGAGGCGTTACCGAATTGTGGCGTAAAACGGTGGAGAAAATCGGCCGTCCAATCTCGGAAAATATCACGAGGTCACGAAGTTGAAATCATGGCGAATGGGGAGAAAAATCCACGGTACGCCGACCGAAACGCCCCTTGCTCACCGTAATTCGATCAGCTAGGCGAATCATCAAACGAGCGCCTGTCGTATAAACTCCGCTACAGAGGCAGAGAGTTGGCGCTCGCGGCCCCGTCCCCCCGGCCGCCTCGCCCCCTCTGACCCCACGCGCTGACAGCGCCGTCCGCGCCCTTCCTGGTTCCGCCTGCCGGTGAATGAGAGGCGACCCACCATGCCGCTGGTCTTTCCCCCTGCTCCCGCGCCTGCCCTGCGCAGCGTCGTCGCGGCACTAGGTTCTCCCACGGCCGTCCGTGAGGCCAAAACCCCTGCCCTGCGTGCCGCACAGGGCTCCGTCACAGCGGAACTACCGCTGCCCGTCCACGTGCTGGACCAACTCGTGCCCGCCTCGTCGACCACCCTCGCGGGCTGGCGTTACGTGATCCGCTGCGGCGACCAGTCCGTGGCGGCGGCGGACACCGTCCTCACCGCGGACGGCTGGGCCTTCTCCCACTTCTTCGAAGGCCCGTACATCGCATCCACCCAACGCGCCGTCCGGCAAGCGGAGTCGCTCCCCGTCCCGTACCAGGCGCGGCTGCTGTCCGTTCCCGGCCTGTACATGCTCACGCTGTGGCTGCACGGCGACCCCACGGCCGACCCCGCCGGGGGCACCCTCACCCCGACCGACCTGCTCATCCCCCTGGCACCGGCGCCCCCCGGCGTCACGGCGCACCGCACGCACCGCGCGGCCGAACTGCTGCCCGCCCTGGGGAACCGCCTCACACCGGCACCCCCGCTCACGGCACCGGCCTGAGCCGACGGCCGCCAGCGCCCCGACCCACCCGCCGACGCCCCCTCAGCCAACCGAACGACTGAGCGGCAGAACGGCAGAACTACCGAACGACGGACGGACGGTCCCGGTGCTCACGCAGAGCACCGGGACCGTCCGTCTGTGCTAACGGCCCGAAAGGACTAGCCCTTTTCGACCATTCCTAACCCCCCATTCGGGCAACCCATTTGGGCTGAACCATCCGTGCGGGTGATACGTCTCTAACGAGTAAGAACCTGCTGCCGCGAAATCCCTGCGGAATCACGCCCGTGGGGCAACACTGGGGATCAGACCGACGATACGGGGGGCGGCCATGAGCACCGGGTCCAGCCGCAGGACAGCCTTCACACCGCAGCGAAAGAACGCATCCACCATGTGCCAGCACCAGTCACCGTGCCCGACGGCGGAGTCCGCCGACCGCGAGGCCGCGCTCGCCGTGGCCCACCACCCGGAGCAGGGGTGGAGCCTGCTCTGCAACGGCGTCCTGCTGTTCGAGGACACCGGTGAACTGCTGCCCAACGGCGAGATCATCGCACCGCACCGCCCGCTCGGGGCGGACGGCGTGATGACGGCGGCGTAAGCCCCCACCGGACCGGCAGTCGCACCGGCGGGGCCGGCCCGGAACACCTCCGGACCGGCCCCGCTTCCACGTCTGCGGCACGGGCCGTGGGCCCGCGACGGCATCAGTCCTGGTACGCGTCCAGGGGCGGGCAGGAGCAGACGAGGTTCCGGTCGCCGTACGCCTGGTCGATCCGGCGCACCGGCGGCCAGTACTTGTCCGCGGCCGACACCCCGGCCGGGAAGACCGCCTCGTCACGGCTGTACGCGTGCTCCCACGCACCGGACAGGGCGCGCGCGGTGTGCGGGGCGTTGCGCAACGGGTTGTCCTCGGCGGGCCACTGCCCCGAACCGACCTTCTCGATCTCCGCACGAATGGCGATCATCGCCTCGCAGAACCGGTCCAGCTCGACCAGGTCCTCGCTCTCGGTCGGCTCGATCATCAAGGTGCCCGCCACCGGGAAGGACATCGTCGGTGCGTGGAAGCCGTAGTCGATGAGCCGCTTGGCCACGTCGTCGACGGTCACGCCGGTGGCCTTGGTGAGGGGGCGCAGGTCGATGATGCACTCGTGCGCGACGAGTCCGCCCGGACCGGTGTAGAGCACCGGGAAGTGCGGTTCGAGGCGCTTGGCGACGTAGTTCGCGGACAGCACCGCGACCTGGGTGGCCCGCTTGAGCCCCTCGCCGCCCATGAGCCGTACGTACGCCCAGGAGATCGGGAGGATACCGGCGGAGCCCCACGGCGCCGCCGAGATCGGCCCGACACCGGTCTCGGGCCCGGCCGCCGGCTGGAGCGGATGGTTCGGCAGGTACGGCGCGAGGTGGGCGCGCACGGCCACCGGTCCGACACCCGGACCGCCGCCGCCGTGCGGGATGCAGAACGTCTTGTGCAGGTTCAGGTGCGAGACGTCGCCGCCGAAGCGACCGGGCTTGGCGAGCCCGACGAGGGCGTTGAGGTTGGCACCGTCCACGTAGACCTGACCGCCCGCGTCGTGCACCTGCGCGCAGATGTCCGCGACGTGCTCCTCGAACACGCCGTGCGTGGACGGGTACGTGATCATGAGGACGGCGAGCTGCTCGCGGTGCTGCTCGATCTTGGCCCGGAGGTCGTCGACGTCGACCTCGCCGTCGTCCGCGGTCGACACGACGACGACCTTCATCCCGGCCATGACCGCGCTCGCCGCGTTCGTGCCGTGCGCCGACGACGGGATCAGACAGACCGTGCGCTGCTCGTCGCCGTTGGCCCGGTGGTAGCCGCGCACCGCGAGCAGCCCGGCCAACTCGCCCTGGGAGCCGGCGTTCGGCTGGAGGGACACCCGGTCGTAGCCGGTGACCTCGGCGAGCCGCTCCTCCAACTCGTGGATCAGCGTGAGGTACCCCTGCGCCTGCTCCGCCGGTGCGAAGGGGTGCAGCTGACCGAACTCGGGCCAGGTGACCGGCTCCATCTCGGTGGTGGCGTTGAGCTTCATCGTGCAGGAGCCGAGCGGGATCATGCCCCGGTCGAGGGCGTAGTCCCGGTCCGAGAGCCGGCGCAGGTAACGCAGCATCGCCGTCTCCGAGCGGTACTGCCGGAAGACGGGGTGCGCCAGGTAGTCGTCGGTGCGCAGCAGCGCCCCGGGCAGGGCGTCCACGACGGACGCGTCCAGGGCCTCGACGTCGGCGTCGGCGCCGAAGGCGGTCCAGACGATGCCGAGCTGGGCCCGGGTGGTGGTCTCGTCGCAGGCGATGCCCACGTGGTCGGCGTCCACCAGGCGCAGGTTGACGCCGCCCTCCCGGGCCGCGGCGACGACCTCGGCGGCCCGGCCGGGCACCCGTGCGGTGACCGTGTCGAAGAACGCGCCGTGCACGATCTCCGTGCCCGCCGCCCGCAGCCCCTCGGCGAGGATCGTCGCGTAGCGGTGGGTGCGGCGGGCGATCGTCCGCAGCCCTTCCGGACCGTGGTAGACGGCGTACATCCCCGCCATGACCGCGAGCAGCACCTGCGCGGTGCAGATGTTGCTGGTCGCCTTCTCCCGCCGGATGTGCTGTTCACGGGTCTGGAGCGCCAGCCGGTAGGCCCGGTCCCCGTCGCTGTCCACGGAGACGCCGACGAGGCGGCCCGGGAGGCTGCGGGCGAACTTCTCGTGGACGGCCATGTACCCGGCGTGCGGTCCGCCGAAGCCCATCGGCACCCCGAAGCGCTGGGTGGTGCCGACCGCGATGTCCGCGCCGAGCTCACCGGGCGGGGTGAGGAGCGTGAGGGCGAGCAGGTCGGCGGCGACGGTGACGACGGCACCCAGTGCGTGGGCCTGCGCGATCAGGGGCCGCAGCTCGCGGACCGCCCCGGAGGCACCCGGGTACTGGAGCAGGACGCCGGTGACCCCCCGCTCGGCGACCTCGGACGGGATGCCGGAGGACAGATCGGCGACGAGGACCTCGACCCCCGTGGGTTCGGCGCGGGTCCGGATGACGGCCACGGTCTGCGGCAGGGTGTCCGCGTCGACCAGGAAGACGCCGTTCTTGACCTTGCCGACCCGGCGCGACAGTGCCATGGCCTCGGCCGCGGCCGTGCCCTCGTCGAGGAGGGAGGCCCCGGAGGTGGGCAGTCCGGTCAGCTCCGCGACCACGGTCTGGAAGTTGAGCAGCGCCTCCAGCCGGCCCTGGGAGATCTCCGGCTGGTACGGGGTGTAGGCGGTGTACCAGGCCGGGTTTTCCATGACGTTGCGGAGGATGACCGGCGGCGTGAAGGTGCCGTAGTAGCCGAGGCCGATCATCGAGCCGAGCACCTCGTTGCGGTCCGCGAGGGAGCGCAGCTCGGCGAGGACCTCGGCTTCGGTGCGGGCCGCGGGCAGGTCCAGGGCCTCGGCGTTCTTGATGACCTCGGGCACCGCGGCCGCCGTCAGCTCGTCCAGCGAGCCGTACCCGACCTGCGCGAGCATCTTGGCGCGGGCCTCCACGTCGGGTCCGACGTGGCGCCGCTCGAACGGGATGCCCTGTTCGAGCTGGGCGAGGGGGGAACGGTTGACTGTCATGCGGGGGCCTCCTGGTCGGTACGACCTGCGAGGGGCACCGCATTGCGGGTGCCCGGACGGCCCTCCCCCTCTGTCATCTCAACCTGAGAGCTTCACCGGGCCGGAGCCCGACTTTCACCGTCGGTGAGGGCGGAGGCCGTCGGCCTTCCGCCCTGCTTTCCAGAGTGACCTCACCCGTGCGGTACTGGGGGCCTGAGAGATTCCGGGGAGGATTTGCTCCTTCGGCGCCCCCGGTCGTCAGCCGGGGAGCTCTCCCGCACAGGGTCAACAGCCGTTTCCACCCTACCAGCGGGCCCTCGCACGGGGCTTCGAGTGGCCGCCCGTCGAAATGTGGACTTTCGTAGTGCTTACGGATGAGTTGCGACCACTGGAGGGCACGTGCAGACCGACATCGATCCGCGCAACCTGATCGGCCGCAAGGCGTTCGACCTCCACGGCACGAAGATCGGCACGGTGGACGAGGTCTACCTCGACGACGCCACGGGGGTGCCGGAGTGGGCGGCGATAAGGACGGGGCTCTTCAGCCGTGACGCGTTCGTCCCGCTGGAGCCCAGCGAGCTGGTGGAGGGCACGTTGCGGGTGCCCTTCGAGCGGTCCCTGATCAAGGACGCCCCGGACTTCGGCGTCGGCCGCCACCTCTCGCCCCAGCAGGAGCTGCGCCTCTACCACCACTACGGGCTGAACCTGGCGTCCCCGGGCCCGGCGCCACCGGCGGTACGGGACTTCGGTGAGCTGGCCGGAGCGGGCGACGACCCGAAGCTCCCGGACGACCGCTAGGCCCCCTCTTCCGGATCAGGCCGGGTCGTCGGGGGCGGGGCGGTGCACCAGGGAGACCGGGCCGGAGGGTTCGAGGGCCGGGTCGTCCACGGCGAAGGTCCGCACCCGGCCCGGCCCGGAGTACGGGGTCTCGAACCGCACCGTCACCCGCCCCACGCCGCTCCCCTGCACCCAGCCCCGCCCGTACTCGGCGTGGTGCACGTCATGGCCGGCGGCCCACGGGGCGGGCGGACGGGCGCTCGTCGGTTCCGTGCCGTCGGGTGGGGCCGCGGGCTCCTCGGCGGCGGCTCCGTCGGCCTCGGTCCGGGCGCCCGCCGCCTGGGCGAACAGGTCCTCCTGGGTGTAGTCGGCGAGCCCGCTCACGCCCACCCCGAGGAGGCGCACGCCCCCGGTGGTGTCCACGGACTCCAGCAGCCGCGCGGCGGCCTCCCGCACCACCGAGGGATCGTCGGTGGGTCCGCGCAGCGTCTCGGAGCGGGTCAACGTCGAGAAGTCGTACCTGCGCACCTTGAGCACCACGGTCCGCCCGGAGTGTCCCGAGTCCCGCAGTCGCCGCACGCACCGATCGGCCAGCTGCTGGACCTCCCACCGCACCCGCGTGCGGTCGTGGATGTCCACGTCGTAGGTGTCCTCGACGGACACCGACTTCGTCTCCCGTTCGGCGACGACCGGCCGCTCGTCGTGCGCGAGGGCCATCGCGTACAGCGCCGCCCCGTGGGCCTTGCCCAGCAGCCGCACCAGTTCGTCGGCCCCGGCCTCGGCCAGTTCGCCGACCGTGGTGATCCCGGCGCGCCGCAGCTGGTCCCCGGTGGCGGGTCCGACCCCCGGCAGCACCCGGACGGGCATCGGGGCGAGCAGCGCCCGCTCGGTACCGACCGGTATCAGCAGCAGCCCGTCGGGCTTCGCCTCCTCCGAGGCGACCTTGGCCAGCATCTTGGAAGCCGCCAGGCCGACCGATCCGGTCAGCCCCGTGGTGGCCTTGATGTCGGCGCGCAGCCGGGTCCCGACCGAACGCGCCGACGCCTCGTCCCGGGCCGCTCCGGCCGCCTCCAGGTCGACGAACGCCTCGTCCAGGCTGAGCGGCTCCACCAGCGGTGACAGCTCCCGCAGCAGGCCCATGACGTGGTCGCTGATCTCCCGGTAGAAGGCGAAGCGGGGCACCAGGTAGGCGGCGTTCGGCGCGAGTCTCCTGGCCTGGGCCGTGGGCATCGCGGAGCGCACCCCGAAGCGGCGCGCCTCGTAGGAAGCGGTGGCGACCACCCCGCGCGGGCCGATGCCGCCCACCACCACCGCCTTGCCCCGGAGACTGGGCTTGGCGGCCTGCTCCGCCGAGGCGTAGAAGGCGTCCATGTCCAGGTGCAGGATGGTGGGCTGGTTCCTCACACCCCCGATGCTGCCCTACGCCTCTGACAACGCCCTGGTGGGCGGGGGCGTCGGCGCGTCAGACGGCCCGGTTGCGGCGCCGGGCGAGCTCGTCCGCGGGGTGGTTCCCGACCAGGGTCTCCCCCGTGTCCACGCGTTCGCCGTGCAACTGGGACAGGGCGCTCTCGACGTCCTGCCAGACCACCCCGACGGCGATCCCGAAGATGCCCTGACCGCCCTGGAGGAGTTTGTGGACCTCGTCGGGCGAGCCGCACTCGTAGACGGTCGCGCCGTCGCTCATCAGCGTCATGCGCTCCAGGTCACGGAATCCGCGCTCCCGTAGGTGCTGGACGGCGGCCCGGATGTTCTGGAGCGAGACACCGGTGTCGAGGAACCGCTTCACGATCTTGAGGACGACCACGTCCCGGAAGCTGTACAGCCGCTGCGTGCCCGAACCGTAGGCGGGTCGGACACTGGGTTCCACGAGCCCCGTGCGGGCCCAGTAGTCGAGCTGCCGGTAGGTGATGCCCGCGGCGGCACACGCCGTCGGTCCGCGGTAGCCGACCTGATGGGGTTGCCGTTCGTCGTCCTCGTCGGCCGGCAGCGGACGCCCCGGCACCTGGCCGGTCCGACCGCTGTGGAGCGCGTACGGGCCGCCTTCCCCCGGAATCCGTCCGGGGGCACCCCCAGCCGTACCGTCGCCGCTGCTTCTCACGCCGACCTCCGTCCTTGACCTGCCTTCCCGACGGTAGGCAGTCGCTCGGGGTGCGTCAACGATCGCCACACTCGCCACGCCGAGTGATAATCACCCTACGAGTGGTTTCCCGTGTCTGATTGCGGGAAAGGCTAGCCGAATGTGCCGAGAGGGCCGCCCCGGGTACCGGAACGACCCCCCGGATCCGGCCGACCGCCGCCGGCGGTCGACGCACGCGGCCCGGTCACTGGCTGTTGGTGCCGAAGTCCTCGGGCGAGATCTGGTCCAGGAACTCACGGAACTTCTCCACCTCGTCCTCCTGCTCGTCGGGGATGGCGATCCCCGCGTCGTCGAGGACGCCGTCACTGCCGTAGATCGGCGTTCCCGTGCGCAGCGCCAGCGCTATGGCGTCGGAGGGGCGGGCACTGACCTCGACACCGCTCGCGAAGACCAGCTCCGCGTAGAAGACGCCCTCGCGCAGGTCCGTGATGCGCACCTCGCTCAGCTCCTGACCCACGGCCTCCAGCACGTCCTTGAACAGGTCGTGGGTCAGCGGCCGTGCGGGCGCCATGCCCTGCTGGGCGAAGGCGATCGCCGTCGCCTCCCCGGGGCCGATCCAGATGGGGAGGTAACGGTCGCCTCCCACTTCACGCAGAAGCACGATCGGTTGGTTGGAGGGCATTTCGACCCGGACACCTACGACGTCGAGCTCGTTCACACAGCAACCCTAGGCCGTGCCCGGCACCTTTGGGTAGTCGGGCACTCCGGCCGGCTGGCCAGCGGGGCGCCCTTGCGCGGCCCGCACCGGGCTCCGTCAGGGCAGTCGCACCCCTAGGGCCGCCCGAACCAAGGCCGAATGCAGCCCCACGGTCAGCTCCGCCAGCTCCCGCGTCCGCGCCTCGGCGTGCGCCCGGGTCTGCGGATTGCGGTGCAGCCGCAAGGGGGCCACGACCTGGTCGACGAGACCGGCCTCGCGTTCCGCGGACGCCTTCATGGCGCGCAGGTGCCGCGGCTCGATGCCGTACCGGCCCAGTTCGACGAGGAGGCCGGCCACGGTGACGGCCGAGGCGTCGTACCCGCCGTCGGGCAGCGGAACGAGCAGCCCGTAGGACTCCCACTCCGCCAGGCCGTCCTCACCGACCCCGACGGCCGCCATCAGCTCCTCACGGCCCACCCGGGCCGCCGTGGGCCCGGATGCGTCCAGGGCGCCCGCCCGGCCCGTCAGGGGGTCGTTCTGGGGCTCCCCCGGGCGACCCAGGGAAGGCAGCTGCACGGCCTCCCCCCGCTCCAGGGCGTCCAGGTACTCACGGATGACCCGGAGGGGGAGGTAGTGGTCCCGCTGCAACCGCAGTACCTGGGCGAGTCGCTCCACGTCCTGCGGGCTGAACTTGCGGTAGCCGGACGGCGTGCGCTGGGGCTCGATCAGCCCCTCGGACTCCAGGAAACGGATCTTGGAGATGGTGACCTCGGGAAACTCCTCCCGAAGCGCGTTCAACACGGTGCCGATGCTCATGAGGCGGCTGGCCGCCGCGGCGGTGCCGTTGCCGGCACCGCCGCTCGGTTTGTGCAGCATGGGGCCTTCCCCGGGTCAGACGCCCCGCTGGCTCGCGTAGAAGACCAGCCGGTACTTGCCGATCTGGACCTCGTCGCCGTTGGCGAGCCGGACGTTGTCGACCGGCTCGCGGTTGACGTACGTGCCGTTGAGGCTGCCGACGTCCGCGGCGGTGAACGCACCGTCCGGACCGCGGCGGAACTCGACGTGCCGGCGCGACACCGTCACGTCGTCCAGGAAGATGTCGCTCTGCGGATGACGCCCCGCGGTCGTCAGATCACCGTCCAGCAGGAAACGACTGCCGGAGTTGGGACCGCGACGGACCACCAGGAGGGCCGAGCCGAAGGGCAGCGCGTCCACCGCGGCCTGTGCCTCCGGCGACAGGGAGGGCGACTGGGTCTGCCCGGTCACCTCCGCGTCGTACGCTTCGAGCCCGGAGATCGAGATGGTCGAGGTCGTCTCCGACGGCCGCTCGGCGCCACCGCGCAGGGGCGCTCCGCAGTTGGAGCAGAAACGGCTCGCCTCCGCGTTGCGGTGACCACACCTCGTACACACCAAGGTCATGGACGGACCCCCTTGCGGCTGCCCACCGGGGGCTTGGGACGCGTACGGGTCGGCGGCAAACCCTCCACCCGTACCTGAGGTTGACGGTTCCCCGAAACCTATGCGGCCGGGCGCGGCAGGGTCAACGGGGGACGCGCCCTGTCCGCCCGAAATGTCACCACCTGGAGCACCAACCTGATCACGGAACAGCGGGCGTTCGCCGGACTGCTCCTCGGCTCCCCCGTGACGGGGGGCACGGTGTCGTGCCGTGGCGTTGCCACGGTCCTCGCGTGCGCTCTTGCCGAACAACTTCGCAAACAACTTCACGGGCGATTCCCCTTGACCGAAACAGACCCGCCCGTGGGGCAGGACGAACCCTGACTACACACACCTGCCGACCCGGACACCTTCACAACGTCCGTACCCACCGGACAGTTTCCACCACGCACCGCTCTTCCGGTGCGCCGACCCCCCGCAACCACGTGCACCCGCCGAGTGACCCCCGCGTTCCCCGGATCACCGGGAGGACGACCGAGCGTAGTCAGGCTGCTTCGCCGGCCGCAAGGCGTCCACGACGATCTCCTCCGCACGCGTCACCGTCACGCTGGCCTGCTCCTTCTCCAGAGTCTGCACCACGCCGCCGGGGATGTGGAGCGCCGGTTCCAGGTCCTGCGGCCTGCCGATCACCTTGAACCGGTACGGCGGACTGATCGCCTTCCCGTCCACGCTCACCCCTTCTCCTTCCCCGCCCGTCAGGTACGTACCGGCCACGATCCGCACTCCGTTGAGCTGGATCGCCTCGGCACCCGCCGCGCGCAGCTCCTGGACGGCGTCCAGCAGCATCCGCGACTCCACCCCCGCGTGCTCGTCGGTGACCACCATGGTGATCCCGGGGCCCTCGGCGCCCACGGTGCCGGCCAGCACGCCCAGTTGCTTCTCCCTCTCGACGGTCTGCTTGCGCGCCGCTTCGGCCTGGTCCGAACTGTTCTCCAGTTCGGTGCGCTGGCCTTCGAGACGCCGCTTCTCATCGTCTAGACGTTCCGTGCGGTCATCCAGTTCATCGAGGATCCGTACCAGATCCTCCTGTCGGGCCCCACGCAGCACACTACTGTCACTGGTGGCCGCGACCTGGACGGCGAGGCCGAAACCGAGCCCCGCGAGCAACAGCGCGACGATCAGCTGCGCCCGGCTCAGGCGCGGCGGCCACAGCCCCTTCACGAGGCGCTGTCTCCCCGTCAGACCCGGTTGCGTGACCCGCTGGCCGTGCGGCCCCTGCGCATCGAGGTCTCCCGGACCGCCCGCCGCGGGCCCCACGGGCACCTCGGCGGGCAGTTCCCTGCGCAGCTGGTGGGCGGAGGCGTCCTGCTGTTGCCCCGCACCGCCGCCCACGGCCTCACCGGCACGGCCGGGCCCGCCCTGTCCCTCGGAGTTCATCGGCCCCTCGGAGTTCATCGGCCTCACGCCCGGAACACGTGACGGCGGATCGCGGCGGCGTTGGAGAAGATGCGGATGCCGAGCACGACCACCACACCGGTCGACAACTGCGCGCCGACGCCCAACTCGTCCCCCAGGAAGACGATCAGGGCCGCGACGACGACGTTCGACAGGAACGACACCACGAACACCTTGTCGTCGAAGATGCCGTCGAGCATGGCCCGCAACCCTCCGAAGACGGCGTCCAGCGCCGCGACCACGGCGATCGGGAGATACGGTTCGACCACCGCGGGGACTTCGGGCCGGACCAGCAGTCCGGCCACGACTCCCAGGACGAGGCCCAGTACGGCGATCACGATGTGCCCTTCTCTGTTCTCGGCTGTGCGGTGCGGACGATCACGCTCGGCGCCGCGGGCAACCGCAGGTCGTCGTGCGCGGAAATCCCCGTCCTGATCCCGAAGTTCTCCTGGAGAGCGTTCAGGTACAGGCCGTCGGGGCTGTTCTGGAACCGGGTGCTCAACCGCTGGCGGTCACCGACCGCGAGCACGGTGTAGGGCGGTACCAGGGGACGGTTGTCCACCAGGACGGCGTCCCCCGCCGCGCGGATCGCGGACAGGGCGGTGAGCCGCTGTCCGTTGATCGACACGGCTTCGGCCCCGGAGTGCCAGAGCCCGTTGACGACCCGCTGGAGATCACGGTCCTTGACGCGGCCCGTGTCGGAGAAGCCGGAGGTACCGCGCGGACCGTCACCGTCCGCGTCGGCCTCCTTCGCGTCGTCCACCGTCAGTTTGACCCCGGGGCCGTGGACCGCGGAGGAACCCGCGAGGACACCGACGAGGTCGTCGGAGCCCTCCTCGTGCTTCAGCGCCTCGCGCCTGCGGTCGTGCACGTCGTCCCGGAGGGTGTCGACGCTCTTCTCCAACTCGTCGGCCGCCGCCGTCTCGGCCTCGACCCGGTCGATCAGTTCCTCGCGTTCCTTGGCGATCACGGGAGCCGTCACCCGGGCCTGCGCCGCGCCCACCGTGACGACCAGTCCCGCCAGGACCAGCCCCACCGCCAGGCCGAGCCGCGCGCGCAGGGTCTTCGGCAGCCCGCCGCTCTCCCCCTGGGCCCGCTTGCGCGCCGCGGCCTCCGCATAGCCGTCGTCGAGGCTGTGGTCCATGACGTTCGTCAACAGGGACATGGACGCGTCCGGGCGCCGGGGACGCGAAGTCGTACTCCGAACAGGGGGCGGCTGCGGCATGCCGCACATCGTCGCACGTCGGCGTCCATTCCTCCGAATGGCCCTGACGGACCGCCGGACGGCGCCCGGCAGGGGCACCGTCCGACACTCGAAAGACGTACCCGTCACGCGGCGATGACGGCCCGCGCGGGTGACCGACGGGTCAGTTGCCCGCGCTCTCGACGACCCCCGACCACTCGTCCAGCAGGGCCTGCGCCGAGGCGTCGTCGGGGCCCTCCGCCCACAGGTGGGTGACCGCTTCGGCACGGTCGGGGAGGACGAGCACCCAACGGCCGTCCGCCTCGACCACGCGCACGCCGTCGGTGGTGTCCACGGACCGGTCCCCCGCTTCCTCCACCACCCTGCGCATGACCAGGCCCTTCACGGCCCACGGCGTCGCCACGTCGCGCTTGAGCACATGGGCCCGCGGAATCCGTGCATCGATCTGGCTCAACGTCAGCTGGGTGCGGGCCACCAGACCGATCAGCCGGACGAAGGCGGCCGTGCCGTCGAAGACGCTGCTGAACTCCGGGACGATGAAGCCGCCGCGCCCGTCACCGCCGAAGATCGTGGACTCCTCACGGCCCACCCTCGTCAGGTCGTCGGGGGACGTCGTCGTCCAGTCGACCTGGGTGCCGTGGTAGGCCGCGACCTGTTCGGCGATCCGGGTCGTCGTCACCGGCAGGGCCACCCGCCCGCTCCGGCGCTCGGCGGCGACCAGGTCCAGCATGACCAACAGCGCACGGTCGTCCTCGACGATCCGCCCCTTCTCGTCCACCAGCGACAACCGCTCGCCGACCGGGTCGAACCGCACACCGAACGCCGCCCGGGCCGAGGCCACGATCTCCCCGAGCCGTACCAGGCCGGCCCGTCGGGCGTCCGCCGTCTCGGTGGGCCGCGCCTCGTCCAGACCCGGATTGACCGTCAGCGAGTCGACGCCGAGTTTGCCCAGCAGGCTCGGCAGGACCAGGCCGGCGCTGCCGTTCGACGCGTCGACCACCACCTTGAGCCCGGAGTCCGCGATGCCCGTCGTGTCGACGTTCCGCAACAGGGAACCCGTGTACGAGTCGAAGACGCTCGCCGGGAAGTGCAGGTCGCCGATCTCGCCGGGGAACGCCCGACGGTACTCCTGGCGCGCGTACACCCGGTCGAGCTTGCGTTGACTCGCCTGGGAGAGGTCGGCGCCGCGCCCGTCGAAGAACATGATGTCGACGGAGTCGGGTACCCCGGGCGAGGTGCGGATCATGATGCCGCCGGCGCTGCCCCGTGCCGTCTGCTGCCGCGCCACGGGCAGCGGCACGTTCTCCAGGTCCCGCACGTCGATCGCACTGGCCTGGAGGGCGGAGATCACCGCGCGCTTCAGGGCCCGGGCGCCCCTGGAGTGGTCGCGGGCGGTGGTGACCGTCGCGCCCTTCTTCAGGGTCGTCGCGTAGGCGCCGGCCAGCCTCACGGCCAGCTCCGGGGTGATCTCGACGTTCAGGATGCCGCTGACCCCGCGCGCACCGAAGAGGTGCGCCTGGCCGCGGGACTCCCAGATGACCGAGGTGTTGACGAAGGCGCCCGCCTCGATCGTCTTGAAGGGATAGACCCGCACGTTGCCCTGGACGATCGATTCCTCACCGACGAGACACTCGTCGCCGATGACGGCACCGTCCTCGATGCGGGCGGCCCGCATGATGTCGGTGTTCTTCCCGATGACGCAGCCCCGGAGATTGCTGTGCTCCCCGATGTAGACGTTGTCGTGGAGGACCGCCTTGTGGAGGAAGGCACCGCTCTTCACGACGACGTTCGAGCCGACCACCGTGTGCTCGCGGATCTCGGCGTTGGCTTCGACCTTGGCGTAGTCCCCGATGTACAGGGGTCCCCGCAGCACCGCGTCGGGGTGCACTTCGGCGCCCTCGGCCACCCACACCCCGGGCGAGATCTCGAATCCGTCGAGGTCGACGTCGACCTTGCCCTCCAGGACGTCCGCCTGGGCCTTCACATAGCTCTCGTGCGTGCCCACGTCCTCCCAGTAGCCCTCGGCGATGTAGCCGTAGATGGGCTTGCCGTCCTTCATCAGCTGGGGGAAGACGTCACCGGACCAGTCGACGGACACGTCGGCCTGGACGTAGTCGAAGACCTCGGGTTCCATCACGTAGATACCGGTGTTGACGGTGTCGGAGAAGACCTGGCCCCAGGTGGGCTTTTCCAGGAAGCGCTCGACCCTGCCCTCTTCGTCGACGATGGTGATGCCGAACTCCAAAGGATTCGGTACCCGCGTCAGACATACCGTGACCAGGGCTCCCTTCTCCTTGTGGAAGGAAATCAACTCAGTGAGGTCGAAATCGGTGAGGGCATCACCGGAAATGACCACGAACGCGTCGTCCTTGAGCGCCTCTTCCGCGTTCTTCACACTGCCCGCGGTTCCGAGTGGCTTCTCCTCGTTGGCATAGGACAACTCCATGCCGAGTTCTTCACCATCACCGAAGTAGTTCTTGACGAGGGAGGCCAGGAACTGGACGGTCACGACTGTCTCGGTGAGCCCATGCCTCTTCAGCAGCCGCAGCACGTGCTCCATGATGGGCCGGTTGGCCACAGGCAGGAGCGGCTTGGGCATGCTTGAGGTCATGGGGCGAAGGCGTGTGCCTTCACCACCGGCCATCACGACGGCCTTCATGTCGGAAGCGTCCTCCTTGAGAGACGACGGTCTAGCCGACTGCGCCCTCAATTGTCCCGCACGGATCCGCTACGGGCCATCAGGCGAGCACCCAGGCACCATCGGCGGGGCTCAGCCGGCCATGGCGTCCGCCCGCACCAAGCGGCGAACCTGCACCATGTACAAGACTCCTGCCCACCAGTACAGGGTTGTACCCCATCCGGCGAACGCCCATCCGAAAATAGCAGCGAGTGACGCGATCCATCCGCTTCCGTCGCTGAGCAGCAACAACGGGAAGGCGTACATCAGGTTGAAGGTGGCGGCCTTGCCGAGGAAGTTCACTTGCGGCGGCGGATATCCGTGCCGTCGGAGGATCCCGACCATCACCAGCAACACGAGTTCACGCGCAAGCAGTACGGCGGTCAGCCAGACGGGGAGGATCTCCCGCCAGGTGAGGCCGACCAGGGTCGACAGGATGTAGAGCCGGTCGGCCGCGGGGTCGAGCAGTCGGCCGAGGCTGCTCACCTGGTTCCAGCGACGCGCGAGCATTCCGTCCAGATAGTCGCTGATGCCGCTGAGCGCCAGGACGAGCAGGGCCCACCCGTCGCTCTTGGGGCCCCCGAACTCGGGACGGAGGATCAACCACAGGAAGAGGGGCACGCCCAAGAGACGTGCCATGCTGAGGATGTTGGGGATGGTGAGGACCCGGTCCGTCTGGACACGCGTCTCCTGGACCTCCACCCGGGGGCCTCCTGTGGGAACGAGCCAACGATACGACCTGACCTTACCGTCAAGCGGAGAACCTTCCGTACGGAGGGGTGTACGGCACTCCGGACAACGGCCTGCGAGCCGGTTGCCCCTGTTTTCCCGACCCGTGAACGCAAAAAAGAGCTGCGGGCCCCGGAGGAATCAACCTCCAGAGCCCACAGCTCTCTTATTCAAAATTTGTTCGGCGGCGTCCTACTCTCCCACAGGGTCCCCCCTGCAGTACCATCGGCGCTGTGAGGCTTAGCTTCCGGGTTCGGAATGTA
>NZ_JBIAIF010000013.1:0-232973 GCF_042871255.1 Streptomyces sp. NPDC005955 | reverse complement strand
GTTGATAGGCCAGATATGGAAGCCGGGTGACCGGTGGAGTTGACTGGTACTAATAGGCCGAGGGCTTGTCCTCAGTTGCTCGCGTCCACTGTGTTTGTTCTCAGACAACGAACAGTTGTGCTGGTTGAACGGCATCACTAATCAATTGAAGAGTGTGCTTGTTCGCTGAGCCCTGTTCGAACCCCGTTGTATGACGGGGTGACTGATAGGGTTTCGGTGGTCATAGCGTGAGGGAAACGCCCGGTTACATTTCGAACCCGGAAGCTAAGCCTTTCAGCGCCGATGGTACTGCAGGGGGGACCCTGTGGGAGAGTAGGACACCGCCGAACAATCTTTGAGGACCCCTGGTCCCAGCGTTCATGCTGGGACCAGGGGTCCTTTTTTGTTTTTCCGAGGAGCGGCGGCCATACGGCTGCGCGAGAATGACTGCGGTACCGAAGACAGGAGTCACCGATGTCCACCAACTCTCCCGACGACCGTCCGGAGCGAGACCAGCACCGGAGGGACAGCGGCGACCGAGGGGGACACCGCGGCGGACCCCGGCGTGACAACGACCGTGGTGGGGCCGGCCGACGGGACGACTGGGGCCGAGGCCGCGATGAGCGAGGCCGCTCCTCCGATCGTGATCGTGGGGGCGACCGTCGTGATGACCGGTCGGGTGGTGAGCGTGGTGGGCGTCCGCCCTTCCGCCGCGATGACCGGGACCGCGGCGGCGACCGTGGTGGGTTCCGTCGCGATGACTCGCGCCCCGGTGGCGACCGTGGCGGCTTCCGCCGTGATGACTCCCGTCCCAGCAGCGACCGCGGCGGGTTCCGTCGTGATGGGGACCGTCCGACCCACCGTCGCGACGACGACCGCGGTGGGTTCCGTCGCGATGACTCCCGTTCCGGTGGTGACCGTGGTGGGTTCCGTCGTGACGACTCGCGTCCCAGCGGCGATCGTGGCGGGTTCCGTCGTGACGATCGTCGGGATGACCGTGGGCGTGATGGTGGTGACCGTCCGTCGTTCCGTCGTGACGACTCGCGTCCCGGTGGTGACCGCGGCGGCTTCCGTCGTGATGACCGCCGCGACGACCGTGGGCGTGACGGCGACCGCGGCGGTTTCCGTCGCGATGACCGTCGTGATGACCGGTCGGGTGGTGAGCGTGGTGGGCGTCCGCCCTTCCGCCGCGATGACCGGGACCGCGGTGGTGACCGTGGTGGGTTCCGTCGTGATGACTCCCGTCCCAGCAGCGACCGCGGCGGGTTCCGTCGTGATGGGGACCGTCCGACCCACCGTCGCGACGACGACCGTGGTGGCTTCCGCCGCGATGACTCCCGCCCCAGTGGTGACCGTGGTGGGTTCCGTCGTGACGACTCGCGTCCCAGCGGCGATCGTGGCGGGTTCCGCCGTGACGACCGTCGTGACGACCAGAACCGCGGTGGCTTCCGTCGTGACGATTCCCGTTCCGGTGGTGACCGTGGTGGGTTCCGTCGTGACGACTCGCGTCCCAGCGGCGATCGTGGCGGGTTCCGTCGCGATGACCGTCGTGACGATCGTCGGGATGACCGTGGGCGTGATGGTGGTGACCGTCCGTCGTTCCGTCGTGACGACTCGCGTCCCGGTGGTGACCGCGGCGGCTTCCGTCGTGATGACCGCCGTGACGACCGCGGGCGTGACGGCGACCGCGGCGGGTTCCGTCGCGACGACCGTGGGCGCGATGACCGGGACCGTGGTGGTGACCGTCCGTCGTTCCGTCGTGACGACTCGCGTCCCGGTGGTGACCGCGGCGGGTTCCGCCGTGACGACCGCCGTGACGACCGTGGGCGCGACGATCGCGCACGCGGACCGCGGCGGGACGACACCCGCGGGCGGCCCGGTGGGTACGGGGGCCGCGACGATCGGCGCGGCGATGACGACCGCCGGGGCGGCAGCCGGTTCCGCGAGGACCGTGAGCGTGACCGCGAGCCGATCAAGCGGCTGCCCATCCCCGAGGACGTGACCGGCGAGGAGATCGACAAGGACGTCCGACAGGAGCTCCAGAGCCTGCCGAAGACGCTCGCCGACGACGTCGCGCGCAACCTCGTGATGGTCGCCCGTCTGATCGACGAGGACCCCGAGGCGGCCTACGCCTACTCCCGGATCGCCCTGCGCCTCGCGTCCCGGGTCGCCGCAGTCCGTGAGGCGGCCGGGTTCGCGGCCTACGCCAGCCAGAAGTACACCGAGGCACTGGCCGAGTTCAGGGCCGCGCGGCGGATGACCGGCAACGTCGAGCTGTGGCCGCTGATGGCCGACTGCGAGCGTGGCCTCGGGCGGCCCGAGAAGGCGCTCGACATGGCCGGGGCCCCCGAGGTGCAGAAGCTCGACAAGGCGGGACAGGTCGAGATGCGTCTCGTCGCGGCGGGTGCCCGGCGCGACCTCGGACAGCTCGACGCGGCCATCGTGACCTTGCAGAGCCCGGAGCTGGCTTCGCACTCCGTTCAGCCGTGGACCGCTCGACTGCGTTACGCCTACGCCGACGCACTGCTCTCCGCAGGGCGCGAGGACGAGGCACGCGAGTGGTTCGCCAAGGCCATCGAGTCGGACAAGGACGGAACGACCGACGCTTCGGACCGGCTCGCGGAGCTGGACGGTGTCGAGTTCGTGGACGCCCTGGACGAGAGCGCCGAGGCTGCCGAGGACACCGAGAGCTCAGCGGTGGACGATGACCTGAACGACGAGGACGTCCCCACCGCGGCCAGCGACGAGGACGAGGACACGGACGAAGACACGGAGGACGACGCCGACGCCATCTCCGACGTCGACGCCATCGAGGAGCGTAGCGACGAGTCCGGTGCCGAAGGCGGGACGCGGGACTCCGAGTGACGTCCGGTAGGACCTGCGTCCGCACCGGGACGTGAAGCAGAGGGGGGCGGATTCTTCGGAATCCGCCCCCCTCCTGCGTGCGGTGCCCGCCGGGTGGTGGGTCAGAGGCCGAGGTCGCGCAGCACCAGCCCGGTGGCGGGCTTCGGTCCGAACGAGGTCGACTTGCGCGGCATCGTGACGCCCTGCTGGGCGAGTTCCCGAACGACGTCCTCGTGGACGGGGTGCAGGAGGACCGCCGTTCCGCCGTCCCGTTCCGCCTTGGCCACGGTCGCGGCGGTGTCGTGGATGTAGGCGATCTGCTCGGGGCTGTCGGGGACGCCCCACACGTGGTCCAGCAGGACGGAGTGCAGCACCGTCGCGTCGAGTCCGCGCCAGGCCGCGGGCCGGTCTCCCGGGACCGTCCGGGCCAGCAGCCCGGGGTCGGGCCGGTCCACCAGGTGGAAGGCTCCGTCGCCGGTCAGTAGGAACGCGTTGCCCTCAGCCGTCGCCGCACCGAGCGCCGCCATCGCCTGGTCGAGGGGCCCGGGGACGGTACGCACCCGGAAGTGCCCTTCCAACGCGGTGAGGGCCCGGGCGACGGGGAGCCGGTGGAGGAGCCGGTGGATGGCGCGGACCCGCAGGGGGTAGCGGACGGTGTCGACCAGGAGGACCAGACCGTGGTCCCAGGGACTCGGCGAGGGGTGTGCCGTCCGGAGGCGCAGGTAGGTGGCCCAGCGGTGGTGGCCGTCCGCGATGAGGGCCTGGTGACGGAGCAGGTCCGCGCGGATCTCCTTGATCTCTCCCGGGGCGGTGACGGACCACAGGCGGTGCCGCACACCGTCCTCCGTGGTCGTCGTCAGCAGCGGGTCCCGCTCGCTCACGCGATCGATCACGGTCGCCGTGCCGCCACCGCCGTCCGCGTCGCCCCGGTAGGTGAGGAGGAGGGGTTCTAGGTTGGCGTTCGTCGCCAGCATCAGGGCCGCACGGTCGGCCACCACGGGGTCCATCACGTCCTCGTGGGGCAGGACCACGCCCTCGGACGCCTCGGACAGGCGCAGCGCACCGATGACGCCCCGCTGGAGGTGGTCGCCGTGGTGCTGTTCGTACACGTAGAGGCCGGGTACCGGGTCGGCGGCGAGGACGCCGTCCGACAACCAGCGGCCGAGGGTGTCGGCGGCGCGCTCGGTACGGGCGGTCGGGGACACGGCTTGGGGCAGGATCAGCCGGACGATGTTGTGCGGGTCGGCCGATTCCAGGTGGTGCAGTCCGTCCGGGCGCACCACGACGTCGTACGGGGGAGAGGTCACCGCGGCCAGGCTGCCGACCCGGTCGGGGACGTACCGCACGCCCCGGAAGGGTGCCAGGTCCAGGCCCCGGGCCGTCTGGTCGTCCGGCTGAGGTCGCCCGCTACCCGCGTCATCCATTGGGGCATCGTAAGTCCGCTTCCGGTGTGGGGGATGATCGGGGGAGTACGACCGACGAGGAGCGATGCGCGATGAGTCAGACCACCAGGACCCGGCCGGCGGCCAGCGGACGCCCGCTGAGCGGGGCGTACGACACCGCGCTCTTGGACCTGGACGGGGTGGTGTACGCCGGCGGCAGCGCCATCGCCCACGCCGTGGAGGCGTTGGACGCGGCGCGCACGGGCGGCATGCGGCTCGCCTATGTGACCAACAATGCGTTGCGCACCCCGGACGCGGTCGCCGTCCACCTGACGGAACTGGGCATACCGACGGCGGCCGCGGACGTCATCACCTCGGCGCAGGCGGTGGCCCGTCTCATCGCCGACGAGGTGCCGGCGGGCGCGCGGGTGTTGGTCATCGGGGGCGAGGGCCTGCGCGTCGCGCTCCGGGAGCGGGGACTGACGCCGGTGGACTCGGCCGACGACGACCCGGTGGCGGTCGCGCAGGGCTACGGCGGACCGGACCTGCCGTGGAGCCGATTCGCCGAGGCGAGCTACGCGGTGGCGCGCGGGGTGCCCTGGTACGCGTCGAACACGGATCTGACGATCCCCAGCGGGCGCGGCATCGCGCCGGGCAACGGCGCGGCCGTGGAGGTCGTCCGGATCGCCACGGGAGCCGAGCCGAAGGTGGCGGGCAAGCCGTTGCCCCCCATGCACCGCGAGACCGTCCTGCGGACCGGCGCCCGGCGTCCGCTCGTCGTCGGGGACCGACTGGACACCGACATCGAAGGCGCCTTCAACGGGGACGTCGACTCGCTGCTCGTCCTGACCGGGGTGACCGACGGGGCCCGTCTGCTCGCCGCGCCGCCGGCCCACCGGCCCACGTACGTCGACGCGGACCTGCGGGGTCTGCTGACCGGACAGCCGCAGGTGACGGCCGTGGACGGGGCCGGGCCGGTCGCCTTCCGGTGCGGGGCCTGGACCGCTTGGGCCGGACCGGAGCGGCTGGAGGTTTCCAGCGAGGACGACGTGTCGGCCGGGGCACTGGACGGGCTGCGCGCCCTGTGCGCCGCAGCGTGGACCGCTGCCGGTGAAGGTGTCTGCGAGCTGGACGGTGAGAAGGCACTGGCCCAGGTGGGGTTGTGAGCGGCCGGGCGGAGTGACCTGCCGCTCCCGGGGCCGTCCGTCCGCCGACCCGGAACGTCGTACGCGGTGGTGCGGTCCGTGTACGACGTCCGGGGCCTCAGAAGGTCCGGGAGCCGTGGACGTCGGGGGGCTCAGAGCAGGGTGCGCAGGCGCAGCAGGTCCTTGAGGCCGGCCTCCAGCTTGACGCGACCCGAGGCCCACGCCTTGGCGAAGTTCAGCCGGCCGTCGACCAGCGCCACCAGGTCGTCGCCCGCCATCGTGAGGCGGATCTGCGCCCGCTCCGGGGGCCGTCCGCGCACGGTGTCCAGCACCTCGATCCGGCCGCCTCCCAGGCGCCCGACGAACGTCGTGTCGAGATCCTTGATGTGGCAGGTCAACGAACGGTCCAGCGCCGCCACGGCGCGGGCGCCGCCGTCCGTGGTCGCCAGATTGTCCGAGAGTTTGTCGAGTGCGGCACGGCACTCCTCGATCGTCGCCATCGTGACCGACCGTACCCCACTCCTTCGGGGTAGCGTCGGGGCATGAGCAGCGACTTTGCGCCTCGTTCGGTACCCGGGCCGCCGGATCCCACGGTCGGTTCCGGTGGGCTCCCCGGTGCGCCGGGCCCGTCTTCCCGGCCCGAGGGCCGGGTGCAGGACCCGGAGTTCCGGGCTCCCGGAGCACCGGCAGACCCCGTGCCGCTCGGCGTCGACCGCACGGCCACCGGGCACCCGGGGGTCGATGCCCGGCTCGGTCGACTGGCCGACGTCGACCACCTCGCCACCGACGGTCATCTGGAGGTGTACGAGGATGTGCACCGGGGCCTGCGCGACACGCTGACCGCACTCGACGACCGCACCGGCCCACCGGCCCCCGCACCCCAGCGGGAACCGGCACCCTCGTACGACCACAGGAGCTGAACCGAACGTGGCAGGAGTGGCACGCCGCCGACTCGACGCCGAACTGGTCCGCCGCAAGCTCGCCCGCTCGCGCGAACACGCCAGTCAGCTGATCGCCGCGGGGCGGGTCACCGTCGGTGGCGGGATCGCGATCAAGCCCGCCACCCAGGTGGAGACCAGCGCCGCCATCGTCGTCAAACAGGACGACAAGGATCCCGAGTACGTCTCGCGCGGCGGACACAAGCTCGCCGGGGCGTTCGAGGTCTTCGTACCGCAGGGGCTGGTCGTCAGGGGACGGCGCGCACTCGACGCGGGGGCGTCCACGGGCGGCTTCACCGATGTGCTGTTGCGTGCGGGGGCCGCTCATGTCGTCGCCGTCGACGTCGGGTACGGGCAACTGGCGTGGTCCCTCCAGAGCGATGAGCGGGTCACGGTCAAGGACCGCACCAACGTGCGTGAGTTGACGGTGGAGGCGATCGACGGGGTGCCCGTGGACCTGGTGGTGGGGGACCTCTCCTTCATTCCGCTCGGTCTGGTGTTGCCCGCGCTCGCGCGCTGCGCCGCACCGGACGCGGACCTCGTCCTGATGGTCAAGCCGCAGTTCGAGGTGGGCAAGGAGCGGCTGGGCAGCGGAGGCGTGGTCCGCAGCCCCGAACTGCGTGCCGAATCGGTGCGCCAGGTGGCCCGACAGGCAGCCGAACTCAATCTGGGCGTAAGGGGAGTTACCGCCAGCCCGCTGCCCGGGCCGTCGGGGAACGTCGAGTACTTTCTGTGGCTGCGGGCCGGGGCACCCGAACTCGATCCCGCGGACGTTGACCGTGCAGTGGCGGAAGGACCGCGTTGACACAGAGCCGAGTTCGTACCGTATTCCTCCTGGCGCACACCGGGCGGCCCGCCGCCATCCGTAGCGCCGAACTCGTGGTCCAAGGGCTGCTGCGCGCCGGGCTGCGGGTGCGCGTGCTGGAGGCGGAGGCCACCGACCTGCCGTTGCCCCCGTCGGTCGAACTGGTCCAGGAGGCGACGCCGGCCTCCCTCGACGGGTGCGAGCTCCTGATCGTGCTCGGCGGTGACGGGACCCTGTTGCGGGGAGCCGAGTTCGCCCGTGCGTCCGGGGTTCCGATGCTCGGCGTCAACCTCGGCCGGGTCGGCTTCCTCGCCGAGGCCGAACGCGATGACCTGGACAAGGTCGTCGACCGGGTGGTGACCCGTGCGTACGAGGTCGAGGAGCGGATGACGATCGACGTCGTCGTGCACCGCAACGGCGATGTCGTGCACACCGACTGGGCGCTGAACGAGGCGGCCGTCCAGAAGGTCTCCCCGGAGCGGATGCTGGAGGTGGTCCTGGAGGTCGACGGGCGGCCCGTCACCGGCTTCGGTTGCGACGGCATCGTCTGTGCGACGCCGACCGGCTCCACGGCGTACGCCTTCTCCGCGGGCGGGCCCGTGGTGTGGCCGGAGGTCGAGGCGCTGCTCATGGTGCCGATCAGTGCCCATGCGCTCTTCGCCAAGCCCCTGGTGACCTCCCCGAACTCGGTGCTCGCGGTGGAGGTGCAGCCGCGGACCCCGCAGGGCGTCCTGTGGTGCGACGGTCGGCGCACCGTCGAACTGCCGCCCGGTGCCCGGGTCGAGGTGCGGAGGGGCGCGGTGCCCGTGCGTCTCGCGCGGTTGCACCACGCGTCGTTCACCGATCGGCTCGTCGCGAAGTTCGCCCTGCCCGTCTCGGGGTGGCGGGGCGCACCGCAGTGACCCCCGCCCCCGGCCGTCCGCGTCTCCGTCCGCCTCCCCGCCCGGGGCGGGGCGGCGTACGGGGGACCGGTGGGCCGTTCGGGCCGGGTGCGTGTTCATGCGTTCCAGACTGCGGTCCGGCCCGGCCCCCTCACCATGAGGTGCGCCGCACAACCTGACTGAGGAAAACCGCAGTCCGTCCCCCGACGCCCGGGGCGCCCGGGTGTCCCGGACGTCCCGGGCGTCGGCTTCGCGCGGATCGTGCCGCCCGCCCGGGCCACTCCCAGGGGTGACAGCCGCTTCACCGACGGCATTCGTCGCCAGCGGGTTCACCAGCAGGTTCACCAGCGTTTTCACCTGCGGGTTCGGCGAACCGGGGCGGGGGCCGTCGCACACCGGGGCCGAGACCTCGTAAGGTCGTGTCCGTGTTGGAGGAGATGCGGATACGGTCGCTCGGGGTCATCGACGACGCGGTGGTCGAGCTGTCGCCCGGCTTCACCGCCGTGACGGGCGAGACCGGCGCGGGCAAGACGATGGTGGTCACGAGCCTCGGCCTGCTGCTCGGCGGGCGCGCGGACCCGGCCCTGGTGCGGATCGGCGCGAAGTCGGCGGTCGTGGAGGGTCGCATCAGCGTGCCCCCGGGCGCTGCCGCGGTGACCCGCGCGGAAGACGCCGGGGCGGAGGTGGACGACGGCGTGCTGCTGGTCAGCCGTACCGTTTCCGCCGAAGGGCGGTCCCGGGCCCATCTGGGCGGGCGGTCCGTCCCGGTCGGACTGCTCGCGGAACTCGCCGACGACCTCGTCGCCGTCCACGGACAGACCGACCAGCAGGGGCTGCTCAAACTCTCCCGCCAGCGCCAGGCACTCGACCGGTACGCGGGCGACGCGGTCGCCCTGCCGCTGGCCCGGTACGCCACCGTCTACCGTCGGGTGCGGTCCCTCACCGGGGAACTCGACACGCTGACCACCCGGGCCCGGGAACGCGCCCAGGAGGCCGACCTGCTGCGGTTCGGCCTGGACGAGGTCGCCGCGGTGTCGCCCCGGGCGGGCGAGGACGTCGAACTCGCCGCCGAGGCGGAGCGGCTCGGCCACGCCGAGGCGTTGGCCTCCGCGGCGACGGCCGGCCACGCCACCCTCGTCGGGAACCCGGAGGACCCGGAGGGCATCGACGCCGCCACCCTCGTGGCGGGCGCGCACCGCGCCCTGGAGGCCGTCCGCTCCCATGACCCCGCGCTCGCCGACCTCGCCGACCGGATCAGCGAGATCGGCATCCTCGTCGGTGACGTCGCGGGCGAACTCGCCGGGTACGCCGGCGACCTGGACGCGGACCCGCTGCGACTCGCCGCGGTCGAGGAGCGGCGCGCCGCCCTCGGGCTGCTCGCCCGCAAGTACGGCGGCCCCGAGCAGGACGTCGCGTCCGTGCTGGTCTGGGCGGCGCAGGGCGCGGCGCGGCTGCTGGAACTCGACGGGGACGACGACCGGATCGGCGAGCTGACCGCGGAGCGCGACGTGCTGCGGGTGGAGCTCGCGGGCCTCGCGGGTGCCCTCACCGCCGCCCGGCAGGAGGCCGCCGCCCGCTTCGCCGCCGCCGTGACCGCCGAACTGGCGTCGTTGGCGATGCCCCACGCCCGCGTGCACGTCGACCTGCGACAGACCGACGACCCGGACGGCGTCGAGGTCGGGGGCCGCACCGTCGCGTACGGGCCGGCCGGCACCGACGAGGTGGAACTGCTGCTGGCACCGCATCCCGGAGCCCCGGCCCGGCCCATCGCCAAGGGCGCCTCCGGCGGTGAACTGTCCCGGGTGATGCTCGCCGTGGAGGTCGTGTTCGCCGGTACGGACCCGGTGCCGACGTACCTGTTCGACGAGGTGGACGCGGGGGTCGGCGGCAAGGCGGCGGTGGAGATCGGGCGGCGGCTCGCACGGTTGGCGAAGTCCGCGCAGGTCGTCGTCGTCACCCATCTGCCCCAGGTGGCGGCCTTCGCGGACCGGCAGCTGCTGGTGGAGAAGACCAGCGACGGTTCGGTCACGCGTTCCGGGGTGAAGGTCCTGGAGGGCGAGGAACGCGTCCGGGAGTTGTCGCGGATGCTCGCGGGGCAGGAGGACTCCCAGACGGCCCGCGCCCATGCGGAGGAACTCCTCGCCACTGCCCGCGCGGACGCCTGAGCGGATCGCCGGCGGCCCGCGCGGCCCCCGAACGGAGAGCCGACCGGGGGCGGGACCGGGGCCGGGCGGGGCGGACGGTGCGGGGCTCGCCGGCCGCACCGGTGGCCGGGGGCGACGGGCGGCACCTGAAAGGGTGAACGTGTTCGGCGTGACCTCGACGTCGCCACCTCCCGGAGTCGAGCAGTGACGGAACGCTCGTACGGGATGGCATCCTTGGCGCGGCACCTCTTTTCCGACGACCCGCCCCCGACGACTTGCTGTACGTTCCGTCGTGTTCCCCCGTGACATGGCCCCTGGGGCCGTCACCAGCCGAAACAGGAGTTCCGCCCCGGTGATCAGCCCCGTGTCCCACGGCCAGACGCCCTTGCGCACCGTGCAAGTGCTCGGCGGTGGGAGCACGGAGAGCGGTGCGCACGTGCACGCACTGACGGCGGGATTGGTCGCGCGGGGCGTACGGGTGACCGTGTGCGCCCCCGCGGAGGTGGGCAGGGCGTACGCGTTCGACTCCGTGGGCGCCCGGCAGGTGCCGTTGCCGCGCCGGGGCGATCCCGCCTCCGTGGCGGCGCTCCGGGCGATCTGCGCGCAAGCGGACCTGGTGCACGCCCACGGACTGGGCGCCGGGCTGCGGGCCGCGCTCGCGCTCAGCGGCTGGCGGTTGCCGCTCGTCGTCACCTGGCACGGGCGGGCCCCCACCCGGGGTGCGCGGGCCCGGGCCGTGCGGCTGCTGGAACGCCGGGTGGCGAGGTCGGCGTCCGTGGTGCTCGCCACCTGCTGCGACTTAGTGGACAGGGCCAGGCACCACGGCGCCCGGGACGCCCGGCTCGCGGCGGTGGCGTCCCCCGTGCGGCGGCGGACGGCCGACGGGGGAGTGCACTCGCACGAAAGGGACGAGGCGGACGAGGCCGACGTCGCACCGCAGAAGGCGCGCGCGGAGCTCGGCGCCGTGGAACGACCGCTGTTGGTCGCCGTGGGACCGCTGGACCGACACCAGGGGTACGACACGGTGTTGGACGCCACGCACGCATGGACGGGGCTCGACCCCGTACCCCTCCTGGTGGTCGCGGGGGAGGGGCCCCTGAGGGGTGCGCTCCAGCGGCGGATCGAGAGGGAGTCGCTGCCCGTGCGGCTGCTCGGGCGGCGGGACGACCTGGCCGCCCTGCTCACCGGCGCGGACGCCGCCCTGTCGGTCAGCCGGTGGGAGGCGCGGTCCGTGGTGGCGCAGGAGGCGCTGCGCGCGGGGGTGCCGTTGGTCGCCACCGCGGTCGGCGGGACGCCCGAACTGGTCGGCGCAGCGGCGGAGCTCGTTCCCTACGGCGACGCGGTGGCCCTCGGGGAGGCCGTCGTCCGGGTACTGGCGGACGGCACCCGGCGCGCCTGGCTGCGGGAACGGGGCCTGGCGCAGGCGGCGACCTGGCCCACCGAGGACGAGACGGTCGCCCAGGTGCTCAGCGTCTACGACGAGTTGACCCGGCCCCTGCTGCTGCGCTGACACCCGTTCACCCGAGGTGCCGGCGGGCCCTGAGCGCCAGGCTCAAGGCCAGGACGGTCTGCGGGTCGTCGAGGTCGGTGCCGAGCAGCTCACCGATCCGGGCCAGCCGGTTGTACAGGGTCTGGCGGTTGAGGTGGAGTTCACGGGCCGTCTCCGCCTTGCGACCCGCGTGCGCGAGGTAGCTCTCCAGGGTCGGCAGCAGCGGGGGTTTCGCCCGGCCGTCGTGTTCGCGCAGCGGGCCGATGGCCCGGTCCACGAACGCCGCGAGGTCCGGGTGTTCGCGCAGGCGCCACAGCAACAGGTCGATGTCGAGGCGCCGGGCGTCGTACCAGGGGCGGTCGTCGAGCCCCTGGGCGGCGGTCGCCGTCTCCGCCGCGTGCCGCAGACCCGCGGCGGCGGCCGCCCAGCCGCCCGCCGCGCCGACGACCACGATCGGCGTCCTGGTGCCCGCGTGGTGGAGCCCGGCCCGTTCGACGCCCGCCCGCAGGGCCGCGGCGATCCGGTCGGCGACCGCCTCCCGTTCCTCGGCGGCCCGCGGGGCGACCAGCAGCGGCACCCGGCCCTCCACCGGCCGCACGCCCAGCAGCACCGGCACGCCCACCGCGGCGACCTCCTCGGCGACCGCGCGGGCCAGCACCGCCCAGCCGCCGCCCGTACCGAGCCCGCCGCCCTCCGGCAACCGCATCACCACCGGCACCAGCGGGGCGTCCCCGGGGCGGAAGCCGAGCACCCGGGCCTGGCCCGGGGCGTCGGCCGGCGTGATGCGGCCCTCGGCGAGGTCGGCGAGGAAGTCGCCGCGCCCGCGGGCCGTGAGTTCCTCCTCCTGCCGGGCCTGCATCAGGACCACGGCGAGGGAGTCCGCGGCGCGTTCCACCGCGATCCGGTGCACGGGCGCGGGCGCGGCGGCCACCGGCAGCACCACCAGCCGGGCCCGCGGTGCGCCGGGGCCCGGGCCGGCGCCGGGCACGTCCACCACGACGGCACCGACCGGCGGGCCCTGGGTGCGCGCGGGGCGGGCACCGCGCAGCTTCTCCCACACCTGGAGCGGGTCGGTGCCGCCGGTGTCCGGGCCGGCGGCGTACAGCAGGCGGCCGTCGGGGGTCTCCAGGAAGACCGGGTTGCTGCTGAACCCGGCGAGGATGCGCAGCACGCGGGGGACCCCGCCGCCGTCCAGCAGGGCCCGGGTGCAGCGGTGCGCGACCTCCTCGGCGCGTTGGAGGAGTGCGTAGTGCCCGTTGACGATCTCGGTGTGGACCTCCTCGGTGACCGTCACGAAGGGGACCTCGCGGTGCAACTGGACCAGGGGCAGCCCCACCGTGCGCGCCGTCTCGACCAGGGGGGCGGGGAGGACGGTGAAGCGGGGGCCCAGTTCGACGACGAGGGCGGCGATGCCCCGCTCGGCGAGCTCGCGCACGAAGGCCCGCTGCTCGGCGGGCCGGGTACCGAGGGCGAGACCGGTGGTGAGCAGCAGTTCGCCGCCCTTGAGCAGGGAGGCGATGTGGGGCACCTCGCCCGCGTGCACCCAGCGCACGGTGCGGTTCAACCGGTCGGCGCAGGCGACCACCTCGGGGAGCCCGCCGCGCAGGCCCGGTAGTTCGAGTGCCCGCCGTACGGTGATTCCGCCCTGGGTGCCCGACCCGTCCTGACTGTCCATGCTGGGACGCTACCCGCCCGTCGGCGGGCCCGGTATCCGGGCCCGCTCCGGGGCGGGGGCCGCCGTCCGCGGACGGCGGCCCCCACGGTCCGGCTAGCCGCCGTAGGCGCCCGAGGCGGTGAGCCGCAGGGCGGTGTCGATCAGCGGAACATGGCTGAAAGCTTGCGGGAAGTTGCCGACCTGACGTTGCAGACGGGGGTCCCACTCCTCGGCGAGCAGGCCGAGGTCGTTGCGGAGGGCGAGCAGCTTCTCGAAGAGCTTGCGGGCCTCGTCCACCCGGCCGATCATGGCGAGGTCGTCGGCGAGCCAGAAGGAACAGGCGAGGAAGGCGCCCTCGTCCCCTTCGAGGCCGTCGACGCCGGCGTCCTCGCCCGAGGTGGGGTAGCGCAGGATGAAGCCGTCGGAGGTGGACAGCTCGCGCTGGATGGCCTCGATGGTGCCGATGACCCGCTTGTCGTCGGGCGGCAGGAAGCCCATCTGCGGGATGAGCAGCAGGGACGCGTCCAGCTCGCGGGACCCGTACGACTGGGTGAACGTGTTGCGTTCCTTGTCGTAGCCCTTCTCGCAGACGTCGCGGTGGATGTCGTCGCGCAGCTGGCGCCAGCGCTCCACGGGGCCCTCGACGTCGCCGGACTCGATGAGCTTGATGGTGCGGTCCACGGCCACCCAGGCCATGACCTTGGAGTGGACGAAGTGGCGGCGCGGTCCGCGGACCTCCCAGATGCCCTCGTCGGGCTCCGACCAGTGCTTCTCCAGGTAGCCGATGAGCCGTAGCTGGAGCAGGGAGGCGTAGTCGTTGCGGGCCAGGCCGGTCATGTGGGCGAGGTGGAGGGCCTCGGTGACCTCGCCGTAGACGTCCAGCTGGAGCTGGTGGGCCGCTCCGTTGCCGACCCGGACCGGGGTGGAGCCCTCGTAGCCGGGCAGCCAGTCCAGTTCGCTCTCGCCGAGCTCCCGCTCGCCCGCGATGCCGTACATGATCTGGAGGTTCTCCGGGTCGCCGGCAACGGCGCGCAGCAGCCACTCGCGCCAGGCGCGGGCCTCCTCGCGGTAGCCGGTGCGCAGCAGCGAGGAGAGGGTGATGGCGGCGTCGCGCAGCCAGGTGAAGCGGTAGTCCCAGTTGCGGACGCCGCCGATCTCCTCGGGCAGGGAGGTGGTGGGGGCGGCGACGATGCCGCCGGTGGGCGCGTAGGTGAGCGCCTTGAGGGTGATCAGGGAGCGGATGACGGCCTCCCGGTAGGGGCCGTGGTACGTGCAGTGTTCGACCCACTCGCGCCAGAACTCGGTGGTCGCCTCCAGGGACGCCTCCGGGTCCGGACGGGACGGGGCCTCGCGGTGGGACGGCTGCCAGGACAGGGTGAAGGCGACCCGTTCCCCGGCGGCGACGGTGAAGTCCGAGTAGGTGGTCAGGTCCTCGCCGTAGGTCTCCGCGTCGGTGTCGAACCAGACCGAGTCGGGGCCCGCGACGGCGACCGTGCGGTCCCCCACGCGGTGCACCCAGGGCACGATCCTGCCGTAGGAGAAACGCATCCGCAGGGCGGAGCGCACGGGAACGCTGCCCGTGACGCCCTCGACGATGCGGATGACCTGGGGGGCTCCGTCGCGCGGCGGCATGAAGTCCGTCACGCGGACCGTGCCCTGCGGGGTGTCCCACTCGGACTCCAGGACGAGCGAGTCGCCCCGGTAGGTGCGTCGGGTCGCCGCCGGCGGCGGCTGATCGGTGTCGTGGGCGGGACCGAGCCGCCAGAAACCGTGCTCCTCGGTTCCGAGGAGGGCCGCGAAGACGGCGTGGGAGTCGAAGCGGGGCAGACACAGCCAGTCCACCGTGCCGTCCCGGCAGACCAGGGCGGCGGTCTGCATGTCCCCGATGAGTGCGTAATCCTCGATGCGCCCGGCCACGTGCAACTCCAGTCGAACGGCCGCCGGCCGCGGCCCCGAGCGGGGCTGGCCGTGCGGTCAAGATGATCCAGTCATGGGCGTGCCGACGGGCTCGTGGTACCGGGGACGGGCTGGGGTGGTGCCGTTTTGCCGGCCTGGCTCGGCAGCAATGTCCGACGAGGATACGACGCGCTCAGGGGTTGCGGGTCCCGCTCAGGTGAACGCATTTGCGCCAAGCGAGTGAGCCCCGGGGACGTCTCGTACCACCGTGGTGCACGCGGTACGAGGGTTCGGTGGTGCTCTGGTGACGGCGCCGCCACCGGAACGGCACCGACGGTTTCCTCCGCGGCCCCTCCGCGGTCGCCCGGGCGCGCACCGTGGCTGGGCGCAGTCGCCCGGGGTCGCTGATACGCTGGTACCCCGTGGACCGGTGGGCTCGTGGGAGTCCGCAGCGACAGCGACGAGACCCCCGAACCGCAGTGCAGGCACCACCCGATTCTTCCGGGCCGGGCGCCGATCCGCATCTCAGACAGCGACCACGGGAGCCCCCTCTTGGCCATGCCGAATCGATCCGCGACGTCCCCGACGACCAAGCACATCTTCGTCACCGGAGGTGTCGCCTCCTCCCTCGGCAAGGGCCTGTCGGCCTCCAGCCTGGGCGCGCTGCTGAAAGCGCGGGGTCTGCGGGTCACCATGCAGAAGCTCGACCCCTACCTGAACGTCGACCCCGGGACGATGAACCCGTTCCAGCACGGTGAGGTCTTCGTCACCAACGACGGCGCCGAGACCGACCTGGACATCGGGCACTACGAACGCTTCCTGGACGTCGACCTCGACGGCTCGGCGAACGTCACCACCGGACAGGTGTACTCGCAGGTCATCGCCAAGGAGCGACGGGGCGAGTACCTGGGCGACACCGTCCAGGTGATCCCCCACATCACCAACGAGATCAAGCACCGCATCCGCCGGATGGCGACCGACGACGTGGACGTCGTCATCACGGAGGTCGGCGGCACGGTCGGCGACATCGAGTCGCTGCCGTTCCTGGAGACGGTCCGCCAGGTCCGCCACGAGGTGGGTCGGGACAACGTCTTCGTCGTCCACATCTCGCTGCTGCCCTACATCGGCCCCTCGGGCGAGCTGAAGACGAAGCCGACCCAGCACTCCGTGGCCGCGCTGCGCAACATCGGCATCCAGCCCGACGCGATCGTGCTGCGCGCCGACCGGGAGGTGCCCGTCGCGATCAAGCGGAAGATCTCCCTGATGTGCGACGTCGACGAGGCCGCCGTCGTCGCCGCGATCGACGCGAAGTCGATCTACGACATCCCCAAGGTGCTCCACACCGAGGGCCTGGACGCCTATGTCGTCCGCAAGCTGGACCTCCCGTTCCGCGACGTGGACTGGACGCTCTGGGACGACCTGCTCGACCGCGTCCACAACCCCGACCACGAGGTCAACGTCGCCCTGGTCGGCAAGTACATCGACCTGCCCGACGCCTACCTCTCGGTGACCGAGGCGCTGCGCGCCGGCGGCTTCGCCAACAAGGCCCGGGTGAAGATCAAGTGGGTCACCTCCGACGACTGCCGGACCCCCGCCGAGGCGGCCCGCCAGCTCGGTGACGTGGACGCGATCTGCATCCCCGGCGGCTTCGGCGACCGCGGCGTCAGCGGCAAGGTCGGCGCGATCCAGTACGCCCGCGAGAACAAGGTGCCGCTGCTCGGCCTCTGCCTCGGCCTCCAGTGCACGGTCATCGAGGCGGCCCGCAACCTCGCGGGCATCGCCGACGCCAACTCCACCGAGTTCGACGCGGCCACCGGTCACCCGGTGATCTCCACCATGGCCGAGCAGCTGGACATCGTCGCCGGCGAGGGCGACATGGGCGGCACCATGCGCCTGGGCATGTACCCGGCGAAGCTGGCCGAGGGCTCCATCGTGCGCGAGGTGTACGACGGCAAGGAGTACGTCGAGGAGCGCCACCGCCACCGCTACGAGGTGAACAACGCCTACCGCGCCGAGCTGGAGAAGAAGACCGGGATCCAGTTCTCCGGCACCTCCCCGGACGGCAAGCTCGTGGAGTACGTCGAGTACCCGCGCGAGGTGCACCCCTACCTGGTGGCGACCCAGGCGCACCCCGAGCTGCGGTCCCGTCCCACCCGCCCGCACCCCCTGTTCGCGGGCCTGGTCAAGGCGGCTGTGGAGCGCAAGACCGCCAAGTAGCCGGCGGCTCGGGCCCGCCCCCACCGGGGAACCCGGGGGCCGGCCGGCACCGACGATCACAGGCGATACGGTGAACAACCGGGGCGCGTGCCTTCACGGCACGCGCCCCGTTCGTTCGACACGGCGCAGGAGGAACACGGCGATGACCATCAAGGACACCCCCGAGGAGTGGGAGATCCGGGCGAGCGACACCCCGTTCACCGGCAACAAGACCTCGGTCCGCACGGACGACGTGGTCATGCCCGACGGGACCGTCGCCCGCCGCGACTACCAGGTCCACCCCGGCTCGGTCGCGGTCCTCGCCCTCGACGACCAGGACCGCGTGACGGTCATCAGCCAGTACCGCCACCCCGTACGGCAGCGGCTGTGGGAGATCCCCGCCGGCCTCCTCGACGTCCCCGGCGAGAACCCGCTCCACGCGGCGCGCCGGGAGCTCTACGAGGAGGCCCACGTCAAGGCCGAGGACTGGCGGGTCCTCACCGACGTCTACACCACGCCCGGCGGCTGCGACGAGGCCGTGCGCATCTTCCTCGCCCGCGACCTGTCCGAGGCCGAGGGCGAGCGGTACGCCGTCGAGCACGAGGAGACGGACATGACGATCACCTCCGTACCGCTCACGGAGCTCGCCCGCGGGGTCCTCGCCGGGGAGCTCCACAACAACTGCCTGGTCGTCGGCGTGCTGTCGCTGGTCGCCGCCCGCGCCGGGGACGGCCTCGACGCGCTGCGCCCCGCCGAGGCCCCCTGGCCCGCCCGCCCGTTCGAGGGCTGACGCCCGCCCGGGGCGGTGTCCCGCCGCCCGGGTCCGTCGGACCCGGTACCGCCCCGCACCCGAACGGCCCGATCGGCAGATGATCCGATCGGGCGACCTGCGCGCCCCACCCGCCGTGCTCCCCGGCGATCGTCGCAGAGCGTGAACTAGGCTCTGAAAGCACCCCGTCCGGAGCCCCGGCGGGCACCTGCGCGCAGTGGAACGGGAGTGTGGCCCGTGACGGACCAGGCGGTGGACACCAGCGGTACCGGGCTGTCCGCGGACGGACGGCCCCGGGCGTCCGCGACCGCCCCCACGGACAGTCAGTTCCTCGGTCGTACGAGGGAGTTGAAGGAACTCCGGGCCGACATCGAACGCGCCGGACTGGACACCCTGGCGGGCACCAAACCGCCCAGCGCCCGCGCCCTGCTCATCGCGGGCCGCCCCGGTTCCGGGCGCACCGCGCTCGCCGAGGAACTCGTGCGCCAGGTCGCCCACCGTTACCCCGACGGGGTGCTGCGGGCCCGGCTCGCCGACGCCGACGGCACCCCGGTGCCCACCGAACGGGTCGCCCGCGTCCTGCTCGACTCCCTCGGCGCCCCCGCACCCGCGGGAGCGCCCGCCGAGGACCTCACGGCCGATCTGCGCGCCGCCCTCGCCGACCGTCGCGCCCTGCTCCTCCTCGACGGCGCCACCGACGCCGAACAGGTCGACGAACTCCTCCCGCCCGCCCCGCACAGCCTGCTGCTCGCCGTCACCGAGGGCCCGCTGACCGGCCTCGCCGACGTCCGGCCCTGCACCCTCGGCGGTCTCGACACCAAGTCCGCGGTGGAACTCCTCACCCAGTGGACCGGCTCGGTCCGCGTCACCGTCGACCCGTACGCCGCCGAAGGGCTGGTCGAGGAGTGCGGCGCCCAACCCGCCGCACTCGTCCTCGCCGGCGGCTGGCTCGCCGCCCGGCCCAAGGTGTCCGTCGCCGACCTCGCCAAACAACTGCGCGCCCGGGCCGACGACGGCCCCGCCCTCACCCGGGTCTTCCTGCACGCCTACGAGGCACTGCCGGCCCCCTCGGCCCGGATACTGCGACTGCTCGGCCTGACCCCCGACGGCCTCGCCGATCCGCACACCGCGTCCGCGCTCGCCGGCTGCTCGGTCTCCGCCGCCCGCGCGCTGCTCGACGACTTCACCGCGCTCGGGATGCTGCGGCGCCTGCCCTCACCGCTCCCGCAGTACCGGGTGCCCGACTGCCTGGTCCCGCTGCTGCGCACGCTGCGCGAGACCAAGGACCGGCCGGGGGAGATCCAACTCGCCCGGGCCCGGATGCTGGAGCGCACGGTGCGCCTCCTCCAGTCCTGCCGGGCGATCACCCAGACCGACGACGCCCTGGCGCAGAGCCGGCTCGCCGGCCTTCCGCGGGCCCTGCGCTTCCCCACCCCCCGGGCCGCCGCCGACTGGCTGCGCATCCGACGGCCCGCCCTGCTCGCCGCCGCCCGCGCGGCCGTCGCCGACGGCGAGCTGGACACCCTCGCGCGGCGGCTGATGGCCGCACTGACCCGTGCGCTCGTGGCGCACGAGGGCGCCGTCTCCGCCGCCGCCGACCTGTACGGCATCCACCAACTCGTCCTGGACGTCGCCGAGCGCCGCGACCTGCCCCGGGAAGAGGCCGCCGCCCTGCTGAACCTCGCCGACCTCGACGCCCAGACGGGCCGCACCCGGGAGGCGCTGGTCCGCTACCGGGCCGCGCTGGACGCCGGACGTCGGGCCCGTGACCCGTACGCCACCGGACGGGCCATGGAATCCGTCGGCGGCGCCCATCAGGAACTCGGCGACTGGTACCGGGCGGCCGACTGGTACGGGCGGGCCCTCGCCCAGCGGCTGGCCCGCGACGAGCGGGAGGACGCGGCCCGCCTGCACGGCCGGATCGCCGGGGTCCAGACCTACGCCGGCCGCTACGGGGACGCCATGCGCAACTGGCGGTCGGCGATCTCCGGTCACCGCCGGGCCGGCGACACGTCCGCGGTGGCGCGCGCGCTGAGCGAACTGGCCCGGGTGCAGGAGTACGCGGGCCGCCCGGAAGAGTCGTTGCGCACCTGCCGCGATGCGGTGGAGTGGGCCCGGCGGGCCGAGGACGTCCGGCTCCAGGCGGCGTTGCAGCTCCGGCTCGCCGACACGCTGGACCGGCTCGGCGAGTCCTCCGCCGCCCGGCTGCACCGCAGCGCCGCGGACCGGATGCTCGGGGAGGACCCCGATGGCCCCGAGACCGCGTACGGTCCGGTCCGGCGCGGTGCCGGACCGGACGGCGGAAGTGCGGACGCCGGCGACGGCACGGCGCCCTCCGCCGCACCCCCGGCAGCCCCGGCCTCCCCCTCCGCCCCGACCCCTACCCCGCCCTCTGGCCCGGCCCCGGCCCCTGGCGCTGCCCCGGCCTCCGGCCCGGCTTCTGCTCCGGCTTCTGCTCCGGTGCCTGCCACCGCCTCGGCGTCGGCTTCGGCACCGCCCCCCGGAGACCGTCCCCGGGCCATCGACGTCGACACGGTCGGGGCCGGTACTGGTACGGGGGACGCGGTGCTGGTCGTGGGCGGGGTGCACCCGGCGGACGCGGACCCCGTCGAACGGCCGCAGGACCCGGCCGGCCACCCCGCGACGGATTCCGGTCCGCGGCTCGCGAAGGCCGAGGGCCGGCCGTCGACGGACCGCCGCCCGGCGCCCACCGCGGCCGAGCGGCGCGCCCCCGCCCGGCCGGGGGCCGGCGACGAGCCCCCCGTGCGCCCCGGCAAGGGGCCCGCCGGAACGGCCACGGCGAATGATCCTTCAGAGGAAAACAGCGCCTCAGCCTACGAAATCCGTAGTGCACCCGGAAAGGATTGATGCTTTGGAAGGCTAGACAGCGACAAATCCTTCATTAGACTGGCTCTGCCCGCGTGTTTCGTGGTGCCTTCCGGTATGCCCGTGTGCATCCGGGTCCGTAGTGCGTTGCCCCGAAAACCCTCTGAGCCAAGGACCGTGATCGACGATGAAGGTCGGCATCCCCCGCGAGGTCAAGAACAACGAGTTCCGCGTCGCCATCACCCCCGCCGGAGTCCACGAGCTGGTCCGCAACGGCCACCAGGTCGTCATCGAGCGGAACGCCGGAGTCGGGTCCTCCATCACGGACGCCGAGTTCGTCGCCGCCGGTGCGGCGATCCTCGACACGGCCGACGAGGTCTGGGCCGCCGCTGACCTGCTGCTGAAGGTCAAGGAGCCCATCGCCGAGGAGTACCACCGCCTCCGCAAGGACCAGACGCTCTTCACGTACCTGCACCTCGCCGCCTCCAAGGAGTGCACGGACGCCCTCGTGGACTCCCGCACCACGGCCATCGCGTACGAGACCGTCGAGCTGCCGAACCGCGCCCTGCCGCTGCTCGCGCCGATGTCCGAGGTCGCCGGCCGCCTCGCCCCGCAGGTGGGCGCCTACCACCTGATGCGCCCGAGCGGCGGTCGCGGGGTGCTGCCCGGCGGGGTCCCCGGCGTCGCCGCCGGCAAGGCGGTCGTCATCGGTGCCGGCGTCTCCGGCTGGAACGCCGCCACCATCGCGATCGGCATGGGCTTCCAGGTCACGCTGCTCGACCGGGACATCAACAAGCTCAAGGAGGCCGACAAGGTCTTCGGCACCCGGATCCAGACCGTCGTCTCCAACTCCTTCGAGCTGGAGAAGGCGTGCCTCGACGCCGACCTCGTCATCGGTGCCGTCCTCATCCCTGGCGCCAAGGCTCCCAAGCTGGTCACCAACGAGCTGGTGTCGCGCATGAAGCCGGGAAGTGTTCTTGTCGACATCGCGATCGACCAGGGCGGCTGCTTCGAGGACTCGCGCCCCACCACGCACGCCGACCCCACCTTCCCGGTGCACGGTTCGGTCTTCTACTGCGTGGCCAACATGCCCGGCGCGGTGCCGCACACCTCCACCTACGCCCTGACCAACGCGACGCTGCCCTACATCGTGGAGTTGGCCAACCACGGCTGGGTCGAGGCGCTGCGCCGTGACCCGGCGCTGGCCAAGGGCCTCAACACGCACGACGGCAAGGTCGTCTACCGCGAGGTCGCCGAGGCCCACGGCCTCGACCACCTCGAACTCGCCTCCCTGCTGGGCTGAGTCCCGGCTCCCGCGCCGCGCCCGGCCCGGCGGTCGGGAGCGCGGGACGCCGCCGGTCAACGGGCGACGCCCAAGCTCACGCGTACGGCCGGACCTTGTCGACAAGGTCCGGCCGTACGTATGTCGATTTTCGGGTCGATGTGGATCGCGCCACTGTGCGAACCGCACGGTCGTGTTCGTACACGGCGTGTCGACATCGTGCTCAACTCGCCTCGAACGTAACCCTTTAACCGATTCGCACACCCGGGAAAGACGTCGACGGCACGCCGTACGCCCTTGACAGGGGCGGGTTCCGATGCCGACACATCGTGTCGGGTCCGGTGGATTGTGTTGCTGCGGAGCGGTGACACGCCATAGAGTCGCCAAACGTCGGCATGGTGCCACGCTGACCTATCTAGAAGTTTCCTGGTCACCAAGGAGGTAAGACGACTTGTGAATGAGTCGACATTTACTCCCGGGGGTGGTCAACCAGGGGCCCCCGTACGGGGCCGGGGCCCCTCGGGGTTCGAGGCTGTCGGCTCGGTCGCTGTCCGCACCTTCGCAGCCCACCAGCAGAGTCCTCAGCGGATTCAGACAGCACACCAGAGCATGGATGGCCCTTACGTGAACGCCATGGCCGGCGGCCGAAGCGGCGACAGCCACTTCGCCGACTACGACGACCTGCCCGAAGGGCACTTCTACGACCCGGACGCGGAGTACGAGCCGGACCCGGAGTACGCGGCCACGCTCGCGCCCGACGCGGCGCGCCAGCGGCGCGAGCGGATCGGCCCCACCGGCCGGCCGTTGCCGTACTTCCCGATCCCGGGCCCGCTGACCGAGCACGGACCCGCGAAGATCATCGCGATGTGCAACCAGAAGGGCGGCGTCGGCAAGACCACGTCGACCATCAACCTGGGTGCCGCGCTCGCGGAGTACGGCCGCCGGGTCCTCCTGGTGGACTTCGACCCGCAGGGTGCCCTGTCGGTCGGCCTCGGGGTGAACCCGATGGAGCTGGACCTCACGGTCTACAACCTGCTCATGGAGCGGGGGATGGCCGCGGACGAGGTGCTCCTCAAGACGGCCGTCCCGAACATGGACCTGCTCCCCAGCAACATCGACCTGTCCGCGGCCGAGGTGCAGTTGGTCTCCGAGGTGGCCCGCGAGTCGACGCTCCAGCGGGCGCTCAAGCCGCTGATGGCCGACTACGACTACATCGTGATCGACTGTCAGCCCTCGCTCGGCCTGCTGACGGTGAACGCCCTGACCGCGGCGCACAAGGTGATCGTTCCCCTGGAGTGCGAGTTCTTCGCGCTGCGCGGAGTCGCCCTGCTCACCGAGACGATCGAGAAGGTCCAGGAGCGGCTGAACCCGGAGCTGGAGCTCGACGGCATCCTCGCCACCATGTACGACTCCCGCACCGTGCACAGCCGTGAGGTGCTGGCCCGGGTGGTCGAGGCGTTCGACGACCACGTCTACCACACCGTGATCGGTCGGACGGTGCGCTTCCCGGAGACCACGGTCGCGGGTGAGCCCATCACCACGTACGCGTCGAACTCCGTCGGTGCCGCCGCCTACCGTCAGCTCGCCAGGGAGGTGCTCGCCCGGTGTCACGCCGAGTGAGTCTGCCCGGAGCCGACGAGCTGTTCCGCACCACCGGGGGGACGGCGCTCCAGGCGTCCTCCCCCCGGCGCCCGGCGGGCGGTGAGCCCCGGGTGCCGCCGCCGACCGCCGCCGGCGACGAGGCCGCCGTCGAGGAGACGGCCCCCGCGCGCCGGTCGGCGGCCCCCGTCCCCGGGCGCCGGGAGGCGCCGGCACCCGCCGACGGGGAGGACGAGCACACGGTCGCGGAGGCCGATGCGGCCGACTCCCGCACCCGGACCTCCGAACGCGGCACCGAGCGGTCCTCCGACGCCGTGGACCAGCCCCTCGTACGCCCCGCCGCACGCCGTGCGGCTCCGGAGGGCACCGCCGCCGCGCCGAGCGGGTCCACGGGGTCCGCACGGGGAGCACAGGCGGGCGCCGCCGCGGCCGGGGCGTCCCGGCGGCGGGGCCGGTCGGCGACCCGGCGGCCCAGCGGCCGGGAGCGGCACGACGAGAAGATCACCGTGTACGTCTCCGCCGAGGAACTGATGGACCTGGAGCACGCCCGACTGGTGCTCCGGGGCGAGCACGGGCTCGCGGTGGACCGGGGGCGGATCGTGCGGGAGGCGGTGGCCGTGGTGCTCGCCGACCTCGAATCGCGCGGTGACGCGAGCATCCTGGTGCGGCGGCTCCGTGGGCGCTAGCCCTCGACGGGGGCGACGCGTTCTGGGTAAGGGCCCCGGGGGCGGGGTGGGGACCACGGCGGAACCGACCGGGTCCGCGGACACGGGTTCCGAGCAGTCCGTACGGTCCGAGCAGCCGGTATCTGCCGGGCAGTCCGTACGGTCCGAGCCGGCCGAGCAGCCCCGACCAGCGGACGGGCTCCGGGCGGGCACGGGTGACAACGACCACGACGCCGGGACGAGCACGGCTCCCCGGACGGAGCCCGACACGGATCGGGCATCCGACGGGACCACCGCAGCCGCGGGTGACGGTGGGTTCCAGGTCCGGCTGGCGAACTTCGAGGGTCCGTTCGACCTCCTGCTGCACCTGATCTCACGGCACCGACTGGACGTGACCGAGGTGGCGCTGTCCACCGTCACCGACGAGTTCATGGCGTACATCCGGCGCCTGGGGCCCGACTGGGACCTGGACGAGACCACCGAGTTCCTGGTGGTCGCGGCGACCCTGCTCGACCTCAAGACGGCCCGGCTGCTGCCGACCGCCGTGGTCGAGGACGAGGCGGACCTCGCCCTGCTGGAGGCGCGTGACCTGCTCTTCGCGAGGCTGCTCCAGTACCGCGCGTACAAGCAGATCGCGGACCTCTTCGGCGACCGCCTGGAGCACGAGGCCCGGCGCTGGCCGCGCACCGTCGGCCTGGAGCCGCACCACGCCGAGCTGCTGCCCGACGTGGTGATCGGCATCGGCGCCGAGGGGTTCGCACGGCTCGCCGTGAAGGCGATGCAGCCGAGGCCCGAGCCCGAGGTGTACGTCGACCACATCCATGCGCCGCTGGTCAGCGTGCAGGAGCAGGCCGTGGTCGTGGTCGCACTGTTGCGCGAGCGGGGCCGGGCGAGCTTCCGGGAACTGATCGAGGGCACCGAGGACACGCTCACCGTGGTGGCGCGGTTCCTGGCCCTGCTGGAGCTGTACCGGGAGAAGGCCGTGGCGCTCGACCAGGAGCGGGCGCTCGGCGAGCTGGTGGTGAGCTGGACGGGCGGTGACGGGGACGGCGGGCCCCGGGTCACCGACGAGTTCGACCGGCCCGCGACGGACCCCGAACGCGGCGGTGCGGACCGGGACGACACAGGTGCCGGACAGCAGCCCGGCACCCGGACGGCGGAGAGTGCGGCGTGAACGAGCTGGGCGGCGACGGTCAGGGCGAGGGCGGGGCCGGCGCCCCCGCGACGCAGGGGGAGGTCGCCGCGCTGGACCTGAGACCCGCGCTGGAGGCCGTGCTGATGGTGGTCGACGAGCCGGCCACCGAGGAGCACCTGGCGAAGGTCCTCCAGCGCCCCCGACGACAGGTCGCCGAGGCCCTGCGGGAGCTGGCCGACGAGTACGCGGTCCAGGGGCGCGGCTTCGAGCTGCGCCTCGTCGCGGGCGGCTGGCGCTACTACACGCGCCCCGCGTACGCCGCAGCGGTCGAGGGCTTCGTCCTCGACGGCCAGCACGCCCGGCTCACCCAGGCCGCGCTGGAGACCCTCGCGGTCGTCGCCTACCGGCAGCCGGTCAGCCGTTCCCGGGTCTCCGCGGTGCGCGGGGTGAACTGTGACGGGGTGATGCGGACCCTCCTCCAGCGCGGGCTGGTGGCGGAGGCGGGCACGGAACCCGAAACAAGTGCGATCCTGTACAGGACGACGAACTACTTCCTGGAGCGGATGGGCCTGCGCGGCCTGGACGAGCTTCCGGAGCTCGCGCCCTTCCTCCCCGAGGCGGAGGCGATCGAGGCCGAGACGCAGGAGGGCGTACCGTCGTTCGATCCGGACGCTCCCGACTCCGGGACCTTCGACGCAGACGACAAGACGGAACTTTGATGCGAAGCAGCGGCAGCGACAGGAACAGCGGACGCGGTAACCACCGCGGCGCGGGCAATGGGCGCGACGACAAGCAGAAGCGCGCCGGGCGGCCCCGCCCTGAGGAGCGCCGTCACCAGACGGGTGGGTCCGGCGGCGCCGGCGGTTCCGGCAGCGGGGGCCCCGACGGCGGGCGGGGTGGCCGCGGCGCCGCGGCGCGCGGGGGTGCCAAGGGCCGTCCCAAGCAGTCGGCCCAGGGCCGGGGCGACCGCACGGCCCCGGGGCGCTCCCGGGAGTACGACGTACGGTCCGAGGAGCGCAACCGGGAGCGCTACGCGGAGAAGAAGCAGGTCCAGACCCCCAAGACGTTCCCCGGCGCCGAGCAGGAGGGCGAGCGGCTCCAGAAGGTGCTGGCCCGCGCGGGGTACGGCTCGCGCCGTGCCTGCGAGGAGCTGATCGAGAACGCGCGCGTGGAGGTCAACGGCTCCATCGTGATGGAGCAGGGCCTGCGCGTGGACCCGATGAACGACGAGATCAAGGTCGACGGGCTGACCGTGGCCACGCAGTCGTACCAGTTCTTCTCGCTAAACAAGCCCGCGGGCGTGGTGTCGACGATGGAGGACCCGGACGGCCGGCAGTGCCTCGGCGACTACGTCACCAACCGGGAGACGCGGCTCTTCCACGTCGGACGGCTCGACACCGAGACCGAGGGCGTGATCCTGCTCACCAACCACGGTGAGCTGGCGCACCGCCTGACGCACCCCAAGTACGGCGTCAAGAAGACCTATCTGGCGCACATCGTCGGCCCCATCCCGCGCGACCTGGGCAAGCAGCTCAAGGACGGCATCCAGCTGGAGGACGGCTACGCCCGCGCCGACCACTTCCGGGTGGTGGAGCAGACCGGCAAGAACTACCTGGTCGAGGTGACCCTGCACGAGGGGCGCAAGCACATCGTGCGCCGGATGCTCGCCGAGGCCGGGTTCCCCGTCGACAAGCTGGTCCGGGTGGCGTTCGGACCGATCACCCTGGGCGACCAGAAGTCCGGCTGGCTGCGCAGGCTGTCCAACACGGAGGTCGGCATGCTGATGAACGAGGTCGACCTGTAGGCGGCACCCACCCCTTCCGCCACCGAGGCCGGGCCCGGATCTTCCGGGCCCGGCCTCCGTGCGTCCGGCCCCGATCGGGGCTTGTGCACACCGCTCCCCTCTTTATAGTCTGAGTGACCAATAAAAGGGTGGCTCCGAGGCGCCGCCCGACCCCGGTCGCGACCGACCCGCGACGCGGCGACCGCCTGGAGGAAGAGCGATGAGCACCCACCCCGCCGGGGACCGGGCCGACGGCGGCCGGCCTCCCGAGGGCTACGACAAACACGCCTTCGAACCGTTCGCCGTCACCGTCGACCTGGCCGTCTTCACCGTCCGCGACGCCGCCCTCCACGTCCTGCTGGTCGAGCGCGGCGAGCAGCCCCACCAAGGGCGCTGGGCCCTCCCCGGGGGCTTCGTCCTGCCCCACGAGTCCGCCGGCCGGGCCGCCCGCCGGGAACTCGCCGAGGAGACCGGACTGTCCGCCGACACCGTCGCCGGACTCCACCTCGAACAGCTGCGCACCTACAGCGAACCCGACCGCGACCCCCGGATGCGGGTCGTCTCCGTCGCCTACACCGCACTCGTCCCCGACCCGCCCGAACCCCGGGGCGGCGGCGACGCCCGGCGCGCCCGGTGGACGCCCGCCGGCCGCCCCGGACCGCTCGCCTTCGACCACGACCGCATCCTCGCCGACGCCCGCGAACGCATCGGCGCCCAGCTGGAACACACCTCGCTCGCCACCTCCTTCTGCCCGCCCGAGTTCACCCTCGGCGAGCTGCGGCGCGTGTACGAAGCGGTGTGGGGCACCCCGCTGGACCCCGCCAACTTCCGTCGCAAGGTCCTCGCCACGCCCGGCTTCGTGGAAGCCGTCACCGGTGCCGCCCGGCTCACCGGAGGCCGCGGCAAACCCGCCGCGCTCTACCGCGCCGGCACGGCCACCGCACCGTACCCACCCCTGCTGCGCCCGGAAGGACGGCCCGCATGACCACCTCACCGACCCCCGCGTCCCCCATCCCGGTCCGCCCCGGCCCGGCCCGCGCCGGGCGCCCCGCCACCGGGGCCCTGGTCGGCCTCGCCCTCGGCGACGCGCTCGGGTTCCCCACCGAGTTCGACGACGTCCCGTCCATCCTGGCGAAGTGCGGGCCCTGGCGCTCGATGGAACTGCCGGCGCCGGCCTTCGTCACCGACGACACCCAGATGACCCTCGCGCTGGCCCGGGCCCTGTGGAGGGCGGGCGACGGGACCCTCCTCGACCCCGCACGCACGCTGCCCCCGGTCCGCGACGAGTTCGTGGCCTGGTACCGGTCGCCCGACAACGACCGGGCCCCCGGCCGCACCTGTCTGACCGCCTGCGCCCTGCTGGAAACCGGCACCGGTCCCTGGCAGGACGCCAGCCAGGTGCACTCCAAGGGCTGCGGGGCCAACATGCGCGTCGTCCCTGTCGGCCTGCTGCCCGGGCTCGACGACCAGCGACGGGCCGGCCTCGCCCAGGCCCAGGGCGCACTCACCCACGGCCACCCCACCGCGCTCGCCGCCAGCGACCTCACCGCCCACGCGGTACGGCTCCTGGCGCACGGCGCGGACCCCACCGGGCTGGTCGGCCGGCTGCGTTCGTACGCCTTCGAGAACCGCACCCGCTACCACGAGCACTGGCTCGGCGACCTGTGGCAACGGGCCGGGGACGCCTCGCCCGAGGAGTTCATCGCGCGCGGCTGGGACGAGTGCTCAGCCGTCCTCGACCGGCTCCGCGACGCGCTGCGGGACCCCTCACCGGAGACCGACCCCTGTCTCGTCACGGGGGAGGGCTGGATCGCCGAGGAAGCCCTCGCCACCGCGCTGCTGTGCTTCCTGCTCTTCCCCGGTGACCCGCTCACCGCCCTGCGCCGGGCGGCCTGCACCTCGGGCGACTCGGACTCGATCGCCTGCCTCACCGGTGCGTTCGCGGGCGCCCACCTCGGCGCCGACGTCTGGCCCGCGGCCTGGGTCGACCGGTTGGAGCACCGGGACGAACTGCTGGCGTTCGGAGCGCTCTGGGACGCCTGAGACGGGTGGGCGCCGCGCAGGTCAGCGGCTCGTCGGGGCCGCCGCGAGGTGTGCGGAACGGGCCCGGACCGCGGTCAGGAACGCCTCGACCCGGGCCCGGTCGGGCTCCGGCGGCAGCGGACTGCGGGGCAGCTCCGCGGCGGCCCGGTCGACCAGGCGGGCCATCCGGGACTCCACCTCGGCCCAGGGCACCTCGCCCCGGCGCACCGCGAGCAGCGGTTCGCGCTCCTCGCCCACGTCGAGGGTGAGCGTGCCGGTGCGCAACAGGTCCCGACAGGACCGCAACAGCCGCAGCATGTGCATGGCGTGCTTCCAGCGCGGGGCGCCGTGCCGGCGGACGTCCGCCGCCAGCCGGGCCCGCTGGGCCGTCGCGTACCCCGTGAACGTCTCGTGGACCCGCCGCGACAGGAACGCCCCGCGCAGGTCGAGCAGCTCCCGGCCGGTCCCGTCCGCGTACTCCACGAGCGGCGAGTACAGGCACTCCAGGATGTTCGGGTTGGCCCGCAGGGCCAGCTCGCAGAACCGTTCGAGCTCCCAGCTGAACCGTTCCTCGCCCGGTCCTTCGACATGGGTGGGCGGCTTGTCGAAGCGCCAGAACAACGGCGTCGGAGCGACGAACACCCCGCGCCGGTCCGTGTCGCTGCTCTCCGTGGCCAGACCGAAGGCCCGCGAACCCGTGACACAGGAGTAGATCGTGTGGTGACGGACCAGTTCCTCGGGTGCCATGCCGCCCAGCGTACGGGCGCCCCGGCCCGGCCTTCCGGGATTTTCCGACCGCCCCGGAACCCGGACGGCGCGCGTGCGACCCCGTCGCGCTGGCTAGGCTGGGCACCGTCGGCGTACCCGCGTGCAGCGCGGCGCTACGAGGGTTCGGAAGCGGAAGGCGGAAGACGGTGGCGGTACGAGCGGTCCGGGGGGCCGTCCAGTTGGAGCGCGACGAGGCCGACCACATGCGCGAGCGCGTCGCCGCGCTGCTGGAGGCGGTCCTCGCACGCAACGCCCTCACCCCGGACGACCTGATCAGCTTCTGGTTCACCGCCACCCCCGACCTGCACAGCGACTTCCCCGCCGCTGCCGCGCGCGGCCTCGGCCTGGTCGACGTCCCGCTGATCTGCGCCCAGGAGCTCGACGTCGAAGGCGCGATGCCCCGGGTGGTCCGGGTGCTCGCGCACATCGAGACCGATCTGCCCCGCTCCGGGATCTCCCACGTCTACCTGGGCGCCGCGGCGGCCCTGCGCAAGGACATCGCCCAGTGAGAACCGCACTCGTCATCGGCACCGGCCTGATCGGCACCTCCATCGCCCTGGCCCTCACCGGCCGCGGCGTGGCCGTCCACCTGGTGGACCACGACGCCCAGCAGGCCAGGACCGCCGCCGCGCTCGGCGCCGGCACCGACGGCCCGCCGGCCGGCCCGGTGGACCTCGCGATCGTCGCCGTGCCGCCCGCCCACGTCGCCACGACCCTCGCGGACGTCCTGGGGCGGGGCGCCGCCCGCGGCTGCCTCGACGTGGCCAGCGTCAAGGGCGGGCCCAGACGCCAGTTGGAGGCCCTCGGGACAGCCCCCGAGGCCCTCGCCCGCTACATCGGCACCCACCCCATGTCCGGGCGGGAGAAGTCCGGTCCGCTCGCCGCCACCGCGGACCTCTTCGAGGGCCGCCCCTGGGTGCTCACGCCCACCCGGGACACCGACACCGAGGTGCTCAACCTGGCGCTGGAAGTGGTAGCCCTGTGCCGGGCGGTGCCCGTGGTCATGGACGCGGACGCCCACGACCGCGCGGTGGCGCTGGTGTCGCACATGCCGCACCTGCTGTCGGGCCTGGTGGCCGCCCGGCTGGAGCACGCCGACGAGTCCGCGGTGCGCCTCAGCGGCCAGGGCATCCGTGACGTCACCCGGATCGCCGCGTCCGACCCCCGGATGTGGATCGACATCCTGTCCGCGAACCCCGGCCCGGTCGCCGACCTGCTCACCGAGGTCGCCGAGGACCTCGACGGCACCGTCCGGGCCCTGCGCTCGCTCCAGTCCGCGGACGAGGAGAAGCGACGCGAGGGCGCCACCGGCATCGAGGCCCTGCTGCGGCGGGGGAACGCCGGCCAGACCCGGGTCCCCGGCAAGCACGGCACCGCGCCCGCCGTCTACGAGAGCGTGGTCGTGCTGATCGGGGACGAGCCGGGGCAGCTCGCCCGGATCTTCGCGGACGCGGGAGCGGCCGGAGTGAACGTCGAGGACGTACGGATCGAACACGCCACCGGCCGGCAGGAGGGCCTCGTCGAACTGGTGGTCCTCCCGACGGCCGCGCCCGCGCTGACCGCGGCGCTGCGGGAACGCGGCTGGTCGATCCGCCCCTAGCCGGGTGGTCGGGCCGCCGCGTCCCGGCGGCCCGGCCACCCTCCCGCCCCGGCCCGGGCCCCACCGCGGGGCTCCGGCCGGGCGGTGTTCCCGGGGCGGGCACCGGTCCGGGCGGCCCCGTCGGAACAAGTAACCTTGTCCGGGGCCCTCGCGGGCCCGGACCGCCCCGTCATGCCCCACCCCTGGAAGGTGCCCCGTGGAAACCGTCGCCGGAACCACCGCAGTCATCGTCGCGATCGACGGTCCGTCCGGCACGGGCAAGTCCAGCACCTCCAAGGCCGTCGCCGCCCAGTTGGGCCTGCGCTACCTCGACACCGGCGCCCAGTACCGGGCGATCACCTGGTGGATGGTGCACCACGGCGTCGACGTCACCGACCCGGCGGCCGTCGCCGCGGTCGCGGACAAGCCCGAGATCGTGTCCGGCACGGACCCGGCCGCCCCGACGATCAGCGTGGACGGCACCGATGTGGCCGCGCCGATCCGGACCCCGGAGGTCACGGCGAAGGTCAGCGCGGTCAGCGCGGTGCCCGAGGTCCGCACCCGGATCACCGAGCTCCAGCGGAGCATCGCCGCGGCCGCCGCGGGCGGCATCGTGGTGGAGGGCCGGGACATCGGCACCACCGTCCTGCCCGACGCCGATCTGAAGATCTTCCTCACCGCCTCCCCGGAGGCCCGCGCGGCCCGGCGCAGCGGCGAGCTGAAGGGCGCCGACGTCAAGGCCACCCAGGAGGCCCTGGTCAAGCGGGACGCCGCGGACTCCAGCCGCAAGACCTCGCCGCTCGCCAAGGCCGCCGACGCCGTCGAGGTCGACACCACCGACCTCACGCTCCAGCAGGTCATCGAGTGCGTGGTCACCCTGGTCCAGGACCGGCGCGGCCCCCAGGTGCTCGTCGACGGTGAGCGGGCGGGCCGGTGACGGACGCGTCGACGACGCGGGTCCCCTCGACCCGGAGCGCCGACATCGGCCGCCGGATCGGCGTCGGCCTGATGTACGGACTGTGGAAGCCGCGGGTCCTGGGCGCCTGGAAGGTCCCGGTGACCGGCCCGCTCGTGTTTGCCGTCAACCACTCCCACAACATCGACGGACCCATGCTCATGGGCACCGCACCGCGCCCCGTGCACTTCCTGATCAAGCAGGAGGCGTTCGTGGGTCCGCTCGGCCCCTTCCTGGACGGCATCGGCCAGCTCAAGGTCGACCGCTCCACCGCCGACCGGTCCGCGATCACCCGGGCGCTCGGCGTCCTGGAGCAGGGCGGCGCCCTCGGGATCTTCCCGGAGGGCACCCGGGGCGCGGGCGACTTCGCGTCGCTGCGCGCCGGGCTCGCGTACTTCGCGGTGCGGGGCGGCGCCCCGATCGTCCCGGTGGCGGTGCTGGGCAGCACCGAGCGCCGGGGCCGGCTGATACCCGGGCTGCCCCCGCTGCGCAGCCGGGTGGACGTCGTCTTCGGCGAGGCGTTCCGGGCCGACGACGGCAGCGGCCGGCGCACCCGCACCGCCTTGGACGCGGCGACCGGACGCATCCAGGAGCAGTTGACCGCCCACCTGGAAAACGCCAGGCGGCTCACCGGCCGCTAGGCGACACTTGAGTAGTGGATCACCCCGAACGGGTCGGTCCACCGATCACCACGATGAACGAAGGTACGGACTTCATGAACCAGCACACTCCCTCCGAGGGCACGGGCGACGGGCACGACCACGGGGCGCTCGGCGACGCCGAGTACGCGGAGTTCATGGAGCTCGCCGCCGAAGAGGGCTTCGACCTGGAGGACGTCGAGGGCGCCATCGAGGAGGCCGGACACGGCCCCCTGCCGGTCCTCGCCGTCGTCGGCCGCCCCAACGTCGGCAAGTCGACCCTGGTGAACCGGATCATCGGTCGCCGCGAGGCCGTGGTGGAGGACCGTCCCGGGGTGACCCGGGACCGCGTCACCTACGAGGCCGAATGGGCCGGCCGCCGCTTCAAGGTCGTCGACACCGGCGGCTGGGAGCAGGACGTGCTCGGCATCGACGCCTCGGTGGCCGCGCAGGCGGAGTACGCGATCGAGGCGGCCGACGCGGTCGTCTTCGTGGTGGACGCCACGGTCGGCCCGACGGACACGGACGAGGCGGTCGTCCGGCTGCTGCGCAAGGCCGGCAAGCCCGTGGTGCTGTGCGCCAACAAGGTGGACGGCCCCAGCGGCGAGGCCGACGCCACCGCACTGTGGTCCCTCGGCCTCGGCGAGCCGCACCCCGTCTCGGCGCTGCACGGCCGCGGTACGGGCGACATGCTCGACGCGGTCCTGGAAGCGCTGCCCGAGGCGCCCGCACAGCGTTTCGGCACGGCGCTCGGCGGCCCCCGGCGCATCGCGCTCATCGGCCGCCCCAACGTCGGCAAGTCCTCGCTGCTGAACAAGGTGGCGAACGAGGAGCGGGTCGTCGTCAACGAGATGGCGGGCACCACCCGCGACCCGGTGGACGAGATCATCGAGCTCGGCGGCAAGACCTGGAAGTTCGTGGACACCGCCGGCATCCGCAAGCGGGTCCACCTCCAGCAGGGCGCCGACTACTACGCCTCGCTGCGCACCGCGGCGGCCGTGGAGAAGGCCGAGGTCGCGGTGATCCTCATCGACTCCTCGGAGACCATCAGCGTCCAGGACCAGCGCATCGTCACCATGGCGGTGGAGGCCGGCCGCGCGATCGTCGTCGCCTTCAACAAGTGGGACACCCTCGACGAGGAGCGCCGCTACTACCTGGAGCGCGAGATCGAGACCGAGCTGGCGCAGATCGCCTGGGCCCCTCGGGTGAACGTCTCCGCACGCACCGGGCGGCACATGGAGAAGCTGGTCCCGGCGATCGAGACGGCCCTCGCGGGCTGGGAGACCCGGGTGCCCACCGGTCGGCTGAACGCGTTCCTCGGCGAACTCGTCGCCGCGCACCCGCACCCCGTCCGCGGCGGCAAGCAGCCCCGCATCCTCTTCGGCACCCAGGCCGGGACGAAGCCCCCCCGGTTCGTGCTCTTCGCCTCCGGCTTCATCGAGCACGGGTACCGACGCTTCGTGGAGCGTCGACTGCGCGAGGAGTTCAGCTTCGAGGGGACCCCGATCCACATCTCCGTCCGGGTGCGCGAGAAGCGCGGACGCAAGAAGTAGCGGACGCACGAAGGAGCCTGTCCGGCACGCCCGGCGCGGTCAGGGCTCCCGGCGTCGGGCGGGCGGCAGCGCCGGGAGGTGCGAGCCGTGCCGCCCGCCGGTCTGCCAGACGGGCACCATCCCGGTGGGATGCGCCGGGGCGGTCCGCTCGGGCCCCGGCCGGGCCTCGTACCGGGGGCCCGCCTCGTAGCCGGGGGAGTGGCGCGCGTCCGGGTGGGCGGCCCCCTGCTGGGCCGACCCGTGCCCACCCGTCGACAGTCCGCCCGTCATCCCCGAGGGCGTGGAGCCGTACGAGCCGGATCCGTACCGCTCGGGCAGCGACCCGCGCGGACCCGTGCCGAAGGCGGTGAACCGCAGCCCCTCCTCGCCGCTGTGGTCACCGGGCAGGGCCCGGAACAACCTGCGGTACTCGGCGTACAGCGCGTCGTAGATCGGGGTGGCCGCCGCGCCGCCCGGGAGTTCCCGTGCCGGACGCATGGACGGGATGGGGCTCGGGTGGCGGGGACGGTGGGTGGGGTCGTAGGTGTACACGAACTGCCAACGACACCGGGCTCCGACGGATGCGGCCGGAGCTCCCGATTTCGCCGGTCGTCACCGGGCGCCCGTGCGCGGTGACGACCGACCGTTCCCCGGTGCGGGAGGCGCCGCACCGGGGAACGGGGCGCTCAGGTGCCGGCGAGCGGCATGGTGCCGGCGACCAGCCGGCCGTTCGCCGCGGCCTTGTCGAGCGCGTCGCGCAGGAGGTCCTCCCGCGGCTGACGGCCGATGGAACCGACCGGCGCGGCGAACACCAGGACCTGCTGCGCCTTGTTGGCCGCCGTCCGCCAGCCCTCGGTGACCTGGAGCGGTTGGTGCGCCTGCCACCAGGCGACCGGCTGGCCACCGGTCGGGCCCGGCTGGAGCACGGCGTGCAGCTGTCCCATCGCCAGCAGCACCGACCAGCCCCGCAGGACAGCCGGCACCGTGTCCACGCTGGTAACGGGGTGGAAGCCCTGTTCGACCAGCAGGGGCAGGAACTCGTCGCCGTGTTCGCCCGGGGTGCCCGCCCGGGCGATCGGTGCGGTGGGTTCGACGACCAGCGCCGGGTGGAGTTCCCCGGCGAGGAGGACCAGACCGCTGGTGATGCCCAGTACGGCCTGCTCGGGGGCGCCCGGGTCGGCTTCCGCGCCGGTGATGGAACGGACGGCTCCCTTCAGTTCCTCCTCGTTGACCCGGACGATCTGCGAGGGCAGACACGTGGCGTGGGCGAAGGCGAGCACCGCGGTCTCCTCGCCGATGAACAGGACGGTGCTGGTGCGTTCCCGCTCCGAGTCGCCCGGGGTGCGGCAGGACGTGCAGTCGTAGCCGCCCGGGGCGTTCTCACCGGCGAGCAGCCGGTCGGCTTCTGCGTCACCGATCTCGGCGCGTACGTCATCGCTGACGTCGAGCATGCGCGGCACGGGGGGCTCCTCGGTTCTCGTGCGTGCGATGCCGGGTTGCTCCCGGCCCGATCCGGGCGGTTCCCGGCCGGTGGGCCGAGTGGTCCCCGGCTCATGTCAGGGACAACGGGGAAGCTGTGGGCATGGTCACGCCCGAAGAGCAACGGAATCGAACCAACCCGAGCGGAGCGTGAGTTGACGGGGGAATTCGGCTACGCACAGTCAACTCCATGGGGCGCCAATGGAGTTGAGTCGGTGAACTGAGTCACAGGGAGGTGGGCCGAGTGGGCGGGAAATCCTGACATCGGATGATGAAGGGGGTGACCGGAATTGGCCGCTACCCAGGGTAAACGGTGACTGGCCTGCCCCGACGGGCCGATGGTTGATGCCGCGCCGTCCCCCTCCCTAGATTCCTCGGCCGTGTGCACCGAGCACCACTCGGGTACGTCCGCCGGCCGCACCACCGGCGAGCCCGGCGCCCGGCGCGCCGGGCGGCGGACGGGGTGGACCGGAGCGCTCCGCACCCCACGTGCGGAGCACTCCGGTGCATCCGGGGGACCCGGGTTGTCGGAGAGGGAACCTCATGTCCGGACATCCCGTGACCGCCCGTCGGACCGCCGTACTCGCCGGGGCCGTACTCCTCGCCCCCCTGGCCCTGCTCTCCGCCACCGGCACCGCCGGCGCCGCGGACGGCGGGGTGTGGGACCGCATCGCCCGGTGCGAGAGCGGCGGCAACTGGTCGATCAACACCGGCAACGGCTACTACGGCGGGCTCCAGTTCGCCGGCAGCACCTGGCGCGCCTACGGCGGCACCGCCTACGCCCCCACCGCCGACCGGGCGACCCGGGCCCAGCAGATCGCCGTGGCCACCAAGGTCCAGCGGGGCCAGGGCTGGGGCGCCTGGCCCGTGTGCTCGGCCCGGGCCGGGGCCAGCGGCGCCGCCCCCTCGGTCGCCGCACCCGCATCCCCGACCGCCACCCCCGCACCCCGCACGGCCCGGAGCCCGTTGGTGCGCGGCCCCCGGCACCCGGAGCACCGCGGCGGGTACACCGTCCGCAGCGGTGACACGCTCAGCACCATCGCGGCCCGGCACCACACCGACTGGCGCGCGCTGTTCACCGCCAACCGGCACGTCATCGGGGCCGACCCCCATCTGATCGTGCCGGGGCAGCGGCTCGACGTCTGAGCCGCCGCCCGACCGGTACGTGCGGCCCCGCCCCGGGGCTCGGAGGCGGGGCCGCGCTCCCGGTTCCCCCCGCCTGGCAGACTCGGAGCCATGTTGGAGACCTCGGCCCGGTTGCTGCGCCTGCTGTCCCTGTTCCAGGCCCACCGCGAGTGGTCGGGGGCCGAACTGGCACAGCGGCTCGGCGTCACCTCGCGCACCGTCCGCCGGGACGTGGACCGGCTGCGGGAACTGGGCTACCCCGTCCACGCGACGCCCGGCACCGGCGGCGGCTACCAACTCGGGGTGGGCGCCGAACTGCCGCCGCTGCTGCTCGACGACGACGAGGCCGTCGCCATCGCGGTCGGACTGCGCACCGCGGCGGGACAGGGCGTCGAGGGCATCGGCGAGAGTTCCGTACGCGCCCTCACCAAACTCGAACAGGTGCTGCCGCACCGGTTGCGGCGCCGGGTCGGGGCGCTCACCGGGTTCACCGTGCCGATGCTGCGCGGCGGACCCGCCGCCACCGTCGACCCGGCCGTGCTCACCGAACTCGCCGGCGCCTGCCGGGACGCGGAACGCCTCCGCTTCGCCTACCGCGACCACGGGGGCAGCACCTCCCGGCGGACCGTCGAACCGCACCGCCTGGTGTGCACCGAGCGCCGCTGGTACCTGGTGGCCTGGGACGTGGACCGTGCGGACTGGCGCACCTTCCGCGTCGACCGCATCGTCCCGAAGCCCCCGCACGGGCCCCGCTTCACCCCGCGCACCCCGCCCGCCGACGACCTCGCGGCCTACGTGGCGCAGGGCGTCTCCACCCGGGCGTACGCGGAACGGGCCGTCATCCGCCTGTGCGTGCCCTACGAGGTGGCCGCCGAGCGGGTCTCCCCCTCGGACGGCGTCCTGGAACGGGAGGGGCCGACGAGTTGCCTGCTGCGCACCGGGGCGGCGAGCGTGGACGTCCTGGTCATCCATGTGGTGCTCATCGGCCTGGAGTTCGAGGTGCTGGAACCGGTGGAACTCACCGGGGCGATCAGCGTGGTCCGCGACCGGTTGTCGAGGGCGCTCGACCGGCCGGCGGGTCCGGAGCCCGCCGGCTGACCTCGGGGTGGTGCAGGTCGAACGCGGGTGATTCGGAGCGGATCACCGGCATGGTCAGGAAGTTGTGCCGGGGCGGCGGACAGGAGGTCGCCCACTCCAGGGACCGCCCGAAGCCCCAGGGGTCGTCCACGGTCACCCGCTCGCCGTGGCGGGCGGTGTGCCACACGTTGTACAGGAACGGCAGGGTCGAGGTGCCGAGCAGGAAGGCGCCGATGGTGGAGAGGGTGTTGAGCGCGGTGAACCCGTCGGTGGCGAGGTAGTCCGCGTAGCGCCGGGGCATGCCCTCGGCGCCGAGCCAGTGCTGCACCAGGAACGTCAGGTGGAAGCCCGTGAACAGGGTCCAGAAGTGGATCCGGCCGAGCCGTTCGTCGAGCAGCTTCCCGGTGAACTTCGGCCACCAGAAGTGGAACCCGGCGAACGTCGCGAAGACCACCGTCCCGAACACCACGTAGTGGAAGTGCGCGACGACGAAGTACGAGTCGGTGACGTGGAAGTCCAGCGGCGGGGAGGCCAGGATCACCCCGGTCAGGCCGCCGAACAGGAAGGACACCAGGAAGCCGGTGGCCCAGAGCATCGGCGCCTCGAACGACAGGGACCCCTTCCACATGGTCCCCGCCCAGGTGAAGAACTTCACCCCCGTCGGCACCGCGATCAGGAACGACAGCAGGGAGAAGAACGGCAGCAGCACCGCGCCGGTCGCGAACATGTGGTGCGCCCACACCACCACGGACAGACCGGTGATCGCCATCGTCGCGCCCACCAGCGTCGCGTAGCCGAAGACCGGTTTGCGGCTGAAGACCGGGATGATCTCCGTGACGATGCCGAAGAACGGCAGGGCGATGATGTAGACCTCCGGGTGCCCGAAGAACCAGAAGAGGTGCTGCCACAACAGCGCCCCGCCGTTCGCCGCTTCGAAGACCACCGAGCCGAAGCGCCGGTCGGCCTCCAGCACCAGCAGCGCCGCGGCGAGCACGGGGAACGCCATCAGGACGAGGATCGACGTGAACAGCACGTTCCAGGTGAAGACGGGCAGCCGGAACATCGTCATGCCCGGTGCCCGCATGGCGATGATCGTGGTCAGGAAGTTCACCGCGCCGAGGATCGTTCCGAACCCGGCGAGCGCCAGCCCCATGATCCACATGTCGGCGCCGACTCCGGGGGTGCGGGTGGCGCTGTTGAGCGGGGCGTACGCGAACCATCCGAAGTCCGCGGGGCCGCTCGGCGTGAGCAGGGAACCGAGCACGATCAACCCGCCGAACAGGAACAACCAGTAGGCGAGCATGTTCAGCCGGGGAAAGGCCACATCCGGTGCGCCGATCTGGAGGGGCATGATCTCGTTGGCGAATCCGGCGAAGGTCGGAGTCGCGAACAGCAGCAGCATGATCGTGCCGTGCAGGGTGAAGAGCTGGTTGAACTGCTCGTTCGACACGAGTTGGGTGCCGGGGCGGGCGAGTTCCGCCCGCATCACCAGCGCCATCAGACCGGCGATCAGGAAGAACACGAACGACGTGATCAGATAGAGGTGACCGATCTTCTTGTGGTCGGTGGTGGTCAGCCAGTCCACGACCACCGCGCCGCGGCGACCGGCGCGGAGCGCGCCGACAGGCACCGCCTCCGGGGCGGGGTGCGCCGTGGTCGCCGTGCCGCCCGGCGGCTCCTCGGCCCTCGGTGTGCTTCCGGTCGCCATCGACCGCGCCTCCCTGGATCTCCGCGCTCCGCGCCGGCTGCTCGTGGTCCGGGGGAGGTCTGCCACACGGGGCGAAGGTATCGGTGTGCGGTGGGGGGAAAGCGTGGAGCTCCGTCGCCCCATCGGCTTTTCCGATGAAGTGCCGGCGGGGGAACGTCGAAAATTCCATGGATTCTGAACGAATTGTTCCGAAGGATTTCCTTTGCGTTCCTCCTGTCTTCGGAAAAGGGCGCTGCGTGACAGTCGACAGTGATTGCGGAGGAGGGAAGACCGCTCGTTCGTGTGAGTCGGGGAAACGCATAACAGGACGGTGGTCCTGTGACGAAAGCGTGACCCGGGGGCGGGCCGCGGCACGCCCCCCGCGGTTAACGTGGCGGGCATGGAACCCCCTCTGCGACAGCCAGAAGAGCCCCGGGACGACCCGGCCGCCTATGTGGGCCTGGGCGCCGAATCCGCCGAACTGCTCGCGCGCGAGCGCGGCTGGTCCTCGGTGCGCGCACTGGAACCGGGCGCGTTCATCACCATGGAGTACCGCTTCGGACGGCTGAACTTCGAGGTCGTCGACGGTGTGGTGCACCGCTGCTGGAAGGGTTGACCCGGCCCGGACGCCGGGCCGCGGGAAGGCACCGGCACGACGACGTGCGAAGGCCCCGGACTCCTTGCGGAGCCGGGGCCTTGGCGCTGCGGGGCGGGCGTGCGTACCGTCCCCGCGGTCGGGTCAGCGTCCGGAGGACGGGGCGGACGGTGAGCCCGCCGGGACGGAGTCGGCCGCCCGGTCCGGGTGGTGGGGCGCCCGCCGCCCGCCGACCGGGGTGACCGGCGCGCGGTCGGGGCGCGGTGCGTGCCCGCCGGGCGTGGGCCACGCGGGCTCCCTGGTGGGGACCTTCCCCGCACCCCCGGGGGTGCTCGGCGCCGGGATGGTGCGGGTACCGCCCACCGTGCTCGACGTGCCCACCGGGATGGGCGGGGCGTCGCCGCTCGCCGCGCGGGGGCCGGCCCGCCGGACCCGCCAGAGGTCGCGCTGGGCGAACAGCCACGCCTCGACCCGTGCGATCAACGGTTCGAGCCAGGGCAGGGCCAACAGGATCAACAGCCCGGCGGCCCAGCCGAGTAGGACGTCGCTCAGCCAGTGCGTACCGAGGTAGACGGTGGTCATGCCCACGCCGAGCGAAACGACCGCGGACAGTGCCGACAGATAGCGGCGGGCCCTCGGCGTCGAGGCGAGATAGGCGAGGATGCCCCAGGTCACCACGGCGTTGGCGGTGTGGCCGGAGGGAAATATATCGCCGCCGAGCCACATCTCGTTCGAGCCGATCGCCGTCGCGTAGTGCGGACCCAGCCGGCCCATGCCCAACTTGGCCGCGCCCACCGTGACGTTGAGCAGGAGCAGCGACAGGCCGAGCGTGAGCATCGGCCGCAGGGTGTGCTGCCGCCACGACCGCCAGCCGAGCCACGCCGCGACCATCACCGCGGTCGGGCCCCGCTGCCCGAGGACCACGTAGTAGTCGAGGAACGGGTGGAGTTCGGGCCACTGCTGGTAGGGCCGGAAGAACATGACCTGCCAGTCGAGGCGGACCAGCCACGAGGTGGCCAGCACCGCGACGATGATCGCCACGTAAAAGGCCAGGGTCGCCGAGAACAGGACGATCCTGTGCCGGCTCATCTCCGGTGCACGGACATGGGCCGGCCGTTCCGGCTCACGGTCCAGGCGGGCGAACACCCGGTCCAGACGGGTGAGGTTTCGTTCGGTACGCACTCAATCGACGTTACAGGGGCCCACCGTCGGTCAGGTCGAATCCCCCGCTTTGTGATGACCATGTGATGTGGCATTCCTCTCAGTGGGGCGGTGCAATGCGGGGCCGCTCCTATTTCATGAAGGAGTTCTCATCCATTTCCGTACCGCCTATCCCGGACGGGTTTTATGTCGGAGGCCCAATTCCCCTCCGGTGGGCCCGGGTCGAATTACCGGGGCGCCAACGGGCCCGCGCTGCCCGCGAGTTGCCACCTCGCCGAACGTGACGGAGTGTACGCGGAGGGTGAGGGTCGAGAGTGGTCGGGGAGGGGCCGACCCGTCGGCGGCACACCCCGCGGCGACCGGGACGGGGATGCGACGGGCCCACCACTCGCCCCCGTACCGACTCGCGTACGCTTGCGGCTCACTCGCCTCGTGCGGCCCGAACGGGGACCTCCCCACCCCGACGCCGCGGGACGCCCCGCCCGCCGGCCCGCCGCGTGCGAGAGACCACCGGGAGGTACCGCATGCCAGGGACGACCACGGCCGCCGCGCGCGGACCCGCGGACGCCCCCCGCCCCCGCGCCGGGGCGCACCGCGACCGCTTCCGCGCCGCGCTGGATGCGACCCGTGGTCCCGGCGGCGACGCCAACCGCTGGCTCGTCCTGCTCGTCCTGTGCACCAGCCTGCTGCTCGTCGCCGTCGACGCGACCGTCCTGCACGTCGCCGTACCCGCCGTCACCGAGGACCTGCGGCCCAGCGGGGTGGAACTGCTGTGGATCGTCGACGCCTACCCCCTGGTCTGCGCCGCCCTGCTCATCCTCTTCGGCACCCTGGGCGACCGGATCGGTCGACGCCGGGTCCTCCTCCACGGGTACGCGCTGTTCGGCGTGGCCTCCGCCCTCGCCGCCCTCGCCGACCAGGCGGGCGTCCTGATCGCGGCCCGCGCCTTGCTCGGGGTCGGTGGCGCGATGATCATGCCCGCCACCCTGTCGATCCTGCGGCAGGTGTTCCCCGACCGGCGCGAGCGTGCCCTCGCCATCGGCGTCTGGAGCGCGGTGGCCGCCGTGGGCGCGGCGCTCGGCCCGTTGCTCGGCGGGTTCCTGCTCGAACACTTCTGGTGGGGCTCGGTCTTCCTCATCAACATTCCGCTGATGCTGGTCAGCCTTCCGGTGGGGCGGCTGCTCCTGCCCGAGTCCACCGGCACGCAGGGCGGACCCTGGGACGTGGTCGGCGCGCTGACGGCCGCCGCCGGGCTGTTCGCGCTGGTGCTCGGGGTCAAGCGGCTCGGCACCGGTGAGGTCGGCCCGGACACCGGGGGCCTGCTCACCCTGTTGCCGCTGCTCGGCGGGGCCGCTCTGCTCGTCGCGTTCGTGCGGCGCCAGCGGGCCCGCCGGCACCCCCTCGTCGACCTGGGGATGTTCGCCCGGCCGGCGTTCAGCACCTCGGTCGGCTGCATCGTCCTCGCGATGCTCGCCCTCGTCGGGCTGGAACTCGTCGCCGCCCAGTACCTGCAACTCGTGCTCGGCCTCTCCCCGCTGGAAACGGGGATGCGGCTGCTGCCGCTCACCGTCGCCGCGATGGCCGCCGGTCTCGCCGGGGCCCGGATGCTGCGGCGGCTGGGGCCGCGGACGATGGTCGCGCTCGGCTTCGTGCTGACCGCCGTCGCCGTCCTCACCCTCACCTTCATGGGCCACCACGACAACCGCGGGCTGCTCCTCGCCGGGTTCGTGATGCTCGGCTTCGGTCTGGAGACCACCCTCTTCGGGGCGTACGAGTCGATGCTCGCGGAGGCCCCGGCGGAGCGGGCGGGGGGCGCCGCGGCCATCGGGGAGACCTCGTACCAGCTCGGTGCCGGGATCGGCATCGCCCTGCTCGGCAGCGTCATGAACGCCGCCTACGGACAGGGGGTGGCGGGCGCGGCGGGGGTGTCGTCCGGTGCGCGGGAGGCGGCGAGCCATTCGCTGGGCGAGGCGTACGAGGTGTCCGACCGGCTCGGCGGTGCGACCGGCGAGGGTCTGCGCGAGGTCGCGCGCGACTCCTTCGTGACCGGGTTGCACCTGACCCTGGTGGTGAGCGCGGTCCTGCTGCTGCTCGGCGCACTGGCCGCGCTGCGGCTGCCCCGGGTGGCGGTGGACCGTCCCGACTGCCGTCCCGCGGTGGGCGCCGAAGTGCCCCAGCCCCGGGCTGCCGCCACGTCCCGCGCCTCCGCCGACGCGGTGGTCTGAGCGTCGGACCTGCTGTCGTCGCGGTCCGGGTGCGGCGGGGTTCGGGGGCTGTCGTCCCGTCCGGGGCGCGTGATCGGCACGGCATCGTCCGGGGGTGGTTCACCAGGCGCACCCCACCGGTGCACCGGTTGCGTCCCGGGCAAGGCGCTCACCGGGCTCGACGCCTACCGCGACGGGGCCCTTCGGCCCTGCGGTGCCGGTCCGGGCGGTCGCCCGGGCCGGGCGTGGCGCCCCGGCCGCGCCGGTGAGCCGCCTTGCCTCAGCTCTGGTTGAAGAAGTTGTCGGCCCGACGGCTCGGTGCCTCACCGTTGACGATCTCGGTGTGCGAAGGCGTCAGCAGGAAGACACGGGTGGCCACGCGCTCGATGGAGCCGCGCAGCCCGAAGGTCAGCCCGGCCGCGAAGTCGACGACGCGCTTGGCGTCGGAGGACTCCATGGCCGTGAGGTTGACGATGACGGGGACGCCGTCCCGGAACAGTTCGCCGATGGCGCGGGCGTCCCGGAAGCTGTCCGGGGTGACCGTGCCGATCCGGCGTCCGCCCTCCTCGGCGGTGTCCGAAGCCACCTGCACGCGCGGATCGGTCACCCAGGCGTTGCCGTGGCCTTCGGTCGCGTCATCCGTGTCGTGCTCGTAGCGGTCGTAGTAACGCTCGTCATCGTTGTCGTCGACGAGGCCAAGCCAGGCACTCGCCTTGCGCACCGATCCCATGGACGCCTCCTCTCACAGCGGTCTTGCGTGGTTCCGTCCCCTATGGTCGACCATGATGCTGACAACGCGCCAAGGGGAACGTGACCGCGCGGGCTTTTCGTGACGGTACTGGTGCACAGCAAATCGGTTGTGGTCCCTTGATTCCAAGGGTCTTGCGGCACAACGCTGCTGACTGTGAGTGAAATATGATTTCTCGCGGCGTTTGGGTGACGGTCGGGGCGTCCGGGTGAACGCAGGTCCGGCTAGCATGCCGGGCCGAAAGGTCGTACGGCGGGGGAGAGATCGTCATGTTCGGGATCGTGAGGCCGTGTCGCCATCGTCTGGGGGAGCAACTCAGCTCCGCATGGATGGCCCATTTGTGTGGTTTGTGCCTGTCGCTACGAAGAGATCACGGGCAGTTCGCCCGACTCGTCACGAACTATGACGGTCTGTTGGTCTCGGTCTTGACGGAGGCTCAGGTCGAGCCCGCTGCGCAGGGGCGGCGTCGTGCGGGCCCCTGTCCGCTGCGCGGGATGCGGGGCGCGTCCGTCGCCCGGGGGGAGGGCGCCCGGCTCGCCGCCGCGGTCTCGCTGGTGCTCGCCGCCGCCAAGGTGCGCGATCACGCCCTCGACGGTGACGGTCTGTTGGCGCGCAGGCCCCTGGGGGCGGCAGCCAGGCGTGTCGCGACACATTGGGGCAAAGCGGGTGCGCGAACCGGTGCACATGTGGGATTCGACACCGCCGTGCTGGTGGACGCGGTCGACCGGCAGCCGGGGATCGAGGCGCTCGCCGGCCCCGGCACCCCGGTGCTGAGCGTCACCGAGCCGACCGAGACCGCCACCGCCGCGGCCTTCGCGCACACCGCCGTCCTCGCGGGCCGGCCGCACAACGCCGCGCCGCTCGCCGAGGCGGGACGTTTCTTCGGGCGCCTCGCCCATCTCCTCGACGCCGTCGAGGACCGCGAGGCCGACGCGGCGTCCGGTGCCTGGAACCCGCTCACCGCCACCGGGACCGACCTCGTCGAGGCCCGACGCCTCGCCGACGACGCCCTGCGCGGGATACGGCTGGCCCTGCGCGAGGCCGACTTCACCGACGGTCGGCTCGCCCACCGGCTACTCGTCCACGAACTGCGGGACTCCGTGGACCGGGCCTTCGGGGTGCGCGCCTGTTCCCACCCGGCCCCGGGCGGTTCCGCCTCCGAGGTGCTGTGGGTGCCGGGCGCCGAAGCCGCGCACACCCCTGGGGGTCCGTACGCGCCGGGCGGTCCGTACGCGCCCGGCGGTCCCGGCGCCCCGGGCGGCCCCCGCCCGCCCCTGCCGCCGCACCGGGACCGCCGGGGGACGGTCGCCGGCTGTCTGGTGTGGGCCGGGCTCGCCTGTACGTGTCAACTGTGCTGCGACCACGACGACCCGTGGTCCCGGGAGCGCCGCCAGGGGTGGTGCAACCACTGCGACTGCGGAACCTGCTCCGACTGCACCAACTGCTGCGGCTGCTGCGACGGGTGCGGATGCGGGTCCTGCGACTGCGGTTGCAACTGCTGACCGTCGGCGGTCACCGGAGTCCCGCCGACGGTCGGCGGGACTCCGGGGCGCTCAGCGCTTCGCCTCGGGCGGGGAGATCTCCGAGGACTTCAGGGCGGAGCCGGTGGTGCCCCACTTCGCCAGGATGCGGTCGTACGTGCCGTTCTCGATCAGTTCGTTGACCGCGGCCCGGAACGCCGGCGCCAGCGGGGTGCCCTTCTTGAAGGCGAAGCCGACGTCCAGACGGTGGTACTCGTTCAGGAACCTGAACCCCTTCTGCTGCGCCACCGCGTAGCGCAGCCCGTTGATGGTGCTCATCACCACGTCCGCCCGCCCCTGCTGGAGCGCCGACCAGATGGCGCTCTGGTCGCCGTACGTCTGCACCTCGTACGGCTCCTTGCCCGCGTCCTCGCACCGCTGCTTGCCGTCCTGGAGGGTGGCCTCGAAGGTGGTGCCGGCACCGGTGGCGACCTTCCGTCCGCACAGTTGCACCAGGTCGGTGACCTTCGGGAGGGCGCTGTCCGCTCGGGTGGCGAAGCCCTGGCCGTCGTTGATGTACGTCACGAAGTCGATGGTCTTGCGCCGCTCGTCGGTGACGCCGAAGTTGCCGGTCCCGATGTCGTACTTGCCACTGCCGAGGGCGGGCAGGATCGCCTCGAAGCTCGCCACCTCGCGCTGGAGTTCGATGCCGAGCACCTCGGCGACCGCGTGCGCGAAGTCGACGTCCTGGCCCGCGAGGGTCTTGCCGTCCTTCAGGTACGAACTGCCCGGAGGGTTGCCCCCGACGCTCAGGGCGAGGGTGAGCGAGCCGCGGTCCCTGACCGCTTCGGGGAGCAGTGCCGAGACGGCCGGCACCTCCTCCAGCCCGGACACCACGTCCTGGGTCGGCAGCGCGGCGTTCTGCACGGCGCCCGCCCGACCGCTCGGCTCCTTGCCCGTCGATTCACCCGCTCCGCACGAGGTGACCATCAGTGCGGTGGCGGTGATCAGCGCGAACGTGACGAGACTGCGGTGTCGGGGCAGCGTGGACGTACTCATGGCGTGGCGTTCTCCAAGAACCGGCAAATGAGACGGATGTCCGAAGAGTGAGAAGTGGGGGAGGTCCGTGGCGCGGCGGTCCGGCCGGTGCCCGCGCGGCCCGTGCCACTGACCCGCGTCACCTGGGGGAACGCGGTGGACCGGCACGGATCACGGGCGCCGCGGACGCGGCCGAACGACGGAAGGAGCGGGAACGGCGAGGAAGGCTGGAGCGAGGGGGATGAGCGGGGGTGCGTGTGAAGGCCCTGCGATAACGGGAGGTGCGGGGGTGAGGCGGCGCGCGAGGGGCGGTGCGTCGCGAGACGGCCGCACGGGCGCGGAGCTGGCGACGGTCAAGGTCCGCCGCCTACGCGGACGGACACGCCGTCACCTGGGAGAACGCGGATCGGCCGATACGCTCACACGCGTGGGGCCGGGCAGCGCGGGGTCAGTTCAACAAGACGCCGACCACACACGACCGAAGTCGATGTGCGAGCGCGTGACCAGCCACTGCTGCGGATGCATGCACACAAGTGGAACAGGCATCCGGTTCTGCGTCAACCGACTTGAGACGCACCGCCCACAGTATGGACACCCTTGACAGTGCCTGCGCCAAGCCCCGTAATCTCAAGGCGTCTTGGGAATGCGACCGCTGCTGAGGGGCTCGGTCCAGCTCCCGTGTGAAGGCCAGTCCGTGCCGACTTCCCGTGCCCGCGGAGCCTTCGCATGTCCTTGCCCACGCTCGACAAGAGCCCCCCCGTTCCCGACCGCCCCGGCGAACCCGCCGTCCCCGTACGGATCGTGCGCCGCCCCCGCATCGGCCAGTGGGTCACCGCTGTCGTCCTCGTCGTGCTGCTCGCCCTGGCCGTCCGGTCCGTGGTGCGCAACGACGCCTTCCAATGGGACGTCGTCGGGGAGTACTTCACCACCGCGTCCGTGCTGCGCGGGCTCGGCCTCACGCTGTGGCTGACCGCCCTGGTGATGGTGCTGGGCTTCGCCCTCGGCACCGTCCTCGCCGTACTGCGGTTGTCCGACAACCCCGTCCTGCGGGCGGTGAGCTGGGGATACGTCTGGCTGTTCCGCTCGATGCCGATCCTCGTGCAACTGCTGTTCTGGTTCAACATCGGCGCCCTGTACCCGCAGATCCTCGGGGTGCGGACCGTCGACCTGCTGGACCCCGTCACCGTCGCCATCATCGGACTCACCCTGCACGAGGCCGCGTACGCCGCCGAAGTGGTCCGCGGCGGCATCCTCTCCGTCGACCGGGGCCAGATCGAGGCGGCCCAGGCCCTCGGACTCAGCCGGACCCGCCGCTGGCGACGGATCGTGCTGCCGCAGGCCATGCGCGCGATCGTGCCCCCGGCCGGGAACATGCTCATCGGCACCCTCAAGGGCACCTCCATCGTCTCCGTGATCGCCGTCGCCGACCTCCTCCACTCGGTGCAACTCGTCTACCACCGCACCTACCAGGTGATCCCCCTGCTGCTCGTGGCGACCCTCTGGTACGTGGTCGTCACCTCCGTGCTCAGCATCGGCCAGCACTACGTGGAACGGCACTACGCCCGCGGGACGGAGGCCGGTCGATGAACGCGAGCCTGGTCGTCGTGGGCGCCGGCCCCCGGGCCACCGGCCTGCTCGAACGCCTCGCCGCCAACGCCCCCGCCCTGTGGCCCGGTGCCTCTCCCGGCCGGACGCCCGGGGAACTCGACATCCACCTCGTCGACCCGCACCCGCCCGGCGGCGGCCGGATATGGCGTCAGGAACAGTCCCCGCTGCTGTGGATGAACTCCATGGCCGAGGACGTGACCATGTTCACCGACGAGAGCGTCACCCTCGACGGGCCCGTCAGCCCCGGGCCCACCCTGCACGAATGGGCCGGCGTCGACGGCGCCCACTTCCCCGGGCGCCGGCTCGGCGGGGCGTACCTGCGCTGGGTGTACGAGCGTGCGGTGGCCGCACTGCCCCCCGGCGTCCGGGTCCACCACCACCCGCACCGGGCGGTCCGGCTGCACGGCCCGCGCGGCGGTCGCCAACAGGTCTGGATCGAGGGCCGAGCCGAACCGCTCAGCGCCGACCTGGTCGTCCTCGCCCTCGGCCACGTCGGCAGCAAACCCGACGCCGAGCAGCGCGAACTCGCCGCGCACGCCGCCCGGCACGGCCTCCTCCACCTGCCGCCCGCCTCCACCGCCGACACCGACCTGTCGGGCCTCGCAGCGGGCGAACCGGTCCTGGTCCGCGGCTTCGGACTCGCCTTCGTCGACCTCATGGTGCTGCTCACCGAGGGCCGCGGCGGACGGTACCGGGAGGGCCCCGGCGGGGAGCTGACCTACCTCCCCTCCGGCCGCGAACCCGTGCTGCACGTCGGCTCCCGCCGCGGGGTGCCCTACCACTCGAAGATCGGCTACACCTGGACCGGGGAACGACCGCCGCTGCCCCGGTTCTTCGGCCCCCGGCAGGTGGAAGAACTGCTCGCCCGCCCCGGCGGCCCCGACTTCGCCCGCGACGTCTGGCCGCTCGTGGACAAGGAACTGGGCTTCGCCCACTACCACCGGCTCTTCACCGGGCACCCGGACCGCACCCGCACCGCCTGGTCCGACTTCGAGGAGAAGTACGCGGCCGCCGATCCACTGAGCCCTGAACTCGCCGCCCTGGTCGCCTCCTCGGTGCCCGACCCCGCCGACCGGCTGGACCTCGCGACCCTCGACCGGCCGCTCGACGGGCTGCGCTACCCGAACGCCGACGCGCTCCAGGACGGTCTGCGGGCCTACGTCCGCGCGGACCTCACCCGCCGCCACGACCCCGCGCACAGCCCCGACCTCGCCGTCTTCCTCGCGCTCCTCTCCGTCTACGGACAGCTCACCAAGCTCGGCGACCTCGGTACCTGGTGGCACGGCTTCTTCAGCTACCTCGCCTCCGGACCGCCCGGACCCCGACTGCGTCAACTCCTCGCCCTCTCCCGGGCCGGAGTCGTCCGCTTCCTCGGCGCCGGCATGTCCGTCACCCTCGAAGACGGCACCTTCCAGGGGCACAGTCCCTCGGTACCCGGCCACCGGATCACCGCCCGGGCCCTGGTCGAGGCGCGGCTACCGCAGCCCACCCTCCGGGGCACCACCGACCCGCTGCTGCGCCACCTGCACGCACAGGGCGCCCGGGCCACCCCGGCGGGACTGCTCGCCGTCGACCCCGCGGACGGCCGGGTCCTGGACCGGGCCGGGGTGCCGCACCCCCGACGGTTCGCGCTCGGACCGCACACCGACGCGGGGGGCGCCGGGGCGTTCACCCGGCCGCGCACCGGCGGACCCGCCTTCCGGCAGAACGACGCGACGGCGCGCACCGTGCTCGCCTTCCTGCGCGACCTGTCCTGTCGCACCGCCGCCTGACGGACCGCCGCCCGACGGCCCCGTCCCCGGCCCCGCCGGCGCCCTGACCGACCCCCGTGCGCATGCGCGTACCCGAGGCTCAGAGGAATCCCCCATGTCCCTGACCAGCGATCCACCGCTCGGTTCGACCGCCCGTGGACCGACCCCGCCGACCGACGACTTCGGCTCCCTCACGGTGGTGCCCGTCCGGCACCCCTGGCGCTGGGTCGCCGTGACGGTCACCGCCGTGCTCCTCGCCCAGTTCGTCCACGGCCTCGTCACCAACGCCGGCTGGGAGTGGGGCGTGTTCGCCGAGTTCTTCACCGCCGAGGTGGTCCTCCAGGCGGTGTGGGTGACCCTCCAACTCACCTTCTACGGCACCGCGCTCGGCTTCGCCGTCGGGATCGTGCTGGCCTTCATGCGGCTGTCGGCCAGCCCCTTCCTGAAGGCCGTCGCCTTCGCCTACATCTGGGCCTTCCGCTCGATCCCGCTGATCGTGCAACTGCTGTTCTGGTTCAACCTCGCCTACCTGTACGAGGAACTGCGGTTCGGCATCCCGTTCGGTCCCGGCTTCTTCGGCTTCGACACCATGGGCCTGGTCGGGGCGATGAGCGCGGCGGTGCTCGGGCTGGCCCTGCACCAGGCCGCGTACGCCGCGGAGATCGTCCGCGGCGGGGTCCTCTCCGTGGACGGCGGTCAGCTCCAGGCGGCCGCCGCCCTCGGCATCCCGAGACTGCGCCAGATCCGCCGGATCGTGCTGCCCCAGGCGATGCGGTCGATCCTGCCCAACGCCGCGAACGAGGTGATCTCGCTCTTCAAGGGCACCTCGATCGTCTCCGTGATGGCGATCGGCGAGCTGTTCTACCAGGTCCAGGTGATCTACGGCCGCAACGGGCGGGTGGTCCCGCTGCTCATGGTCGCCACCGTCTGGTACGTCCTGCTGACCACCGTGCTCACCGTCCTCCAGCACTACGTCGAACGGTACTTCTCGAAGGGGGCCACGCGATGAGCGCGCCCGTACCCGCCGCCGCACCCGCGTCCACGACACCCGGAGCCGGGGGCCCCGCACGGGACGTCATGGTCGACATCAGGGGCGTCCACAAGAGCTTCGGATCCCAGGAGGTGCTGCGCGGCATCGATCTCCAGGTCGGCGCGGGGGAGGTGACGGTGATCCTCGGGCCCTCCGGCTCGGGCAAGTCCACCCTGCTGCGCACCATCAACCACCTGGAGAAGGTCAACAGCGGCTGGATCAGCGTCGACGGTTCCCTCATCGGCTACCGGCGCTCCGGCGACAAGCTGTACGAGCTACGGGAGCGGGAGGTGCTCAAACAGCGCACCCGGATCGGCTTCGTCTTCCAGAACTTCCACCTCTTCCCGCACCTCACGGCCCTGGAGAACGTCGTCGAGGCCCCGCTCGCCGCGCTGAAGCGCCCCCGCAAGGAGGCCGTCGCGACCGCGGAGCGCCTGCTCGCCCGGGTCGGCCTCGCCGACAAGGCCGGCGCCTACCCCGCGCAACTCTCCGGCGGACAGCAGCAGCGGGTCGCGATCGCCCGGGCGCTGGCCCTCCGACCGGGGCTCCTGCTCTTCGACGAGCCCACCTCCGCGCTCGACCCCGAGTTGGTCGGTGAGGTGCTCGACGTCATCAAGGACCTCGCCCACCAGGGCACCACCATGATCGTGGTCACCCACGAGATCGGCTTCGCGCGCGAGGTCGCCGACACCGTCGTGTTCATGGACGAGGGCCGGGTGGTGGAACAGGGCCCGCCCGCCGCGGTGTTGGACGCCCCCCGGCACGAGCGCACCCGCGCCTTCCTGTCCAAGGTCCTGTGACCCCCGCCGCGCCCGCCCGTCCCGGCCCCTTCGATCTCTCCGATCCCCCAGCCCAGGAGCGCACCGTGCCGTCCCACCCCCGCACCACCGTCCCAAGCACCGGCAGCACCAGCAGCACCAGCAGCACCGGCAGAGCCGGCAGAGCCGGAAGCACCGCGGCCGTTCGGTCGCCGTGGCGCCTGCGTGCCGTCCTGCCCGCCGCCGTCCTGCTGACGGCACCGCTGCTCGCCGCCTGCGGAAACGACGACCCCTCGACGTCCGAGGCCGGGGCGTCGAAGGGCAACCGGGTCGGCAGCATCAACATCGGCCCCGACCAGGACCGCATCCGGGTGGACAAGGACGAGCGGATCGCCGCCCTGGTGCCGAAGGAGGTCCGGGAGGCCGGCCTCCTGCGGACCGGTCTGAGCGCCGACGCGGCACCCCCGCTCGGCTTCTTCGCGACCGACGACAAGACCCGCATCGGTTCCGAGATCGATCTCGCGACCCTGGTGGCCGACACCCTCGGGCTGGAGCTCGACGGACAGATCGTCTCCTGGGAGAACCTCTTCGTCGGCCTCGACAGCGGGAAGTTCGACGCGGTCTTCTCCAACGTCACGGTCACCGAGGAGCGCAAGGACAAGTACGACTTCGCGACCTACCGCCTCGACAACCTCGCGTTCGAGGCGAAGAAGGGCAGCGGCTGGAAGGTGGACGGGCCCGAGGACGTGGCGGGCAAGACCATCGCCGTCTCCTCCGGCACCAACCAGGAGAAGATCCTCGTCGACTGGAGCGAACAGAACGAGAAGGCGGGCCGCGAACCCGTCTCCATCAAGTACTTCCAGAAGGACACCGACTACTACCTCGCCCTCCAGTCCGGACGGATCGACGGCTACCTCGGCCCCAACCCGACCGTCGCCTACCACGTGGAGTCCGCCGGCCAGAGCGAGGTCGTCGGGACGCTGTCGGGGGCCGGGGGCGACCTCCAGGGCAAGATCGCCGCCACCACGAAGAAGGACAGCGGCCTGGTCGACGCGTACGCCGCGGCGTTGGACCGGGTCATCGCCGACGGCTCCTACGCGAAGGTGCTGAAGCGGTGGGGGCTGTCCGGCGAGGCCATCGAGAAGTCGGAGATCAACCCCGAGGGGCTGCCCCGCCCCTGACCCGACGACCGCACCCCCGTGCCGCCGCCCCTGACTCCTGACTTCAGACCCCCGTCTCCTGACATCTGACCCCCGATCCGTACCTCCGACGCCCGACCGCACTGTCCCCCGGGTCGTGCGCCCCGCCCCCGACCAGGGCGTGCGCCACCGTGACCCGGGGGGACCGTACCGACCTCGTCACCCCCACCAGAAGGGTCCGTCCGCATGACCGCTTCCCCCGGCCGGGGACTGCTGCACCTGGCCGCCGCCATCGACCTCCCCGGGGCGTTCGAGCCGCGGCCCCACGCCGAACTGGCGCGGCTCGCCGAACGCGGCGCCCTCGACTTCCTCACCCTCGACGACTCCTTCGGGCGCCCCGGCCCCGATGCGCTCGCGGTGCTCGCCCGGCTCGCGCCGGTCACCGGCCGCATCGGGCTCGTGCCGACCGTGACCACCACGCACACCGAGCCCTTCCACGTGCAGGCGGCCGTGGCCACCCTCGACTGGGTGAGCCGGGGGCGGGCGGGCTGGCGCCCAGACGTCTCGACGGGCGAGGCCGAGGCCCGACTGTTCGGGCGCCGGGACGCGGCGCCCGCCGACCGGTTGTGGCGGGAGGCCGGCGAGGTCGCCCAGGTGTCCCGACGGCTGTGGGACAGCTGGGAGGACGACGCCGAGATCCGCGACACCGCGACCGGCCGGTTCATCGACCGCGAGAAGCTGCACTACGTGGACTTCAAGGGCGACACCTTCTCCGTGAAGGGCCCCTCGATCGTGCCCCGGCCGCCCCAGGGCCACCCCGTCATCGTCGTCGACGCGACCGAACCCGTCGCCCGGGACACCGCCGCCCGCCACGCCGACGTCGCGCTGATCCGGGTGGCGGGGCCCGAACACAGCGCGGCCCTGCGCAGCGAACTGCGCGCCGCGGCCGCCGCCCACGGTCGGGACCCCGACGCCCTGCGCATCCTCGCCGCCCTCACCATCGACCTCGGCGAGGGCGAGTACGCCGCCGAGCCCGGCCACGGCGGGGGCGGCCCGCGCCCCAGCCCGCACGGCCCCCTCTACCGCGGCGGCCCCGTCGACCTCGCCGACCTCATCGCCGCCTGGCACGCCCACGGGGCCGCCGACGGCTTCCACCTCACCCCGCTCGAACCGCGCCGCGACCTGGAGCGCCTCGTCAACGGAACGGTCCCGTTGCTCCAACACCGGGCCCTGTTCCGCACCTTCTACCCGGGCACCACGCTCAGGGAGCACCTGGGACTCGCGCGGCCCGCCAACCGCTACGCACGCACGGGAGCTTCCTCATGACCGACGACGTCCGCGCCGCACACCCGGGGAGCACCGGCCGTCCCCATCGACAGATCCACCTCGCCGCCCACTTCCCGGGCGTCAACAACACCACCGTCTGGTCCGACCCGCAGTCGAAGTCACAGATCGACTTCTCGTCCTTCGAGCACCTGGCCCGGGTCGCCGAAGAGGGGCTGCTCGACTTCTTCTTCCTCGCGGAAGGGCTCCGGCTGCGCGAGCACAAGGGGGCGATCCACGACCTCGACGTGGTGGGCCGTCCGGAGTCGATCACCGTGCTCAACGCGCTGGCCGCCGTGACCGACCGGCTGGGGCTCGCGGCGACCGTGAACGCCACCTTCAACGAGCCCTTCGAGCTCGCCCGCCGACTCGCCACCCTGGACCACCTCAGCGACGGCCGGGCCGCGTGGAACGTCGTCACCTCCTCGGATGCGTTCACCGGGGAGAACTTCCGGCGCGGCGGCTACCTCGACCGGGCCGACCGGTACACCCGCGCCGCCGAGTTCGTCGCGACCGCGCGCGAACTGTGGGACTCGTGGGCACCCGACGGGACCCCGCGGCCCTTCACCCACCGGGGCGAGCAGTTCGACATCGCGGGCCAGTTCACCGTGCCGCGCTCCCCGCAGGGACACCCCGTGGTGATCCAGGCCGGGGACTCCGCCGAGGGACGGGAGTTCGCCGCCTCGTCAGCGGACGTGATCTTCAGCAGACACGGCACCCTGGAGGCCGGCCGTGCCTTCTACGACGACGTGAAGGGCCGACTCGCCCGGTACGGCCGGCAGTGGGACGACCTGAAGATCATGCCGGGTGTCACCGTCGTCCTCGGCGACACGGCGGCCGAGGCCCAGGAACGCGCGGTCGAGATCCGACAGCAGCAACTCTCCCCGCAGAACGCGATCCACACCCTGGAACTGGTCTGGGGGGTCGACCTGACCGACCACGACCCGGACGGCCCGCTGCCGACGATCGACCCCGACCCCACCTCCACCCTCGTCCAGGGGCGGGTGGCACCGGGCGACCCGCTCGCGCTCGCCGCGAAGTGGCGCGCCCTGTCCGAGGAGAAGGGCCTCTCGCTCCGGCAGACCGTGCTGGAGGCGACCGGTCGGCAGTCCTTCGTCGGAACGCCCTCGGCGGTGGCCGACCAACTCATCGAGTTCGTGGACGCGCGGGCCGCCGACGGGTTCATCCTCGTCCCGCACCTCACCCCGGGCGGACTCGACGAGTTCGTCGGTCGGGTCGTCCCGCTGCTCCAGGAGCGCGGCGCCTTCCGGACCGCCTACACGGGCACCACCCTGCGCTCCCACCTGGGACTGCGGGTGCCCGCCGCGGTGCCCTCCTGAGCGGGGCGCCGCGCGCGGTGCGGGAGGCGAGGAGCACCGGCGCACGCAGTCATGACGAAGCCACGACGAGGGAGAACGGCATGGGTGACCGCAACCGGGGGACCGGGACGGTGGACGCCGAGCAGGAGTGGAAGCGGTGGCACGCGCAGCGGACGGGAGCGATCGCCGCGCCCTACGGCCCCTTGGCGCTGCGGGGCACGCACTGGCTCTCGGACCATCCGGACGGTCTGATTCCGGCCATTCCGGGGCGGTGGACCACCGCGGCGGACGGCTCGGTGGTCGTCCTGACGGCCACGGGGGAGGAGGGGATCGTCCTCGACGGGCGGCCGTTCGCCGGGGAGGTCCGGCTGACCGCGGACACCGGCGGGCCCGATGCGGCCCGGGTGGCGCTGGGGGGTCGACGGTTCGTCGTTCTCGCACGTGAGGGACTGTGGGCGGTGCGGGACTTCGACCCGGCATCGGCGTTGCGCGCGGAGTTCCGCGGGATCGACGCCGCCCCCTACGCCGACCGCTGGTCGGTGCCCGGACGGTTCACCCCGTACGCCGGGGACCGCCACAGCGTCCAGGTCGAGAACGTGGACGGGCACCGGAGGGGGCTGGCGCTGGACGGCGAACTCGCCTTCGACCTGGACGGGACCGAGCACGTCCTGCGGGTGGGCGTCGAGCCCGACGGTTCGCTGTGGGCCGTCTTCGCCGATGCGACCAGCGGGAACGCCCCGGAGGAGGGGGGAAGCTACCGCTTCCGCTTCCTGCGTCCCCGGGCGCCCGACGCCGAGGGGCGCACGACGGTGGACTTCAATCGTGCGCTCCTTCCCCCGTGCGCCTTCGCGGATCACTTCCTCTGCCCCTTCCCGCCTCCGGGCAACACGCTTCCGCTGGCGATCGTGGCGGGTGAGCGCAACCCCGTGGGGCACTAGGGGGGCTCCCCCTGAACGGCCTTGACCAGCACGGACGGCACGGACGGTGGGGAGGGGGGAGGGTACCGGCAGGGGGGCGGGGGCGCCCGGTGGGGCCGTGCGGTGCACGGCGGTCGGGGCGTCCCGGGTCGCGGGGCGGCGCCGGGGCGCTCCCGTCCGTCGGTGTCCATCCGCACGGCCGAAAGGTGCCCTTGTTCCGACCTGCCCGGTCTCGGAATACTCCCGACCAGCGCTTGTCAGGGGCACGGCATATTCGCATCTGGAACGGACGTGTCCCGACTGCGCCTCACGGGCCCTCAACACCCCACGCGGGCCCCCTGACTTCCCTCGGGAGGAACGACAAGTGAGGATCAAGCGCACCACCCTCCGCACCACGAAGAGACGAACCCGGCTCACCGCCATCGCGACCGGACTCGTGGCCGCCGCTGCGCTCGCCGTGCCCTCGGCCGGCTCCGCCAGTGCCGGGACCACGGGGACGTACGACGCCGTCGCCCTCGCCAAGGCCAGCAACTCCGTGCTCGAAGCGGACGTCGCCGGCACCGCCTGGTCGATCGATCCGGCGACCGGTCGCGTCGCGGTCACCATCGACAGCACGGTCTCCACGGCCGAGATCGCCAAGATCAAGAAGGCGGCCGGTGACGCTGCCGGAGCGATCACCGTCAAACGGGTCAAGGGCACCTTCGCCCCGCTGATCTCGGGCGGCGACGCCACGTACGCGACCAGTTGGCGCTGTTCCCTCGGCTTCAACGCCCGCCGCGGGACCACCCAGTACTTCGTCACGGCCGGGCACTGCACCGAAGGCGCCACGAACTGGTACTCCAACTCCGCGCGCACCACCGTCCTCGGACCCACCGAGGGGTCGAGCTTCCCCGTCAACGACTACGGGCTCGTCCGCTACACCAACACCTCCATAGCCAAGCCCAGCGCGGTCGGCAGCCAGACCATCACCCGTGCCGCCAACCCGACCGTCGGCACCACGGTCTACCGGCGCGGCTCCACCACCGGTCTGCACAGCGGTCGGGTCACCGCCCTCAACGCCACCGTCAACTACGGCGGCGGAGACATCGTCTACGGCATGATCCAGACCAACGTCTGTGCCGAGCCCGGCGACTCCGGCGGCTCGCTCTACGCCGGAACCACCGCCTACGGCCTCACCTCCGGCGGCAGCGGCAACTGCTCCTCCGGCGGGACGACGTTCTTCCAGCCCGTGGTCGAAGCCCTCAACGCCTACGGCCTCACCATCGGGTGAACCGCTCCGGGCGGCGGGACCTTCCGCCGCCCGGACCGCACTCCGTAGGATCACGAGCCCCCGCCGCGACCCGGCGGGGGCTCGTCGTGCGGCAGGGGCCCGCACCGGAGCGGGGGAGGACCGGGCGCCGGACGGTCGGTGCCCCGGTAACCGAGGGGGAGTGCACCGTCATGCCGAACGACGACGCGCGCGGACCGGGAACGCCGGACGAGCAAGAGACGCCGCACGGGCGGGAGCCGCGGGACGGGCGGGAGCCGCGGGTCGGACGGGACGAGCGGGACGGGCAACGGCTGGTGCGGCGCAGCCCGGCGCTGTTCACCGCGCCGATCGTGCTGCTGGTCGTCCTGGCCCTGGTCCTGGTGTGGGAGGTCGTCCGCTCCAACGTGACGGGTGAACTGGCGACCCAGTGGCCGTGGCGGCTGCGCCTGATGGACATGAACCCGCTCGGCAGTCTGATCGCGGTGGCCGTCGCGGCGGTCCTCACCCGGACCCAGTACGCGTTGGCCGTGCGGCCCGCGCTCGGCTGGCGCTCGGACTGGAGGCCGGGCAGCTTCGGTTCCGAGGAGGAGACCTGGCAGGTCGGCATCCTCAACGGCGGTCGTCAGCAGGCCGTCGTCGAAGCCGTCGACTACCGGATCACCCTCGCCGACGGCACGGTCTCCGACTGGTTGCCCCACGCCGGGGTGCTGGAGTTCCTCACGGGGGCGCGCTTCGCGAAGGACGTCGACTTCGCCCTGCCCCGCTACGGCGCCGGCTTCCCGTTGATCCCGTCCGGTGCGTACGACACGGTGGCGGCCGGCGAGTTCACCGACCGGTTCGTCCACGAGGTCGAGGAACTGGCGATGCGGGTCCGGGTGTTGGACGGCGCCGGGGACTGCCACGAGCGGGTCATGAACCTGCTGAAGGGGGCGCGCTGACCGGGACGGCCGGTGCGGTGCCGGAGGCCGACGGGGGCGGGCCCGGCTCGCGGGCGGCGAGGAGGAGGTCCTCGTAGGTGTGGTGGTGGCGGGTGGTGGTGCGCTGGCGCAGCAGGTCGGCGGCGCGGGCGGGTTCGCCGGCGTCGACGAGGGCACGGGCGAGGGTGTCCTGGATGATCTCGCGTTCGACCCGTACCCCGCCGATCCGCTCGGACTCCTCGCCCAGTCCGGTCAGCAGGTCCACCGCGACGCGGGGGCGGCCCGCGGTGATCTCCGCCAGGGCCCGCGCCACGGGGGCCAGGACCTCGCGGAAGTCGGCGCGTTCGTCGGCGGCGGCCCGGCCGGCCAGGACGTACAGGTCGTCGGTGGCGGCCTCCACGGCCAGGGCCAACGCCAGGTTGAAGGTGTGGAAGACCTCCGCCGTCCCGCCCGGCGCGGCGAGCAGTTCCCGGATCCGGTCCGGATCGGTGCGCCCGGCCGGTGACTCTCCGACCAGGAGCAGACGCCAGTTCGTCGCGGCCCGCATGCCGACGTCCGTATCCGCGAGTGCCGTGTCCGCCCGCCGGCGCGCATCGGGGAAGTCGCCGCACGCGAGGGACTGGAGTGCGGCGTGCCAGTTCAGATGCCGTGACTGCACCGCCTGCGGGTCCGCCGCGAGCCACCGGTCCAGGAAGTCGGTGCAGGCGGGCCCGCTCCCCAACTCGTGCTCGGCGTGCGCGAGGGCGTGCGCGGCCACGCCCGAGCGGGGGTGCAGCTCCAGGGCGTGTTCGGCCAGGCCGTGGGCTTCGCGCACCCGGCCCTGCTCCGCCCTGGTCGAGGCCAGCCAACTCGTCCACGGCCAACTGTCCGGACCGGCCACCGCCGACTGCCGCTCCACCAGGGCGTCGCCGTGCGCACGGTAGGCGGCGTCCCCGCAGGAGGAGAACGCACCCAGCATCAGTCCGGCCAGTTCGTCGGCGGGCCACCGGTCGAAGTGACCCACCAGGTGATCGGCCGTCAGCCGGTACTGCCGGTGCGTGTGGAGGAACACCCCGTACACCAGACTCGCCTCCCGCTCACCGACGGCCAGCGCGTCCCGGTGCGCGATCACCAACTGCTCCTTGAGCACGGCCTCTTCCCACCAGTCGCCGGTCGCCAGTGCCAGGAGCGCCCGTGCCGTGCCACAGTCCGGCTCCGAGCCGACCCACTCGCGCAGCAGGGGCAGCGTGCGCCCGCTCAGCGCCAACAGGGCGTCCACCGCCCGCTCCCGCACCGGAGCCCCCGCCACCGTCTCGCTCACTCTCGTCCCTCCTGGCCCCCGCCGCTCACCGACCGTTCACACACTCGGCCTGATCAGGGCCGTGCAGACGATGCCGCTGTTGCCGCACTGGTTGCGCGACAGGCTCAACGGCAATCCGGTCTGATTGCCGCCCCCCACCCCGCTCCCGGCCACCGTGGACCCGTCGGCCCGAGCACTGCTCTGGCTGACGCAGGTGTTGCCGAACACCGCGTTCCCGATCCCGATCACACTCGCGTGGGCGGCACCGGCCGGCAGCAGGGCCACCCCGGCCACCGCACCCAGTACCGCACTCCGCGTCCCAGCACACATCGCGTTCCTCCTTCGTCCGGGAGCCCGGGACCGCATCGCGGTGCCCGAACATCCACCCGCCGGCCGGACGGACCCGAGCCGCACCCCCACCAACGAGGAAACCCGGCTGCCGACACGTAGGCGCGCCGGGGCCCTCGCAATATCCGACGTTCGGATCAGGGAGCCCAACGCCATTGACGGGCCGTCAACAGCGCGTAGCCCGAAGGTGTGACAATCGGGCCATGAGAGAGAAGGCTGAAGTGCTGACCGGCTCGTTGACGGCTCTGATCGGCGCCTTCACCGGTCTGGTCGCCTGGGCCGCGGGGGCGGAGGTACGGGCCCGGGCCGGATCCGCGAGCGGGCCGGACTGGAGCGTGCTCTACGCGGAACTGCCGTTGACGGTCCTGGTCGGGGTCGGCTGCGCGCTCGGGGCCTGGTGGCTGCCGCGTGCGGGTGGGCTGCGGCTGTCCGCCGCGGGTGCGGCGGGGCGGGCCGTGGCGGTCCTCGTCGCGTTGGGCGCCTTCTGGCTGGCGGCCGAGGGCTGGTACGAGGGACTGCCCGCGCCGGCGCCGGACGTCAAGCCCTGAGGTTCCCTGCTGGTACGCCGCAGCATCACGTTCGCGCTCGTGCCCGGGTCCGGGTGCGGCAGGTGCACGGGCAGGGCTGCGGGCGGTTGCGGAGGTTCAGCTTCAGCGTGGCCCGGCCCTGGCGGACCCGGTGGGTGCCCGGGGCCCACATGCGGCAGTCGTGGTGGTCGCTCCCGAAGATGCGGGCCTTGACGCACGGCGCGCACGGGACCGCGTCCGGGAGGCAGCGGCGGTGGAGGTGCACGGTGGTGCCGGGCCCGGACGGGGAGAAGCGCAGCTTGCTGACCTGACGCTGCCACCACCGGATGGGCTCGGCACAGCGCGCGCAGTACGCGCGGGCGGTACGGGTACGGGTGCGGGTGTGGATCATCGGTGTCCTCGTGGGTGGTTCAGCGGGTCGTGGTGATGCCGTACGTGAGGGCGCCGAGGAGTCCGGCGAGGGTCAGGACGTACAGGAACTGTTCGGTGCGGGGGCTCACGGCGCGGCCTGACGGGCCTCGGCGTCGCCGGGGGCCGTGGCGGATTCGCGTTCCGTTGCCGACGTGGCCCGGGCGGATGCCGGGACGGTGCACTCCAGGTGGACGTACGCGGTGTACAGGGCGCCGACCGTGGACCGACGCAGCTGCGAGTCGTACGCCTCGCCCTCGCGGATCGCCCACAGGCAACGTACGCAGAGCATCACCACGCCCGCGTACCCACTGCGATCGTGTCGCACCCGGCCAGCGCAGCCAACGCCCGCAGCACGATCGCGAGCCGCCGCTCCCCCAGGTTCTCCACCTGCCACAACGGCACGAGCCGTGGGAACCCCACCGCCACGACGAGATCCAGGAACGCACGCTCACTCGTGTCCAGGACGAGGACGGTCCGGTACTGGCCCTCGAACCGCGGCCAGTCGCAGTACGCCCGCTTCCCCGTGTCGATCACGAGCAGGTCCCGCACGTCCTCCCGAGCCAGGACGTCACCCTCCTGGAGCAGCGCGGCAACCGCGGCACGTTCACCCGTGTCCCGGGTGCGGGCCCATGCGGTCAGCCGGTCGGACAGGAGGTGTGGCGCTTCCGGTGGGGACACCGTCGTGTCAGGGACCAGGTCGGTTTCGCTGTGTTGCACGGGCGGCTCCTCGCAGTCGGCCCACACCCGGTCGGTTCGTGGAATTGACCGGGTGCTCTGGGCGACTGACATTAGGAGTTCCGCTCTGTAGCGAGAGGTACAGGGAATCCCCAGGTCAAGACGGGTACCTCTTGTACCCCGTGGCCCGTACCCGTCAGGCCGGTACGCCGATCTGTCGGGCCAGGACCCGCGCGTCGTCCCGGATCATCGCGTTCGCTCCCGTCGCGAGGTCGGTCACGGTGGGGCGGGCGAAGGTGTTGAACCGCACCGTCTCCGGGGATGTCGCCTGCGCCTTCTTGAGCAGATGGATCACCGCGATGTCCTCGCCCTGGAGTCGGTACGCACGTGCCGACTCGATCAGGTGGAAGGCCCGGCGGGTGGCTGACGGCAGGGGGGCGAGGTCGATGCGGGTGGCCGCGTCGACGGCCTGGCCGGGGCTGACCAGGTCCGCGTGCATCGTGACCGCGTAGGCGTCGACCGTGCGGCGCCCGAAGACGAGCCAGGGGTGGGTGTAGTCGTCGCCCAAGCGCCGGGCGGCGTCGTCCGCACGGTCCCAGAAGCGTTCGGCGTCCCCTCGGTGGCCGATCTTGGCGAAGGAGAGCGCCACCGCCAGGTGCAGCAGCCCCCATCGGGCGAGGTCTTCCGGTCGCCGGTCGGGGTTGAGCAGGTCCGCCGCCTGCATGGCCAGGTCGACGCGGGCCTCGTGACGTTCCCCCGCGTCCCGGAACACGTGGTTCATGTACCAGGCGGCGACGGCGATCGAGCGCGGGCTGTCCGCGTCCTGGGCAGCCGCCATGGCGCGGTCGCCGGCCAGCATCACCAACTCGGGCGCGGGCTGGAAGCTGAGGAAGAGTTGGGTGAGGTGGTAGGTCTGGGCCAGTGCGGCGAGCGCCCGGCGACGGGCGGTGCCCTCCAGGCCGCGGACCGCGTGCCGGCAGTCAGTGACCAGGGCCGGGAGCAGCGTGGCGACCTTGGTGCGGTGGTCTCCGATGCCGTGCCACAACTGCCAGGCGTGTCGTACGCGCGACTCCAGGGCCTCGGCGGGTTCGGGCGCTTCGTCGGCCGCCGCGAACCGGAAAGTGGTGAGTGCCGTCCGTACCGCGGGCAGGCTCGCGTGCGCGGCCTTGGTGTAGGTGGCCGCCGACACTCGTTCGTCGCCCGTCAGCTCGGCGAGGTCGTCGATGCCGAGCACTTCGGCCAGGCGGAGGAGCAGCGGCAGTCGGGGGAGGTGCAGTCGTCCGTTCTCCAGGGCCTTCACCCATTCCGCGGACCGTCCCACGAGACCGCCGAGGACGGGCCGGGACATCCCGGATCGTTCGCGGTGGGAGCGGAGGCGCTGGCCGAAGGTGAGGGGGGACCTGTCGGGGGTCGCGGGCATGAGGGGCTCCGATCTGACTCGACATCAAAACGGTACCGTCAACGACTGGTTGGGACGTGCTGCGTTGCCGGGCCCATCGGCTCCGGCGCCCGTTCGACACCCGGGCCTAACGAAATCTGGCTCGCCCTGCCGGCCCAGGGGAGATGGACGAGCGGACTGGTGTCACCAGTACCTCTCCTCCTCCGCCACGTTGAGGGCGTCCGCGCACCTTTCCGCCTCGGCCCGGTCCTCGAAGATCGCTGCGGTCTGATGCCCGTCACGATCGATGTGGGCGAGGTGTCCACTCGTCCCGTGCACGATGTAGAAACCACCCTCCGGATGGTCACGCATGACGTACATGACTGGCCTTCTCCTCACCTGCAAGTGCTCCTCCCGTCACGGTAAGGGGAAGCACGGCAGAGGGCTGGACTTCGGCGCAAGACAACCCTTCCGCCCCGGTCGAGGCACCCGGAAGGTTCGACCTCCGGGAACACGGCAATTCAGCGGTGCTGCACCCACACGTTCGGCTCCGCCAACTCGCCCCGGTCGGTGAGGCGATCGATGGTGAGTGGCGCGAGGGCTCCCGGGACCACGTAGCTTCCGGACGCAGGGAGGGCGAACCCCACCCACTCCTCCCAGTCGGCGACCGAGCCCGTCATCACCATGGAGCGCTCCGCGGCACGCAGCGAACGGGCGCCCATGCGATGGTGAGTCCTCAGCCACGGGTCCAACGGAGCGCCGTCCTCCCGGGTCCAGCTCATGAACTCGGCCATCGGGATCAGGGGATAGCGTGCCTTCGACGTCGGCCGCACCGGGGCGATGAAGCGTGCCAGACCGGCTCGTTCCCCGGCCGACCTGAGCAGTCCGAGCATCTCAGCAGCCAGGCCGCGCCCCTGTAGGTCTTCACGGACCTGAGCCGCGGCAATCACCAACGTGTCAGCTCGACCACCCGCCTCGTGCAGGGCGACCGCCCGCACCAGCGAATCGTCATAACCGCCGGGCAAGTCCTCGGGCGACCCGTTCCAGCGCACGGGGACGCCCCACCCGCCGGCCACGATCTGGTCCTCACCGTCGACCAGGAGGAGGTTGAGATCTCCGAACCACTGCCGGACCCGGTCCATCTGCCGGTCAGCGACGGGGTCGTGGAAGATGAACTCAGGCCAGCCCGCACTGAAGATCTCCTCGGCCTGCCCGTGCAGGTCGGGTCGGTCATCGAAAGCGAAGGTTCGCAGGTCCACAGCGCCGGAGCCTACGCCGCGCCGTCACTCGGCGCTCAGACTTTTCCGGCTCCCGACCGCACGGAAGCGTGCTCCCACCGTCGGGTGTCGCGGGTCTGAGGGGGCTCAGTCCTTCACGTCCGGGGTCGTTTCCTCGGTCACCCAGGACAGGTACGCCGGTGAGCCGTCTTCGACGGGGAGCACGATCCACTCGGGGACCTCGTAGGGGTGGGTGGATGCCACCCATCGCGCGAGTTCGGGTAGGCGTTCGCGGGTCGTCTTGTAGGAGATGCGCCATTCGCGTTCCCGGACCACTTCGTTCTTCCACCGGTAGATGGCGGTGAACGGGGCGTCGATGTGTGCGCATGCGGCGAGGCGGGCGTCGACCGGGCCCCGTGCCAACTCCTCGGCCTTGGTCTCGTCGTCGATGGTGGTCTGCGCGATCACGACGTCCGTTGCCACTGCGGGGCCTCCTCCGTACGGGTCCTGTGACCCTACCCAGCTCCCGTCGTGGCGTAGCGCCCCCGTACCTACGCGGCGGGCGTAGGTGCGGGGCGCGGGCGGCGGACCGCGGTCAGCATCGTCACCGCCGAGCCCCCCACGGCCCACGCGGACAGCACCAGCAGCGGCCCGGTGACCGCATTGCCGTGGAAGTAGGCGATGGAGCGGGACACCCAGGTGCCGGCGCCCGGCGGGAGGGCGGGGCCGATCGCCTGCCAGAACGGGGGGAGCATCGGGAGCGGGAACGCGCCGCCCGCGCTGGGGTTGCCCGCGATCACCACGATCAGGATCGCCAGCCCGATGCCCACGATCCCGGTCAGGCCCTGGAGCGCCAGGGTCGCCGCGCCGACCGCGAAGGTCACCAGTGCGCCGAGCCCCCACAGGGCGACGGTGCTGCCCGGCAGCGCGCCGAGGATCGGGCCGACGATCACCGCGCCCCCGATCCCGCCGGCGAGGGAGGCCAGGGCCAGCGCCCCCAACCGGATCACGGCCCGGGTGGGGTTGGCGGGGCGCGCCCCCGCGCTGATCGCGAGGATCGACGCGCAGAGGTAGCCGCCGACGCACCAACCGACGACCAGGTAGAAGGACGACAGCCCTTCGAAGTCCTCGGGTGAGGCGGGCGCCACGTCCTCGGTGCGCACCGTGCGCCCTTCGGCCCCCACCGCCTCCGTGACCAGCTTGACCAGGGTCGTGGACAGTGCGGCCCCGCCGCCCGAGGCGACCAGCAGGGTGTCCGTCCGGCCCGTCGGGTCGACCAGGAGGGCGCCGTAGACCTCCCGGTCGAGCACCTGGTTCCGGGCCGCCGCGGCGTCCGGCACCGTCCGGGTGTCCAGCGGATCGCCGGGCAGCGCGGCCAACTGCGCCGTGGTGCGGTCGGCCGCCGCTGCGGGAGCTGCGACGGCGAAGGGGACGTCCGTCGGCTTCGGGTGGTGCAGGGCGCCGACGTAGGAGGTGATGAAGAGCAGTTGCAGGGCGACCACGCCGACCACCAACAGGGCCGCGCGCGGGGTCACCGCGCTCTTCAGTTCGTCGACGAAGCGCATGCCCTCACCGTCCGGCCCGGGGGCTGCTTCCGCAGGTGGGACACGGCCGAATGGCGGACCGGGACACGAGCCCCGGAGCGACCCGCACCCACGGGAGTCCACCCCCCTCGCTTATCGTACGCACGTTCGAAAAGTGGTCTATGGTGGGAAGCGGGGGCGCGACCGGCGCGGCGGAGGAACGGAGACGGAAGCGGACAAGCGGAACGAGCACCGGAACACCAGGAGGCGCGGATGCCAGGGTTCACGCATCTGCACACGGCCTCGGGGTTCTCCCGGCGGTACGGTGCCTCCCACCCGGAACGGCTCGCCGAGCGGGCCGCCGAGCGCGGCATGGACGCCCTCGCCCTGACCGACCGGGACACCCTCGCGGGGAGCGTCCGGTTCGCCAAGGCGTGCGAGAAGGCCGGGGTCCGTCCGCTGTTCGGCGTGGAGCTGGCGGTTCAGGGGGCGGGTGCGCGACGCCCGGCCGGGAGCACCCCCGCAGCCGCACCGGAGCCCGTGCCCGCGACGGCATCCGAACGCACGGCGGTATCCGGACGTGCGGCGGGGGCCGGGGCTCCGCGCCGTACCCCGGTCCGGGGCGGAGCGTTCGTCGACGAGTCCGCGCCCCGCGTCACCTTCCTCGCCCGGGACGGCGCCACCGGCTGGGCCGCGCTGTGCCGACTGGTCACCGCCGCGCACGCCACGGACGCCGACCACCCCCTCCTCGGTCGTTCCGCGCTCCCCGCCGAGGGACTGACCGTGCTGCTCGGCCCCGACTCCGACGTGGGGCGCGCCCTCGCCGCCGGGCGCCCCGACCGGGCCGCCCGGCTGCTCGTGCCCTGGCGGGAGCTGTACGGGGACGACCTGCGGCTCGAAGCCGTCTGGCACGGTCGTCGGGGCACCGGCCCCGGTTCGCTGCGGCTGGCCGCCCGTACCGTCGGCTTCGCCGCCGAGCAGCGGGTGCGTCCCGTGTTCAGCAACGCGGTCCGCTACGCCGACCCGGGCGCGGGCCCCCTCGCCGACGTGCTGGACGCGTCCCGGCTGCTGGTGCCCGTCGGCGCCCTGGACGAACCGGACGGCGGCGAGCGCTGGCTCAAGGACGGGACCGCCATGCTGGCCGCCGCCGAGCGGGTGGTGGAGGGCGCCGGGTTCCGTCGCGACACGGCCCACCGGCTCCTGGAGCAGACCCGGGCGACCGCCGACGCGTGCCGGGTCGATCCGGGCGCCGACCTCGGGATGCGCTCGGTCCACTTCCCCGAACCGGAGGTGGTGGGCGCCGGCCGCCGTACCGCGCAGCGGGTGCTCGCCTCCCGGGCGGCGGCGGGCCTGGTCCTGCGCGGCTACGACCGGGGGGCGCGGGCGCGCGCGTACTGGGAGCGGACCCACCACGAGCTGGACATCATCGCCCACCACGGGTTCGCCCCGTACTTCCTCACCGTGGCCCAGGTCGTCGACGACGTGCGCACCCTGGGGGTCCGGGTCGCCGCACGGGGTTCCGGCGCGGGCTCGCTGGTCAACCACCTGTTGGGCATCGCCCACGCCGACCCGGTGGAGCAGGGCCTCCTGATGGAACGCTTCCTGTCGAAGCGGCGGTTCGTCCTCCCGGACATCGACATCGACGTGGAGTCCGCCCGGCGGCTCGACGTCTACCGGGCGATCATCGGCCGCTTCGGCACCGAGCGCGTCGCCACCGTCGCGATGCCCGAGACCTACCGGGTCCGGCACGCCATCCGGGACGTGGGCGCCGCCCTGTCCGTGGACCCCGCCGACATCGACCGGATCGCGAAGGCGTTCCCCCACATCCGGGCCCGTGACGCCCGGGCCGCCCTGGACGAACTGCCGGAGCTGCGGGAACTGGCCCGGGAACTGCGGGCGCGGGCGGAACGGGCGGCGGCCGGTACCGGGTCGGCGACCGGCCCCGGGCCGGGGAGCGGTCCGGCCGGGAAGCCGGGCCCGTACGGCCGGTTCTGGGACCTGGTCGAAGGGCTCGACGCGCTCCCGCGCGGGGTCGCCATGCACCCGTGCGGGGTGCTCCTCTCCGACGCCACCCTGCGCGCCCGCACCCCGGTGGTGCCGACCAGCGGCGAGGGTTTCCCCATGTCCCAGTTCGACAAGGACGACGTGGAGGACCTGGGACTGCTCAAACTGGACGTGCTCGGGGTGCGGATGCAGTCGGCGATGGCGCACGCCGTCGGGGAGGTCGAGCGGGCCACCGGGGTGCGCGTCGACCTGGACGACCCGCAGGTGGTGCGGCCCGGCGACCCGGCGACGTACGAGCTGATCCGCTCCGCCGAGACGCTCGGGTGCTTCCAGATCGAGTCGCCGGGCCAGCGCGATCTCGTGGGGCGGCTCCAGCCCGCGACCTTCCACGACCTGGTGGTCGACATCTCGCTGTTCCGACCGGGTCCGGTGGCCGCCGACATGGTCCGGCCCTTCATCGAGGCCCGGCACGGCAGGGCCCCGGTCCGCTACCCCCACCCCGACCTCGAAGGGACCCTGAAGGAGACGTACGGGGTCGTCGTCTTCCACGAACAGGTCATCGACATCGTGGACGTCATGACCGGCTGCGGGCGCGGCGAGGCCGACCGGGTGCGCCGGGGGCTGTCGGACCCGGAGTCGCAGGGGCGCATCCGCTTCTGGTTCGCGCAGCGCGCGGCGGAACGCGGCTACGCCACCGAAGTGATCGCCCGGACCTGGGAGATCGTCGAGGCGTTCGGCTCGTACGGCTTCTGCAAGGCGCACGCGGTGTCCTTCGCCGTTCCCACCTACCAGTCGGCCTGGCTGAAGGCCCATCACCCGGCCGCCTTCTACGCCGGGTTGCTCACCCACGACCCGGGGATGTACCCGAAACGGCTGCTGCTCGCGGACGCCCGACGGCGCGGGGTGCCCGTGCTGCCGCTGGACGTGAACGCCTCGGCGGTCGCCCACCGCATCGAACTGGTGTCCGGTTCGGGGGAGGGTGTGGAGCGCTGGGGGCTACGGCTCGCCCTGCTCGACGTGCACGGCATCAGCGCGGCCGAGGCCGCGCGGATCGCCGGCGGGCAACCGTACGCCTCCCTCCTCGACTTCTGGGAACGGGCCCGCCCCAGCCGCCCGTTGGCGCGCCGCCTCGCCCAGGTCGGCGCCCTCGACGCGTTCGGCGCGAACCGCCGGGACCTCCAACTCCACCTCACCGAACTCCACCGCGGCGCCCGGGGCGCGTACGGGGAACAACTGCCGCTCGCGGGTGGCCGGAACACGGCCCCCGCCGGGCTGCCCGACCTGGACGACACGGAACGGCTCAGCGCCGAACTGGGCGTGCTGTCGATGGACGCGTCCCGCCACCTGATGGACGACCACCGGTCCTTCCTGGACGAGTTGGGCGTACGGTCCGCACGGCGGTTGCGGTCCGCCCGGCACGGGGAGACGGTCCTCGTCGCGGGCGCCAAGGTGGCCACCCAGACCCCGCCGATCCGCTCCGGCAAGCGGGTCGTCTTCACCACCCTGGACGACGGCACCGGCCTGGTGGACCTCGCCTTCTTCGACGACTCCCACGAGGCGTGCGCGCACACCGTCTTCCACTCCTGGCTGCTCCTGGTCCGGGGCACCGTCCAGCGCCGGGGCCCGCGCAGCCTCAGCGTGGTCGGCTCGGCCGCCTGGAACCTCGCCGACCTGATGGAGGTGCGCGACCGGGACGGCCTCGACGCGGTGGCCCGGCACCTGGCCGCTCCTCCCGTACCCGCACCCGAAGCCGAAACCCTTGCGGGCGAGCGTCGCATCAGGATGTCCACCGGGTACGAGATGCATCCCTGGGCCGATCTGCGCCCGGCGGGCGAGGACGTGACGAAGGGGCCGGGCGGAACGCGGGACCCCGTCAGGAAGTTGTGGCACCAGAGCCCCGGGAGCGCGGGATGAACACGGTCAGGAACCCCCACGGCCCGGGCGTGTTGTACGTACGGTTCCGGCTGCCCGGGTCGGACGCCCGGCGTGGCGCCGCGGCCGGGGTCCCGCTCCCGCCGCTGCTCACCCTGCTCGGCACGGTCAGTCCCGTCGTGGCCGCGGCCCCGCCCGACGCGGCGTACGTCGACCTGCGGGGTGCGGAACGCTACTTCGGCCGGGACGCCGTCCACCTGGCGGCGGTGATCCGGGTCCGGGCGCTGGCCCTGCACGGGGTCGACTGCACGATCGGGGTCGGGCCCGGCCCGATGCTCGCCCGGATGGCCGCCTGCGCCGCCGCCCCGGGCACCACCCGCGCGGTGCCCGGGCACCCGGACGCCGTACGGGAGTTCCTGGCCGGACGGCCGGTCGGCGAACTGCCCGGCGCCGGTGCGGCGACCGTGCGCATCCTGCGCTCCTACGGCCTCGACACCGTCGACCGGGTGGCCGCGGCGCCGCCCGCCACCCTGCAACGGCTCGTCGGTGCCCGCGCCGGGCGCGAACTGCGGGAACGGGCCCACGGCATCGACCGGGGCCGGGTGGTGCCGAACGGGGCGGCCCGCTCGATCGCCGCCGACCGCACCTTCGACCGCGACGAGATCGACCCCGCCCGGCACCGGCGCGCCCTGCTCTCGCTCGCCGGGGAGTTGGGCGCCCGGCTGCGCGCCGAACGGCTGGTGTGCCGCTCGCTGACCCTCACCGTCCGGTACGCGGAACGGACCCGGACCGACTCGGCGGCCCGCCCCGGGACCACGCGCACCCGGGCGCTCCCCGAGCCGACCGCGCACTCGGCGGCGCTCACCGACGCCGCGTACCGGACGTACGGGGCGCTCGGGCTCCAGCGGGCCAGGGTCAGGGGGTTGGCCCTGCGCGCCGAGGGGCTGACGCCCGTGGAGAGCGCCGCGCACCAACTCAGTCTCGACCCCGCCGACGAGCGCATCCGTCGGATCGAGGAGGTCGCGGACCGGGCCCGGGCCAAGTTCGGTCCGCGTGCGGTGCTGCCGGGGACGCTCGCCGCGTGACGTGCGGGGCGGCGCCCGGCGGTCGGACGGGACCGCACCACGCACATCGGGGTGGCGAGCGCCTTGGACCGGGCGCGCGCCACCCCGACGGAGTGCACAACTGTCTTCAGTTGTCTTCAGTTAGTGTCCGGAGCGAGTGGGACCTCCCCCTCGCTCCGGCACATGGCTCCGGGTGGCCGCTTGGTGAGCGGCCACCCGACCCGGTAACCATCCCAACCCCGGAGGTGGCCACCCGGCGCGGCGGTCGTCCCTCAGCGACCGCTGCGGCCGCCGCCCGTCGCCGCACGGCGGCGGGCGGAGGCGAACAGACCGGCGGCGCCGAGGCCGAGCACGGCCGCACCGCCGATCGCGATGTACGGCGTGGTGCTGGTGCCGCCGGTCTCGGCGAGGTTCTCCGTGGAGCCGCCCTGCGCCTTGACGCCGGAGTCCTTCGGGGCGGTGCCCTGGGCGCCGCCGCTCTCCACGGCGGAGACCGAACCCGGGCCGTCGGTGGCCGAGGCGTTGGCGACCGCGCCGCCCTTGGCCTCCTTGCCGCCCTTGCCCTCGGGCGCCATGTCACCGTGACCGTTGTGCTCCACGGTGGACTGGTCGCGCTCCTTCTCGATCAGCTTGTCGCTGGGCGCGGAGGCGACCGGGCCGGCAGCGGCCCCGCCGGAGTTGCCGAACACCACGTCCGAGCAGGTGTAGAACGCCTCGGGGGAGTCCGAACGCTGGTAGATCGAGTAGATCAGGTGACGGCCGGAACGCTGGGGGACGTTCCCGTCGAAGATGAACGAGCCGTTCTCCAGGCGCGGGTTGGTCACCGTGGCGAAGGGCTGCGACTCGAGGTCGGACCACTTCAGGGCCTTGGTGGCGTCGTAACCGACCTTGGTGATGTACAGCTCGATGGAGCCCTTGTGGGGGGCCGTCACCCGGTACTTGAAGGTGTGGTTGCCCGACTTGAACGGCGAGGAGGGCCAGTCGGTCCGCGGGGCGTCGAGCCCGGCGTACTTCGAGCGGTTGGCGCTGCACAGCTTGCCGTCGGGGATGATCTGGCGGTGCGCGCCGGCCGCGTTGGCGATGTTCACCTCGTTCCAGTCGTACAGCGGCTGGGTGCCGGTGGAGGCGACCAGGGCCTTGCAGGCGGCGGTGTCAGGGCTCTCGGGGCCCTCGGCGAAGCATGCGGACACCCGGCTGACCGGGTCGCTCATGGAACCGTGAGCCGCCGCGGGGGAGGCGTTCAGGACGGTGAGAACGAGCGGCGCGACACCGAGTGCGGCGATCGCGGCGGCCGTGCGACGAGCAGTCATGGACGGTCTCCTCAGTCTTCCTCAAGTGGGGGGAGCCCGGGAGGCGTACGGGCGGTGTACGTGACTCCCGGGCAAGAGGAAAGCTAGCCGTTCGATGCCCGGGGAACGGCTGCTTGAGAGCACTCCGGGTGATCTTTATGGCCCTCTTAAGGGGGGCATCGGGCTGCGCTCAGATCGCGTCCTGATACGTCCGAATCCTCACGGCGGTGTGACGTCCGGATGAAGCCGGGATGTCGACGGAAGGCATGGCCGAGGCCCTGCCGCGAGCCGCCGCAGGGCCTTCTGGTGCAGCTCAGGGCCCCGTCGGGGCGGATCGCCCGTCCCGTCGCGCGGGACGGCGGGGAGCCGGCGGCCGGGCCCGCCGGAGATCAGGGACGTGCGCGGCGGGGACGCTCGATCCACTGGTAGCGGCGCTCGGGACGACCCGCGCCGCCGTAGCGCAGGGTCACGTCGACGCGTCCCGTCTCGGCGAAGTACTCCAGGTAGCGCCGGGCGCTGACCCGGGACAGCGACCCCTCCCGGGCGCACTCGGAGGCCGACAGTCCGCCCGGGTGGGCGCGCAGGGTCCGCTCCACCAGGTCCGCGGTGGGCACCGCGAGCCCTTTGGGCAACTGCTCGCGGGACCCCGGCGGGCGGCTGCCGAACAGCTCGTCCACGTCCTCCTGGCGCGCCTGGTCGAGTCCGGCGAGCCGGGCCCGGACCGCGGCCACGTGGCGCAGCTGGTCCTGGAGCGTGCTCCGCTCGAACGGCTTGATCAGGTAGTGCAACGCCCCCGCCCGCAACGCCGCACGGACCGTTCCGGCGTCCCGCGCGGCCGTGATGAACAGGACGTCCACCGGAATCCGCTCCGGGTCGCGCTGCTCGGCCGCCCGGATGCCGCGCAGCACGCCGATGCCGTCCATGTCCGGCAGATACACGTCGAGAAGGACGAGATCGGGCCGAAGGGACTCCACGGAGCGCAACGCCTGCGTACCGTTGTGTGCAACCCCTACTACCGTAAATCCCGCCATTTCGGACACGTACCGGCTGTGCAGCTTCGCGACCATGAAGTCGTCGTCCACTACCAGTACTTTCGTCATCGCCGCAGGTTAAGCGTGTGACCACAAGGACCACAACGTTCGTTGGTTGCGGAAGAGAGACAGCCTCTTAACGCGCAGGCAACATGTGGGCCACCTCACAGATAAAAACGGTGTGAGGTTTTCCCGATCGCCTCTCACGACGAACAGGTGGTGGCACGGTGCGCCTGCGCACTCCTCTAGCCCTGCTCGGGGCAGCGGTACTGGTCCTGGTCGGGCCACCGCTGATCACCACGGGCAGTGACTCCGAAACCGGGACGAAGATCCCGGGACTGCAGTTCATGGTCCCCAACACCCCCGGTGGTGGTTACGACATCACGGCGCGCACCGCGGCGAAGAACGCCGAGGACGCCGGTCTGAGCCACGGCATCGAGGTGTTCAACCTGCCCGGCGCGGGCGGCACCGTCGGCCTCGCCCGACTGGTCAGCGAGCACGGCAACGGCAAGCTCGCCATGTCGATGGGGCTCGGCGTCGTCGGCGCCGTCCGCTCCAACGACGCACCCAAGACCCTCGCCGACGTCACCCCCATCGCCCGGCTCACCGAAGAGCCGGACGTCGTGGTCGTCTCGAAGGACTCCCCCTACAAGACCATCAACGAACTGGTCGACGCCTGGAAGGAGAACCCCGGCAAGCTCCCCGTCGGCGGCGGCTCCTCGCCCGGTGGCCCCGACCACCTCGCCCCGATGCTGATGGCGCGCTCCGCGGGGCTCGCCCCCAAGGACGTCAACTACATCCCCTTCGACGGCGGTGGCGAACTCCTCGCCTCCATCCTCGGCAACAAGGTCGGGTTCGGCGTCTCCGGCGTCGGCGAGTACCTCGACCAGATCAAGTCCGGCGAGCTGCGGCTGCTCGCGGTCACCGGCCCCGAGCGGGTCGACGGCCTCGACGCCCCCACGCTCCGCGAAGCCGGCTACGACATGGACTTCACCAACTGGCGCGGCATCGTCGCCCCGCCCGGACTGTCCGACGCCGAGCGCGACAAGCTCATCGCCCTCATCGAGAAGCTGCACGCCTCCGAGGAGTGGAAGGCGTCCCTCAAGAAGAACGGCTGGCACGACGCGTTCCTCACCGGCGACAAGTTCGGTGACTTCCTCGATGCCCAGGACAAGCGGGTCGTTTCCGTACTGAAGGAGTTGGGACTGTGACGACCATCGAACCCCCCGGCCGTCCTGACCCCGCTCAGGGCTCCGCCACCACCACGCCCGCCGGGCAGGAGCCGGGCCGCCGCTCCTGGCTGCGCGAGCACTCGGAGCTGGGCGTCAGCGTCCTCCTCCTGGCCCTCGGCGGCCTGGTCCTCACCGACGCCCTCACCATGGACGTCGACATCGCCCAGCGCGGGCCCATCGGCCCCAAGACCGTGCCGATCGTGGTCGGCATCGGCCTGCTGGTGATCGCCGTCCTGCTCGCCATAGACGTCCTGCGCGGCGGCCACGGCGAGGCCGAGGGCGGCGAGGACATCGACCTCAGCGAACCCGCCGACTGGCGCACGGTCCTGCTGCTCGGTGGCGTCTTCCTCGCCACCGCGGTCCTCATCGAACCCGTCGGGTTCCCCATCGCGGGTGCCCTGCTCTTCTGGGGGTCGGCCTACGCCCTCGGCAGTCGGCACTTCCACCGCGACCCACTGATCGCCGCGGGGCTCTCGCTCGCCGCCTTCATCATCTTCGACCGCCTGCTCGGCGTCCCACTGCCCGGCGGCCCCCTGATGGGAGTGCTGTGAGATGAACGCCTTCAACTCCCTGATCGACGGGTTCGGCACCGCGCTCACCCCGATCAACCTGCTCTGGGCCGCCATCGGCGTCCTCCTCGGCACCGCCATCGGCGTCCTGCCCGGCATCGGCCCCGCCATGGCCGTCGCCCTGCTCCTCCCCGTCACCTACGGACTCGACCCCACGGGCGCGTTCATCATGTTCGCCGGCATCTACTACGGTGCGATGTTCGGCGGTTCCACCACCTCCATCCTGCTCAACACCCCAGGTGAGAGCGCGGCCGTCGTGGCGGCCATGGAGGGCAACCCGATGGCGAAATCGGGGCGCGGCTCACAAGCCCTCGCGGCAGCGGCCATCGGCCACTTCGCCGGCGGCCTGATCGGCACCACCCTGCTCGTCGCCCTCGCACCCACCGTCGCGGAACTCGCCGTCGACATCGGCGCCCCCGACTACTTCGCCATCATGGTGCTGGCGTTCATCGCCGTCACCTCCGTCCTCGGCTCCTCCCGCATCCGCGGTCTCGCCTCCCTGCTCATCGGTCTCACCATCGGCCTCGTCGGCCTCGACGGCATGACCGGCCAGCAGCGCCTCACCTTCGACAACCTGCACCTCGCCGACGGCATCGACGTGGTCATCGTCGCGGTCGGACTCTTCGCGATCGGCGAGGCCCTGTGGGTCGCCGCCCACCTGCGCCGCGGCTCCACCGAGCCCATCCCCGTCGGCCGCCCCTGGCTCGGCCGCGACGACCTCAAGCGCACCTGGAAGCCCTGGCTGCGCGGTCCGTTCATCGGCTTCCCGTTCGGGGCGATCCCCGCGGGCGGCGCCGAGATCCCGACCTTCCTGTCGTACGTCACCGAGAAGAAGCTGTCCAAGAACAAGAAGGAGTGGGGCAAGGGCGCCATCGAGGGCGTCGCCGGACCGGAGTCGGCGGCCTCGGCCTCCGCCGCCGGAACGCTCGTCTCCATGCTCACCCTCGGCCTGCCCACCACCGCCGTCGCCGCGGTGATGCTCGCCGCCTTCCAGCAGTACGGCATCCAGCCCGGCCCGCTCCTCTTCGAGCGCGAGCCCGACCTCGTGTGGGGCCTGATCGCCTCCCTCTTCGTCGGCATGGTGCTGCTGCTCGCCCTCAACCTGCCGCTCGCCCCGCTGTGGGCGAAGCTGCTGCGCATCCCGCGCCCCTACCTCTACTCCGGCATCCTCTTCTTCGCCGCCCTGGGCGCGTACGCCGTCGGCGGCGAGTCGCTGGACCTGGTCATCCTGCTGATCATCGGCTTCCTCGGCTTCGGAATGCGTCGCTACGGACTGCCGGTGCTCCCGGCGGTGATCGGCGTCATCCTCGGCCCGAACGCCGAGCAGCAGCTGCGCCGGGCGCTCCAGATCAGCGACGGCAGCGTCTCGGGCCTGGTCAACACGCCGTTCTCCGTGACGGTGTACGCGATCATCCTGCTGATCCTCGCCTGGCCGCTGATCGCCAAGCTGATCCGTAGCCGCCGGACCGCCACCGCGGTCCCGGTCGCGGCGAAGACCCCGGTCACCGTCGGCGCCGAGGCGGAGCGTCAGGACGACGCCGAGGCCCCGGCCGGCACGAAGGGCGCCGACACCCCCGGTACCCTCGACGCCACGGACGGCACCGACGGCAGCGACGGCCCCGATGACCCCGGGGAGAAGGGAAGCGGCGTGCGGCCATGACCGAGACACGGCTCCCCCTCCACGAAGCCATCCGCAGGGCGACACCGGTCGACGCGGGCGCGGTGAGGTCCGTGACGGACGCCGCCTACGCCCCCTACGTCGAACGCATCGGTCGACGCCCCGCCCCGATGGACGCCGACCACGCCGCGCAGATCGCCGCCGGTCAGGTCTTCGTGACCGGGGAGCCCGTGCTCGGCCTGGTGGTCCTCGTCCCGTACGAGGACCACCTGCACCTCTACAACATCGCCGTCCACCCGGACTCCCACGGCCTGGGGGTGGGCCGCCGACTGCTCCACTTCGTCGACGCCCACGCCCGTGACCTCGGCCTTCCCGAGGTGCGGCTGCACACCCACGCGCAGATGTGGGAGAACCAGAAGCTCTATCCGCGCTACGGGTACGCGTTCATGGGCCGCCGGCTGGACGGCCACTACGACCGCTACCACTACCGCAAGCGGTTCGGCTGAGACGAAGTGCCCGGCACCGGGTTCCGGTGCCGGGCACTTCTCGTACGCCCCGCGCGGGCGCACCGCACCGGGTCACCCCTCGGGCCACCAGATGCGCTGGACGTCCTTGCGGATCTCCGGACGCTCCCTGGGGAGCTCCTCGCTCTCGTCCCGCCGCCGCCCGCGACGGGTGCTGGTCCTGCTCGGCGACTTCTGCACGGTCACTCGGCGCATGACTGCCTCCTTGGGGACTACCTCTTCCCGCGATCGCGCGGTGCTAGACCCGTTGGGGGAGGGTGACTCACCGGCGCCCCGATGTCAGTGGCCGACGTCACCCCGCCGGGAGCCACTTCCCACGGACCCGGGAGCCGCACCCGGGCCGTCCCGGGCAACGGCCCTCGGGAGCGTCCGCTTGACCTTGACACCGTGACAAGGTCTTCGCTGGAGCCGAGGAGGTGGTCCCGATGACCCCGTCGGCACCGGACACGAACACCATGCGCGCCCTGAGGGCGCTGGAGGACGACCGCCCGTCCGTACGGCTGCGGGCGGCGCTGGCGGTCGGTTCGGCCCCGGACCCGCAGTTCGTCGACACGCTCGTCGAACGGTGCGCGGTCGAACCCGACTTCCCCGTGCGCGACATGCTCACCTGGGCGCTGACCCGGCACCCGGCGGCCACGACGGTCCCCAAGCTGCTCGACGAACTGCGTTCGCCGCGCCCACAGGCCCGGAGCCAGGCGTTGCACACGCTGTCCAAGGTCGGGGACCGGCGGACCTGGCCGTCGATCACCCGGGCGCTGCTGACCGACACCGACGACGAGGTGGCGCGGACCGCCTGGCGGACGGCCGTCGTGCTCGTGCCCGAAGGTGCGGAAACCGCGCTGGCCGTAGTGTTGGCGACACAGCTCGGGCGCGGTGGACGGGAGACGCAGCTGAGCCTCAGCCGGGCGCTGATCGCGCTCGGTGAGGCGATGGTGCCGACCCTGCGCGCCGCGACGACGGACCCCGACCCCCGGGTGCGCGCACACGCACACGCCACGGAACGACTGTTGCGGGACCCGGAAGCCGGGTTCGCGTACGCCATCGAGGAGGCGAAGCGCGTCGTCGCCCTGGGCCCGACCAGCCAGGAGGGGTGAGCGGCCGTGTTGATCGGTGAGGTGGCCCGACGGTCCGGGGTCAGCGCCCGCATGCTGAGGCACTACGACGCACTCGGCCTGGTGCGACCGACGGGGCGCACCGGAGCCGGCTACCGGGAGTACTCCGCCGAGGACGTCCGGCGGATCTTCCACATCGAGAGCCTGCGGTCACTGGGACTGTCGCTGAAGGAGGTCGCCCGGGCGCTGGACGATCCCGCGTTCACGCCCGCGGACCTCGTCGCCGACCTGGTCCGCCGGACCCGGGAACGCATCGCCGACGAGACGGAGCTGCTCACCCGGCTCCGCCGCATCGACGCCGCGGAACCCGCCGCCTGGGAGGACGTGCTCCAGACCGTCGCCCTGCTCCAGGCACTGGGCTCGAAGAGCGCGGGCAAGCGTCAGCGCGCGGCCCTGTCCGCCACCGAGGAGGTTCCGGCGCCGGTGGAACCCCTCGTGGAGGCGGTGCTGAGCGAACCGGACCCGAACGTCGCCGGGGCCCTCCGCTGGGCCCTGGCGCGCTCGGCCGGCGACGGAGTCGAGCCCCTGTTGGCGCAGGGGCTGGACTCCTCGACGGCGCAGGTGCGCGAGCGCGCGGTCCGCTCGCTCGCCGAGATCCCGGACGACGGGGCGACGGCCCTGCTGCGGGACGCCCTCGCCCACCGGGACCCCGTGGTCCGCAGGTACGCGGCACTGGCCCTCGGGGCACGCGGCGTGACCGAGGCGGTGCCGACGCTCCTCGACCTGGTCGTCGGGGAGGTGAACGACGTGGACGCGGCCGACGCGCTGAGTGCGCTGGCGAGCCGTCCCGGGTGGGCGGACCGCATCGCCACCGGGCTCGTCGACCGGCTCGCCCACGGCACCGCCGAGCCCGCCGTACGACGACGGCTGGCCCAGGCGCTCGCCGACATCCCGGGCACCACCGCGGCACGCGCCCTCGCCGACCTGTCGCACGACGAGGACCGGGCCGTCGCGCTCACCGCGGCGTACGTCCTCGGCCTGCGCGACCCGCGGTGACCGGCCCTACCGGAACAGGGCGGTGAACCCGTCGGAGTCCTCCCGGGCGAGGCGTTCCAACTCGTCCAGGGCGTTCACCGCCCGCTCCGCCGCCGGGGGGTCGGTCGCCGCCAGCCCGCTGGCCGCGAACTCGTCCTCGTCCAGCCTCAGGACGGCCGAGCGGTCGGCGCCGACCCACAGGTCCAGATCCAGGTCGGTCACCACGATCTCGTCGGGGGAGACCACGGCGGGCCGGGTCACATCGCAGTACCAGCCCTTCAGGACGCCCGCCCCGGTGCGCACCTCCTTCACGGCGTACCACCGGGTGCGCCAGTAGTGCTCGGTGAACACGTCGCCGGGCTCGAAGCGGACGAAGCCGAAGTCGCGCACGCCCGCACCCGCCCAGGGGGCCCGCACGCTCACCCGGTCCCCGTCGTCGGCGAGCCGCCGGGCGGGGTAGCGGATCTTGGTGCGGCCGTTCTTCACCAGCACGACCTCGACGGTCGCCGCACCGCCGTGGGCCTCAGCCGAGGTCGCGGACATGACGCACCTCCGTGGCGCAGACCGCGTAGCCGAACCACGTGTTGACCGCGAGCATCGGGGCGTTGTCGGTGTCGTTGCCGGTGAACGCCTCGGTGAACCCGGCCGCCCGCGCCCGGTGCAGGGAGTCGTTCTTGACCGCCTTGGCGAGGCCCCGGCCCCGGTGCGCGCGCACGGTGCCGGTCATGGCCGTGACGTAGCGGCCGTTCCCGTCGGTACGGGCGGCGGTGAAGGCGACCGGACGCCCGTCCACGACGGCGATCGTGGTCAGCTTCCGGTCCGTCAGGGGGTGGTGCCAGGTGTCCCGGAGCCACTGTTCGTAGTCGGAGAAGTGTGCGCCGACGTCGCCGGGTTCGTCCTCCGTGCACTCTGCGTCCAGCACGAACACCGGGCGCGGATCGTCCTCGAAGTCGGCCGCCGTGCGCAGTTCCACCCCGTCGGGCGCGGGGAGGCGGGGCGGGAGCGCGGCGAGGTCCAGCCGGAGGAAGTGCGCGCTGCGGCGGGGACGGTAGCCGCGCCGCTCGGCGAAGGCGCGGTTCTCCGGCTCGTCCAGGACCCAGGTGTACACCGCCGTCGCCCCGACCCGGGCGAGTTGCTCCTCGGCGGCCCGCACCAGCAGCGTTCCGGCGCCCCGGCCGCGTCGCTCCGGGTGGACGTAGACGTTCGCGAAGCCCTGCCCCGGGGTCGGGCTCTCATGGGCGACGCCCACCTGGACCGTGCCGATGACCTCCCCCTGCTGCTCGGCGACCAACGGGTGGTAGTGCGCGTCCGGGTGGGCCTGGCTGACGTCGAAGGCCACGGACTCGGCCGTGGCCAGGAGGAAGGGGACGGCTGCCTGCCGGACCCGCGCGAACTGCTCGGCGTCCTCGGGCCGGAACGGGCGTACGACGATGCTCATGCCCCCACGCTAGGTTCGCAGCGCCGTGCCGCGCCCCTCATTTTCCCGCCCGCGGGCCGGCCCCGACGGCAAGGACGGCGAGGGCGGTTCCGGGCCACGCGGCTCCGGGCCACGCGGGCCGGGGCCACGCCGACCGGGCGTGCCGGCCCCGGGGAGGGCCCGTTGCGGGAGAATCACCGGGTGACGTTGACGATCGTGATCGACCCGGCCGGGGGCACGGCCCCCTTCGAACAGCTCCGCGCGCAGATCGCGGACCAGACGAGGTCCGGCCGCCTGCCGACCGGATACAAGCTGCCGACCGTCCGCGGCCTGGCCCAGGAGCTGGGACTCGCCGTGAACACGGTGGCCAAGGCGTACCGGGCCCTGGAGTCCGACGGGGTCATCGAGACCCGTGGCCGCCTCGGTTCCTTCATCGCCGCGGCGGGCGACGCCGCCACCCGGGAGACGGCGACCGCCGCCCGGACGTACGCGGACCGGGCGCTGCGGCTGGGCGTCCCCGAGTCCGAGGCCCTGCGCGCCGTCCGGGAGGCGCTCCGCGCGGTCTACGGGCGCTGACCGCCGCGCCCGGTCAGCGGTGGAGGTCGATGAGTCGGGCGAGGTGGCGCCCCGCCACCTCCAGCGGGGTCGTGCTCCGTTCCACCTGGGCCGCCAACTCCGCCCCCTCCAGGGTGCTGATCACGGTGTACGCCAGTTCCGCGGCCACGTCCTCGGCGAACCCGGCCGCCCGCAGCCGGGCGGCGACCAGCTCGCGCCAGCGGGCGAACGCACGGGCCGCCGCCTCCTGGATGTCGGGAGCCCGGCCGGCGGTCCCCAGGGCGGTGGAGGTGACCGGGCACCCGTCCACCCAGTCGGAGTCCCGCAGCCCGACGGCGAGGTGGTCCGCACAGGCGACGACGGCCGCGGCGGGGTCGGCCTCCGCGGCCAGCCAGTGCTCCAGGCTGTGGGCGAACTCCTGCTCGCCGTGGCCGATCGCGGCGACCGCCAGCTCCTGCTTCCCGCCGGGGAAGAAGTGGTACACGGAGCCGAGGGTGGCCGACGCCTCCAGGGAGATCTGTTTGATCCCCGTGCCGTCGTAGCCCTGTCGTTGCATCAGGTGTGAGGCCGCCCGGACGATCCGCTCCCGGGTGCCGAGTGCCGTGCCCGGCTTCACCGGGGGAGCGTCCCCCGCGGCCGTCTTCGTCGCCTTCGCACCAGTCGTCTTCACCCGACGAGTGTACCGAGTGGAACGTTCGCTTTAGAGGCTGCTATCGTCTTCTCTAGATAGAGCGCTCGTTCTAGAGTGCTCGTCCGCTCGATTCAGTTGCGCCACCCGCACCCGGCACGCGCCGGTGGAAAGGACACGGACATGGGCAAGCAGGCAGTCACCCTCATCGGACTGGGCCCGATGGGGCAGGCCATGGGCAGGGCGTTCCTGGCCGAGGGCCACCCGCTGACGGTGTGGAACCGCAGCTCGGGCAAGGCCGACGAGCTGGTGGCCCGGGGCGCGGTCCTCGCGGGCGGCGTCGAGGAGGCGCTCACGGCGAACGAACTCGTCGTCCTGAGCCTCACGGACTACGAAGCGGTGTACGCGATCCTGGGCCGGGCGGAGTCCGCGCTCGCCGGGCGGGTGATCGTCAACCTCAGCTCGGACACCCCGGAGCGGGCGGGGGAGGCCGCCGCCTGGGTCGCGGAGCGCGGCGGCGTCCAGCTGACGGGCGGTGTCCGGGTGCCGCCCTCGGGTGTCGGGCAGCCGGGGGCGTCCACCTTCTACAGCGGTCCGCGCGAGGTGTTCGAGCGGCACCGCGCCACCTTGGAGGTGCTGACCGGCACCGACTTCCTGGGTGAGGACCCGGGGCGGGCGGCGCTGTTCTACCAGCTCCAGATGGACGTCTTCTGGACGACGATGCTCAGCTGGCTGCACGCGGTCGCGGTCGCCGAGGCCCACGGCGTCACGGCCGAGGAACTGCTGCCGATCGCCCGGGACGCGGCGGACGTCGGTCAGTTCCTGGAGTTCTACACCCCCCGGATCGACCGGGGTGAGCACCCGGGGGACGTCGACCGGCTCGCGATGGGCGTCGCCAGCATCGGGCACGTGGTGCGGACCACCCGGGACGCCGGTCTCGACAGCACCCTGCCGGCCGCGGTGCACGGGATGTTCGAGCGGGGGCTGGCGGCGGGCCGCGGCGCCGACAGCTTCACCAGTCTGGTGGAGGTGTTCAAGAAGAAGGCGCAGGCGTGAGCCCGTCGGTCCGGGGCGCAGGTGCCGCCCCGGACCGCCCGACCGCCCGGTCCCACCGGATTCCCGTCCCCCACCGGTCGTCCCCCGGGAGGGCGGCTACAGGTACAGCCCGGCGTCCGCGCCGGGGCGCTGGCCGGGTACCTCGGTCGGGCCGCCGCCCCGGCGCAGGGCGAACAGCTCCGCCAGGGTGGCCCCGTCCCGGTCGACGCCCTCCTCGGTGCCGAGCCACTCGACGGCCTCCGGGCGGGTCAGTGGACCGACCTCGATCCGGGCGAGGCACCGCCCCGGACGCACCACGGCGGGGTGCAGCCGTTCCAGGTCCTCGTTGGTGGTGATCCCGACGAGGACGTTGCGGCCCTGACCGAGGAGGCCGTCCGTCAGGTTCAGCAGCCGGGACAGCGCCTGGCCCGCCGAGTCCTTGGCCCCGCCCCGGATCAGCTCGTCGCAGTCCTCCAGCAGCAGCAACCGCCAGCGGCCCTTCGCCGTGCCCTCGTCCTCGCCGATCGCGATGTCCATCAGATAGCCGACGTCGGTGAACAGCCGCTCCGGGTCGAGCACGCAGTCCACCTGGCACCACTCCCGCCAGGACCGGGCGAGCGTGCGCAGCGCCGAGGTCTTGCCGGTGCCCGGCGGCCCGTGCAGCAGGAGCAGCCGCCCCGTGATGTCCTCGGCGGTCAGCTTCATCAGCCCGTCCATGGCATCGGCCACCGGGGCGGTGTAGTTGGCCCGGGCCTCGGCCCAGGTCAGGGCCGAGATCTGACGGGTGGTGCGGTGCGGACCCCGGCGCGGGGACACGTACCAGAACCCCATGGACACGGTCTCCGGCTGCGGCTCCGGTTCGTCGGTCGCCCCCTCGGTCGCCAGGCTCAGCACGTGGTCGGCCAGTTCGGCGCTGGTCGCCGTCACCGACACGTCGGCACCCTGCCGCCAACGGCTGGCCAGCAGCGTCCAGCCGTCGCCCACCGCGAGGGTGTTGCTCCGGTTGTCGTCGCCGCGGGTGGCGCGCACCACCGTCGCGCCCGGCGGCATGAGCGGTGCACCGGGGCGCACCCGCTCGATCCCCGTACGGCGGGCATGGGGTTGCTCGCCGGTCGTGAACCGCCCCAGGAACAGGGCGTCCACCACGTCCGACGGGCTGTCCTCGTCGTTCAGGGTCAGCTGGACGGGCAGCGTGGCGAACGCGTCCCGGGGCGTGACGGCGGGCGCGGCCACGGGCGCCGCCGCGGGCACACCGGGGGTCGCGGCCTCGGGAACGGTCGGTGGGTCGTCGTGGGGCGGCTGCGTCAGAGTGTCCTCCGGTCGCACAGGCTTGGCAGACATGACGGTCATGATCCGGCACCCCGCGCCCGTACGCACCCGGGTTTCGGCCGTCGCCGCCACCCTGACGAACCGTCCGGCCCGCACGGGGCGCTGGTGCGCGGGGGGCTCAACGTGGTGAAGGGGCGCCCGGAGCGGGCGGCGACCGCCCCGTGAAGACGTCCGTGCTTCCGCATCACCCTCGTTGACCGCTCGTCAGATGGCGAAAACGGGAAGGTAATTGAACGTCTGACGAATCGCTGGTGAGGATTCCGGGAAAGAAGCCGACAAGTCTGTCATGCACATTTCCAACCCGACTGGTCAGCTGGTACCACGGTCGTCGCGGAGATCCTGCTAAAGGGAGGTTCCATGAGACGTTCCCGACTTACGGCCTGTACGGCCGCGTTCACCTCGCTCCTCGTCGCCGCCGGTCTCACCCTGACCGGAGCCGCCGCGGCCCAGGCCGCCCCCGGCGCCGCGGCCACCGGGTACGTAGCGCTGGGGGACTCCTACTCCTCCGGCCTCGGCGCCGGTGCCTACGACGGTGCGAGCGGCTCCTGCAAGCGCACCGCGCGCGCCTACCCGGCGCTGTGGGCCGACGCCAACTCACCCTCCTCGTTCCACTTCACGGCCTGCGCGGGCGCTCGTACGGGTGATGTCCGGACCAAGCAACTCGGCCCCCTCGGGTCCGGCACCGGGCTCGTCAGCATCACGGTCGGCGGCAACGACGCGGGCTTCTCCGACGTCATGAGCACCTGCGTCACCGAATCCGAGAAGTCCTGCCTGGACCGCATCGCCACCGCCCGCCGCTACGTGGACGCCACGCTGCCCGGCCACCTCGACGAGCTCTACGAGGCGATCGCCGACCGGGCCCCCCGGGCCGAGGTCGTCGTCCTCGGCTACCCCCGCTTCTACAAGCTGAGCGGCAGTTGCCTCGCAGGACTCTCCGAGCGGGAGCGCTCCGCCATCAACTCCGCCTCGGACCACCTGAACGGCGCCCTCGCCAAGCGCGCGGCCGACCACGGCTTCACCTTCGCCGGCGTCACCGGACGGTTCGCCGGACACGAGATCTGCTCCGGCGACGCCTGGCTGCACAGCCTCAAGCTGCTCAGCATCAGCGAGTCCTACCACCCCAAGGCCGCCGGGCAGTCCCGCGGTTACCTGCCCGCCCTGAACGCGGCGGCCTGACGGCCCGGTTCCGCCGCGGTGCGCCGCGTTCCCGTCCGCACGGGGCCGCGGCCCACCCGGTCAGCGCAGGGCGAGCACCAGCGCGCCCAGTCCCAGGACGAGCACCCCCACCGAGGCCACCAGGACCAGGGCCGCGCCGCGCCGCTGGCCCCGGGTGGCCGACGCGGTGGTGCCGTGGGACCCCGCTGCGTTCGGCCCCGCGGCGTTCGACGGTCCGGACGCACCGGACCGGTCGTCCCCGGCAGCGGGGCCGTCGGCGCCGGATCCGACCGCGGGCGCGGGGCGGGCGGACGTCCCACCGGGAGCGAGCGGGGCGGACGTTCCGCTGCCCCCCGCCGCGATGTTCCGCAACTCGCGCTCCGCCACCGCGGCCGGTAGCCGCTTGGCCGGGTCCTTGCGCAACAGGCCCCCGATGACGGGCGCCAGCGGGCCCGCGGTCCGGGGCGGGGCCGGCTCCTCGTCGACCACCGCCCGCAGGGTGTCCGGCGCGGTGTCCCGCCGGAACGGCGACCGCCCCTCCACCGCCGTGTACAGCAGCACCCCGAGCGACCACAGGTCCGACTCCGGGCCCGGGTCCCGGCCGAGCACCCGCTCCGGGGCCAGGAACTCCGGCGAGCCGGCGATCCGGCCCGCCCGCGTCAGCGCCGAGGTGTCCTGGGCCGTCGCGGTCCCCACGTCGGACAGCAGCACCCGACCGTCGTTGGCCAACAGGACGTTGGCCGGCTTGACGTCCTGGTGCAGCACCCCTGCGTCGTGCGCGGCCCGCAACGCGCCCACCACCTCGGCGCCGATCTGCGCGGCCCGCTGCGGCGACACCCGCTCCTCGGCGACCAGCACGTCCGACAGGGCCAGTCCCCGGACGAGTTCCATCACGATCCACGGGCGGCGGTCCTCCACCGCCACGTCATGGATGCCGACCACGTTGCGGTGCGAGATCCTGGCCGCCGCCCAGGCCCCCCGTTCCAGCCGGGCGTGGAGCTGCTCGACCTCCGCGGCGGTGAGCCCGGCGGGCGCCCGCACCTCCTTGACGGCGACCTCCCGGCGCAGGGCCTCGTCACGGGCCAACCACACCGTGCCCGTGCCGCCCTCGCCCAGCGGCGACAACAACCGGTAGCGCCCGGCGACCAGGGGCCGTGCGTCGCCGTCCTGCGCGCCCGGGTTCCCCTGTCCTGCGTCGTTCGGTTCCCGGCTCACCGGAGTCCCCCTTCGCAGTGTCCGACGCTCACAAAGTAGCCCAGCCCCAGCCCGTTGCGACCCCCCTGAACTGCCCCGAACGGATTCCCGTCGTCCCGCGCGGCCGGACCCGGACACCGGTGGGACGGGTGCGACCGGTGCGACCGCAGGGGCGGCGCCGAACCCGGTCGGCGCCGCCTCCCGGAAGGCGAGTGCCCCGGGCGGTATACACGAGTGTCAGGCGGGGGAGATAGGGTGAACCTGCCCGGGCCGGGTGCCCTCGTACGGGTGGGGAGACAAAATGGAACCGATGACAGTCCGCAGCAGGGCGCGCGTCCCTGCGATCACCTGCGGGAGCAGCGCGACCAGTTCGCGCCTCGACCGCCATCTCGCCGTGCTGGGTGGCCCCGCCATACCGCAACGGGAGGCGGCCGAGGCGACCTTGCTGATGCGCGAACTGACGACGCGTGCGCCCGCCCACGAGGTCAGCGGGCGTGAGGCCCGCGTGCGACGCGTATCGCTCTTCGCCCCGTTGCGACGGCTGCGCCGCTCGCTCTTCGGCGGTCACTAGGCACCGGCCCGGGCCCGGCGGTCGCGGTCGGAATCCTCCGGCGCGTCCCCGGCACCGCCCTTCCCACGGTGCGCGGCGTCGCTCCCGTGCCCGCCCGGGCCCCCCATGTCACCTTCACGCCCCTTGGGGTGCCGGCGGCGGCTCCGCCGGACCCGCGCTCCTGCGTTCATCGCCACGGAGTGCCGTTCATCCGCACCCGCACCCGCTCGGCGCCACGTCGGCCCCTCCCCAGCCGACCCGGCGGCCCGCGGGCGCGGCCCGGCAGTACCCCGTGGTCACCCGTCCCCACGGTGGTCCGGGGCGTGCGGATCAGAGGAGTGCGTACTGGCCCTCCGGGCCCTCCTCGCGGTGGTCGAGGACGGAGGCGGGGCGGCGGGCCGTGTCCGGTGGCGGCAGCACGCCCGCCCGGCGCAGCTCGTCCGCCGTCAGTCGGGGTCCGAGCGGTTCGGGGCGGCTCGGTCCGCACTCGGCGAGCAGGGCCAGCACGGTGAGGAGTTCCAGCAGCTCGGAGGTCCACGCCTGCGGCCAGGCCGCCGGTCGGACGGCTCCCAGGGAGCCCGGCCGCGGTGCCGGCGCCGTGCGACGGCCGAACCAGGACTCCACCACCCGCACCCCCTGGGCCCTGAAGTGCCACACCTCCGCGGGCACCGGAGAGATCCGCCCGCCGTCCAGGTCCAGGCTCCCGGTGTCCGGGTCGTGGCGCAGGACGGTCGGCCGCTCGGGGAGCGGGGACCGCACGTAGGGGCGGCTGCCGCCGGGGAGCCGCGGTCGGTCGCCGTCGGTGCGGACCATCAGCCGCAGCAGTCGGCGCCCCGTGCCGGTGCCGCGTGCCCACACCTCCGGATCGCAGGTGAGCGGCACCGTGCAGCCGCCCGGCCCCGGGCGGGCGGCGGCGACGATCCACGCCAGGACGTCCAGGGGGTCGACGCGGTGGAGGCCGAGACGGGTGGCGAGCAGGTCCGGCAGCCCGGGGGCGAGGTTGGGCTCGGCTCCGCCCGGTCGCCGGAACAGGGGATGCACCCGGGTGCCGCGGGCCCGCTCGCGGGGCGCGGGGACGGGCGGCGGCACGGCGACCGGCAGCCGTGCCGTGACCAGGAGCGCCGGACCCGGCCCGGCCGCGTCACCCGCTGCTGCCGGGGTGTCGAGGACGAACAGCTGTCGGGCGTCGGCGACCCGCCACAACTCCGGGCGGGCGGCGTCGATCAGCCGGTGGTCGGGGATCAGCCACTGCTCGTCGAAGGGCGCGAGCAGGACGCGCAGCGGCTGCGGGAACGGTCCCGGGGCGTGGGCGAGCCGGGCCGTGCCGGTGGACTGGCCGGGCAGCTGGGCGACCGCGGACCGCGGGGTGCGGGCCCGGCTGGACTCGAACAGCGCCGTCCGGTCCGCGCCCTCCGCCCGGGCCAGGGCCTGCCACCGCGCCCTGAGCGTGGCGGTGTCCGGGGCCACGGGCCAGCCCCGGCCGATCCGGGGGACGGCGACGGACCACGGCATCAGGTCCGCCAACAGCGGTTCCTCGGTGTGCGTCACGACCGGCATGCTAGCCATGGCGGCGTCGGTCAGTCGGGTGGCTGGGCGTCCAGGGTGACGGTGAAGGAGAAGCGGTCGCCCCGGTAGTGGATGACGGCGAGGTCGAGGACCCGACCGTCCTCGTCGTGGGTGACGCCCGTGTAGTGCAGGATCGGGCTGAGCAGCGGGACGTCGAGCAGCCGTGCGGTGTCCGGGTCGGCGAGCCGGGCCTCGACCGTGTCGGTGATCCGGCCGATCCGGGCGCCGACCACGTCCCGCAGCACCTTGGTCATGGGCCAGCGTTCCAGGTCCGCGGGGTCCATCCGCTCGGCCAGCTCCGGCCGGACGTAGTTGCGCGCGTGGTTGGTGGGTTCGCCGGTCGCCTCGTCGGAGCGCAGCCGGTGGTACGTGGCGACCTCGTCCAGGCCCGGGAACCGGTCCGCGTACGCATGGGGGACCGGTATCCGCCCGTGGTCCAACAGACGGGTGGTCATGCCCGACTGCTGGGCCACGATCGCGTCCACCGAGCCCAGCAGACGGACCGGGGCGCCGCGCCGCGCGGCCGGCTCGATGAAGGTGCCCCGCCGCCGGTGGCGGCTGATCAGGCCCTCGTCCTCCAACTCCTTGAGGGCCTGCCGCATGGTCAGCACGCTGACCCCGTAGTGCCCGGCGAGGCGTTCCTCGGTGGGCAGCCGCAGCGGGGCGTCCGGCGCCCGCCCCAGTATCGAGGCGCGCAGGGACTGTGACACCTGGTACCAGAGCGGCAGCTTGCGATTCAGGACGATCGAGTCCGGGGCAAAAGCGGTCACGACTTCTCCGAATCGGGTTCCGGTGCGGTGGCCCACGAGGACACGGGGGTCGTTCGGGGGGCGGTCGCCCGCGGTGCGCTAGGGGTTCCTGAAATGGCGCTCCAGACCATGCCACACATCGTCGTACCCGCGCTGGAGGTGGTCCGCACCGGCGGCGAGGGCGGTGGTGACCACGGGCCACCGGGTCTCGAACATGAACGCCAGACCGTCGTCGATGCGTTGGGGCACCAAGGCGGCGGCGCTCGCCCGGTCGAAGGTCTCCCGGTCCGGCCCGTGCGCCGACATCATGTTGTGCAGGGAACCGCCGCCCGCCACGAACCCGCCCTCGCCGCCGGCCTTGGCGTCGTAGGCGCCCTCGATCAGGCCCATGTACTCGCTCATCACGTTGCGGTGGAAGTACGGCGGCCGGAAGGTGTCCTCGCCCACCAGCCAACGGGGCGCGAACACCACGAAGTCCACCGCCGCGAGCCCCGGGGTGTCGGACGGCGAGGTGAGCACCGTGAAGATCGACGGGTCCGGGTGGTCGTAGCTGAGGGAGCCGATCACGTTGAAGGTGCGCAGGTCGTAGACGTACGGGGTGTGGGTGCCGTGCCAGGCGACCACGTCCAGCGGGGAGTGGTCGTAGGTGGCGGTCCACAGGTTGCCGCAGAACTTGTTCACCACCTCGACCGGGCCCTCGACGTCCTCGTAGGCGGCGACCGGCGCCCGGAAGTCGCGCGCGTTGGCCAGGCCGTTGGCGCCGATCGGGCCGCGTTCGGGCAGCTGGAAGGGGCGGCCGTAGTTCTCGCAGACGTACCCGCGCGCGGCGGGGCCGTCCCCGTCGGGCGCCGGGTCCAGCAGCTCGACCCGGAAACGGACGCCCCGCGGGACCAGCGCGACCTCGCCGGGGCGGGCGGCGAGCAGCCCGAGTTCGGTGCGCAGCAGCAGACCGCCGCGCTCGGGCACGATCAGCAACTCGCCGTCCGAGTCGCTGAACACCCGTTCCTCCATGGAGGTGTTGGCGTGGTACAGGTGCACCGCCATGCCGGTGCGGCTCGCGGCGTCGCCGTTGCCGCCGAGGGTCCACAGGCCGGCCAGGAAGTCCGTTCCGGCCGGCGGTGCGGGCAGGGGGTCCCAGCGCAGCCGGTTGGGGTCGGGGACCGTCTCGGTGAAGGGCGCCGTGCGCAGCGCGCCGTTGTCGACCCGGGTGAACGCGGGGTGGGCGGCGGACGGGCGGATCCGGTACAGCCAGGTGCGCCGGTTGTCCGCGCGGGGTTCGGTGAAGGCGCTCCCGCTCAGTTGTTCCGCGTACAGCCCGAGCGGGCCGCGCTGCGGTGAGTTGCGGCCCAGCGGCAGGGCGCCGGCGACCGCCTCGCTGCTGTGTTCGTTACCGAATCCGGTCGCGTAGGTCAGGCTCTCGGCGGTCTTCCGGGCGGTGTCACCGCTCATCGGCGCTCCCTCGTAGCTATTCCTATGCATCACCGTAGGATTCGGTTCCCCGTGGCGCAAGGGCGAAGGGGCGCCGGGTCGCGCACCGGCCGGAGCGGGTCGGTCAAAGGGCCGGTCAAAGGGTCGGTCAAAGGGTCGGTCGGAGGGGTCGGGGAGGGCAGGTCGATCGGCGGGGGCCGGTCGGCGGGGGCGGCCCGGGGCGCGCACCCTGTCCGATCCCGCCGGCGGCGCGTCGCCTAGGCTCGGGTGCCATGGCGTCACCTCAGCAACCGGTCCCCATCCGCGTGCGCGCGCGCCGGGGCGCGTGCGCGCTCGTCCTCTGCTGCGCCCTGGTCGCCGCCGCGGCCTGCGACGGCGGAACCTCCTCCCGGGGCGGCGACGAGCACTCCTTGACCCCGTCCCCGGTGGGGGAACTCCTCTCCACGAGCGACGCGACCGGGGATCAACTCCGGGAGGTGGACCGGGAGGGCGCCCCCGACGTGCGGATCGCCGTCCGGCCGGGCGCCGCCGAGAACTGGGACGTCCGGCTCACCGTCACCAACTTCCGCTTCAGCGCGGAGCGCAGCGGCACCGACGGCGCCGCGACGACGGGCCGCGGGTACGCCGTCCTCTACCTGGAGGGCCGCCGACTGGCCCGACTGCACCAACCCCGGTACCGGTTGTCCGCCGCCTCCCTGGGGCGCGGCACGCACGAGTTGACCGTCCGGTTGCACGCGGACGACGGCACGGTGTGGGCCGTGGACGGGCAGGCCGTCGAGGACGTCGCCCGGGTGACCCTCGCACCGCGCAAGGACGCTCCCGCCGGCTGAGCGCCCCCCGCCCGGACCGCCCGTCCGCTGCCTGTCGACTGCATGTCCGCGTACGGCTCACCGCTCACCCTGGGTCGCCTGATGCCTCGTCAACTATGCCTAGCCATGGGGCACTTGTGCCATCCGTGAGGATGCCGGGAAGGGTGTGGCGTGACCTCCCCATGGTCCATACCAGTCGGTATGCTCAAGGGGATCGCTTCCGTGTCGAGTGCCGTCACGCACCGTGGAGTCCCGATGCCCCCAGCGCCCTCTGCGCCCTCAACACCCTCCGCCTCCTCCCCGTCCGGCACCACCCGGACCGCCCTGCGCGTCTGCCCCCTCTGCGAAGCGACCTGCGGGCTCGCCCTGACCATCGAGGGCACCGCCGTCACCCGGGCGTGCGGGGACCGTGACGACGTCTTCAGCCACGGCTTCATCTGTCCGAAGGGCGCCCTGTTCGGCAGCGTCGACGGCGACCCCGACCGGCTCACCCGGCCGCTGCTGCGCCGCCGCGGACGACTGACGGAAACCGACTGGGACGAGGCGTTCGACGCCGTCGCCGCCGGTCTGCGGCCGGTCATCGAGACCTACGGGCCCAACGCGGTCGGCGTGGTCCTCGGCAACCCCAACGTCCACACCGTCGCGGGCGTCCTGTACCCGCCGCTGCTGGTCAACGGCATCGGGACCCGCAGCCTGTTCACGGCCACCACGCTCGACCAGATGCCCAAACACGTCTCCAGCGGACTCCTCTACGGCGACGCCCACGCGATCCCCGTGCCGGACCTCGACCGCACCGACCACCTGCTGCTCCTGGGCGCCGACCCCGTCGAGTCCAACGGGAGCCTGTGCACCGCGCCCGACTTCCCCGGCCGCCTGGCAGCGCTACGGGCCCGCGGCGGCACCCTCACCGTGATCGACCCGCGCCGCACCAGCACCGCACGGCTCGCCGACCGGCACGTCGCCATCCGCCCGGGCGCCGACGCCCTGCTGCTCGCCGCCATGGTGAACGTCCTGTTCGCCGAGGACCGGGTGCGCCTGCGTGACCTCGCCCCCCATGTCGCCCAGGTGCCCGAACTGCGCCGCGCACTGGTGGAGTTCACCCCCGAAGCGGTCAGCGACGCCTGCGACGTACCGGCCGGGACGATCCGTGACCTGGCCCGCGAGCTGGCCGAGGCGCCGACCGCCGCCGTGTATGGCCGGATCGGCAGCAGCACCGATCTCTTCGGCACCCTCGCCAGCTGGCTGGTCGACGTCCTCAACATCCTGACCGGCAACCTCGACCGCCCCGGCGGCGTGCTCTTCCCGCAGTCCGCCACCGACCGGCCGCCGCGCCCCGCCGGACCCGGCAGCGGCTTCACCCTCGGCCGGTGGCGCAGCCGGGTCAGCGGCCATCCCGAGGTCAAGGGGGAGCTGCCGTTCGCCGCGCTCTCCGAGGAGATCGACACCCCCGGGGCGGGCGTGCCCGGCGGCCTCGGCGGCGGCCCCCTGCGGGCCCTGGTCACCAGTGCCACCAACCCCGTCCTCTCGGCCCCCGACGGCGACCGCCTCGACCGGGCGCTGGCCGGACTCGACTTCATGGTCAGCGTCGACCCGTACCTGAACGAGACCACCCGCCACGCCCATGTCGTCCTGCCCCCGCCCCGGCCCTCCCGCACCCCGCACTACGACTTCGCCTTCAACATGCTGGCCGTGCGCAACCAGGCCCGCTACAGCCGCCCCGCGGTCCCGCTGGACCCCGGGGCGATGGCCGAGACCGAGATCCACGCCCGGCTGGTCCTGGCCGCCACCGGACGGCACGGCGCCGACCCCTCGGACGTGGACGCCTGCGTCGTCGACAGCGCCCTCGTCCAGGCCGTCGCCGACCCCTTCGGACCCGTCCACGGCCGTGACCCGCACGCCCTCGCCGCCGAACTGGACGGCGAGGGCGGGGCCGAACGGCGCCTCGACCTGATGCTGCGCCTCGGCCCCTACGGGGACGGCTTCGGCGCCCGCCCCGGCGGCCTCACCCTGCGCCGGCTCCTCGACGCGCCGCACGGCGTCGACCTGGGCCCGCTGCGCCCCCGACTGCCGCAGCCGCTCGCCACCCGCAGCGGACGCGTCGAGCTGTTGCCGCCCCCGATCGCCGCCGACCTGACCCGGCTCGCCCTGGCCCGGCACGACCGACCGGGCGGTCTCGTGCTCGTCGGCCGGCGCCACCTGCGCTCCGGCAACAGCTGGCTGCACAACGTCCCCGGGTTCGGCGGCGGCTCGCAGAGCTGCACCCTGCACGTGCACCCCGAGGACGCCCGGCGGCTCGGCCTCGCCGACGGGGTCCGGGTCCGGGTCCGGGGCTCCGGGGGAGAGGTCGCCGCCCAGGTGGAGATCACCGACTCGGTCCGCCCCGGAGTGGTCAGCCTGCCGCGCGGTTGGGGCCACGACCGCACGGGCACCCGGTTGCGGGTGGCCCCCGCGCTGCCCGGCGTCAACGTCAACCAACTCCTCGACGGGAGCCTGCTCGACCCCCTGTCCGGAACCGCCGTGCTCAACGCCGTTCCCGTGCGTCTCACCGCCATCTGTACATGACCGGGACTTTCGCGCATATTGCTCTCATGTCAACATCTTGTTAACGCATTCCCCCGCGACCTAACGTCACGCTGACCGCAGGCCCTGGTGAGAGAGCCACACGGTTCAAGGACGAACGTTAGGTAATCCACTCATGCTGACCATCCTCGGCTTTGCCATGATCGCGACCTTCCTGGTCCTGATCATGATGAAGAAGGTCTCGCCGATCGCGGCGCTGGTCCTCATCCCCGCTCTGTTCTGCGTACTGGTGGGGCAGGGGGCGAACCTCGGCGACTACGTCATCGACGGCATCGGCGACCTCGCGCCCACCGCCGCGATGCTGATGTTCGCCATCGTGTACTTCGGCGTGATGATCGACGTCGGCCTCTTCGACCCGATCGTCCGGGTGATCCTGAGGTTCGCCAAGGCGGACCCCCTGCGGATCGTCGTCGGCACGGCCGCGCTCGCCGCGATCGTCTCCCTGGACGGCGACGGCTCCACCACCTTCATGATCACCGTCTCGGCGATGTACCCGCTGTACAAGCGGCTGAAGATGAGCCTGGTCGTGCTGACCGGCATCGCCGCCACCGCCAACGGCGTCATGAACACCCTGCCCTGGGGCGGTCCCACCGCCCGCGCGGCGACGGCCCTCAAGCTCGACGCGAGCGAGATCTTCGTCCCGATGATCCCGGCCCTCGCGGTCGGCCTGCTCGGCGTCTTCGCCCTCGCCTACGTCCTCGGCCGCCGCGAGCGCAAGCGCCTCGGGTACCTCTCCCTCGACGAGGTCATCGAGGCCGAGGCCGGCTCCGCCGACGAGAAGGTCCTGGTCGGCGCCGGCGGCACCGGCAAGGCCGGCTCCGGCACCACCCGCTCCGGCGGCACCAGCGGCACCGGTACGGGTGGCGGCACCGACCAGGTCGACCCGGACAAGAAGGCCGGCGAGGCCGAGGAAGCCGGCGAGGCCGAGGAGGAGCACGAGGGCTTCCACGTGCTCGACCCGAACCGGCCCACCCTGCGCCCCAAGCTGTACTGGTTCAACGCCGGTCTGACGATCCTCCTGCTGACCGCCATGATCATGGAGCTGCTGCCGATACCGGTGCTCTTCATGCTCGGTGCCGCCCTGGCCCTGACGGTGAACTTCCCGCACATGCCGGACCAGAAGGCCCGGATCGCCGCGCACTCCGAGAACGTGCTCAACGTCGCCGGCATGGTCTTCGCCGCCGCCGTCTTCACCGGCGTCCTCCAGGGCACCGGCATGGTCGACGACATGGCCAAGGCCGTCGTCTCGGCCATCCCCGACTGGATGGGCCCGCACATGGCCCTGGTCACCGGCTTCCTGTCGCTCCCGTTCACGTACTTCATGTCCAACGACGGGTTCTACTTCGGCATCCTCCCGGTCCTCGCCGAAGCGGGCGCGGCGCACGGAGTGCCCCCGCTGGAGATCGCCCGCGCCTCCCTCGTCGGCCAGCCGCTGCACATGTCGAGCCCCCTGGTGCCCGCGGTGTACGTGCTCGTGGGCATGGCGAAGGTCGAGTTCGGCGACCACACCCGGTTCACCGTGAAGTGGGCCGCGCTCACCTCGCTGGTGGTGCTCGGCGCCGGGTTCGTGTTCGGCATCATCTGAGCCGGCGGCGGGCGGTCGCCGGGGGGTCCTGCCACCCCCGGCGACCGCCCGCCGCCCCTGTTCGTGGCCCGCCCGACGGCGGTGGGCACCGCGCCTGGAGGCACCTTGCACATACCCACCGGTACGTCCGGCGGACCGCAGCGGCACTGGCTGCTGCGCCTCGTCATCGCCTTCGCCTTCGCCCAGGCGGCGGTGTCGATGGCCCGGCCCGCCGTGTCGTACCGTGCGCTGGCCCTCGGCGCCGACGAACGCGCCGTCGGCGTCATCGCCGGTGTCTACGCCCTCCTCCCGCTGTTCGCCGCCGTCCCCCTCGGCCGCCGCACCGACCACGGCCGCTGCGCCCCCCTGCTGCCCGCCGGGGTGGTCCTCATCGCCGCGGGGTGCGCACTCAGCGGCACGGCCGACTCCCTGACCGCGATCGCCGCCTGGAGCGCGGTCATGGGACTCGGCCACCTGTGCTTCGTGATCGGCGCCCAATCGCTGGTCGCCCGGCAGTCGGCGCCCGAGGACCAGGACCGCAACTTCGGGCACTTCACCATCGGGGCCTCCCTCGGCCAGCTGATCGGCCCGATCGGCGCGGGGCTCGTCGTCTCCGGCCAGGGCGCCGAACTGGCCCGGACCAGCGCCCTCGCCCTCCTCGTGGCGGCGATCACCGGAGCCGTCGGCCTCAGCTCCCTGTGGCGGGTGGAACACCGGGCGCCCGCCGGGCCGGCCCCCGCGCGCAGCGCTCCGGTCCCCGTCCACCGCATCCTGCGGACCAGGGGAGTGCCCGGCGGCATCGTCATCAGCCTGGCCGTGCTGTCGGCCACCGACGTGCTCACCGCCTTCCTCCCCGTCGTCGGTGAAGAACGGGGGATCAGCCCGCTGGTCGTCGGACTCCTGCTCAGCCTGCGGGCCGCGGCGACGATCGCCTGCCGACTGGTGATCACGCCGATGATCCGGATCGTCGGCCGGACCACCCTGCTGGTGACGAGCTGTCTGCTGGCGGGCGTCCTGTGCGCGGGCGTGGCGCTGCCCGTTCCGGTGTGGGGGCTCGCCCTGATGCTCGCCCTGCTCGGCTTCTGCCTCGGGGTCGGCCAGCCCCTGTCGATGACCACCGTCGTCCAGGCCGCCCCGCCCGAAGCCCGCTCCACCGCACTCGCCCTGCGACTCACCGGCAACCGGCTGGGCCAGGTCGCCGCGCCGGCCGCCGCGGGCCTGGTGGCCGGGGTCGCGGGGACGGCGGCCCCGTTCGTCCTCCTCGGCGTCCTGCTGTTCGCTTCGGGGGGCCTGGCCCTGCCGCCGCGCGGCAAGCCAGGACCGGGGCCCGGTCGCTAGCCCTCCTGCACCCGTACCCGCACCTGCGGCGGCACGGCGAACCGGAGGGCCAGCCCGTCCAGCAGGGCGGCCAAACCCGCCTCGAAGGCCCGGTCGTCGACCGACCGCTGCCGCTCCGCGAGCAGACGGGCCTGCCCGGGCCGCGGGTGGGCCGCCGGGTCGTAGGCGTCCTCCGTCGGGGAGTCGACGAACCCGCCGGCGAACGAGCCGAGGGCCGCCCCCATGACGAAGTACCGCATCGACGCCCCGACGGAGGACGCCTGCACGGGGGGCCACCCCGCGTCCACCAGCGCGCCGAACACCACGTCCGCGAGGCGCAGCGCGGCGGGCCGCCGGCCGGGGCCCCGCGCGAGCAGCGGTACGACGTGCGGATGGGCGCTGAGCGCCCGCCGGTACGACACCGCCCAGTCGTGCAGGGCGGTGCGCCAGTCCCGGTCGTCCTCGAACATCGACAGGTCGACCTGTGCGCTCACCGAGTCCACCACCGCGTCCAGGATCTCGTCCTTGGTCCGGAAGTGGTTGTACAGCGAGGGGCCGCTCACCCCCAGCTCCGCGGCGAGCCGACGCGTCGACAGGGCCGCCAACCCCTCCGCGTCCACCAGGCCGAGGGCCGTCTCGACGATGCGGTCCTTGCTGAGGAGGGGTCTGCGGGGTCTGCCCATGCGCCACATCGTAGAGCCGCGGCCGCGTCCCGGCGCTCACCCGGCGCGGGTGCACGAGGGCAGGCCGGGGCGGGTGCTGAGTACGGATCTGAGTAGCCGTACGGAGGTGGTCCCGGCCACCCGGGGCGAGGGTGGGGCCATGAGTGAATCAACGGTCAAGCAGCAGTCGACGGCCGCGTTCTACGGCCAGGCCGTCGTCTCGTTCGCGGTCGCCCTCGGGGCCACCGGGGTCGGCATCGCCCGACTGGACGCGGACTCCTGGGTCCGGGCCTTCCTGGCCATCGCCGTCCTCTACCTCGTCACGTCGAGCTTCACGCTCGCCAAGGTGATCCGGGACCGCCAGGAGGCGGACCGCATCGTCAGCAGGGTCGACCAGGCCCGGGTGGACAAGCTGCTCGCCGCGCACGACCCGTTCGACAAGCTCTGAGCCGGCTCCGCGCCCCGCCTCCCTTCGCTAAGCGCTTGCTCACCTTCGGGGTATCGTTGCCTCCCGGCCAGGGGCCCGCCCAGGGCCCGGCCGGCGAGAAACGAGGAGCGCGTGATGACTGCGGCGGACGAGACCGGCTGCGACACCCCGCCCTGGGGCCAGGTCACGCCGGACGCGGCCCGACGGCTGCTGGTGGCCGCCGTGGAGGCGTTCGCCGAGCGCGGCTACCACGCGACCACCACCCGGGACATCGCCGGCCGGGCCGGCATGAGCCCGGCCGCGCTGTACATCCACTACAAGACCAAGGAAGAGCTGCTGCACCGGATCAGCCGGATCGGTCACGACAAGGCGCTCGCCCTCCTCAGCGAGGCGTCCCGCGCCCCCGGCACCCCCGCCGAGCGGCTCGCCGGCGCGGTGCGGTCCTTCGTCGGCTGGCACGCCGCCCAGCACACCACCGCACGGGTCGTGCAGTACGAACTCGACGCCCTCGGCGAGCCGGCCCGGGCGGAGATCGTCGCCCTGCGGCGCCGTACCGACGGCGTGGTCCGCGACCTCATCGAGGAGGGCGTGCGCACGGGGGAGTTCGACGTCGAGGACGTCCCCGGGACCACCGTCGCCGTGCTGTCGCTCTGCATCGACGTCGCCCGCTGGTTCAACGTCGCCGGGCGTCGCACCCCCGACCAGGTGGGTGCGCTCTACGCCGACCTCGTCCTGCGGATGGTCGGGCACCGGACGCCCTGACGCCGCGCGGGCGCCTTCCCCGGTGGATTAGGCTGCGAAGGGTGCCCCAGATCCCGGTCAAGGTCCATGAACTCACGGTCGGCCAACTCGCCGCCCGCAGCGGAGTAGCCGTCTCCGCACTGCACTTCTACGAGTCCAAAGGGCTCATCTCCAGTCGGCGCACCTCCGGCAACCAGCGCCGCTACCACCGGGACGCGCTGCGCCGGGTCGCCTTCGTCCGGGCCGCCCAGCGGGTCGGCATTCCGCTCGCCACCATCCGGGACGCCCTCGCGGAGCTCCCCGAGGAGCGCACCCCGACCAAGGAGGACTGGGCCCGGCTCTCCCGGGCGTGGCGCGCGGAGTTGGACGAGCGCATCAAACAGCTGGGCCGACTGCGCAACCACCTCACCGACTGCATCGGCTGCGGCTGCCTGTCCCTGGAGACCTGCGTCCTGTCGAACCCGGACGACGTCTTCGGCGAGGAGAACGCGGGCTCCCGGCTCCTGCCGTCCCGGCTGAACAAGCCCGCCCCGCCGGAAACGGACCCGGCGGAGGACTGTTCCGGATCCCGGCCCGGGGGCCCGACCGTCTGCGAGCCGTCGAACTGATGTCCGTCGTCCGGCGGGTCGTGCGGGCCGCTCCGGACGGCTCCCGGCAGCTCCGGGCCGCTCCTCCCGGGGCGCCTGGCGTTCGCCCGTGGTGCTCGCCGCCCCGGCGACCGGTCGACGCACCGCGGGGCCGGCCCCGTCCCGACGCCCGGCCCCAAAGTGATCGCCTACACACCCACCAGGGCCCGGGCCCGCCGCGCCCTGGCCACCGCCGCCGTGGTCAACACGGGCCGCGGAACGACGATCCCGCACCGCTGGCACACCGCACCGGCCGAGGGGGCGTGCGCGAGGTCGTGCCGCCACACCAACTCCTCGTCCCCGCAGACGGGACAGCCGTCGCCCGCCTTCCGCTCCAGCGCGGCGATCAACCGCCGCAACACCTCGCCCAGCGGGGCCCGCGGGTGCAGCTGAGGGTCGTGGCACCAGGCGACCCCGAAGCCGCCCCAGGTCAGCCGGTGCCAGTCGTCCACGCTGCCGGGCCGGCGCAGCCCCCCGTGCTTCTCCCTGCGCCGTCGCGCCGCGAACTCCGACTCGTACGCGAGCCACACCGCGCGGGCGTCCTCCAACTCGTCGAGCGCCGCCACCAGCCGGAGCGGGTCGGGCGACCGGTCCTCGGGACCGAACCCGGCCCGGGAGCACAGGTGGTCCCAGGTGGCACGGTGCCCGTAGGGCGCGAACCGTTCCAGACACTTGCGTAGGGAGTACCTCCGTAGCGCCAGGTCGTTGCGGGGATCCCGCACCTGTCTGGCGAGACTTCGGAATCCGGCCATCGTCCTGCACCTCCGTCACTTGTGCGGTAGCACTCGTTCGACGTCGTTCGGGCGTTGTCGAGTAGACGAATGAGGACCCGGATTGGCTCCCTCTCATCTTCGGAAGGTGTGTTCATCTGGCCGAAACTCGACGCTTCTGCCCGCATCGCCGCCGGATGGAGCCGTGTCCGCGAGCGCAAGTTGACCAATGTTCACCATCGAAGATGAGAGGCCGCCTTCACCAGCCGTTCACCAACGGTCGCCGCCGCTCACGTTCGGTCAGTTGTAGGTCAGGTAGCGCCGCCGCACGGTGCGGAACGCCGACAGTTCCTCCTGCCAGGCCCCCACGACCGCATCCGTGTCCGCGCCCGCGTCGATCATCGTGCGGACCCGGGGCGATCCGGTGAGGTGGTCGACCCAGTGCGTCGCCGTGCCGTCGGGTCGGCGGTCGAGCCGCCAGGCGAAGTCCTCCCAGGTCCGCTTGGCGGTGACCAGCAGGCCGATCCCGGTGCGGACCGGGTCGAACGCCGCCCGGTCGTGGACGTGCAACTGCACGCCCCCGACGGTCTTGTTGACGAACTTGCCGAACGTCGGGGTGAAGTACGCCTCGCGCAGGTGCACCCCGGGCAGGTCCAGGTCGTTCGCGGCGGCGGCCCAGCGGCCGTCCAGCCCCTCGGCGCCCAGCAGTTCGAAGGGACGGGTGGTCCCGCGCCCCTCGGAGAGGTTGGTGCCCTCGAACAGGCACGTGCCCGCGTAGACGAGCGCGGTGTCCGGGGTCGGCATGTTGGGGCTCGGCGGCACCCACGGCAACCCGGTCACGTCCGGGAAGTCGGCGCGCCGCCAGCCGGACATCAAGACCGTGTCCAGTTCCACCGGGCGCTCCAGGAACTCCGCGTTGAACAGCCGGGCCAGTTCGGCGACGGTCATGCCGTGGGCCTGGGCGATGGGCTCGCGGCCCACGAAGGTCGCGAACTCCTTGCGCAGCGACGGCCCGAGCGCCGCCCGGCCGGTCACCGGGTTCGGCCGGTCGAGCACCACCACGCGCCGGCCCGCCAACTCCGCGGCCACCATGCAGTCGTACAAGGTCCAGACGTACGTGTAGAAGCGCGCGCCGACGTCCTGGATGTCGAAGACGACGGTGTCCACCCCGGAGGTCCGGAAGACCTCCGCCAAGGCTTCACCGGTCAACCGGTACGTGTCGTAGACGGGCAGTCCCGTCGCCGGGTCGTCGTGGCGGCCCTCCGAACCGCCGGCCTGCGCGGTGCCCCGGAAGCCGTGCTCCGGGCCGAAGACCGCGGTCAGGTCCACCCGCTCGTCCCGGTGCATGACGTCCACGACGTGCCGGGCGTCGCGGGTCACCCCGGTCGGATTGGTGACGATCCCGACCCGGTCGCCGCTCAACTGGGCGTAGCCGCCCGCGGCCAGGCGCTCGAACCCGGTGCGGGTGGGGCGGCGGCCCCGCGGGGCGTGGGCGAGCGCGGGCGTGGCGGCCGCGACCGCGCCGCCCGCGGCCACCGCACCCCCGGTGACGGCCAGGAGTCCTCGACGGGAGAGGGTCATCGGCCTACCTCCGCCATCGCACACTCCCGAACGAAATACGTCATGTTCGATCCCTTCCGCAGGCGGAAACGGTCATGATCGCGCACGCTAGCGTGTGGTCCGCTCCTGCGGAACGTGTCGGACACGGGCGATCCGCGCCACCCCCCGTACTCCCGGTGGACCTGCCCGCGCCGGTGCGGCCCGCCCGGGGGTAAGGTCCAGGCCGATGGGGGCGAACCGGTGCGCGACGCACCGCCCGCACGGCCGGCGTCGAAACCCGGGGCGATGGGGTGCGGTGGGGCCGGTGCCGCTCCCGGGCACCGTGCGACCACCGACGCTCCTACGGACCCCCGATCGACGACACGACGGCCTTCCCACCCCATGCGTCACGGGCGTCACGGGCGGCGCGCGTGGACCCCGTCCGCACCCCCTCGTGCATGCCCGCACGCCCGCGCGGGGGCCGAGGACGGGGTGGGAAGATCCTCGGGCCGCAGCCGCAGCCGCAGCCGCAGCCGCAGCCGCAGCCGCAGCCGCAGCCGCCATTGATGCCGGTGCCCGGACGACGACCCACGACACAGGAAGGCGGGTGCCCACGTGCCCAAGACGAAGGACGGAGACGGAGCGACCGTCCCGCAGCGACTCCTGGCGGCGGCCACCCGCCTCTTCGCCGACCGGGGCTACGACCGCACCTCCGTACAGGAGATCGTGGAGGCCGCCGGAGTCACCAAGGGCGCGCTCTACCACTACTTCGGTTCCAAGGAGGACCTGCTCCAGGAGGTCTACTCGCGGACGCTACGGCTCCAACAGGAACGCCTCGACGCCGTTGCCGGGGCCGACGCCCCCGTGACGGACCGACTGCGGGACGCCGCCGCCGACGTCGTGGTCACCACCCTGGAGAACCTCGACGACGCGGTCATCTTCCAACGCTCCATGCACCAACTCAGCCCCCAGAAGCTGCGGCAGGTACGGGCCGAACGCCGGCACTACCACGAGTGCTTCCGCGCGCTCATCGAGGAGGGCCAGACCAGTGGGGTGTTCTCCACCGCGACCCCGGCCGACCTCGTGGTCGACTACCACTTCGGCTCGGTCCACCACCTCCCCACCTGGTACCGCGCGGACGGCCCCCTGAGCCCCCGGCAGATCGCCGACCACCTGGCCGGCCTGCTGATGCGCGCCCTGCGCCCCTGAGCGTCGCGGCCGAGCACGGGCGCGAGCACCACTCCCGAACACCGCGCCGGTCAGAACACGACCACCGCGGCGCACCCCGCGAGGACGACCGTGCCCAGGGCCGTGACCGCAGCCAGCCGCGGCGCCAACGGCCGCGGGGGCACGACGCCCGTGGAGAGCTGCCACGTCCTGCGGTGCGCCACCGCCAGGAACCCCAGCCACACCAGGACGCACAGTCCGCCGGCCACCGCGCAGACCGCGGGCGACCCCCCGTCCGCGGCGGCCCGCACCGCGAGCACGACCACCACCGTGGCGGTCAGCGTGGTGCGACGCCACGCCAGCCTGGTCCGCTCCGGTTGCAGTCCCGGATCGCGGACCCGGCCGGTCATTCCGCCCAGCCCGCGAGCACGATCACGACCATCGCCACGGCCACTATCGCCACGACGAGGCTCAACAGGGCGGGGAAGCGCGACACGGGCAGGTCCTCGCCGCGTCGCATCGCCCGCTCGCAGCGCACCCAGTGGTTCACCGCGCGCAGGGCGCACAGCACCCCCGCGCCGAGGAGCGCGAGGGCCAACCCGACGCGCCAGCCCCACCGCAGGTCGGGAAGGAACTGGTCCACCGCGAAACCGCCGCCGATCAGGGCCAGCGCGGTCCGCAGCCACGCGAGGAACGTGCGCTCGTTGGCGAGCGAGAAGCGGTAGTCCGGGGTGTCGCCCTCCTCGGCGATCCGCTGCGGCGCGAACCAGAGCCGCAGGGACGACAGGGCCCCGGATACGCGCCCCCCGCCCTCGCTCACCCGGCCGCCCGTCCGGCCGCCCAGTGCTCCCGCAGCAGGCGGTACGCCTCCAGGCCGTCCGGCACCCAGGTCCAGGTGTCGAGCACGGCCAGCAGGTCCTCCTCGGGCAGGAAGGCGTGCCAGTCGACCTCTTCGACCTGCGGCCGCACGGGCCCGGTGCAGCGCACCTCGTGGACGGCCGACCACCAGCCGTTCCCCGTCTTGGGATCCCGGTACAGGAAGGTGAACAGGGGCGTGGGCGCCGGGAGGCCCGTGACGCCCAACTCCTCCTCCGCCTCCCGCAGCGCGGCCGTCGCGTAACTCTCCCCGGCCCCGACCACCCCGCCGACGAACATGTCGTACTGCGAGGGGAAGGCCAGCTTGGTGGCGGTGCGCCGGTGGACGAACACCCGGTCCTGCGGGTCCCGGACGAACACGAACACGCAGCGGTGCAGCAGTCCGCGCGCGTAGACCTCGCCCCGGGACGCGCGCCCCACCACCCGGTCCTGTTCGTCCACGACGTCGAGGACCTCGTCCGCGGCCGTGCCAGCGTTACCCATCCCCCCATCCAAGCACCACCCCCGCGGCGCCGCCGATCGGGTCCCGTCGGAGGTCGGACCAGGTCAGGGCGAGCCGGGGGCCGTCCCGTGGTGCAGGTCGCCGGCCCGGGCGTACTTCTCCGCACCCCGGGGCATGGCCGGGTGCAGCCCGAGCAGCACGATCCCCCCGACCACCGCCGCCAGGCCCGCCGCCTCCCAGGCCAGCGCGGCCGAGTCGGTGCGCAGCCGGTCCCCCAGGAACCCCACCCCGCACAGGATGCCGGCCAGCGGTTGCGCGGCGGTCAGCGCGGGCAGCGACATCCGCAGCGGTGCCGTCTCGAAGGCGCTCTGCACGAGCAGCAGGCCGGTGACACCGAGCGCCAGCACCGCGTACGGCTGCCAGGAGGTGATCACCGAGCCGAGACCGGAGTCGGCGAACCGCAGCCCGGTCACCCGGGTCAGCGCGTCCTGTACGCCGTACAGCAGCCCGGCCGCGCCCCCCAGCAACACCGGCGCCATGACCAGCCGGGCCCGGAGCGCCAGCACGACGAGCAGCGCCGCGGCCCCCAGCACCAGTCCGATGATCAGCCACTGTCGGAACGGGTCGGCGACGGCCTCCCCGGCCCGGGGGCTCCCCGCCACGATGAAGGCGCTCACCCCGCCCGCGAGCAGGGCCAGCCCCGTCCAGCCCTGGGCGCCGAGCGGCTGCCCGGTCAGCCACCGGGACAGGGCCAGCGCGAACAACAGATGGGTGGCGAGCAGGGGCGCCACCAGACTCAGCTGTCCGTGCCCGAGGGCCAGGGCCCCGAGCGCCATGCCGCACACCATCAGCCCGATGCCGGCGAGCCAGCGCGGTACCCGCACGAGGTCCAGCAGCAGTCGGAAGGAGAGGAAGTCGCCGAGCGGCGCCCGCTGGGCCGCGTCCTGTTGGAGGACGAACCCGAACCCCAGGCAACAGGCCGCACCGACGGCCAGGACGAGCACGAGTACCGACACGCCGCAGACCACCTCACGACCGTCCGGCCCGGAGCGCCGGGCACCGTGGTCCGTGGCCGGTGCGTTCCGGCCACGCCCGCACCGGGGGCCGCACCGAACGAGGAGCCCCGTCACGAGAGGTTGACGCGGGTCACCCCGTCCCCCAAGGATCTGACTCACCAGTAACCCCAGTATCCCACCCGGGCGCCGAGCCGCCGGTGCAACGGGGGGTCCCGGTGGACCGGAGGGACGGCGCATGGCGTACGACGCAGACGCGATCGTGATCGGTGCGGGCCTCGCGGGCCTGGTGGCGACCGCGGAACTCGTGGCCGCGGGCCGCAAGGTCATCCTCCTCGACCAGGAGCCCGCACAGTCGCTCGGCGGCCAGGCGCACTGGTCCTTCGGGGGCCTCTTCCTCGTCGACTCCCCGGAGCAGCGCCGGATGCGCGTCCGCGACAGCCGGGAGCTGGCCCTCCAGGACTGGCTGGGGAGCGCCGGCTTCGACCGCCCCGAGGACCACTGGCCCCGTCGGTGGGCCGAGGCGTACGTGGACTTCGCCGCGGGGGAGAAGCGTTCCTGGCTGCACCGGCGCGGGGTGCGCTTCTTCCCGGTCGTCGGGTGGGCGGAGCGCGGCGGCTACGACGCGACCGGCCACGGCAACTCGGTGCCCCGCTTCCACCTCACCTGGGGCACCGGCCCCGCCCTGCTCGCCCCCTTCGCCCGCCGGGTCCGCGAGGGTGCCGCCCGGGGGCTGGTGGACCTCCGGTTCCGGCACCGGGTGACCGCGCTGTCCGGCCCGGCCGCGGCGGTGGACACGGTGGGCGGCGAGGTCCTCGACCACTCGGAGGTCGCCCGCGGCAGGCCCAGCAGCCGCACCGTGACCGGTTCGTTCGAACTGCGCGCCCAGGCGGTGATCGTCACGTCCGGCGGCATCGGCGGCAACCTGGGGCTGGTCCGCCGCAACTGGCCCGCCCGGTTGGGCACCCCGCCCGCGCGCATGGTCCGCGGGGTGCCCGCACACGTCGACGGGCTGATGCTCCAGATCACCGAAGCGGCCGGCGGCCACCTGGTCAACGGCGACCGGATGTGGCACTACACCGAGGGGCTGCACAACTGGAACCCGATCTGGAACGAGCACGGCATCCGCGTGCTGCCCGGCCCTTCCTCGCTGTGGCTGGACGCGCGCGGCAACCGGTTGCCCGTTCCGCTGTTCCCCGGCTTCGACACCCTGGGCACCCTCGACCACCTCATGCGGACGGGGTACGAACACAGCTGGTTCGTCCTCAACCGGCGCATCATCGGCAAGGAGTTCACGCTCAGCGGCTCCGAACAGAACCCCGACCTCACGGGTCGTTCCGTGCGCGGTGTGCTCGCCCGGGCCCGCGCACAGGTGCCCGCCCCCGTCCAGGCGTTCCTGGACCACGGTGCGGACTTCGTGGTCGAAGCCGAACTCGGCGCACTGGTACGCGGCATGAACGCCCTGGTCGGGGAAGACCTCGTCGACGAGGGGGAGTTGCGCCGGGTCGTCGTCGCGCGTGACCGCGAGGTCGCCCACCCGTTCACCAAGGACTCCCAGCTCACCGCGATCCGGGGGTCCCGTGCGTTCCTGGGGGACCGGCTGGTCCGCACGGTCGCCCCGCACCGCCTGCTGGACCCGGCGGCCGGCCCGTTGATCGCGGTACGGCTCAGCGTCCTGACCCGCAAGACCCTGGGCGGACTGGAGACCGACCTCGACTCCCGGGTCCTCACCGAGAGCGGCGAACCGCTCGGCGGGGTGTACGCCGCGGGGGAGGCGGCGGGTTTCGGCGGCGGCGGGATGCACGGCTACCGCGCCCTGGAGGGCACCTTCCTCGGCGGCTGTCTGTTCTCCGGCCGTGCGGCGGGCCGGGCCGCGGCCGCGGCGGTCGGCTGACCGAGCCGCCGGCACGCCCCCCCCGGACGCCGGGCCGTCGATGCCGCCCCCGGAAACCGGTCCGTAGGTACCAGCCCCGGAAACCGGTCCGTCGGTACCGCCGCCCCGGAACCGGCCCCCCACAGGCGTGCCCCGGCGGACCGCCGGGTAGGACGTCCCACGAACCGCACGTCAACCCGGCACGACCTCCCGCCCCTTCGCCCGCGTCGACCCGGATCGTTCGCGAACGATCAAGGAACCAGCAGGTCGTTGAACCCGACCCGACCCAAGTCGACTGGGGATGAAGCGGCATCCAAGGGACAACTCGACCGTCCGAACGGGTACTTGACACGTGTAGGTGATCCGGTCGCTCTTGACTCAGGGCACCTGGTGCCTGTTTGCTGTCCGTGATCATTCGCTCAACACACCGTGTCGGGGAGGAAGTCCCGCGGTGACGCCACCCCCACCGCCTCTGGGTCGTTCGCGCAAGCGCGGCCCGCACGTCTTCGACGCGGCCCTCGATGACGCACCCTTGGCCACTGCGCGCACCGCGCTCACCCAGGGCCGCTGGTCCGTGGTCCGCGGTCTGCTCGTCGACACCGGCGACGACTGGGACCGACGGGGCCACCGCATCTCCGTACTGGCCCAGGAGGCCAGCACCCTGGCCTGGGCCCAGGACTGGAAGATCGCCGAGCCGGAGTCCGTCGACGCCGCCGTGCTCATCGGGTTCGCCACCGTTCAGCGCGCGCTGCACGGCAAGGCCCGCCCCGATGCCGCGCGCGCCGCCTGTCGTACGGCCACCGGCCTCGTCCCCGACGACCCCACGCCCTGGCTCGCCCTGTTGACGCTGGAACGCGCCCTGGGCACCGAGGACGACGTCGTGCGGCTCTTCGACGAGGTCAGGCACCGCCACGCCGAGCACCACCAGGCCCACCACCTGATGATCGCCCGGCTCGCCGAGCGTCGTGCAGACGCCGGCCAGGACCCCATGCACGAGGTCTACGACTTCGCGGCGTGGGCCGCCGAACAGGCCCCGGCGGACTCCCCCTTAGCGATCCTCCCGGTCGTCGCGCACGCCGAGCGGTACCGCGTCCTCGCCGCGGCCGGCAGCGAGCCGGCCGATCCCCTCTCGTCCGGACACTGGGTCGGCCGCCGCGCCCGCCAGGTCATGAAGGCCGCGTTCGACTGGTGGCTGGAGTGGGAGCGGGAGGACCACCCGCGCAACCGGGTCGACCTCAACTTCCTCGCGCACGCCAAGTACTGCGGGGGCAGGGGCGCCGAAGCCGCCGCCCTCTTCCACCGCATCGGCAACCACATCACCCCCGCCCCCTGGTCGTACCCCGACCGGGACCCGTTCGAGGCGTTCCGGGAAGCGCGCGGCGCCTCCCTGGGCACCGTCTGACGGCGCCGATCCCTCCGGGCGGTCGGCGCGGACCGCACCACCGAGCACCACCAGCACGGCCCCAGCAGCACCGGGGCACCGAGGCGGCGCGGTCCACCGGGCAACCACCCGGGACCCCGCGCACCTGCGGCACCGGCGACGCCGGCGCACGGCGCGTCCGCACCATCCGCACACCCCCGCTCGACCAGCACCACGGCACCACCGCACCATCGGGCCGCACACGGGTGCGACGCACGTACGGACGTACGGGCGCGCGACGCCCCGTCGGCCCGGAGCACACCGCAAGAGCCGCACCAGCAAGAGCCGCACCAGCAAGGCCCGCACCACGCTCAGAGGACCCACGCGAAAGGACCATCCCCGCCATGAAGACGGGCAGTTCGAGTTCCAGCGACACCAGATCCGCCCCCGGTGACAAGCCCGGCGGGATCAACACGTTCAAGGGCCACGACCGCGCGCTGCGCGCCGACCGGCTCGGCACGGCGGGTCTCCTCCTGTCCGTGCTGGCGGCGACCGGACCGCTCATGGTCGTCGCGGGCGTCATGCCCACCACCTTCGGCGTCATGGGAATCGTCGGGCAGCCGTTGCTCTTCGTCCTGCTGGGCGTCGTCCTGATCCTCTTCTCCTTCGGATACGCGGAGATGAGCCGTCACGTTCACAACGCGGGCGCTTTCTACGCCTACATATCGCGCGGTCTCGGCGGCACCGCGGGCGCGGGCGCCGCGCTGGTGGCGCTGGTCGCCTACAGCGCCCTCCAGGTGGGGCTCTACGGGCTCTTCGGCTTCGAGGTCTCCCTGCTCGTCAACGAGCACCTCGACGTCGAACTGGTCTGGTGGGTCCCGGCCATCGCCTGTGCCGCGGTCGTCGGCTTCCTCGCCCTGATGAAGATCGACGTCAATGCGCGTGTCCTCGGCGTGCTGCTGCTCATCGAGGTGGCGCTCGTCGTGGTGTTCGACATCGCGGCCATCGCGGACCCCTCCAAGCAGGGCGTGTCCCTGGAGGCGTTCAACCCCGACACCCTCACCGGCGCGGGCATCGGTACCGCCCTGTGCTTCTGCATCGCGGCCTTCACCGGCTTCGAACAGGCACCCGTCTACGCGGAGGAGACCAGCCGTCCGCAGGTCGTCGTGGCCCGGGTGATGTTCCTCGCCGTCGGCTTCGTGGCGGCGTTCTTCGCCTTCAGCTCCTGGGCGCTGACCGTCGCGGCCGGCCCCGACGGCGTCGTCCCCGCAGCCCGTGAACACTCCGCGGGGATGCTCTTCTACCTCACCGAGAGCCGGCTGGGCGAGACCTTCACGGACGTCATGCACGTCCTCCTGGTGACCGGTGTGTTCGCCGCGACGCTCAGCTTCCACAACGTGGTCTCCCGCTACGCCTTCGCGATGGGCCGCGAGGGCCTGCTGCCCGCCGCGTTCGGACGGACCAGCAGCGCCAGCGGCGCCCCCGGCACCGGAGCCCTGCTCCAGAGCGGGGTCACCATCGTCGTCCTGCTGGCGTTCGCGCTCACCGACGACAAGCCGGTCGGCGACCCGACCGCGCCGATCCTGCGCCTGTTCACCTGGATGGGCAACATCGGCGCCTTCGGGGTCACCCTGCTGATGGCCGTCGCCTCGCTCGCCGTGATCGTCTTCTTCGTCCGGCGCGGCGCCGCCCGGGCCCAGCTGTGGCGTCTGATCGCCTCCGGCATCGCCGGCACGGCCCTGCTGGTCATCGCCGGGTACACGGTCAAGGACTTCTACGTCCTGGTCGGCACCGGCTCCGACTCGCTGCTGCGCTGGGTGCTGCCCGGCATCATCGTCCTCGCGGCCGTCGTCGGCCTGGCCGTCGGAGCGTTCCTGAAGTCCCGCAACCCCGAGGCGCACGCCCGGATCGGCCTCGGCAACGAGGCCTTCCAGTTGGAGAAGGCGGCCGAGGGCGAGTCCTGACCCCGGCGCCCACGCCGACGGGGCGGTCCGTCATCCGACGGACCGCCCCGCGTTGGTGTTCCGGGGCGGCTAGATCACCAGGGACAGCAGCATCACGATGGCACCGGCGACGACCGAGATGATCGTCTCCATCACCGACCACGTCTTGATCGTCTGTCCGACGTTCATGCCGAAGTACTCCTTCACCAGCCAGAAGCCGGCGTCGTTGACATGGCTGAAGAAGAGGGAACCCGCTCCGATCGCCAGCACGAGCAGCGCGAGGTGCGTGTTCGACATGTCGGCGGCCAGCGGAGCGACGAGACCCGCGGCCGACACGGTCGCGACGGTCGCCGAGCCCGTCGCGAGACGGATGACCACGGCGATCAGCCAGGCGAGCAGCAGCGCCGGGATCGACCAGCTCTCGGAGATCTCCAGGACCATCTGTCCCACGCCGGAGTCGATCAGCGTCTGCTTGAAGCCGCCACCCGCGCCGACGATCAGCAGGACGCCCGCGATCGGGCCGAGGGACTTCTCCACGGTGCTCGACAGCCGGCCCTTGGTGAACCCGGCCGCCCGACCCAGCGTGAACATGCCGACGATGACCGCGGCGAGCAGCGCCATCAGCGGCGAGCCGATCACGTCGAACACCCGCTGCACCATGTTGGTGGGGTCGTCGACGATGATCTCGACGAGGGCGCTACCGAGCATGAGCACCACGGGCAGCAACACGGTGAAGACGGTGGCGCCGAAGCCGGGGCGCTTCTCCAACTCCTCCGAGGGGCGCGTCGGGATCATGTTCTCCGGCACCGGCACGTCGACCCAGCGGGCGGCGTACTTGGCGAAGACCGGGCCCGCGATGATCACCGTCGGGATGGAGACGAGCACACCGAGCGCCAGGGTCAGACCGAGGTTCGCCTGCACCGCGTCGATCGCGACCAGCGGGCCGGGGTGCGGCGGTATCAGACCGTGCATCACGGACAGACCGGCCAGGGCGGGGATGCCGATCCGCATCAGCGAGTAGTTGCCCCGCTTGGCGACCATCAGCACCACGGGGATCAGCAGCACGATGCCGACCTCGAAGAACAGCGGCAGACCGATCACCGAGGCGATCAGCACCATGGCCCAGGGCATGGCGCGTCCACTGGCCTTGGCCAGGATCGTGTCGACGATCTGGTCGGCGCCGCCGGAGTCCGCGAGCAGTTTGCCGAGGATCGCGCCGAGCGCGATCAGCACGCCGACACCGGCGACGGTGTTGCCGAGCCCGCTGGTGAAGCTGGGGATCACCTTGTCCAGCGGCGCTCCGGCGAAGGCGCCGAGGGCGAGCGAGCCGATGGTCAGTGCGAGGAACGCGTGGACCTTGAACTTGGTGATGAGCAGGACGATGACGGCGATGCCCGCGAGCACGGCGATCCCCAGCTGGGCGTGGCCCGCGGAGGTGATCGGCTCGATGGGGTCCGCTGCCAGCATCTCGACGCTGAGTCTGGTCACGGTCGGTTTCCTTGGGGTACTCGGTCGTACGGGAACGTACGGAAGCGATGGGGACGGAGGGCTGTGGGGCGCGTGCCCCGGGTGCGGGCGGCCCGCCGGGCGCCCGGCGGATCAGGGGGTCGGCGGACCGGTGGGCGCCGGTAGCGCGCCGCCCGCGGCCGCGAGTGCGACGACGGACCGTGCGGTGATGTCCCCGGGGTCGCCCGCCACGTCGACGACCACCCCCGCCTCGTCCGGCTCCAGCGGCTGGAGGGTCGCGAACTGGGAGTCGAGCAGCGCGGTCGGCATGAAGTGGCCCTCGCGGTGGGACATACGGTCCTCGATCAGCGACCGCTCGCCCGCGAGGTGCAGGAACACCAGGTCCGGTGCGGCGGTGCGCAGCCGGTCGCGGTAGCTCCGCTTCAGCGCCGAGCTGCTGACCACCCCGCCCAGTCCGGTCCGCCCGCGGGCCCACTCCCCGATGGCGTCCAACCAGGGCCAACGGTCCTCGTCGGTGAGGGGGGTGCCCGCGGACATCTTGGCGATGTTCGCGGCCGGGTGGAAGTCGTCGCCCTCGGCGTACGGGACGCCGAGCCGGTCCGCGAGCAGCGGGCCGATCGTCGTCTTGCCGGTCCCCGCCACGCCCATGACCACGATGACATGGGGCGTCGGAGCTGTGTTCTTCACGTTCTGGAGTCCTCGTGTCCGGGGGCGTCCCCGGGGGCCGGGGCGCCCCGTCGGCTCGACGTCCGGGGGGCCGGACGCCGTCAGGGGGGTGCGTGACATCGAGGTGTCACGACGCCGAACGACACTGAAACTCATAAGGTCTGATGAATTCAAGTGGGTGTGACATAAAAGTCTGACTTTTCGAGTTCGTCTGGGGGCGCGGAGCCTCGTAGGCTGAGCGCCATGACCTCATCGGGCCGCGGCCTGCACGCCCACGTCCTCGACACCCTCGGTCCGGCGATCACCGCGGGCGAGTACCCGCCGGGCAGCGTGCTGCGCACCGATGAACTGGCCGGACGGTTCGAGGTGTCCCGGTCGGTGATGCGGGAGGCCGTCCGGGTCCTGGAGTCGATGCGCCTGGTGGTGTCCCGTCGCCGGGTCGGCGTCACGGTCCGTCCCACCCAGGAGTGGAACGTCTACGACCCCCAGGTCATCCGCTGGCGCCTCGCGGGCGCCGACCGGCCCCGCCAACTCCGCTCGCTGACCGTCCTGCGGTCCGCCGTGGAACCGGTCGCCGCGGGGCTCGCCGCCCGCAACGCGACCGCCGCGCAGTGCGCCGAGCTGACGGAGTGCGCCCTCGGCATGGTCGCCACCTCACGCGGACGGCAACTGGACGCGTACCTCGTCCACGACATCGCCTTCCACCGGGTGGTCCTCAACGCCTCCGGGAACGAGATGTTCGCCCGCCTCGGCGACGTGGTCGCCGAGGTGCTCACGGGCCGCACCCACCACCAGGTCATGTTCGAGGACCCGGACCCGGCGGCGGTCACTCTGCACGTCCAGGTCGCGGAGGCGGTGCGCGAGGGGGACGCGGCCCGCGCCGAGGAGCTGACCCGACAGATCGCGGTCGGCGCGCTCCAGGAACTCGACGTCCTGGTCCCCTGAACCACCCCCACCGCCCTCCCGCTCACCTCACGGACGGCCCCCGGCACCCCCGGTCAGGTCACCCGGGTCCCGCACCGTCCCGTCCACGTACAGCCAGGCCCCCTCCACGCGGTCGAACCGGCTCCGCTCGGTCAACGTGCCGGGCCGCCCGGCGTCCGTGTACGAAGCCCGGAACGTCACCGTTCCCGTCCGGTGGAACACGGACCCCTCGGTCACCTCGACGATCTCCAGCCCCGTCCAGCGCGGACCGCTGTCCAGCTCCAGGGCCGGCGGCCGGGTCGCCGGATGCCAGGTGCGCACCAGGTACGCCGCGTCCCGCACGACGTAGGCCGCGTACCGGGACCGCATCAGCGTCTCGGCCGTCGGCGCGACCGACGCACCCCGGTGGAACGGGCCGCAGCAGCGGTCGTACCGCTCGCCCGACCCGCACGGGCAGTCCACGGGGACCTGCGGGGAACGGGGCGTACGGGAGGAACGGGCACGTCGCGACATGCCCGCCATTGTGCCGGACCCGGCTCTCTCTGCCTGCGCCCCGGCACGGCCGCCGACACCCGACCCGGGGATTCGGCGGTGATCCGTGATCGCACCACCCGCTCGGTGGGTAGGTCCTCGCGGACCGTGCGGGAAGACCCCCACGACGTCCGCTTGAGGAGATCCAGATGGCACGGGTGAACTTACGCACCGCATTCATGAGTGGAGCGTCGTCCACCGTCACGGCGCAACGGGTGTTCACCAACCGTGTGAACGAGACGACCGCCTTCAGCCGCTCGTGGGAAGGGCTGCACGAGGCACTGGACGCGGCCGAGATCTCCCCGGTCGCCGATCGCCTCCAGGGCCGCCGCAACGTCCTGACCTTCTACGGCGTCGGCGGCATAGGCAAGACGACGCTCTCCCAGGAACTGGAACGCCGGCTCCTGGCCGAGGCGGCGGCCGAGGACCGCGACGACGTGGTCTCCGTGCGGATCGACGTCTCCGAGGACGGGGCGTGCGACCTCGAAGGCATGCTGCTGCGCCTGCGCGCGGGGCTCGGGCAACTGGGCAGCCGGTGGCCCGCCTTCGATCTGGCGCTCGCGTCCTACTGGGCCCGCGCCCACCCCGGAGAGCCGTTGCAGGAGTTCCTGGACGCGTCACCAGCCGTGCGACGCGCCTCGCGGAGCATCGGTCTGGGCGAACAGATCGCCGCTACCGTCGGGCAGGTCGTCCCCGCCGGTGCGGGCGGGCTGGTGGGGCTCGCGCACCACGCCGCCCTGGCCACCTACCGGGCCATCCGCGAACGAGTGCGTGAGGGACGACTCCTGTCCGAGTGCGACCTGTTCGCCGAGCTCGTCGAGGCAGACGCCGACTACGAGACGTTGTCGTACTTCCCCTATCTACTGGCCTGGGACCTGGAGCGCCAACCCCGCCGCGGTCGGGCCGGCCACCGGCCGCAGGCGTGCGTGTTCCTCGACACCTTCGAGGTGCTCGGCAACCGGGCCGACCGGACCGTGGAACAGTTCGTGCAGCGCTGCGTCTACCTGATGCCGAACGTGCTGTTCGTGATCACCGGAAGGAACCGCATCGACTGGGCGGACCACGCCACCCACGGCGAACTGGACTTCACCGGGCCCGAGTGCTGGCCGAACCTGCACTTCAGCAACACCACGGCCGAGCCGCGTCAGCATCTCGTCGGATACCTGTCGGACTCCGACGCCGACAGCTACCTCCGCGAGGCGATCACCCGGAGCGGCGAACCGGCGATGCCCGGCGAGGTGCGCGAACGCATCATCGCGGGCGGCCAGGGGCTGCCCCTCTACCTGGACCTGTCGGTCTCGCACTTCGTCGAACGCCTGGCGCGCGAAGGACAGCCGTCGGCCGACCACTTCGGCGGCTCCTTCACGGCCGTGGCCACCCGGTCGCTCCGGGACCTCCCCCGGGAAGAACGGGACCTGGTGCGTACGACGGCACTCATCGACCGGGTGGACGCCGACATGCTCCGGGCGGGCCAACCCGCGCTCCCGGACGGCTGCGTGGCCCGTTTCCTGCGTCGCCCGTTCCTGACCCACGACGACGCCTACGCCATGCCGTACGCCCTGCACCTGGCGCTGCGGCTCGCCGTCAGCGAGGCCGACCGGGCGCTTCCGGACGGCTGGTCGGACCACGACCGCAGCCGGGTCGCCGCCCGGCTGCTCCGGCGTCTCGGCGAGCCGTTGGGGGACGGGGCCGGGCGCGTCGCGACGGCGCAAGCCCTCGAATCCGGACTGAAGCTGTCGGGGGCCCACGGAGTCTTCGACGATTGGATGGTGTGGGCCGCGCAACGGCTGGTGGAGGCCGGCCAGTGGACCCACCTCGACGCCGGGCTCACCGACGGGGCCGCAGGCAGCCCCGAGTACCGGGCCGTCCGCACCGCGATCCGGGGGGTCAAGCTCCGCCGCAGTGGCCGCGCCCCGGAAGCAGTAGCGGTCCTGAACGGCGCCGAAGAGGGGCTGGCGCCGAGCGGGCTCACGGCGCAGTTGGTACGTCTCCACCGCGCCCACGCCCTGCGCAACACGGGCGACTACACCAGTGCGGCGGACCTCTACCGGGGCTTGGTGGAGGGCGAGTTCGACGCAGCGGCCCGCTACTGGCTCTGCGACCACGCCTACCTCAACGGACGCTTCGCCGCCGCCCTGGAAACCCTTCGGGGCCAGCACGGACGTGACGCGGCGGACGAGGGCGAACGGCTGCGGCTGATCGGGCACGTGTGGCGCGTCAACGCCCGATTCGACGAAGCCACCGGGGTCTACACCGAGGCGATCGCACTGGCACGCGAGGAGGGACTTGCCTCGGCCGAGGCGAAGGCGCTGGCCAACGTGGCCCAGACGGCGTGCTGGTCCGGGGAAACGGCGACCGTGTCCGAAGCGGCGAACCGGGCCCGGGAACTGCTGGACGTCGTCTCCAACCCCGTCGAGCTCGTCAAGGTCCGCTCCGCAGAGGCCGTCGCCGCCGCGCTGGCCGACGACCCCGCCACGGCCCGGAACGCGGTCGCCGACACCAGGCGACTGGCGGACGGGATCGGCTACCGGGGCGGCCACAACCTGGCGGACGTGGCCGAGATCCTCCTCCACGCCCTTGCCGGTGACCACGACGGTGCCCGGCGCACTCGCTCCCACCTCGACGAACGCACCCGTACCTCCGGGGGCAACACCTACTGGGTGCCCATCGTGACGTCGTGGATCGACGGCCCCGACGCGGCGGCCGAGTACCATCCGGAGGTCGACTGGGTCGACGGCCCCGGGCCGGCGCTGAGGCGCTGGGCCGAGGTCACGGGCCTCCGATGACGAGGACGACAAGACGGCACACACAGGGCGGCACGCATGAGTGACCTCGTACGGATCGGTCTCGTCGGGGTCGGGATCATCGCCGAGACCCATCTGACCGTCCTCGCCGAGCGGCCCGGGGTGTCCCTGGAGTTCGTGGTGGACCCGCACGTCGCAGCACCGCCCGCGTTCCGGGGAGTCACACCGCCGCACTACGGCAGCCTCGCAGAGGCGCTGGCCGGGCACCGGTCCGACCTGATCGTGATCGCCACCCCCACGGACACCCACGCCGAGCTCGCCGTCGAGGCCCTCACCTTGTCGTCGGCCCGCGTCCTGGTGGAGAAACCCCTCGTCGGCGACCTCGCCTCCTTGATCCGACTGCGGTCCCTGGGCGGGTCGGTGGACGTGCGCGGCCGCCTCTTCACCGCACACCACTTCGCGTTCTCCCCCGAGGTGGACTGGGCCGCGCAGCAACTCGCCGAGCACCCCGAGTGGGGGCCCGTCACCGCAGTCACCTCGGCGTTCCACGACCCCTACGTCCTGCGGGGCGGGCGGGCCTTCGCCTCCTACACCTCCAGTTGGACGGACTCCGGCGTCAACCAGCTGAGCATGCTCTCGCGCTTCGTCGACCTCACCGAACCCGTCTCGGGCGACCGACGACTCGACGGGGGCGCGAGCGCCTGGGCCACGTTCGCCTACCGCTCCCGGGGCGCGGTGGGTACGGCCCGGCTGCGCAGCAGTTGGCTGACCGGCTCCAGCAGCAAGGAGACCGTCCTCGCCTTCGACCGGTCCGGCGTGGAGGTCTGGATGGACCACACCTCCATGACCGGGTTCGCCGCCCGGGACACGGAACTCCTCGCCACCCACGGCAACGACGGCCGCACCCCCAGGAAGGTCGCCCACTACCGGCCGCTCTACGCGAGCCTGCTCTCCGGGCACCCCGACCCGGTGCTCGGCTTCGACACCGCCGAGACCGTCACCGAACTCCACGGCGCCCCGTGAACCGGCCGGTCCCCGGTACGGGGCAGTGGCCGATCGGGCACACAACGAGAAAAGCCCCAGCGCAAGCGCTGGAGCGTGTCCCGTAGTACTGGTGTCCGAGGGGGGACTTGAACCCCCACGCCCGATAAAGGGCACTAGCACCTCAAGCTAGCGCGTCTGCCATTCCGCCACCCGGACCGGTGGTCTGTCGCGGTTTCCCGCGGCGACGTGGGAAACCATAGCAAAGATTCCGCCCCCTGATCACGCCCACCTGCCCTGCTCCCCGCGCCCCGCGCGTACCCCCCGCCCGCGCCCGGTCCCGGCTGCGTGAACGGCGCATGTCGGGCGGGGTCCACCCTTGGAGGCGGCGGGGAGGAGGGAGAGTATGGGGAGAGGAACAGCAGGCAGCGACAGTGGGAGGAACCGCCGTGAGCGAGTCGAACAGGGCCGCCGGACCTCGGGGTGTGACCGGGGAGGATGAGGTCGTCGACCTCTGTCGCGACCTCATCCGGATCGACACGAGCAACTACGGCGACCACTCGGGTCCCGGGGAGCGCAAGGCCGCCGAGTACGTGGCCGAGAAGCTCGCCGAGGTCGGACTGGAGCCCCGGGTCATCGAGTCCCACCCCGGCCGCGCCTCCACGGTCGCCCGTATCGAGGGCGAGGACCCGTCCCGCCCGGCGCTGCTCATCCACGGACACACCGACGTGGTGCCCGCGAACGCCGCCGACTGGACGCACGACCCGTTCTCCGGCGAGATCGCGGACGGTTGCGTGTGGGGGCGGGGCGCCGTCGACATGAAGGACATGGACGCGATGACCCTCGCGGTCGTCCGTGACCGGCTGCGCAGCGGGCGCAAGCCCCCGAGGGACATCGTGCTGGCCTTCCTCGCCGACGAGGAGGCCGGCGGGGCGTACGGCGCCCGGTACCTCGTCGACAAGCACCCGGACCTCTTCGAGGGGGTCACCGAGGCCATCGGCGAGGTCGGCGGGTTCTCCTTCACGGTCAACGAGAAGTTGCGGCTCTACCTGGTGGAGACCGCCCAGAAGGGCATGCACTGGATGCGGCTCACCGTCGAGGGCACGGCGGGTCACGGGTCGATGACCAACCACGACAACGCCATCACGGAACTGTGCGAGGCCGTCGGGCGGCTCGGCCGTCACCAGTGGCCGGTGCGGGTCACCAAGACCGTGCGCTCGTTCCTCGACGAGCTCTCCGACGCGCTCGGCACCCCGCTCGACCCGGAGGACATGGACGCCACGCTCGCCAAGCTGGGCGGCATCGCCAAGATGGTGGGCGCGACCCTGCGCAACTCCGCGGCCCCGACCATGCTCGGTGCCGGCTACAAGGTCAACGTCATCCCGGGCGAGGCGACCGCGCACGTCGACGGCCGGTTCCTGCCCGGCTACGAGGAGGAGTTCCTCGCCGACCTCGACCGCATCCTCGGCCCGCGCGTCAAGCGGGAGGACGTGCACGGCGACAAGGCGCTGGAGACCAGCTTCGACGGTGACCTGGTGGACGCCATGCAGACGGCCCTCAGCGCCGAGGACCCCATCGCCCGGGCCGTCCCCTACATGCTGTCCGGTGGCACCGACGCCAAGTCCTTCGACGACCTGGGCATCCGCTGCTTCGGCTTCGCCCCGCTGAAGCTGCCGCCGGAGCTGGACTTCGCGGGCATGTTCCACGGCGTGGACGAGCGGGTGCCGGTGGACGGCCTCCAGTTCGGCGTACGGGTGCTGGACCGGTTCATCGACGCGTCCTGAGCGGCGGCCCCAGCGGGTGACCGAATCGGTAGTTCGTACGAAAGTGACTGAATAGGGTGAATGCGAAGATACGCTCGTAGCTCCATTGCTTCCCCCTCGTTACTGGTCATGCGGCCCGAGGTCGGGGCCGTACTGCCCAACGAGGAGGAACAATGATCAAGAAGGTCGTCGCCGTCGCGGCTGCCGCTGGTGGCCTGATGCTCGCGGGTGCGGGCCTCGCCTCTGCCGACGCCGGTGCCCAGGGCGCCGCCGTGGGTTCCCCGGGCGTGCTGTCCGGCAACGTCGTCCAGGTGCCCGTCCACGTTCCGGTGAACGTCTGCGGCAACACCGTGAACGTGATCGGTCTGCTGAACCCCGCCTTCGGCAACACCTGCATCAACGGCTGACGCCACGCCTTCCCTGAGGCCCTGAGGCTGAGGTACCGGCCCCGGAGTGCGAGCCACGCACTCCGGGGCCGGTGTCGTTCCCGTTCCGCCCCGTCCGCCGGGAGTTCCGGGCGGACCGGGCCGGGCGGGTCCCCCTCGGCGGAGGCTGTCGCGTAGATCACAGACGGCCGATTCCGTCGAGCGCAGGGGCCAGCGGGTGGCCGTGTCGAGGCGGTGGCGAATCACCCGGTCGTGCGACTGTCCGTCACCGCGGAGGGGGTCCGGCCCGGGCCGGACCCCCTCCGTGCGGGTCGTGGTGCGTCACCAGGTGGCGCGCAACTGGCGGATGATCCGTCGACGAAGTCGTACCCGTCGACTCCCGTCGGGGTTCAGTCGCAAACGCTCCAACTCCCAGTGTCCGTACTCTGCGTGGTCGGTCAGCAGGCGGGTGGTGTCCTTGCGAGTCACCCCGCGCGGCACGTACACGTCGACAAATTCGTATTCCGGCATCGCCATCTATTGTGCGGGCACGGGCCGGGTACGGATAGCGTCTGCACTATGTCTGATGCTGCGCAGCCCACGGTTGCCGAGGTACGCGCCGCCGCCGAGGCGGTGAAGGCCGCTCTGGACCGTCACCTTGCGGCGGTCGAGAGCAGGTCGGGTGAGGACGACCCGGCCGTCTACGAGGCGTTCAACGAGTTGGCGGTGGCCGCCGAGGAGTACGACGAGCTGCTCTACGACCGCTACGACGAGGTCACCCCCTTCGAGATCCCCGGTTCCGAGGACGCCCTTCCGCCGTACACGGGGCCCGAGGACCCCAACGCGCTCAGCGTGCTGATCCGCCGCGACTACGTGGTGGTGGAACCGCAGCGCCTGATGGCCCAGGCCCAGCGGGTGGAGGCCGCCGAAGCGGACGGTGCACCGCTCACCGACTCGGCGGGCAGCACGGTGCACGGTGCGCTCGGGGTCCTCTTCGGCGAGTTCGAACCCGACGAGATCGCCTCCCGGCACAAGGAGTTCGGCTTGGAGGAGGGGGACTCCACCCTCTGGGTGACCGCCGCCGACGACCCCGCCGACCCGGGGGAGTGGCTGGAGGGCCCGTTCGACCAGGCGGATCCGCAGCGGGTGGTGTGCCGCTTCGACGTCAGCGCCGTCTTCGACGAGGAATACGACGACGATGGTGACGGGGACGTTGACGACGACGACGGCGAGGAGGGGGAGGACGTGGACGACGACCAGGACGGCGAGGGCCACGAGGACCCCGACGGGGACGGCTCCGACGCCCGGTCCGCCCTCGACGTCGACTCCGACGAGGACCTGGACACCGACCCCGACGGGCCACCCGGCCGGGCACGGGGCGACGCACGCAGACGCTGACCCGGCGGCCGGGGCCCAGCGGGCCCCGGCCGCCGTCCGCTAACCGGCGGTGGTCGGGGCCTGCCCGCGCAGGAGCACCGGCAACCTGGTGGTGCGGGGCTTCGGCGCGCCCTCCGCGACCGCCTGCGGCAGCGCCTGTTCCACCCCGTGCACCACGGACAGGTGCTGCTCCCCGCGCCCGAACGCCGTGTACACCCAGGACCGGCTCAACGCCTGCGCGGCGTCCCCGGGCAACACCACGACGGCGGCCGGCCAGCGCCGCCCCACCGCCTGGTGCGCGGTCATCGCCCAGCCGTGCCGCACCGTTCGTTCGACCTGCTCCCGGGGGACCAGGACGGGGGCACCGTCACACTCCAGGCGCAGTCCCTCGGCATCGGCGCCCACGACCCGCCCCGGCGCCGACCGCCCGGGCGCCGGTGACCACACGATCCGGTCACCCGGGTCGAAGCCGCCGAACCTGCCGGGCCCGGGATTGAGGCGTTCCTTCAACGCGGAGTTCAGAGCGCGGGTGCCCGCCGCCCCGCCGTGACCCGGGGTGATCACCTGGGTGCCCTCGGGCGGGACGCCCAGGGCCCTGGGCAGCGAGTCGGCCACCAGCTGCACGGTGCGGTGCACGGCCTCGCCCGCGTCCCGCACGGGGACGATCACGACCTCCTTGCCCGGGGCCTCCACCTGGGGCAGCTCACCGAAGGCGACACTGCTGGTGAGCTCCCCGATCGGACCCGGATCCGGAGTCCGGGACGCGATCTGCGGGCACACCCGGGCCGCCAGCAGATCGGCGAACACCCGGCCGGGACCGGCCGACCACAGCAGCGCGGGGTCACCGCTCAGGACGAGTCGCGCGCCGTCCGCCAGCGACTCCACCAGCATCGCCGCGCCCTCCACGTCGAGCTGCGGGGCGTCCAGCACCACCAGGAGGTCGACGGCGAGCGCGCCCTCGGCGTCGCGGCCCGGCCCCTCCGTCCCGGCCAGCAACCCCGCGACCGTCACGACCGCGGCCGCCGGCACCGGGACGGTCGGGTCCGCCGCCGTCAGGAGCTTCGCGAACCGGTCCCGGCCGTCGGCCGTGTGCGAGGCCGCCACCACCCGCTGCCCCCGGGCGAGGGCGCCGACGACCAGGGCGGCGGGCTCGGCGCGGGCCGCCTCGCCGCCGGTGTGCAGCACCAGGGCGTGCGTCGCCGAGGCGCGGATCAGCTCGGCGGCCGAACCGCTCGCCCCGCCGCCCCCGGTCCCGTCCGGCCCGTCGCTCTCCCCGGCCGGGGCGTTCACCAACCGGGAGAGGCCGTCCGCCAGGCTCTCCTCGGCCAGTGCGAAGCGCTCAAGGCCGATCAGCACCCGTACCGGAGGCTCCGCCTCCGCGCCCGGAGCCTCCTCGCCCGGGGTCTCCTCCTCCCAAGTCCCGTCGGCCACTGGGGTCGGTGCCCCGCCGGCCAGGGGGGCCTCGTCCAGGGCGTCCTGGAACACCAGCACCTCGCCCTCGGCGACGGCGCTGCGCAGCGCCTCGTCCGCGGCCGGTACCGACCGCTGGGCCAGCGCCGCGCTCAGCGCGGGCGCGTCCAGCGCGGTGTGCCCGGCGAGGGCCGCCTGGCCCAGCAGCCACACCGTGACGGCGCGACCGCGCCGCTCGTCGTCCGGGCGGCAGTCCGGGCCCAGCAGCGCCCGGGCGAAACCGTCGGCCTGCTCGGGCCGTACGCCCGCGACCTGGAGCAGCTGCCACGGGTCGGCGCGCAGTACGGACCCCGCGTCCTCGCCGAGCGCCGTGCACACCTGGGGGGCCAGGGACTCGGGAGCGCCGCCCTCGGTGAGCACCGTCCGCACGGCGCTCACCGTCGAGGGCGCGGGACCCGGGTCGGGTGCCGGCACCGAGGCCGTGACGGGGCGGGGCGCGGGGGCGGCGGCCGGGGCGGGGCCGCGGGGGGCCTCCGTCGGCTCCGCGAACGTCCGGGCGGGCCGTTCGCCGCTCTCCACCGCGCGGACGGCGGCGAGCAGTTCGGCCGCGGTGCCGCTCAGCTTGGCGCCGCTGTCGATGGGCGCTTCCCGTTCGGCCTTGCGCCGCTCGATGCGCTCCCGCACCTCGCGCTGCGCGGCGAGCTCGGCTTCGGCCTCCGTGGGGCCCTGGGCCCCGTCGGCGCTCCCGGCCGATTCCGCGGCGCCGCCGGTGTCGCTGGTGTCGCCGCGCTCGGATACGCCTTCCTCCGCGTCAGCTTCGCCGCCGTCCACGCCGGTGCCGTCCGTACCACTGCCGTCCGTGCGGGCGTCATCCGTACCGGTGTCGTTCTCGCCCGGGTCGTCCGTGCCCGGGTCGGGGGGCGTCGCTCCGGGCCCGGAGCCGTCGCCGTCCTGGGCCGCCTCCGGCCGGGCGTCCGCACCCGCGGGAGCGTCCGCCGGCTCCCCGGCTCCGGTCTCCGCGCTGGGCGCCCCGGCTTGGGGGTGCGTGCTCACAACGTGCTCCAGTCCTGGTCGGGATAGCGGTGGACGGGCGCCGACACGTCGTCGAGGGCCCGGCAGATCTCGTCAGGAAGATTAAGCGTTTCCACTGACAACGCGGCCGCGAGCTGCTGCGCGTTGCGCGGACCGATGATCGGCGCGGTCACCCCGGGCCGGTCCCGCACCCAGGCCAGGGCCACCTGGAGGGGCGTGACGGCCAGGCCGTCCGCCGCGGTCGTCAGGGCGTCGACGATCCGTCCCGCCTCCTCGTCCAGGTACGGCTCCACGAACAGGGACAGGTGCTCGGAGGCGCCGCGCGAGTTCGGCGGGGTGCTGTGCCGGTACTTGCCGGTGAGCACCCCGCGCCCGAGCGGGGAGGAGGGGAGCAGCCCCACCCCCAGGTCCACCGCCGCCGGCAGCACCTCGCGTTCCACTCCGCGCTGGAGCAGGGAGTACTCCATCTGCGTACTGGCCAGCCGGGCGCGGGTGCCCGGGGCGGCCAGTTGCCAGGTGGCCGCCTTCGCCAGCTGCCAACCGCAGTAGTTGGACACCCCCGCGTACCGGGCGCGCCCGCTGCTCACCGCGATGTCCACGGCCTGGAGGGTCTCCTCCAACGGGGTCGTCGGATCGAAGGCGTGGAGTTGCCACAGGTCGACGTGGTCCGTGCCGAGTCGGGCCAGCGAGGCGTCGAGGGCGCTCAGCAGGTGCCCCCGCGAGCCGTCGAACCGACGTTCGGGATCGGGGACGCTGCCGGCCTTCGTCGCGATCACCAGGTCCCGACGGGGCACGAGGCGTTCTATCAACTGCCCGAGCAGGTACTCGGCCTCCCCGCCGCCGTACACGTCGGCGGTGTCGACGAGGGTGCCGCCCGCCTCCCAGAAGGTCTTCATCAGGTCGGCGGCGTCGCTCTCGTCGGTGTCACGGCCCCAGGTCAGGGTGCCGAGCCCGATGCGGGACACGCGCAGGCCGGTACGGCCGAGATACCTCTGCTCCATGGGCGTCGACATTACTGGCCAGATGTCCACGGGTGCGGAAGCCTGTGGATAACTGACGACAACCGGTGCCGAACCGACACGACGACCCGTCGCGGACGACCTGCCGTGCGGGGTCCGGCCGCCGCCCCCCTTCCCGTCCCCTGACGGATCGCCCGCCGCGCGCTAGGGTTCGCCGCACAGGCAACGTTACTGACCAGTAAGGGGCATCGGTCATGCAACTCGGGATCAATCTCGGCTACTGGGGCGCGGGGATGGACGGCGACAACCTCGCGGTGGCCAAGGAGGCGGACCGGCTCGGCTACGCGGTGTGCTGGGCCGCCGAGGCGTACGGCTCGGACGCCCCGACCGTGCTGGCCTGGGTCGCCGCCCACACCGAACGGATCGACGTCGGCTCCGCGATCCTCCAGATCCCGGCCCGACAGCCCGCGATGACCGCGATGACCGCCGCCACCCTGGACTCGCTGTCCGGCGGCCGGTTCCGCCTCGGCCTCGGGGTGTCGGGCCCGCAGGTCTCCGAGGGCTGGTACGGCGTGAAGTTCGACAAGCCGCTCGCCCGCACCCGCGAGTACGTCGAGATCGTCCGCCGGGCCATGACCCGCGAACGCCTCTCCTACGAGGGGCAGCACTGGACGCTCCCGCTGCCCGACGGGCCCGGGAAGCCGCTCAAGCTGACCGTGCACCCGCAGCGCGCCCACATCCCGCTGTACATCGCCGCGATCGGCCCGAAGAACCTGGAGCAGACCGGGGAGATCGCCGACGGCGCCCTGCTGATCTTCCCCTCCGCCGACCACCTGGAGGAGACCGCGGTCCGTCATCTGCGCGCCGGCCGCGAGAAGGCCGGTCTGACCCTGGACGGCTTCGACGTGTGCCCCACGCTGCCGCTGGCGGTCGGTGCGGACCGGGACGTCACCGCGCTCGCCGACACCTTCCGCCCCTACACCGCGCTCTACGTCGGCGGCATGGGCAGCCGTCAGCAGAACTTCTACAACCAGTTGGCCGGGCGCATGGGGTACGAACGGGAGGCCGCCGAGATCCAGGACCGCTACCTGTCCGGCGACAAGGCCGGGGCCGCCGCCGCCGTTCCGCACGAGTTGATCGACTCCACCACGCTGCTCGGTTCCGTCGACCGCATCGCCGACCGGATGAAGGCGTACGCCGCCGCCGGGGTCACCACACTCACCCTGGCCCCCGCCGGGTTCACCCTCGACGAGCGCCTCGCCGCCCTGCGCGCCGGCACCGAGGCCCTGGAACGCGCGGGACTGGCCTGACCCGACCCGGTCGCCGTCCGACGGTGGCGGCCCCGACGGCGCACCGCCCCCCCCCGGCGCATCCACGCCGGGGGTGGTTCCCGAACAGGGGGCCCGCGGCCGTGGTGGGGGCTCGGGGGTCTTCCCCGCCACGGCCGTCACCCAGCACAACGCGGGACCGCCCGCACGGTTACGCACCGGACCGTGCGGTGCGCGTCCTTCGTTCGGCCGAGCCGACGCCCACACCTGTTGCCGTCGGGCGCCTCCCGCACTTGACTCGTTCTGCGCGGACCCCTGCACGGAGGTGGCAGTCATGCTCTCGGCCAAGAGCCTGTTCGAGGAGATCCTCGACAACGACGAGTCGTTCCGCCTGTTCTGCTCCATCGCGGCCAGCGGCGAGTCCCAGGGCGGGTGGGAGAACGCCCGGATCGCGGCCCTCGTCCCCGCCGTCGAACGGGACCTGGCCCCCAAGGTGGTCCGGCACGGTGCCGACGAGGACAAGCACGGCCGCATCTTCAACGCGCTGATCAAGAAGCGCGGCCTCACCCCCGTGGAGGTGCCGGGGGACACCGACTACACCATGCTGCTGGAGCGCCGGGGCATCGGCCTCGCCCACGACAAGCTCCACCGGGACGAGCCCCTGACCGTCCAGGACCTCGTCACCTACCTGGCCCACAGCCGCGTCACCGAACAGCGCGCCTCCGAGCAGATGGAACTGCTGCGACGCCTCTTCGGCGACCATCCCGACATCGGCCGGGCGGTGAAGATGATCTCCCACGACGAGGACAACCACCTCGCGTACTGTCACGAGGAACTGCTGCGGTTCGCTTACGCGGGGCACGGCCGGGCCATCCAACGCACGCTCCGCGAGTGCGCGCACGCCGAGATCCGGGTCTACCGGGACGTCAGCCTCGCCGTGATGGCCCACATGGGCCGCATCCTGGGCTGGTCCCGGGCCAAGGCGGCGGTCCTCGCGGCCGGCATCCACGCCGTGTACGCGTACGAGCGGGCCCACGGTTGGCGACGGATGGTCTCGCTGGCGATGCCCGAACGCCGCAACGCGCTCGGCGGACCGGCCACCTCCGCCGCCGAGTTCGCCTGACCCTCAGTAGCTCAGTAGCTCAGTAGCTCAGCAGCCCGGCGCCGCCCCCCCCGCGCGGTCGGCCCCTCACAGCCAGCCGCGCCGTTTGAACGTCCGGTACAGCGCCACCTCCAGCGCCACCATCAGCCCGATCACCGCCGGGTACGACCACACCCAGTGCAACTCCGGCATGTGGTCGAAGTTCATGCCGTAGATCCCGGCGATCATCGTCGGGACCGCCGCCATCGCCGCCCACGCCGAGATCTTCCGCATGTCGTCGTTCTGCCGCACGCTCATCTGTGCCAGGTGCGCCGACAGGATGTCCGACACCAGTCGGTCCAGGCCCTCCACGGACTCGTTCACCCGCATCAGATGGTCGTTGACGTCACGGAAGAAGGGCTGCGCGGACTCCTTCACGAACGGCACCGCCACCGCGAACGGTCCCGTCCCCGCCAGCCGCCCCAGCGGAACCGACAGGGGCACCGTCGCCCGCCGGAACTCCAGGATCTGCCGCTTGAAGGTGTAGATCCGCATCGCCGTGTGCCGTGACCGGCCGCCCTCCGGCGAGAAGACCTCGGCCTCCAACTCCTCCAGGTCCGTCTGGAGTTCCGTGGCCACCTCCAAGTAGTGGTCGACCACCGCGTCCGCGATCGCGTACAGCACCGCCGTGGGGCCCTTGCGCAGCAGGGCGGGCTCCCCCTCCAGCCGGCGCCGCACCTCTCCGAGCGGCGCCCCCTCGCCGTGCCGGACCGTCACCAGGAACGAGTCGCCGAGGAACACCATGACCTCGCCGGAGGACACCGTGTCGCCCTCCGGCTCGTACACCACCGGTTTCAGCACCACGAAGAGCGAGTCGTCGTACACCTCCAGCTTGGGCCGTTGGTGGGCCTTCAGGGCGTCCTCCACCGCCAGGGGGTGCAGCCCGAACTCCTCCCTGACGTGTGCGAACTCCTCTTCCGTCGGTTCGTGCAGCCCCATCCAGACGAAGGCGTCCGCCCCCGCGCGGGCCCGCGCGAGCGCATCGGGCAGGTCGACGGGCCCGTCGACGCGGCGTCCGTCCCGGTAGATGGCGCAGTCCACGATCACGCACCACCTGTTCCCCTCCGGCCCCGGGGGCACACCCCCGTCGTCCTAGGCTGTCGGCATGCCCACGCTGATCCTCGTCCGACACGGACGCTCCACCGCCAACACCGCGGGCCTGCTCGCGGGCTGGACCCCCGGTGTGAACCTCGACGACCGCGGCACCGCCCAGGCCGCCACCCTCCCCGGCCGTCTCGACGGCGTCCCGCTCGCCACGGTCGTCAGCAGCCCCCTCGAACGCTGCCGGCAGACCGTCGCGCCCCTGCTCGCCGCCCGGCCCGGACTCACCCTGCACACCGACGAACGCGTCGGCGAGGCCCACTACGGCGAGTGGACCGGCCGCAAACTCTCCGAGCTGGGCGGAGAACCCCTCATGGCGGCCGTCCAGCAACACCCCTCCGCCGTCGAGTTCCCCGGCGGCGAATCGATGCGTGCCATGGCCACCCGGGCCGCCGAAGCCGTCCGCGAGTGGAACGTCCGGGTCGCCGACGAGCACGGCGCTGACGCCACCTACCTGGTGTGTTCGCACGGCGACATCATCAAGGCGCTGGTCGCCGACGCCCTCGGTCTGCATCTGGACCTCTTCCAACGGGTGTCCGTGGAACCCTGCTCGGTGACCGTCATCCGCTACACGCCCGTGCGTCCCTTCCTGGTCCGGCTCGGGGACACCGGGGACTTCGCCTCGCTCGTCCCCCGCGAGCACGCCGAGGGCGCCGAGGACCCGGCCGCGGACACCGGCGGGGCCGACGGGACCGCGACGGTGGGTGGAGGCGCGGGCGCGCCGTGATCGTGGACCGCAGTAGGGTGAAGCGGTCGGAGTAACAGCAGCAACCCCCGGGCGATCCTGTGATCGACCCGTCGATTCCAAGGGAGACAGGACGTGTCCCGTCAGGTGTTCCTCTACGACCCGCCGGAGCGTTTCGTGGCCGGTACGGTCGGTCTGCCAGGGCGCCGTACCTTCTTCCTCCAGGCATCGTCCGGCTCCCGGGTCACGAGCGTCGCCCTGGAGAAGACCCAAGTCGCCGCCCTCGCGGAGCGCATGGACGAGCTGCTGGACGAGGTCGTCCGGCGTAGCGGGGGCAGCGCGGCCGTGCCGGCCGTGGCGTCCACCGAGATCTCCGACACCGCGCCCCTCGACACCCCGGTCGAGGAGGAGTTCCGGGTCGGCACCATGGCGCTCGCCTGGGACGGCGACGAGCAGCGGATGGTCGTCGAGGCGCAGGCCCTCGTCGAACTCGACGCGGACTCCGAGGAGGACCTCGCCGAGGCCGAGGAACGGCTCCTCCAGGACGAGGAGAACGGCCCGCCGATGTTGCGCGTCCGTCTCTCCGGAGTGCAGGCCCGGGCCTTCGCCAAGCGGGCCCTGGACGTCGTCAACGCGGGTCGCCCGCCCTGCCCGCTGTGCAGTCTGCCGCTCGACCCGGAGGGACACGTATGCCCGCGCCAGAACGGATACCGCCGCGGGGCGTGACCGTCACCGAACTGCTCGCCCACGGTGAGCTGACGATCCGCGGCCGGATCCGGGAGGCGTCCAACACGGCCCTGTACTGCACGGTGGAGCACGAGGGCGAGCGCGCCGCCTGCGTCTACAAGCCCGTCGCCGGTGAACGCCCGCTGTGGGACTTCCCCGACGGCGACCTCGCCCGGCGTGAGGTCGCCGCCTACGAGGTCGCCGAGGTCCTCGGCCGGGACCTGGTGCCCCCGACCGTGCTCCGGGACGGACCGCACGGCGAGGGCATGTGCCAACTGTGGATCGACAGCGACCCCGAGGCGTCCGGCGACGGTCTGCTCGCCCTCCTGGACGCGCGCGAGCCCGGGCCGGGCTGGAAGGCCGTGGGCTTCGCCGAGGTCGGTGAGGGGCGGACCGCCCTGCTGGTGCACGCCGACGACGACCGGCTGCGCCGCCTCGCGGTGCTCGACGCCGTCATCAACAACGCCGACCGCAAGGGGGGCCATCTGCTGCCGACCGCCGACGGCCGGCTCTACGGCATCGACCACGGCGTGACCTTCCACACGGACGACAAGTTGCGCACCCTCCTGTGGGGCTGGGCGGGCGAGCCGCTGACCACCGGGGCGCTGGCCGCCCTCACCGCGCTGCGCGCCGCCCTGGAGCCCGAAGAGCCCCTGGCCACACGGCTCGCGGAACTGATCACCGGGCCGGAGATCGACGCCACGCGGGCCCGGGTGGCCGCGTTGCTGGCCTCCGGCGTCCACCCGCGGCCCGGCGGGCAGTGGCCCGCGATTCCGTGGCCACCGGTTTAAACCCCTGGCCACCGGTGTAGCGGACGCACCGTCCGGTTACGCTCATGTCATGCATGCCTGGCCCGCTTCTGAGGTCCCCGCCCTGCCCGGACGGGGCCGCGACCTTCGGATTCACGACACCGCGACCGGCGGCCTCGTCGATCTCGCCCCCGGTCCCGTCGCCCGTATCTACGTCTGCGGCATCACGCCGTACGACGCGACCCATCTGGGTCACGCGGCGACCTACAACGCGTTCGACCTCGTTCAGCGCGTGTGGCTCGACACCAAGCGCCAGGTCCACTACGTGCAAAACGTCACCGACATCGACGATCCGCTCCTGGAACGGGCGGAACGCGACGGCGTCGACTGGGCAGGGCTCGCCCACCGCGAGACCGACCTCTTCCGCGAGGACATGACCGCCCTGCGGATGCTCCCGCCGCGCCACTTCATAGGGGCCGTCGAAGCCATACCGGGGATCGTCCCCCTGGTCGAACGCCTCAGGGACGCGGGCGCCGCCTACGAGCTGGAGGGCGACGTCTACTTCTCGGTCGAGTCCGATCCGCACTTCGGCGAGGTGTCCCGCCTCGATGCGGCCGCGATGCGGCTGCTGTCCGCCGAACGCGGCGGCGACCCCGACCGTCCCGGCAAGAAGAACCCGCTCGACCCCATGCTCTGGATGGCGGCCCGCGACGGCGAGCCCCACTGGGACGGCGGTTCCCTCGGCCCCGGACGGCCCGGCTGGCACATCGAGTGCGTGGCCATCGCCCTGGACCACCTCGGCATGGGCTTCGACATCCAGGGCGGCGGCTCCGACCTCGCCTTCCCGCACCACGAGATGGGCGCCTCCCACGCCCAGGCGCTGACCGGCGAGCACCCCTTCGCCCGGGCGTACGTGCACGCCGGGATGGTCGGCCTGCACGGCGAGAAGATGTCGAAGTCCAAGGGCAACCTGGTCTTCGTGTCCACCCTGCGCCGCGAGGGCGTCGACCCGGCCGCGATCCGGCTGGCCCTGCTGGCGCACCACTACCGGAGCGACTGGGAGTGGACCGACACCGTCCTCGGGGACGCCGTGGACCGCCTCGGGCGCTGGCGCGCCGCCGTCTCGCGCCCCGACGGCCCCTCGGCGCAGGCCCTGGTCGAGGAGGTCCGCCAGGCCCTTTCCCAGGACCTGGACGCGCCCGCCGCGCTCGCCGCGGTCGACCGCTGGGCCGCCCGCCAGGCCGCGGAGGGCGGCAGCGACGAGGGCGCGCCCGGTGTGGTGTCCCGCACCGTGGACGCCCTGCTGGGCGTCGCCCTGTAGCGCGCCACCACGGTCAGCGCACGGTGCCCCCGGGCCCTCCCGCCACGACGGGGGAGGGCCCGGGGGCACCGTTCACGAGCAGGGCGCGTCGCCCGCTGCCAGGGCGGCCTCCAGTCGGCGCCGTAGATGGGCCCGCTCGGGCGCGGTGCCGGCGAGGGCGAGCGCCGCCCGGTACGCCACGACGGCTTCGGCCCGCCGGCCGAGCAGGTGCAGCAGCTCGGCCCGTGCCGCCGCGTACGGGTGGTGGCCGCGCAGCCGCGGTTCGTCGGCGAGGGCGTCGAGCAGGGCGAGACCGGCGGCGGGACCGTCCCGCAGCGCCACCGCCACCGCCCGGTTCAGTGCGACGACGGGGGACGGGGCGATCGCGAGCAGCACGTCGTACAGGGCCACGATCTGCGGCCAGTCGGTGTCCGCCGGGTCCGTGGCCTCGTCGTGCAGCGCGGCGATCGCCGCCTGCACCCCGTACGGTCCGGGCGGGCCCGGCGCCAGCGCCGGGGGGACCAGGGCGAGCCCCTCCTCGATCATCGGTCGGTCCCAGCGGCTGCGGTCCTGGTCGGCCAGGAGGACCAGGGCGCCGTCCGGCCCGGTCCGGGCGGCACGCCGGGCGTGGACCAGCAGCATCAGCGCGAGCAGCCCCGTGACCTCGCGTTCCGTGGGCAGCAGCCGGTGCAGCAGGCGCGTCAGCCGGATCGCCTCCTCGGCGAGGTCCAGCCGCTGCAACCGCGGCCCCGCACTGGCCGCGTACCCCTCGGTGAAGATCGAGTAGAGGACCTGGAGCACACCGGGCAGGCGCCGCGGCAGTTCGTCGGGGCCGGGGACGCGGAACGGGACGCGCGCTTCCCGGATCTTCTTCTTGGCCCGGACGATCCGCTGGGCCATGGTCGCCGTGGGCACCAGATAGGCCCGGGCGACCTCGGGCGTCGTCAGCCCCGCCAGACAGCGCAGCACCAGGGCGCCCCGGGCGTCCTCCGCCAGCGCGGGGTGGGCGCAGGTGAAGAACAGTTGGAGTCGTTCGTCGGGCAGGTCCCGGGTGGTGTCGGCGGGCGGGGCGGGGGCCGCCCGGTCCGCCTCGGCCTGGAGGACGGCGAGGCGGGTGGCGTACGTCTGGTCGCGGCGCAGCCGGTCGACGGCCTTGCGCCTGGCCGTGGTCAGCAGCCAGGCGCCCGGTCGTGCGGGCACGCCGTTCACGGGCCAGTGCCGCAGCGCCGCCTCCACGGCCTCCGAGGCGACCTCCTCGGCCAGGTCGAGATCGCCGAACCGGCCGACGAGCGAGGCGAGCAGCCGTCCGCGCTCCTCGCGGAACACCTGTTCCACCGCCCGGTCGGCGGCACTCCCCTCGTCCCCCTCGTCGGCGGGGTGCGGGCGGCCCGTGTCCGTCATGGTCCGTTCCTCGGGTCCCGGAGCCTCAGCCGGTGAAGTCGGCGATCGGCCGCACGACGACCGCGCCGTCGCCGAGCGCCCCCGGACAACGGGCGGCCCAGTCCAGTGCGGCGTCCAGGTCCGGCACGTCGATGACGTAGAAGCCGCCCAGGAACTCGCGCGTCTCCGCGAACGGGCCGTCGGTCACGGTCCGCTCGCCCTCGGCGGAGACCCGCACGGTGGTCGCGGTGACCAGGTCGGCGAGGGATTCGCCCGAGACGTAGATCCCGGCGTCCTCCACCGCCTTGGTGTACGCGATCCAGTCCGAGACCTCGCAGCCGGCGGAGCTGCCCGACGCGTCGGCCGAGCTGGTCTGGATCAGCAGCATGTACTTCATGGTGGGACTCCTGTCGTCAAGGTGTGTCAGCGGCGGTGATCCGCCGTACACCCTGACGACGAACGGAACACCGACGGATCGACACCGCTGCCGAAGATTCTTCTCCAGATCGGTGACATCCGGGCGGTGAGGGCTCGGGCGCCCCCGGGTGCCACAGGTGAAGGTGCAGGTCAGCAGCGGTTCGGGGGCGGAACGACGTACGGGCCGTCGCACGGGGGATTCCTCCCGTGCGACGGCCCGTACCCGCGCTGCGGCGGTTCAGTCCGTCTTCCGCTCCGGTCCGTCCCCCGAAGACCCGTCCTCGGGGTCGGCGCCCGGGGGCTCCTCCCCGGACGGTGCGCGGCGTTCCCCGGACGGGCCCTTGGCCTCGGCCGCGGGACCGTCGCCCTCCCGCGCCTCGGCGCCGTCGGCCGCCCGCTGCGGACGGGGCGGACGGGTCCGCTCGCTCGGGGACTCGCGCAGGTACGCCGCCTCACCCGCGTCGGTGGTGAGCCCCGGCGCGGTGGCCGCGGGGCCGTTCCCGCCGTCCCGCCGCCGGAGGTAGCGCTCGAACTCCCGTGCGATGGCCTCCCCGGACGCCTCCGGGAGCTCCGCGGTGTCCCGGGCCTCCTCCAGGGTCTGGACGTACTCCGCGACCTCGCTGTCCTCGGCGGCGAGCTGGTCCACGCCGAGCTGCCACGCCCGTGCGTCCTCCGGCAGCTCACCGAGCGGGATGCGCAGGTCGATCAGGTCCTCCAGCCGGTTGAGCAGGGCCAGGGTCGCCTTCGGGTTCGGCGGCTGCGACACGTAGTGCGGAACGGCCGCCCACAGCGACACCGCGGGCACACCGGCGTGGGTGCACGCCTCCTGGAGGATGCCGACGATGCCGGTCGGGCCCTCGTACTTGGTCTCCTCCAGGTCCATGGTGCGCGCCAGGTCCGGATCGGAGGTGACCCCGCTGACCGGTACCGGACGCGTGTGCGGGGTGTCGCCGAGCAGCGCCCCGAGGATCACCACCAGCTCGACGCCCAACTCGTGCGCGAAGCCGAGCAACTCGTTGCAGAACGACCGCCACCGCATCGACGGCTCGATGCCCCGGACCAGCACCAGGTCACGCGGCTTGTCGCCGCCGACCCGCACCACGGACAGCCGCGTCGTCGGCCAGGTGATCTTCCGCACGCCGCCGTCCAGCCACACCGTCGGCCGGTTGACCTGGAAGTCGTAGTAGTCCTCCGCGTCCAACGCGGCGAAGACCTCGCCCTTCCACTCCCTGTCGAGGTGCGCGACCGCGGTGGAGGCGGCGTCACCGGCATCGTTCCAGCCCTCGAACGCGGCCACCATGACCGGGTCGATCAGCTCGGGAACCCCGTCGAGCTCGATCACCCAGCGCCTCCTTCCGACAAGCCCTCACGTACGCCCCAACCTTACGGCCATCGGGGCGACCCGCCGCAGCCCCCTCGCACGGGGGAGTGAACGGACACTGCCCCGGTCAACGCCCGGTGACACCCCCGACCGGCGACCGATGATCCTCGGGCCCGACCGGCGGGGGCGGGGGCGGTCCGTGCGGACGGCGGCGCCCGGGCCCGCTCAGCTCCAGAGCGTGGACGGAGCCGCCCGGCGGACCACGGGCGCGACCTCCTCGGCGAAGCGCTGGAGCGTGTCGACCTGCTCGCCGGCCGACAGCCCGAAACCGTCCACGGTGACCGACTGGAGCTGGTGGCGGTACGCGGCGTGGTAGCCGAGGATCTTGTCGATGATCTGTTGCGGCGAGCCGATGAGCTGGGGCCCGTCCGCGATGGCGTCCTCGATGGTCGTGAACGGGGTGTTGTAACCCGGTCGACCCACCAGATGGGGCTTGAAGCTCTGCCGCACCCGCGCCTCGTACAGCTCCTTGTACCGGGCGACGGCCTGCTCGTGGGTGTCCGCGATGAGGAGCCCGCCGGACCCCGCACCCACGTACGCCCGTGCGGGGTCGTGCCCGTGCGCCTCGAAGCGCTCCCGGTAGTGGTCGATGAGCCGGACGTAGGCCGCGCGCGGCTGGACGGCGTTGGCGGTGAACAGCGGGTCCCCGTGCTGGGCCGCCAGTTCGGGGGAGTTGAGGCTGGTCGCCGAACCGTGCCAGACGCGCGGGGCACCCGCGAACGGGCGGGGCACGGTGGTGACGCCCTTCAGCGCGGGCCGGAACTCCCCCTCCCAGTCGACGCCCTCCTCGCGCCAGAGCCGCCGCAGCAACTCGTACTTCTCCTTCTGGAGGTCCCACTGCCGCGCCTCGTCCAGCCCGAACAGGTCGAAGTGACCGGCCTCCGCCCCCTTGCCGATGACCAGTTCGATCCGGCCCCCGGACAGCTGGTCCAAGGTGGCGTAGTCCTCGGCGACGCGCACCGGGTCGAGGATCGCCACCACCGTCACCCCGGTCAGCAGCCTGATCCGACGGGTCCGTGCGGCGAGCGCGCCGAGCAGGGCCGTCGGACTGGAGGAGAGGAACGGGCCCGCGTGCCGTTCCCCGATCGCGTACGCGTCGAAACCGAGCCGTTCGGCGGCGACCCCGGTCTCGATCACCTCCTGGAGACGGTCCGCGGCGGAGGCGAGCCGACCGGTCAGCGGGTGGGGCGCGTGGCCCACGATGGAGAGCACCTGGAACCTCATGCGTCCACTGTCCCGGCGCCGTGTTGCCGGGGTGTGTACGCGGCGTGGCGGCGGTCGCACGGCCGTTCGTGTCAGCAGCGTGCACCGCACCGGACGCACGAGGGCCGCCGGGCGGCTCCCCACGGGGGCGCCACCCGACGGCCGACGGGCGTCCGGGCGGGGAGGGATCAGCGCCGGGCGTCCAGCAGCTGCCGGGTCCGCGCCCGCACCTCGTCGGTGTCCAGCCCGCGGACGGTCAGCGTGGTCCGGCGGCGCAGCACGTCGTCGACCGTCTCGGCCCACTCGTGGTCCCGGGCGTACACCACCTGGGCCCAGACCTCCGGGGCGTCCGGGTGCACGCGCTCGGCCAGCCGCGGGTCCTCGTTGGCCAGCCGGGCGATGTCGAAGGCCAGCGAACCGTAGTGGGTGGCCAGGTGCCGCGCGGTGTCGGCGGCCATCCGCGGACCGGGGGTGCCGCCGTCGACCAGCAGCCGGTGCGCCACGGCCTGCGGGTTGGCGATGCCCGGCAGCGGCAGCCGGTTCGGCAATGCGGACATGGGCTCCATGTCCTCACCGAGCGGACGGCCCGGCAGCGCGGCGAGCTTGTTCATGATGGTGCGGCCGATGTGCCGGAAGGTCGTCCACTTGCCGCCCGCGACGGACAGCATGCCGCCCCGGCCCTCGCTCACGACCGTCTCCCGCTTGGCCTTGGACGTGTCACCGGGCCCGCCGGGCAGCACCCGCAGCCCCGCGAAGGAGTAGGTGATCAGATCCCGGTCCAACTGCCGGTCCCGGACCGAGAACGCGGCCTCGTCGAGGATCTGCGCGGTGTCCTTCTCGGTCACCGTCACCTCCGACGGGTCGCCCTCGAACTCCTCGTCGGTGGTGCCCAGCAGGAGCATGTCCTCCCAGGGCAGCGCGAAGGTGATGCGGTACTTGTCGATGGGCGTGGCGAGCGCCGCCCGCCAGTGCGAGGTGCGCTTGAGGACCAGGTGGGCGCCCTTGGACAGGCGTATGGACGGGGCCGAGCCGGCGTCCTCCATCCGGCGCAGGTGGTCCACCCACGGCCCGGTCGCGTTGAGCACCAGCCGGGCGTCCACCCCGAACTCGGTGCCGTCCATGCGGTCCTTCAGTTCGGCACCGGTGACCCGGCCCCGGGTGAAGCGCAGCCCCGTGACCTCGGCGTGGTTGAGGACCACCGCTCCCGCCTCGACGGCCGCGCGCACGGTCATCAGGGCCATCCGGGAGTCGTTCATCTGGCCGTCGCCGTAGACCGCGACCGCCTTCAGGTTCTCCGTGCGCAGCTCCGGCACGTCCCGCTGGGCCCGCGCGGGCGACAGCAGGTGACCCACGCCGTCGCCGAACGCGGAGAGCGCCGAGTACGCGAAGACGCCCGCCCCGAGCTTCGCCGCGCCGTGCGGGCCGCCCTTGTACACCGGCAGGTAGAACGTGAGCGGGTTCGCCAGGTGGGGCGCCACCTCGCGGGAGACCGCCCGCCGCTCGAAGTGGTTCTCCGCGACGAGCTTCACGGCCCCGGTCTGGAGGTACCGCAGCCCGCCGTGGAGCAGCTTGGACGAGGCCGACGAGGTGGCGCCGGCGAAGTCGGCGGCGTCCACCAGGGCCACCCGCAACCCCGACTGGGCGGCGTGCCAGGCCGTGGAGATGCCGAGGATGCCGCCCCCGATGACCAGGAGGTCGTACGTCGCCCGCGACAGCTGCTCCCGGGTCTCGGCGCGGCTCGGCTGCGAACCGGCACCGGGGTGCAGCCCGAGCGTGGGGTAGGCGGCGCCTGGCTGGGTGGTCATGGTGTCGTGCTCCTCGTCAGCTCTCGAAGTCGGCGCCGCCGGTGGACCCGGCGGCGCCGCGGGGGTCAGTTCTCTTCGTCGTCGATCCAGCCCATGGACCGTTCGACGGCCTTGAGCCAGTTCTTGTACTCGCGCGTCCGCTTGTCCGCGTCCATCCGGGGGGTCCACTCGGCGGCCCGGCGCCAGTTGGCGCGCAGCGCGTCGGTGTCCGGCCAGAAGCCGACGGCGAGGCCGGCGGCGTAGGCCGCGCCGAGACAGGTCGTCTCGGCGACCATCGGGCGCACCACGGGCGCGTCCAGGACGTCCGACAGGGTCTGCATCAGCAGGTTGTTGGAGGTCATTCCGCCGTCGACCTTGAGCGCGGTCAGTTCGACCCCGGAGTCCTTGGTCATCGCGTCCGTGATCTCCCGGGTCTGCCACGCGGTGGCCTCCAGGACGGCGCGCGCGATGTGCGCCTTGGTGACGTACCGGGTCAGGCCCGCGATCACCCCGCGGGCGTCGGAGCGCCAGTACGGGGCGAACAGCCCGGAGAACGCCGGGACGAAGTAGGCGCCGCCGTTGTCCTCGACGGAGGACGCCAGCGTCTCGATCTCGGCCGCGGAGTTGATCAGGCCCATCTGGTCGCGCATCCACTGGACCAGCGAGCCGGTGACCGCGATGGAGCCCTCCAGCGCGTACACGGGCTCCTGGTCGCCGATCCGGTAGCCGACCGTGGTCAGCAGCCCGGAGTAGGAGTTGATGAGCTGGTCGCCGGTGTTCATCAGCATGAACGTGCCGGTGCCGTACGTGGACTTGGCCTCGCCGACGCTGAAGCAGGTCTGCCCGAACAGGGCCGCCTGCTGGTCGCCGAGCGCCGAGGCGACGGGGATGCCGCCGAGCAGTTCGCCGAGCGCGCCGCCCTTGACCTCGCCGTACACCTCGGACGAGGAGCGGATCTCGGGAAGCATCTGCAGCGGGACGCCGATGGAGGCGGCGATCTTCGGGTCCCACTGGAGGGTGTGCAGGTTCATCAGCATGGTGCGGGAGGCGTTGGTGACGTCGGTGACGTGGTGGCCGCCGTCGACGCCGCCCGTCAGGTTCCAGATCACCCAGGAGTCCATGGTGCCGAAGAGGATGTCCCCGGCCTCGGCCCGGGCCTCCAGACCGGGCACGTTGTCGAGCAGCCAGCGGGCCTTGGGGCCGGAGAAGTAGCTCGCCAGCGGGAGCCCCGTCTCCCGGCGGAAGCGGTCCTGCCCGACGTTGCGGCCCAACTCCTTGCAGAGCCCGTCGGTGCGGGTGTCCTGCCAGACGATGGCGTGGTGCACCGGCTCGCCGGTGTGCCGGTCCCACAGCAGCGTGGTCTCGCGCTGGTTGGTGATGCCGATGGCGAGGATGTCCTCGCGGGTGATGCCCGCCTTGCGGACCGCCCCCGCGACGACCTCCTGCACGTTCGCCCAGATCTCGGTGGCGTCGTGCTCCACCCAGCCCGGCTTCGGGAAGATCTGTTCGTGCTCCTTCTGGTCGACGGAGACGATCCGACCGTCCCGGTCGAAGACGATGCAGCGGCTGGAGGTGGTGCCCTGGTCGATCGCTGCGATGAACGGGCCGGTGGGAGTGGTGGCGTCGGTCACGGGTCTGCTCCTGGGGTCCGGGACCCGGGCGGTCGCCCGGGGCCTGCGAGTCTCGCTGGTTCTGGTGGGGGTCGGCGGTGACTACGTGAAGGCGATGTTGTAGATACCGCCCGCGACGGCCCCGCCAATCAGCGGGCCCACCACCGGGACCCATGCGTAGCTCCAGTCGGACCCGCCCTTGTTGGGCAGGGGTAGCAGGGCGTGGACGATCCGGGGGCCGAGGTCGCGCACCGGGTTGATGGCGTACCCGGTGGGACCGCCCAGGGACAGGCCGATGCCGACGACGACCAGCGAGGTGATCAGGGCGCCCAGGACGCCGAGGCCGTCGCCGTCGGCGTTGAGGCCCTGGGTGAGGATCGCGAGGACCAGGACGACCGTCGCGATGACCTCGGTCGTGACGTTCTGCACCGCGTTGCGGATCTCGGGTGCCGTGGAGAAGATGCCGAGCACCGGGCCGGGGCCCTTGGTGTCCTGGGTACCGGGCTCGCCGACGAGGTCGCTGTCCGTCAGGTGGGCCCGGAACTGGCCGTAGTACGTGAGCCACATGAGCACGGTGCCGAGCATGGCGCCGAGGAGCTGTGCGGCCAGGTAGGCCGGGACGTCGCCCCACTCGGTGCCGCCCTGGACGGCGAGGCCGAGGGTGACCGCGGGGTTGAGATGCGCGCCGGAGACGCCGCCGGCGAGGTAGGCCGCGGTCAGGACCGCGAAGCCCCAGCCGAAGGTGATGGCCAGCCAGCCCGCGTTGAGGGCCTTGGACCGCTTCAGCGTCACGGCGGCGCACACGCCGCCGCCGAGCAGGATGAGAACGGCGGTTCCTATGGTCTCGCCGATGAAGATGTCGGAGGTGGACACCCGCGACTCCTTTGTTGCTTGTGTCGCCACACTCTAGCGCGTATTGCCGTTAGGTGTTCGACAATGCCGACCGATGGACGGGAGTCTTGTCCCGTTGTTACCGGTGAGTCAAGGGTTCTGTCATCGGGAACGCGATCGTTACTGATCGAGGACGCCTATCGATCGGCCGTGGCCGTGGCCGTCCGCCGTCCGCCGTGGTCCCGGCCCGTCGGTGCCCGCGCGCTCCGTGCGGTGGGGTGGTGGAGCGTGGCGGCGGGGCCGGGCGTGCGGATGCGGCCCGCGGCGGTGTGGCTTCGCAGCTACGGGCGCCGGGCGCGCGGCGGGGGCGCTCGGCGAAGGCGTCAGTGCACCCCGCAGTAGCGCCAGCGCCCGCGGAACCCCGGGGCGGACGTCGTCACGGGCGGTCCCGCCACCGTCAGCGCCGGTCCGTCATCGTCAGCGGCGGCCCGTCGCCGTCAGAAGCGGCTCGCGCCCAGGTCCCGGGAGACGGACCGCGCACACTCGCGGACCGCGGCGATCAGCTCGGGCCGCAACTCGCCGTCCTCGCGGCAGACCCGCTCCACGGCCCCGGTGATCCCCACCGCGCCGACCGGCATCCTGCGCCGGTCGTGGATCGCGGCGGCGACGGACGCGACGCCCTCCCAGGTCTCCTCCACGTCGGAGGCGTACCCCCGTGCGCGGGTCAGCGCCAGTACCGCCTCGAATCCGTCCGGGTCGCAGACCGTCCGGCCGGTGTACGCCTTGCGGTCCCCCTCCAGCGCCTCGCTGTGCGCCACCGGGTCGTAGCCGGCGAGCACCTTGCCCAGCGCGGTGGAGTGCAGCGGTTGCATCGCACCCACCTCCAGCACCTGGCGGCTGTCGTCCGGACGGAACACGTGGTGCACGATCAGCACCCCGTGCTGGTGGAGCACGCCCAGGTACACGCTCTCGCCGCTGGACCGGGCCAGGTCGTCCGTCCACACCAGCGCGCGCGCCCGCAGTTCGTGGACGTCGAGGTACGTGGTGCCGAGCCGCAGCAGTTCGGCGCCGAGCTGGTAGCGGCCCGACGCGGGGTCCTGCTCGACGAACCCCTCGGCCTGGAGGGTGCGCAGGATGCCGTGCGCGGTGCCCTTGGCGAGGTCGAGCGAGGAGGCGATGTCGGAGAGGCCGAGCCGCCGCTCACCGCCGGCGAGCAGCCGCAGCATGGCCGCGGCCCGTTCGAGCGACTGGATGTTCTTCGCCATCGCAGCGCGTCCTCCGTATCTCTCGCGTGTCTCTCGATCCCTGCGCCACCACTCGCCGCCTACCGCATGGCGTTCGGTAATGCTGAACACTAGCCGTCTTCGTCGACTCGGGGCTTCCGGCGGTCAGCGTATGTTTCCACTCGTTCGGACACCGTGGTGACACCAGTGGAGTTCCGGGGCCCACGGGAGCCACCGAACGGCGTACGCGCCCCGCGTCCGCACCGATCTGCACTGATCCGTGCCGATCCACACCGATCCACGTCGATCCGCGCCGGACCCGAGGTCGCGGACTCCGCTCACGGCCGACTCCACCCGAGCGGCGGAGGGAAAGCCCCCGGACGGCCCATCGGGCACCCCGTCCCGTACCGCCCCGACCGGGCGCGGGGACCCGTCGACCGGCGACTCCTCCGACCCGCACGGGGGCGCCCGATCCGCACCGTGCGCGCCCGTACCCCCGTCCGCCCCATGGACGCCCCCACGCGCCGCCCGACGACCCGGCTACCCTGGGCTGGTGCGCCTTCCCCGCGGAGCCGCAAAGCCGACAGCCGTCGCATCTCAGGGAGCCCTACATGGCCTCGTTGCCCACCCAGTCCACCGTGTCCCTCGAAAGTCGCGCCCGCGTCGACGCCCTGCGCGAGGCCCTCGCCAGCCGGGTCGTGGTCGCCGACGGCGCCATGGGCACGATGCTCCAGGCCCAGGACCCCACCCTGGAGGACTTCCAGGACCTGGAGGGCTGCAACGAAATCCTGAACGTCACGCGGCCCGACATCGTCCGCACGGTCCACGAGGCGTACTTCGCCGTCGGCGTCGACTGCGTGGAGACCAACACCTTCGGTTCGAACTACTCGGCCCTCGGCGAGTACGACATCCCCGAGCGGACCTTCGAACTGTCCGAGTCGGGCGCCCGGATCGCCCGCGAGGTCGCCGACGAGTTCACCGCGTCCACCGGACAGCAGCGCTGGGTGCTCGGCTCCATGGGCCCCGGTACCAAGCTCCCCACCCTGGGGCACGCCCCCTACCCGCTGCTGCGCGACTACTACCAGCGCAACGCCGAGGGCCTGATCGCGGGCGGCGCCGACGCGCTCATCGTCGAGACCACCCAGGACCTCCTCCAGACGAAGGCCGCCCTGCTCGGCTCGCGCCGCGCCCTGGAGGCCACCGGCACCCACCTGCCGCTGATCTGCTCGGTGACCGTCGAGACCACCGGCACCATGCTCCTCGGTTCGGAGATCGGCGCCGCGCTGACCGCCCTGGAGCCGCTGGGCATCGACATGATCGGGCTGAACTGCGCCACGGGCCCCGCCGAGATGAGCGAGCACCTGCGCTACCTCGCCCGCAACTCCCGGGTGCCGCTGTCCTGCATGCCGAACGCGGGTCTGCCCGTCCTCGGCAAGAACGGTGCCCACTACCCGCTCGGCGCACCCGAACTCGCCGACGCCCAGGAGACGTTCGTCCGCGAGTACGGCCTCTCGCTGATCGGCGGCTGTTGCGGCACCACCCCCGAGCACCTGCGCCAGGTCGTCGAGCGGGTGCGCGGGGTGACCCCGCCCGCCCGTGACCCCCGCCCCGAGGCCGGCGCCGCCTCGCTGTACCAGACGGTGCCGTTCCGGCAGGACACCGCGTACCTGGCGATCGGCGAGCGCACCAACGCCAACGGCTCCAAGAAGTTCCGCACGGCGATGCTCGACGCCCGCTGGGACGACTGCGTGGAGATGGCCCGCGACCAGATCCGCGAAGGCGCCCACATGCTCGACCTGTGCGTCGACTACGTGGGCCGCGACGGCGTCGCCGACATGGCCGAGCTCGCCGGACGCTTCGCCACCGCCTCCACCCTGCCCATCGTGCTCGACTCCACCGAGGTCGAGGTCCTGCGCGCCGGCCTGGAGAAGCTGGGCGGCCGGGCCGTCATCAACTCCGTCAACTACGAGGACGGCGACGGCCCCGAGTCCCGGTTCGCCAAGGTCACCGCGCTGGCCCGGGAGCACGGCGCCGCCCTGATGGCCCTCACCATCGACGAGGAGGGCCAGGCCCGCACCGTCGAGCACAAGGTCGCGATCGCCGAGCGCATCATCGCCGACCTCACCGGCAACTGGGGCATCCTCGAATCCGACATCCTCATCGACACCCTGACCTTCACCATCTGCACCGGTCAGGAGGAGTCGCGCGGCGACGGCGTCGCCACCATCGAGGCGATCCGCGAACTCAAGCGCCGCCACCCGGACGTGCAGACCACGCTCGGCCTCTCCAACATCTCCTTCGGGCTCAACCCGGCCGCCCGACTGGTCCTCAACTCCGTGTTCCTGGACGAGTGCGTCAAGGCCGGCCTGGACTCGGCGATCGTCCACGCCTCCAAGATCCTCCCCATCGCACGGCTGGACGAGGAGCAGGTCAAGGTCGCCCTCGACCTCATCTACGACCGCCGGGCCGAGGGCTACGACCCGCTCCAGCGACTCCTGGAACTCTTCGAGGGCGTCGACACCAAGTCGATGAAGGCGGGCAAGGCCGAGGAACTCGCCGCACTGCCGCTGGAGGAGCGCCTCAAGCGCCGCATCATCGACGGCGAGCGCAAGGGCCTGGAGGACGACCTCGAAGCCGCGCTCGTCGAGCGGCCCGCACTCGACATCGTCAACGAGACCCTGCTCGACGGCATGAAGGTCGTCGGCGAGCTGTTCGGTTCCGGTCAGATGCAGCTGCCGTTCGTCCTCCAGTCCGCGGAGGTCATGAAGAACGCGGTCGCCTACCTCGAACCCCACATGGAGAAGTCCGACGCCGAGGGCAAGGGCACGATCGTGCTCGCCACCGTGCGCGGGGACGTCCACGACATCGGCAAGAACCTCGTGGACATCATCCTGTCCAACAACGGCTACAACGTCGTCAACCTCGGCATCAAGCAGCCCGTCTCCGCGATCCTGGAGGCCGCCGAGGAGCACCGCGCCGACGTCATCGGCATGTCCGGCCTGCTGGTGAAGTCCACCGTGATCATGAAGGAGAACCTCCAGGAGCTGAACCAGCGGGGGATGTCCGCCGACTACCCCGTGATCCTCGGTGGCGCCGCCCTCACCCGGGCCTACGTCGAACAGGACCTCCACGAGATCTACGAGGGCGAGGTCCGCTACGCCCGCGACGCCTTCGAGGGCCTGCGGCTGATGGACGCGCTGATCGCGGTCAAGCGCGGGGTGCCCGGAGCGAGCCTGCCCGAGCTGAAGCAGCGCCGGGTCCGTGCCGCTGCCCCGGTCGCCGCCCCGGACCGCCCCGAGGAGGGCGCCGTCCGCTCCGACGTGTCCACCGACAACCCGCTGCCGACCCCGCCGTTCCTGGGCACCCGGGTCATCAAGGGCATCCAGCTCAAGGAGTACGCCTCCTGGCTGGACGAGGGCGCCCTGTTCAAGGGGCAGTGGGGACTGAAGCAGAACCGCGCCGGGGACGGCCCCGCCTACGAGGAACTGGTCGAGACCGAAGGCCGCCCCCGACTGCGCGGCTGGCTCGACAAGCTCCAGCGGGAGAACCTGTTGGAAGCGGCCGTCGTCTACGGCTACTTCCCCTGCGTCTCCAAGGGCGACGACCTGATCATCCTGGACGAGCAGGGCAACGAGCGCACCCGCTTCACCTTCCCCCGGCAGCGCCGGGGGAGGCGACTGTGCCTGGCCGACTTCTTCCGCCCCGAGGAGTCCGGCGAGACGGACGTCGTGGGCCTCCAGGTGGTCACCGTCGGCTCGCGGATCGGCGAGGCCACGGCCGAACTGTTCGAGGCCAACGCCTACCGGGACTACCTGGAGCTGCACGGGCTGTCCGTCCAGCTCGCGGAGGCGCTCGCCGAGTACTGGCACGCACGGGTCCGTTCGGAACTGGGCTTCGCCGGGGAGGACCCCGCTCAGATCGAGGACATGTTCGCCCTGAAGTACCGCGGTGCCCGGTTCTCCCTGGGCTACGGGGCCTGCCCCGACCTGGAGGACCGCGCGAAGATCGCCCGGCTGCTGGAGCCCGAGCGGATCGGGGTGGTCCTCTCCGAGGAGTTCCAGCTCCACCCCGAGCAGTCCACGGACGCCATCGTGATCCACCACCCGGAGGCGAAGTACTTCAACGCCCGCTGAGTCCGCACGCCGCCGAACGGGCGCCCGCACGCCGCACACCCGGCGCCCGCACGCCGCCGGCACCGTGCCCGCACACCGTCCGCACCCCGGTCGTGTGTGCGGGAACCCGTACGGTGCCGGCCGCCGCAGCCGTTCCCGCGGAATTCGACCGGCGCTTTCCGTCACGACGTCGTACACTGGTCGGTCCAGTGCAGGCCGGCTGCCTCTTCTGCGGGAGGGGCGGCCGGCCTCTTCGTCCCTCATGGAGGTGTGCCCGGATGACCACCACGGTTCCCGCCCTCGGCGCCCGACCGGCCGACGGTTCCGCGCTCCAGGCGGTCCTCCTGGACATGGACGGCACGCTCGTGGACACGGAGGGCTTCTGGTGGGAGACCGAGGCGGAGGTCTTCGCGGGCCTCGGACACCGGCTCGACGACGCCTGGCGTGAGGTCGTCGTCGGCGGCCCCATGACGCGCAGTGCCGGATTCCTGATCGAGGCGACCGGCGCCGACATCACCCTCGCCGAGCTGACCGTCCTGCTCAACGACGGGTTCGAGCGCCGCATCAGCCGGGCCCTGCCCCTGATGCCCGGCGCCGCCCGCCTCCTCGCCGAACTGGCCGCCCACCGCATCCCCACCGCACTGGTCTCCGCCTCGCACCGCCGCATCATCGACCGGGTCCTGCACTCGCTCGGTCACCGGCACTTCACCCTGACCGTCGCGGGGGACGAGGTGGAGCGGACGAAGCCGTTCCCCGACCCGTACCTGCTCGCCGCCGCGGGCCTCGACGCCGACCCCGGCCGCTGCGCGGTGGTCGAGGACACCGCCACCGGGGTCGCCGCCGCGGAGGCCGCCGGCTGCCGGGTGGTGGCCGTGCCGTCGGTGGCGCCGATCCAGGCCGCTCCGGGGCGTACGGTCGTCTCCTCCCTGGAACAGGTGGACCTGCCGTTCCTGCACGGTGTGATGAGCCCGAACTGATCCGTCCCCCCGACCTGCGGCGTCCCCGGGTCGGGGCCCCTGTCCCACCGTGACCGTTTGACGTCGCTCGCCCGTGCGCCGGGGCCGCCAACTGTGCGCCCGAGCCGTCCGGTTCGGGTGGATTGCCCCGAGGGCTCTCCGGGCTGTCCGGCAGATGAACCAAGTCGTCCATGTGAGCTTTGCCACGCCGTTCGGGCTCGACAGTGGGCGTGGCCTATGTAGGCCGGCCCCGGCGCCGGTGTGAAGCCGAGTCCATGTGTCCCGATTGGTAGGAGGGTGCACGAAACCTTCCGTCGCGGGATTTCCGATCTGTCGGTAGCCGGTTTCAGAGCGTGATGGACGGGGGCGAGCGGCCCGGTCCGGGCATTCCGCCCCGCCGCACTAGTGTCATCGCGAGAACATCGCCGGAATCCCGGACACCGCCCTCACACCCCCGTTGCCGGTGTCCGGGGATCGACCGCTCTGGAGAACCCCGCCCATGAACCGCAAGACGTTGGTGCTGCCGGCCGTCCTCGGCCTGTTCACCCCGGTGCTCGTCGCCTGTGGCGGGTCCGGTGGCGGGGACCGGGCAAGTCATGCGATCACCGTCGGCACCACCGACTCGTTCGCGACGACCAAGGAGTCACCGGCTCCCCTCGATCCGGCGTACGCCTACGACGCGGGCTCCTGGAACCTGCTGCGGCAGAGCCTCCAGACCCTGATGACCCTGCCCCGCGGCGGTGGCGAGCCGGTGCCCGAGGCCGCCGAGGAGTGCGGGTTCACCGACACCGGCAACGAACGGTACGCGTGCACCCTGCGCGACGGCCTCAAGTTCGCGGGTGGCGAGGCGGTCACCGCGACCGACGTCAAGTACTCCATCGACCGGGTCCTCGGGATCAAGGCGGCCAGTGGGGTCGCCAGCCTGCTGAACACCGTCGACACCGTCGAGACCCAGGGCTACAAGAAGGTCATCTTCCACCTCAAGACCCCCGATGCGACCTTCCCGTTCAAGCTCGCGACCCCCGTCGCCGGAATCGTTCACCCCGAGAAGTACCCCCGTGACCGGCTCCGCAACGGCTTCGAGGTCGACGGTTCCGGCCCCTACACCCTGAAGGCCGAGACCGAGAACGGCACCGTCACCAAGGCGGTGTTCACCAAGAACGACACGTACAAGGGTCAGCACACCCCCAAGAACAGCAAGATCGAACTCCGTCCCTTCGCCGACGCGGCGGCCATGGGCGCCGCGCTCGACGCGGGCGAGGTCGATCTGATGACCCGCACGATGTCCCCGGAACAGATCAAGAAGCTGTCCGGCGGCGCCGACAAGAGCATCAAACTGGTCGAGACCCCCGGTCTGGAGATCCGTTACCTCGGCTTCAACACCAATGCGCCCGTGGTGCGGGAGAAGGCCGTCCGTCAGGCCATGGCCCAGGTCGTCGACCGCGGCGAACTCACCTCCACCGTCTACGGCGAAGGCGCCGACCCCCTCTACTCCCTCGTTCCGGCCACCCTCACCGGACACTCCAGCGCCTTCTTCAACAAGTACGGCGCGCCGAGCACCGAGAAGGCCCGCGGAATCCTGCGGAAGGCCGGTGTCACCACACCGGTCAAACTCACGCTCCACTACACCACCGACCACTACGGCTCCACCACGGAGAAGGAGTTCGAGGTGCTCAAGAAGCAGCTCAACGCCAGTGGTCTGTTCGAGGTCGACATCAAGGGCACGGAGTGGGTCGAGTTCCGTGCCGACGAACTCGACGGCAAGTACGCCGTGTACGGCCTGGGTTGGTTCCCCGACTTCCCCGACGCCGACAACTTCCTCGCCCCCTTCCTCGACAAGGGGAACTTCCTCGCGCTGCCCTACGTGAACAGTGCCATCCGCGACGACCTGATCCCCCAGTCGCGCCGGGAGGCCGATCGGTTGCGAGCGTCGGACAGCATCGAGGAGATCCAGAACATCGTCGCCGACGACGTGCCGGTACTGCCTCTGTGGCAAGGAAGGCAGTACGTGGCCGCGCGCGACGACATCCAGGGAGTCGAATGGGCACTCGACTCCTCGTCGAACCTTCAGCTGTGGGAGCTCAGTCGCGGAGTCAGCGACTGAACTCCCTTGGACCCCCAAGGTAGATCGTGAAGAAGCGCACCCAGTGGTCAGTCCTGTCCATAGCCACGGGACTGGCAGCCGCCACGCTGACCGGCTGCGGTACGGAGGACGGTGAGTCCGGCAGCGGAGGATCCGTGGTGGTCGGCATGTCCGACGACGTACAGGCGACCGACCCCGCATCGGGGTACGACCCCGGCTCGTGGCTGCTGTTCAACAACGTTTTCCAGTCCCTGCTCAGTTTCCCCATCGGCAGTACGGAGCCGGAGCCCGAAGCCGCCCAGGACTGTGGGTTCACCGACGCCCGGGCCAAGGTGTTCAAGTGCACCCTGCGCAAGGGCCTCAAGTTCAGCAACGGCAACGACCTCACCTCCGAGGACGTGAAGTTCTCCTTCGACCGCACGATGCGCATCAACGACGATGCGGGCCCGGCGATCATGTTCCCCATGCTCGACGAGGTGGAGGCGCCGGACCCCCTGACCGTCGTCTTCCGGTTGAACGTGCCCGACGCCACCTTCCCCAGCAAGATCGCCTCCGGCGCGGGGTCGATCGTGGACCACCGCGAGTACCCCGCCGACAAGCTCCGCACCGACGACAAGGCGGTCGGCTCGGGCCCGTACAAGCTCGACTCGTTCCGCAAGGACCGTGCGGAGTTCTCCCGCAACGGCTCCTACAAGGGCAACGCCAAGCTGCGCAACTCCAAGGTCACCCTGCGTCTCTTCGGCGGTGACCAGGGAGCGCTGAAGAAGGCGCTCATCGGCAAGGACGTCGACGTCGCCTACCGCGGCCTCGCGGCCAAGGACATCGCCGAGATCGAGAACGACACCAGTACCGGTTCCGGCGTCGACATCGTGCCGGGCAGCAGCGCCGAGGTGCAGCACCTGGTCTTCAACATGAACGACCCGGTGGTGGGCAAGCGGGGCGTGCGCAAGGCGATCGCCTACCTGATCGACCGGGAGGCGCTCGTCCAGCAGGTCTACGACTCCACCGCGGAGCCGCTCTACTCGATCATCCCGGCCGGGATCACCGCCCACAACACGGCGTTCTTCGACGAGTACGGCGCCCGCCCGGAGCGTGCCAAGGCCAAGGAGGCGCTCGAAGCCGAGGGCCACACCGGCAAGGTGAAGCTGACCCTGTGGTCGACGCCCTCCCGCTACGGCCCCTCGACGGACCAGGAGTTCCGGGCGATCGCCGAGCAGCTGAACGCCAGCGGGCTGTTCGACGCGCAGGTCCGCTCGGTCGAGTTCGACCAGTACGAGAAGGACATCGCCGCCGGCAAGTACGGCGTGTACGTGAAGGGTTGGGTGCCGGACTACCCGGACCCGGACAACTTCACCCAGCCGTTCTTCGGCAAGGGCAACGTCCTCGGCAACAACTACGAGAACAGCACCATCACGGACAAGGTCATCCCCGCGACGGCGGCGGAGAACGACCGGTCCGCCACCGCCAAGGACTACGCCGAGCTCCAGGACATCGTCGCGCGCGACGTACCGATCGTCCCGCTCTGGCAGGCCAAGCAGTACGCGGTCGTCCGGGACAGCGTCTACGGGCTGGAGAACTGCCTCGACGCGTCCACGGTGTTCCGGTTCTGGGAGATCAGCAAGGGCTGAGCCGGTCGGGGCCGGTGCGCACCGGCCCCGTACCCGGGGTGGCCCGCGGGCCCGCGGGCCCGCGGGCCCGCGCCGATCCGGTGCGGGCCCGTCCACGTCACTGGGCGCCGGGGCGCACCAGACCGCTCTCGTACGCGTAGACCGCCGCCTGGACGCGGTCGCGCAGCCCCAGCTTCGTCAGGACGTGACCCACGTGCGTCTTCACGGTGGTCTCGCTGACGAACAGTTCCGCGGCGACCTCCGCGTTGGACAGTCCGCGCGCCACCAGCTTCAGCACCTCCACCTCACGGTCGGTGAGCGTGTGCAGGGTGTCGGGCACCGGTTCGTCCCCGGACGGGAGGTGGTCGGCGTACTTGTCGAGCAGCCGTCGGGTGATGCTCGGCGCCAACATCGCCTCGCCCGCGGCGACCACCCGGATCGCCTGGACCAGCTCGTTGGCGGGGGCGTCCTTCAGCAGGAACCCGCTCGCTCCCGCCTTGAGCGCCTCGACCACGTACTCGTCGAGGTCGAACGTGGTCAGGACCAGCACCTTGGCGGGGCCGTCGCGCCCGGGGCCGGTGATCTGCCGGGTGGCTTCGACCCCGTCCATCCGGGGCATGCGGATGTCCATGAGGACCACGTCGGGCTGGAGGGCGCGTACCTGGTCGAGTGCTTGCAGGCCGTCTCCGGCCTCGCCGACGACCGCCAGGTCCGCCTCGGCCTCCAGAATCATCCGGAACCCGGTGCGCAGCAGCGGCTGGTCATCGACCAGTAGGACGCGGATGGCCACGTGTGTCTCCTTCGCTAGTCCGGCCCCATTCTGCCCTGCTCCGGACCGGTGGACCGCCCCGGGACGACCGCGGGCGCCGATCCGCTCGCCCCCGGGGCGAGCGGCAGCGGGTACGGCGGGGGAGTTCCCCCGAACTCCGGGCAGAGCGCGCGGTGGTCGCACCACCCGCACAGCTTGGTGCGGCGGGGCCGCCACTCGCCGGTGTCGGTCGCCTGCCGGATCGCGTCCCACAGGGCGTGCACCTTGCGTTCCACCCGTTCCAGGTCGGCGACGACCGGGTCGTAGGTGAGGACGTCCCCGCTGCCCAGATAGACCAGTTGGAGCCGGCGCGGGACCAGCCCCTTCAGCCGCCACACCACCAGGGCGTAGAACTTCATCTGGAACAGCGCGCCCTCCGCGTACTCCGGGCGGGGCGCCTTGCCGGTCTTGTAGTCGACGATGCGGACCTCACCGGTCGGAGCGACGTCCACCCGGTCGATGATCCCCCGCAGCCGGAGCCCCGAGGGCAGTTCCGCCTCCACGAACAGCTCGCGCTCGGCGGGCTCCAGCCGGGTCGGGTCCTCCAGGGTGAACCAGCGCTCGACCAGGGCCTCCGCCTCCGCCAGCCACTGTGCGAGCCGCTGGGCCTCGGTCTCCTCGGGGCCGGGCCCGTTCGGCGGGGCGTCCGGTTCCTTGAAGAGGTCGGCCAGCTCCGGCTTCGCGGTCCGCAGCCGGTCCCACTGCCCCGGGACCAGGGCCTTCGCCCGCGGCACGGTCCGCTCCCCGGCCGGAGAGTCAAACATGCGTTCGAGGACGGCATGGACCAAGGTGCCCCGGGTCGCCGCCGCGCTGGGCTTCTCGGGCAGCCTGTCGATCACCCGGAAGCGGTAGAGCAGCGGGCACTGCATGAAATCGCTCGCGCGCGACGGCGACAGCGACCCCGGGCGTGCGGGCGCCACGGCTTCACCGGTACGGGTCTCCATGGGGACAGACCCTACGGCCCGCCACTGACACCCCGACGCATACCATCGACGGCAGACCCCCTCGCGCTGCATGATCAGGGGCGGGGGAAACCGAACGAGGGGACACCGTGACTGAGAGCGGCGGGAGCGGTCAGCCGCAGCCGGACGGCGATGCGGCGGCCGAGCGGCGCCCGCGTCCGGACGGGCCGGACCACCCCACTCCGGACGCCCGACCGGGCGCGCGGAGCGGCGACGCGCCCTCCGACGGGCCTTCCGACGCGCCCTCCGACGGGCCGCCCCCGGCGGACCCCGTCACCGGAGCGGACGCCCCCACGGGCGAGCGCGCCACCGGGAAGGACGCCCCCGCGCACCCCGACACCCCGGCCTCCCGGGAACCGGGGGACGACCGCCCCCGCACCCCGCTCACCAAGCCCCCCGTGCGCGCCCCCCAGCACCCGTACGCCGACTCCCGCCACCAGCCGCCCCGCGCGACCGGTACGGAGAGTGGCGGGCCGAGCCCGTTCGGCACGGGCGACACAGAGCACCCGCCCGGCTCCGACCGGCCCCGGCGCGCCAAGGACCCCGGCGGCGGCATCCTCATGGGCCGACCCTTCGGCGTGCCCGTCTACGTCGCCCCCAGCTGGTTCCTGGTGGCCGCCCTGATCACCTGGGTCTTCGGCGGCCAGCTGGAACGCGTCCTGCCCGAACTGGGCAACGTCCGGTACCTGGTCTCCCTCTTCTTCGCCGTCGCGTTCTACGCGTCCGTCCTGGTCCACGAACTCGCGCACACGGTCGCCGCGCTCCGCTTCAAGCTGCCCGTGCGCCGCATCCAGCTCCAGTTCTTCGGCGGCGTCTCCGAGATCGAGAAGGAGTCCGAGACCCCCGGCCGCGAGTTCGTCCTGGCGTTCGTCGGCCCGCTCCTCTCGCTCGTCCTCGCCGGTGCCTTCTACGGCGGCATGCTGCTCGTCGAACCCGGCACGGTGCCCGGCGTCCTGCTGGCCGGCCTGATGATCTCCAACCTGATCGTGGCCGCCTTCAACCTGCTGCCGGGGCTGCCCCTGGACGGCGGCCGGATGCTGCGCGCCGTCGTCTGGAAGATCACCGGCAAGCCCATGAGCGGCACCATCGCCGCCGCCTGGGTCGGCCGGGCCCTCGCCGTCTCGGTCCTGATCGGCCTGCCGCTGCTCACCCAGTCCGGCGTCCTCGGCCCCAAGCCGGACGGCCTCGACGGCATGGACACCGTCACCGACGCCCTGCTGGCCGCGATCCTCGCCGCCATCATCTGGACCGGAGCCGGCAACAGCCTGCGCATGGCCCGGCTGCGGGAACACCTCCCCGAGCTGCGGGCCCGCGCCCTCACCCGGCGCGCCGTCCCCGTGGAGACCGACACCCCGCTGTCCGAGGCGCTGCGCCGCGCGAACGACGCCGGCGCCCGCGCCCTGGTGATCGTCGCCCCGGACGGCGAGCCCGTCGCGGTGGTCCGCGAGGCCGCCATCGTCGGGATCCCGGAGCACCGGCGCCCCTGGGTCGCCGTCAGCGGACTCGCCCAGGACCTCACCGACGGGATGCGCGTCTCCGCCGACCTCGCCGGCGAGGAACTCCTCGACGTGCTGCGCACCACCCCGGCCACCGAGTACCTCGTGGTGGAGGACTCCGGCGAGATCTACGGCGTGCTCTCCGCCGCCGACGTGGAACGGGCCTTCGTCCGGGCCATGGCCCGCCCCAGCTGACCCCGTCCCGGCCGGGCCCCGCCCCGCCGTGGTTCGAGGCCCCCGTCACGACCGGTAGGCTGGTCACATGTCCGAACCGACCGGTGCCGCCCGCCGCCGCGGGCCCTTCAAGGTCGGGGACCAGGTCCAGCTCACCGACCCCAAGGGACGCCACTACACGTTCACGCTCGAAGCCGGGAAGAACTTCCACACCCACAAAGGGTCGTTCCCGCACGACGAGCTGATCGGCTCCCCCGAGGGCAGCGTTGTCCGCACCACGGGGAACGTCGCCTACCTAGCGCTGCGCCCCCTGCTCCCCGACTACGTCCTGTCCATGCCCCGCGGCGCCGCCGTGGTCTACCCCAAGGACGCGGGGCAGATCCTCTCCTTCGCGGACATCTTCCCCGGCGCCCGCGTCGTGGAAGCGGGAGTGGGCTCCGGATCGCTGAGCAGCTTCCTGCTCCGCGCCATCGGTGACCAGGGCATGCTCCACTCCTACGAGCGCCGCGAGGACTTCGCGGACATCGCCCGGCAGAACGTGGAGCGCTACTTCGGCGGTCCGCACCCGGCCTGGCAGCTGACCGTCGGCGACCTCCAGGACAACCTGTCCGACACGGACGTCGACCGGGTCATCCTCGACATGCTGGCGCCCTGGGAGTGCCTGGAGGCCGTCTCCAAGGCCCTCGTGCCCGGCGGCATCGTCTGCTGCTACGTGGCGACGACGACCCAGCTCGCCCGGACCGTGGAGTCCATCCGGGAGATCGGCTGCTTCAACGAGCCGACCGCCTGGGAGACGATGATCCGCAACTGGCACATCGAGGGCCTCGCCGTACGCCCCGACCACCGCATGATCGGTCACACCGGGTTCCTCCTCACCGCCCGTCGGCTCGCCGACGGCGTCGAGCCCCCGATGCGCCGCCGCCGCCCCGCCAAGGGTGCGTACGGCGACGACTACGCGGGTCCCAACGCCGACGGCGGCGCCACCCGCTGACCCGTGCCACCCGCCCCGCAGTCGGCATCGCGTGCCAGCTGCGGGACCCTTCGGGCCAACACGGCCGTATCGGCCACACCCTTCACAACGCGCGGATGCCGCCGTCGAGTTCCCGGTCCGTCCGGGAAACTCGACGGCGGCATCCGCACGTTGGGCGCGTGCCGCGCCGGGTGCCCCGACCCGGCGGCCCCGAACCCCGGCCCCGCCGTTCCCCGGCCCCGCGCCGTGTGGCACGATGCTGGCCACCCCACCGGCACAGCCCTCACAGGAGACACTCCTCGTGCAGCACCCCGCCGTTCCGGAACTGGCGCACACCCGCACCCGGCCCATCCACTGGGTGGCCACCGCCGCGGCCCTCGCCGGTGTGATCGCGGCCTCGTCCCTCCTCCAGCCCGACGCGGCGACGGCCGTCCAGGAGGGCCGTCCCCGGGTCGAAGCCCGGAAGGCTCCCGGCCCCGCACCCGATCCGGCCGACGTGAAGCTCCCGCTCGACTGCGGCCCCGTCGGGGTGCGCGTCGTCCAGAAGGCGAGCGGTGACCTCGACGGGGACGGAACGCCCGAGACGGTCGCCGTGGCGCGCTGCGACACGGGCATGGGGACGCCGCCCAGCGGTGTCTACGTCCTCACCCGCACCGGCGCCGAAGCGGCCCCCCGGGTGGTCGCCACGCTGGTCGACCCCGAGGACCGGCTGGGCGTCACCGAGCTCACCGTACGCGGCGGGACCGTGCTCGCCACCCTGCTCGGCTACTCCTCGCCCGAGGTGCCCAACTGCTGTCCGGACGAGCGCAAGCGGACCACCTGGACCTGGCACGACGGCCGTTTCCTCAGCGCCGACACCGGGCGCGCACTGAGCGCCTGACGGCCCCGCGCCGGCCCGGCCGCCCCGGACCGCGCGGACGGCACCGCGTGCCGTCTCAGGCCGCGTCCGGTCCGTACACCTCGACCCGGTCGGTGATCCGCCGCACGTGGATGCAGTCCCCGGGGCACTCCTTGGCGGAGTCGGCGACGTCCTGCAACAGCGGCAGCGGCACCCGGGTCGTGGCGCCCGGGGCCTGGAGCAACTCGTCGTCGGCGCTCTTCACGTAGGCCAGGCCGTCGATGTCCAGCTCGAAGACCTCCGGGGCGTACTGCACGCAGATCCCGTCGCCCGTGCACAGGTCCTGGTCGATCCAGACCTCCAGCTCGGGGGCCTCGCCCTCCTGCTTACCGGACCGGTCCTCTTGCCCCACCGTCTGCTCTCCCGCCATGACCCGCGCAACTCGTGCACCCGCCGGGCCGGGACGCTCGCCGTGACGACTCCGAGGGCTTCGGGGCCCCGTGGACCCCGGCGGCCCCGGTCGACCTCCCGGGCGAACACCCGTCCCGCGCGCGTGCCGGACGTCTCGACGATACAACCGCCCGCACTGGCGCCGTGCCCCGCCCACGGCACACGCAGCGTCACCGCCGGTCGCTGCCGAACCCCTGCTGCCGCTGGCCGAAAACCGGGTCGGAGCACCCGTCGTGCACCCGTGGCGCCCGTCACATCCAAGGGGCCGATCCGCTCCGTGGACACCCTGACGACGGCACAAGTCGGCCGCCCGGTGATGGGTGTTGACCATTTCCTGAGCGGACCGGGCCGCTTTCAGACGTCATTCCGTGGGTATCCACCTGGCGTGAGGGAGAGCGCAAGGGTGAAGATCGGACACACCCCCACGGTCTTTGTGATCTAGGGGTTTCAATCGACACCCACCCAGGTAGGGTCAGGAAGCGTCCAGCTCCCCTTGGAGGAGGTGAGGACCGTGGCAGCCCACGACGACACGAACCGCGGCATCCGCCCGGGTCGGGGGTCCGATGACCCGGCCGGTCAGATCGCCTATCTTGAGCAGGAGATCGCCGTCCTGCGACGCAAGCTCGCCGACTCTCCGCGGCACACGAGGATTCTCGAAGAGCGGATCGTCGAACTCCAGACGAACCTGGCCGGCGTGTCCGCGCAGAACGAACGACTCGCGAACACGCTCCGTGAGGCCCGCGACCAGATCGTGGCCCTCAAGGAGGAGGTCGACCGGCTCGCCCAGCCGCCGGCCGGCTTCGGCGTCTTCCTCACGGCCAACGAGGACGGCACCGCCGACATCTTCACCGGGGGCCGCAAGCTCCGGGTGAACGTGAGCCCGAGCGTCGAACTCGACGAACTCCGGCGCGGCCAGGAAGTCATGCTGAACGAGGCGCTCAACGTGGTCGAGGCCATGACGTACGAGCGCGTCGGCGACATCGTCACCCTCAAGGAGATCCTGGAGGACGGCGAACGCGCCCTGGTCGTCGGACACACCGACGAGGAGCGCGTCGTCCGGCTCGCCGAGCCGCTCCTCGACGTGACCATCCGCCCGGGTGACGCCCTGCTCCTCGAATCCCGCTCCGGCTACGTCTACGAGGTCGTGCCCAAGAGCGAGGTCGAGGAACTCGTCCTCGAAGAGGTCCCGGACATCGGCTACGAGCAGATCGGCGGTCTGGGCAACCAGATCGAGCTGATCCGCGACGCGGTCGAGCTCCCCTACCTCTACCCGGACCTGTTCAAGGAGCACGAACTGCGCCCGCCCAAGGGCGTCCTCCTCTACGGCCCGCCGGGGTGCGGGAAGACGCTCATCGCCAAGGCGGTGGCCAACTCCCTCGCGAAGAAGGTCGCCGAAGTCACCGGGCAGGCGTCGGGCAAGAGCTTCTTCCTCAACATCAAGGGCCCGGAGCTGCTCAACAAGTACGTCGGCGAGACCGAGCGGCAGATCCGCCTGGTGTTCCAGCGGGCCCGTGAGAAGGCCAGCGAGGGCACCCCGGTCATCGTCTTCTTCGACGAGATGGAGTCCCTGTTCCGCACCCGCGGCTCGGGCGTCAGCTCGGACGTCGAGAACACCATCGTCCCGCAGCTCCTCGCCGAGATCGACGGCGTCGAGGGCCTGGAGAACGTGGTCGTCATCGGTGCCTCCAACCGCGAGGACATGATCGACCCCGCGATCCTGCGGCCCGGCCGGCTCGACGTGAAGATCAAGATCGAGCGTCCGGACGCCGAGGCGGCCAAGGACATCTTCGGCAAGTACCTCACCCAGCGGCTCCCGCTGCACTCCGACGACCTCGGCGAGCACGGCGGCGACCGCGGGGCCACGGTGCAGGGCATGATCCAGACCGCCGTCGAGCAGATGTACGCCGAGTCCGAGGAGAACCGCTTCCTGGAGGTCACCTACGCCAACGGTGACAAGGAGGTCCTGTACTTCAAGGACTTCAACTCCGGCGCCATGATCGAGAACATCGTGGGCCGTGCCAAGAAGATGGCGATCAAGGCGTTCCTGGAGCAGAACCAGAAGGGGCTGCGGGTCTCCCACCTCCTCCAGGCGTGCGTGGACGAGTTCAAGGAGAACGAGGACCTCCCCAACACCACCAACCCGGACGACTGGGCCCGGATCTCCGGCAAGAAGGGCGAGCGGATCGTCTACATCCGCACCCTGGTCACCGGGAAGCAGGGCGCCGACACCGGGCGCTCCATCGACACGGTGGCGAACACCGGTCAGTACCTCTAGACGAACCGGGCGGCTGCGGGTGCCCACGGGTGCCCGCAGCCGACTGTTTCACCGGACGGCACACGGTGACACGGCAATGACGAGAATGATCTCCCCACCAGTGCAGAGGCGTCATAGGCTCTCCTGTACCGCCGCGTCACGCAGTGCGGGGACGGGCACCGCACACGGACCGGAGCACCAGCGGTACTTGAGCGCCGCCCCCGCCCGGGGGCGTCGTCGGGCAAGGAGGGCCGCATGACCGTACGGCGAGTAATGGGCATCGAGACGGAGTACGGCATCTCCGTTCCCGGCCACCCCAATGCCAATGCCATGCTCACCTCTTCCCAGATCGTCAACGCCTACGCGGCAGCGATGCACCGGGCCCGCCGGGCCCGGTGGGACTTCGAGGAGGAGAACCCGCTGCGTGACGCCCGGGGCTTCGACCTCGCGCGCGAGGCCGCCGACTCCAGCCAGCTCACCGACGAGGACATCGGTCTCGCCAACGTCATCCTGACCAACGGCGCCCGGCTCTACGTGGACCACGCGCACCCCGAGTACAGCTCCCCGGAGATCACCAACCCGCGGGACGCGGTCCTCTGGGACAAGGCGGGGGAGCGGATCATGGCGGAGGCCGCCGAGCGCGCCGCCCAGCTCCCGGGCGCGCAGCCCATCCACCTCTACAAGAACAACACCGACAACAAGGGCGCCTCCTACGGGACGCACGAGAACTACCTGATGAAGCGGGAGACCGCCTTCTCGGACATCGTGCGCCACCTCACGCCCTTCTTCGTCTCCCGGCAGGTCGTCACCGGGGCCGGCCGCGTCGGGATCGGCCAGGACGGCCATGAACACGGCTTCCAGATCAGCCAGCGCGCGGACTACTTCGAGGTCGAGGTCGGCCTGGAGACCACGCTGAAGCGGCCCATCATCAACACCCGGGACGAGCCGCACGCCGACGCCGAGAAGTACCGGCGCCTCCATGTGATCATCGGCGACGCCAACCTCTCCGAGATCTCCACCTATCTGAAGCTCGGCACCACCGCACTGGTGCTGTCCATGATCGAGGACGGCTTCATCGCCGTGGACCTCGCCGTCGACCAGCCGGTGCGCACGCTCCACCAGGTCTCGCATGACCCCGGGCTGCGACGGCTCATCACGCTCCGCAGCGGCCGCACGCTCACCGCGGTACAGCTCCAGATGGAGTACTACGAGCTGTCCCGCAAGTACGTGGAGGAACGGTTCGGGGCCGATGCGGACGAACAGACCCGGGACGTGCTCGCCCGGTGGGAAGACACGCTGAACCGGCTGGAGAACGACCCGATGAGCCTGTCCGGGGAGCTGGACTGGGTCGCCAAGCGGGAGCTGATGGAGGGCTACCGGCGGCGCGACGGCCTCGACTGGGACGCCGCCCGGCTGCACCTGGTCGACCTCCAGTACGCCGACGTGCGCGCCGAGAAGGGCCTGTACAACCGGCTGGTGGCCCGGGGCAAGATGCAGCGGCTCCTGGACGAGGAGGAGGTGGAACGGGCCCGCACCAAGCCCCCGGAGGACACCAGGGCCTACTTCCGGGGACGCTGTCTGGAGCAGTACGCGGACGACGTGGCCGCGGCCTCCTGGGACTCCGTGATCTTCGACCTGCCCGGTCGGGACTCCCTCCAGCGGGTCCCGACCCTGGAACCGTTGCGCGGTACGCGCAACCACGTCAAAGCGCTCCTCGACCGCTGTCGCACGGCCGAGGAACTCGTCAAGGTCCTGTCCGGCGGGTGACCGGCGCAGCGGGACCGGTACCGAAACCGGTCCCGGGAGCGGCTGAAGGGCACCGTCCCCGGGAATCATGATGATGATCCCCGGACGTTGTACGAACGCGGGGGCCGATGTCGGACCCAGCTTGTAGGGTCTGATCTTGACCGATCGAACTGAGTCGGGCGAACCGAGCGGGGTGAGGGTTGATGGCGACCAAGGACACCGGCGGCGGACAGCAGAAGGCCACGCGCACCAACGAGGAGACCGAGGAGCAGGCGCAGGACGCGCAGGCCTCCGAGGACCTCAAGGAGCGCCAGGAGAAACTGAGCGACGACGTCGACTCCGTCCTGGACGAGATCGACGACGTCCTGGAGGAGAACGCCGAGGACTTCGTGCGCTCCTTCGTGCAAAAGGGCGGCCAGTAACGAAGGCTCCGGACCCGCGCGGTCCGGAGACGTCCTCGCGCGACCGCGGGCGGGTCCTGCGCCCGCGGTCGCGCGGCGGGTCGGCCCGCCCGCGCCGGTCCGGTGCGCACACCTGGGCGGGCGGTGGCGCGGCCGACCGCGCACCACCGCCTTCCTCGCCGTTCCGGACCCCGTACGTTCCGTCCCTCCACGCATGTGGATCACGGCCGTGAGGCGGGTAAGGTCCCTGGCGTACCGTGCTTCAACTGCAATTCGGCCGTCGGCGAGTTGGGCGGCGATCCCGACACCGTCCGCAGGGCTGCCGCTTATCTGGAGGGAAACTCGTGGAAGCCAACAACCGTGGCACCGGGCGTCTACCAGCTGCCTTCCTCACCCCCGGCTCGTCGTCCTTCGTGGACTTCCTCTCCGTGCACCAGCCGGACATGTTGCCGGGCAACCGGGCGCTGCCCCCGGTCCAGGGCGCCATCGAGGTGCCGCACGGCACCACGATCGTCGCCGTGACCTTCCCGGGCGGTGTGGTGCTCGCCGGTGACCGGCGGGCCACGATGGGCAGCATGATCGCGCAGCGGGACATCGAGAAGGTGTTCCCGGCGGACGAGTACTCGGCCGTCGGCATCGCCGGCACGGCGGGCCTCGCGGTCGAGATGGTCAAGCTGTTCCAACTGGAGTTGGAGCACTTCGAGAAGGTCGAGGGCGTCCAGCTCTCCCTGGAGGGCAAGGCCAACCGGCTCTCCACGATGATCCGTTCCAACCTCGGGATGGCCATGCAGGGCCTGGCCGTGGTGCCCCTCTTCGCCGGCTACGACGTCGACCGCGAGAAGGGCCGCGTCTTCAGCTACGACGTGACGGGCGGGCGGAGCGAGGAGCAGGGCTTCGCGGCCACCGGCTCGGGCTCGATCTTCGCCCGCGGCTCGATGAAGAAGCTCTACCACGACGAGCTCACCGAACAGCAGGCGACGACGCTCGTGGTGCAGGCGTTGTACGACGCCGCCGACGACGATTCGGCGACCGGCGGCCCGGACGTGGCCCGGCGCATCTACCCGATCGTGACCGTGATCACCGAAAGCGGATTCCGCAGGCTGACGGAGGCCGAGTCCTCCGAGATCGCGCGCTCGATCCTGGAGCGGCGCCTGGAGCAGCCCGACGGCCCCCGTGCCGCCCTGCTCTGACCACCTGCCGAAACCGTAATCGCCACTCACAGAAAAGGACGGACAGCCGGTGTCTACGCCGTTCTACGTCTCACCCCAGCAGGCCATGGCCGACCGGGCGGAGTACGCGCGCAAGGGCATCGCCCGGGGGCGCAGCCTGGTCGTTCTCCAGTACACCGACGGCATCGTGTTCGTCGGTGAGAACCCGTCCCGCGCGCTGCACAAGTTCAGCGAGATCTACGACCGGATCGGCTTCGCCGCGGCCGGCAAGTACAACGAGTACGAGAACCTTCGGATCGGCGGGGTGCGCTACGCCGACCTGCGGGGGTACACCTACGACCGCGATGACGTGACCGCCCGCGGGCTGGCGAACGTGTACGCCCAGACGCTCGGCACGATCTTCTCCAGCTCGGCCGAGAAGCCGTACGAGGTGGAACTGGTCGTCGCCGAGGTCGGTGACGCTCCGGAGGGCGATCAGATCTACCGGCTGCCGCACGACGGATCGATCGTGGACGAGCACGGCTCGGTCGCCGTCGGCGGCAACGCCGAACAGATCAGCACCTATCTGGACCAGCGCCACGAGGACGGGATGTCGCTCGCGGCGGCCCTGCGGCTGGCCGTGCAGGCCCTCTCGCGGGACACCAACGGCAGCGAGCGGGAGATCCCCGCCGAGCGCCTGGAGGTGGCGGTCCTGGACCGCACCCGCCCCCAGCAGCGCAAGTTCAAGCGGATCGTCGGGCGTCAGCTCGCCCGGCTGCTGGAGGAGGGCACCCGGCCGCCCGGCGACGCGGCGGACTCCGCAGCGGGCGACGCCGGGGCGCAGTCCGGCGCCGAGGAGACCGGCGCGCCGGCGGGCACCGCGAAGCCCGCGAAGTCCGGCAAGTCGAGCAAGCCCGCCAAGCCGACCGGCCCGGACACCTCGGACGAGGCCGAACCGGAGGCGTAGTGCACCCGGACGGGGGTCCCGACCGGGCGTAGCCGGTCCGGGGCCCTTCGCCGTCTGCGGGCCGCACGGAAGGGCCGGCGCGCCGTCAGGGCGCCCCGCGGCGGGCGGGGGCCGCTCCGGTGGAACCGCGGGAAACGAGTTCCACGGGCAGGGTCACCGGCGGCGGCTGCTCGCCGTCGAGCAGCGCCAGCAGACCGTGCATCCCGTGGGCACCCACGTCCTCGGCCGGCAGCCGGAGGGTGGTGAGTTCGGGTTCGACGGCGATGGCGAGGGACAGGTCGTCGAAGCCGGTCACGGACAGGTCCTCGGGCACCCGCAGCCCCAGGCGCCGGGCGGTCTTGAGCACGCCCGCGGCGAGCACGTCGCTGTCGCACAGCACCGCGGTGGGCCGCTCCGCGGCCGGCAGGCCCAGCACCTCGGCCACGGCGGCGCGGGCCGCGTCGACGCGCAGCGGGGCGGTGACCCGCCGATGGGTCACCGAGCCGTCCCGCAGGGCCTCGGTCAGGGCGCCGGCCCGTACGCGGAAGGTCCACGAGTCGACGTCCGCGCCCAGGTGCAGGACGTCCCGGTGGCCGAGGGCGAGCAGATGGCGGACCACCTGCCGCACCCCGTCGCCCACGTCGAGGTTGACGACGGCCGCGCCGTGCGCCGCCGCGGGGTCGGAGTCCAGCATGACCAGGGGGAGTCCACCGTCCCTCAGGGCGGCGACCGCCTCCGGGGCCATGGAGGCGGCGATCACCCCGTCCAGGGCGGCGCGGGCCGACTCGAACGGGTCGGGAGCCGACCCGGCGTCGGTGGGGACGGGGTACAGGACGACGCCGAAACCGTGCCGGGCGGCCACCCGCGCGGCGCCCGCGTGGACCCCGGCGAAGAAGTCACTGTTGAGGACGGGCACCGCCAGCAGCGCCGTGCGCGTGCGGCCGAGGCGCAGGTTCCGGGCGGCCAGGTTGGGGCGGTAGCCGAGGTCGCGGGCGGCGGCCCGCACCCGCTCCGCGGTGGCCCGGGCCACCCGACCGCGCCACTTGTCGCCCAGGACCAGCGACACGGCCGCCTGGGAGACCCCCGCGGCGCGGGCGACGTCCCGGCTGGTGGGCCGGGTGCCGTGGCCCCCCGGCGGGCGCTCGGCCCCCGGTGGCGGTCCGTGACCACCGGGGTGGCCGCCCTCCGTCCTCACTGCTGCCTCCACGTCGCTGACCGGCCCCGGGCCGGTGGGTGTCCCTCGCGGTGCCCGCAGAATGCCGGTGGACCGCCGGATGGCCCACATGGTACGTATGACGGCGACGTTATACGTAACACTTCAGGGAGTGGGAGGGCCGCGCATGGCCTCGGGGTACGGGGACATCTTCCGGGCGCGCTACGCGGCGAGGCTGCTGATCGGCACCCTGGTGGGGCGGGTCCCCAGCGCCACCGCCCCGATCGCGATCGTGCTGCTGGTGCGTGCCGAGGGCGGCAGCTACAGCCTCGCGGGCGGCCTCGCGGCCGTGTACGGCCTGACCCACGCCGTCGGACAGCCCCTGCTGGGCCGTCTGGTGGACCTGCGCGGCCAACCGGGCGTCCAGGTCCCCGCCGCGCTGCTGTCGGCGCTCGGCGCCAGCGTCCTCGCGCTCGCCGGGACCGACTCCCTCGCGGTGGCCTACGCAGCCGTGGCGGTCGCCGGACTGTTCACCCCGCCCCTGGAGGGCGGTCTGCGGGCACTGTGGCCGGACGTGCTGCCCCACGACGGCCAGGTGCACCGGGCGTACGCGATGGACGCGGTGGCCCAGGAGGTCATGTTCACGGTGGGGCCGCTGCTGGTGACCCTGTGCGTGTCGTTGTGGTCGCCGGCGGCGGCGCTGCTCGTCGTCAACGGCCTCGGCGTGCTCGGCGTGCTCTCCGTGGTGACCACGAAGCCCTCGCGGACCTGGCGCTCCGCCCCGCGCGAGGCCCACTGGCTGGGCGCCCTGCGTTCGGGCGGACTGCTGACCCTGCTGGGCGCCTTCCTGTTCATCGGCGCGGCCCTCGGCTCCATCGCCGTGGCCGGGGCGTCCTACGCCGAGGACCGCGGCGGGGACGTGGTGTACGGCGGGCTGATGGCGGCCCTGGGCCTGGGGGCGCTGATCGGGGGACTGGGCTACGGCGCACGGGAGTGGGCCGGTGCCCCCGAACCGCGGCTGAGGGCCCTGGTGGCGCTGCTGGCGCTGTGTTACGCGCCGCTGGCCCTGGTACCCGGGGTGATCGGCATGACGCTGCTCAGCACGCTCGCCGGGGTGTTCCTGGCGCCCGCGCTGGCCTGCGCCTTCGTGGTGGTGGACCGGCACGCCCCGCGCGGGACGGTCACCGAGGCGTTCTCCTGGTTGGTCACCACGTTCAGCGTCGGCGCGGCCGGCGGGACCGCCCTGGCCGGGCCGGTGGTGGAGTGGGGCGGCACCCGGGCGGCGTTCACGGTTCCGGCCGTGGCGGGGCTCGCCGCCCTGACCGTGCTGGTCCTCGCGAGGGCGGCGCTGGTGGTTCCGTTGCGCACCGGCGTGGTGGCCGGGTCATCGGAAAATGATCGGAACGGTACGGTCGAACCCGGTTTCAGTACAGGGCATCAGGCGTAATGTTCAGTCATGGACCGCCGCATTTTCGGGCTGGAGAACGAGTACGGCGTCACATGTACGTTCAGGGGACAGCGCCGCCTGTCTCCCGACGAGGTGGCGCGGTACCTCTTCCGCCGTGTCGTGTCATGGGGCCGGAGCAGCAACGTCTTTCTGCGCAACGGCGCCCGCTTGTACCTCGATGTCGGATCGCATCCTGAATACGCGACCCCCGAATGTGACAACGTGACCGAGCTGGTCACCCACGACAAGGCCGGTGAGCGGATCCTCGAAGGGCTGCTCGTCGACGCCGAACGCCGCCTGCACGAGGAGGGAATCGCGGGCGACGTCTACCTCTTCAAGAACAACACGGATTCGGCGGGGAACTCGTACGGGTGCCACGAGAACTACCTGGTGGCCCGGCACGGCGAGTTCTCCCGACTCGCGGACATCCTCATCCCCTTCCTCGTCACCCGGCAGTTGCTCTGCGGCGCGGGCAAGGTCCTCCAGACCCCGCGCGGTGCGGTGTACTGCGTCAGCCAGCGGGCGGAACACATCTGGGAGGGCGTCAGCTCCGCCACGACGCGTTCCCGACCCATCATCAACACCCGCGACGAACCGCACGCCGACGCGGAGCGGTACCGCCGCCTCCACGTCATCGTCGGCGACTCGAACATGTCCGAGACGACGATGCTCCTCAAGGTCGGGGCCACGGACCTGGTGCTGCGCATGATCGAGGCGGGCACCGTGATGCGTGACCTGACCCTGGAGAACCCCATCCGGGCGATCCGCGAGGTCAGCCACGACATCACCGGGCAGCGCAAGGTGCGCCTCGCGAGCGGGCGCGAGGCGTCCGCCCTGGAGGTGCAGCGCGAGTACTACGAAAAGGCCGTGGACTTCTGCGAGCGCCGGGGCATCCGCACCGGCACGGTCGAGCAGGTACTGGAACTCTGGGGCCGCACCCTGGACGCGATCGAGGCCGAGGACCTCGACCGCATCTCCACGGAGATCGACTGGGTCATGAAGTACCAACTGATCGAGCGGTACCGGGCGAAGCACAACATGACCATGTCGAACCCGCGGGTCGCCCAGATAGACCTCGCCTACCACGACATCCACCGTCGCCGGGGCCTCTACTACCTGTTGGAGCGCCGCGGGCAGGTCGCCCGGATCTGCGACGACCTCAAGATCTTCGAGGGCAAGTCGGTGCCCCCGCAGACCACCCGGGCCCGGCTGCGCGGCGACTTCATCCGCCGTGCGCAGGAACAGCGGCGGGACTTCACCGTCGACTGGGTGCACCTCAAGCTCAACGACCAGGCGCAGCGCACCGTGCTGTGCAAGGACCCGTTCCGCTCCGTCGACGACCGGGTGGAGAAGCTCATCGCCGGCATGTGACCGGTCCGTGGGTCGACCACGGCGGTCGCACCGATCTCGGTGAACCGGAACCGCCCCGGGGGTGTCGTACGTTCACCGTACGGCGCCCCCTCCTCGTGGGCCCGTGCTTCCCGGGGGCCACGCGTCCGTCGGGGGTCCGGCGGTGCCGGCCGGGAGCCGGAGCGCCGGAGCGCGGGGAAACCTCAGTAAGGTGGCGCGCACGCCAACCGCCAGAACGACCGATACGAGGCCCCCACCGTGCGCCGACGCTCACTCCTCTTCGCCGTACCCGCCGGACTGTTGACGCTCGCCGCGTGCGGTGACGACAAGACCGACAAGGGCAGCGCGAGCAAGAGTTCCTCCCCCGTGCCGACCGATTCGCCCCAGCAGTCCGGGAAGATCGTGTCGGGACCCGTGCCGGACATCACCGCGGGGAAGAAGTGGGGTGAGAAGCCGACCGTGGCGAAGGGCAGCGGCACGCCGTCGTCGGACCTCGCGGTGAAGAACGTCCTGCCGGGCAGCGGTGTCACCGTCGCCAAGGGGGACCACCTCCAGGCGAACTACCTCGGCCAGATCTGGTCGTCCGCGAAGGTCTTCGACAACTCCTACGACCGTGGCGCCCCGGCGATCTTCCAGATCGGCGTGGGGCAGGTCATCCCGGGCTGGGACCAGGCCCTGGTGGGGAAGAAGGCCGGTTCCCGGGTGGAGCTGGCCATCCCGCCGTTGCTCGGGTACGGCGAACAGGGCAACGAACAGGCCGGGATCAAGGGGACGGACACGCTGGTGTTCGTCGTCGACATCGTCGACTCCTTCAACGCGAAGAGCTCCGCCCGGGGCAAGAAGATCGCCCAGGACGACAAGGCCCTGCCGAAGGTGGGGACCAACACCGACGGCAAGGCCCCCTCCGTCGACGTGCCGAAGACGGCCGCTCCGACGAAGCTCGTGTCGGAGTACGTGCTGGAGGGGAACGGCGAGGTGGTCAAGGAGACCGACTCGCTCCTCGTCCAGTACAAGGGCGTGCTCTGGGCCGACGGCAAGGAGTTCGACTCCTCCTACCAGCGCGAGCAGCTGGCCCAGTTCGGTCTGAGCCAGGTCGTCAAGGGCTGGGCGCAGGGACTCACCGGCAAGAAGGTCGGCAGCCGGGTGCTCATCGTGGTCCCGCCCGCCCTCGGGTACGGCGACGAGCCCCCGAAGGACGGGCCGATCAAGAAGGACTCCACGCTGGTCTTCTCGGTGGACATCCTCGCGAAGATGTAACACTGGGACGGTTGCCCATCCACCTGAGCAGGAGCAATTGACGTGAGCATCGAAAAGCCCGAGATCGACTTCCCCGAGGGCGAGGCCCCCAAGGACCTTGAGATCGTGGACATCTGGGAGGGCGACGGCAGGGAGGCCAAGGCGGGCGACCTGGTCTCCGTGCACTACGTGGGCGTGGCCTTCTCCACCGGCGAGGAGTTCGACGCGAGCTGGAACCGCGGCAAGCCCCTCCAGTTCCAGTTGGGCGCCGGCCAGGTCATCAAGGGATGGGACCAGGGCGTCGAGGGCATGAAGGTCGGCGGTCGTCGCAAGCTGACGATCCCGGCGCACCTCGCGTACGGTGACCGTGGTGCGGGCGGCCGCATCGCCCCGGGCGAGACGCTGATCTTCGTGTGCGACCTCGTGTCGATCTGACACGGTCGAATCTGATCATTTTTGATCAGCCACGGGCCCGCGCCCCCGGCGTGGGCCCGTGGCTTTTCCCGTGGCGCCCCGGGACGGTACGGTCGTCGGGCGGGTGGGCGAACGAGAGGACGTAAGGCGTCGATGGCCATCTCCAAGGCCGAGCGGCTGATGAATCTGGCGCTGTGTCTGCTCGGGACGCGGCGACCTCTCAGCAAGCGGGAACTCCGGGGCTCCATCGAGGCGTACATCGAGGCGTTCGGCCCCGGTGAGGGCGCCCAGGGGACCGACGACTCGTTCAACCGGATGTTCGAACGCGACAAGGACGACCTGCGCGAACTCGGACTCGTCATCGAGACCGTCGAAAGCCTCGACGGCGACGTCGGCTACCTCGCGCGCCGCGACAGCAACCGGCTGCCGCCCATCTCCCTCGACGCGGAGGAGGCGGCGGCCCTGGGACTCGCCGCCCGGGTGTGGCAGCAGGCCCGGCTCGCCGGAGCGGCCAGCGGCGCCCTCCAGAAGCTCCGTGCGGCCGGCGTGCCCGAGACCGTCGACCCGCACGAGGGCCACGGAGCCCTGGAGCCCCGCATCCCCGTGCACGAGGCGGCCTTCGAACCGATGATGCTGGCCTGCCGGGACCGGCGGCCCGTGCAGTTCGACTACCGCAAGGCGAACGCCGCCCGCCCGGAGCCCCGGCAGGTCGAGCCCTGGGCCCTGGAGTGCTGGCGCGGCCACTGGTACCTCGCGGGCTGGGACCGGGACCGGGAGGCGGAGCGGGTGTTCCGGCTGTCCCGGATCACCGGCCGGGTCCGCAGCCGCGTCGGCGCCTACCGCGAGCCCGTCCCCGATGTCGTCACCGTCCGGGAGACCGTCGCGCGCTGGGCGGGCGAAGGCGCGGAGCGCAGCGCCCGCATCCGACTGCGCACCGGCGCCGGCTACCCCTTGCGGGCGAAGGCGGAGACCGTACGGGAACTCGGCGACGGATGGGACGAACTGGAGGTTCCGTACGGGCACGGGCTCGACGCCTGGCTCGTCGAGTTCGGTCCCGACGTCGTGGTGCTGGAGCCCGCGGAACTGCGGGCCGACGTGGTCGATCGGCTCCGTGCCGTGGCCAAGGGCTAGAGGGGGAGACGTACCACCGTGGCAGGAAAGCCCGCCAGGCCGGCGCGCCCGGCGAACGCCATCGACCAGACCCGCCGGATGCTGTCCCTGGTCACGTATCTGAGGGAGCGTCCCGGAGCCCGGGTGGAGGACGTGGCACGCGCCTTCGGGATCAGCGAGGACGAGCTGATCTCGGACCTCGACGTACTGCCGCTGTGCGGGACGAGCTTCCGCGGCGGCGACCTGCTCGACATCGACACGGACGGCGACCGCATCTGGTGGCGCAACCCCCAGGCGCTCAGCGCCGAGGCGGCGGCCCCGCTCCGGATCTCCGCCGACGAGGCCACCGCCCTGCTCGTCGCTGCCCGGGCCGTGGCCACGCTGCCGGGACTGCGCGAGGGCGATCGGCAGGCGTTGCTGCGGGCCACCGCGAAGGTCGAGACCGCGGCGGGCGAGGCCGCGGCCCCCAGCGCCCGGCTGTCGGTCACCTTCGAGTCCGAGGGCGGGGTCTTCGCCGACGTGGACCGGGCGATCTCCGAGCGCCGCCGGCTCTGGATCAGGTACTACTCTCCCGCGCGGGACGAGGTCACCGAACGGGAGATCGACCCCATCCGGCTGGTCAGCGTCGGTCACACCTACGTCGAGGCGTGGTGCCGCCGCTCCGAGGCCCGACGGACGTTCCGGCTGGACCGGGTCGCCGAGATCAAGGTCCTGGACGAGCCGTCGGCGCCGCCCGAGATAGAGCTGAGGGACCTGTCCGAAGCCCTGGTGCAGCCCGCCGCCGAGGACCCCGAGGTGGTCGTCGAGGTGGGACCCGGCGGTCGCTGGGTGGCCGAGTACTACCCGCACGACAGTGCCGAGGAACTGGGCGACGGGGGGCTGCGGATCTCCCTGCGCGCCCCCGACCCGGCGTCGCTGCGGCGCCTGGCGCTGCGGCTCGGGCGGGACGGGCGGATCGTCGCGCCCGAGGACCTGGCGGAGAGCGCCCGGCGTGCGGCCCGGGAGGCGCTCGCCGCCTACGACGGGCTCGACGGCGCGGACGGTCCGGCCGGGCGTCCCGGCCCCGACGGGCCCGCCGACCGGCAGGAGCGAGGACTGTGACCATCCCCCCGGACTCCGGCCCCGGCTCCGTACCGGTCGCCGGCCCCTTCGGCGTCCCGGCCCACGGCGGGTCGGCCCACGACGTCCCGGCTCACGACGTCCCGGCGCACGGTGGAGCGGCCGAGGCGCCCGGCGCGCCCACGACCCCCACCGCCCCGGAAGTTCCCGACATATCGGATTCCCTGGACGCAACCGGGATATCGGGCGACCGGGAGTTCCCGGAGTTGGCGATGGTCACCCCCGTGGTCTTCCGCGCCGGCTGCCCCGACTGCCGCGCCCGGTTCGAACTCCCCGCCGCCGCACTGCGCCTCGCGATCGGCGGCTCGGCGCACACCACCTTCTACTCGTTCACCTGTCCCGAGTGCGACTCCGCCGTCCGCAAGCCCGCAGGTGAGCGCATCGTCGAACTGCTCACCGAGGGCGGGGTGCGGACCCTGCGCCTGCACTCCACCGTCTAGGCTCGCCCCATGTTCTGGGCCATGTTCGCGATCGCCGTCGGTTTCCTCGGTCTGCTGGTCCTCGGGATCCTCGCCGTCCGGGTCTTCGTGGCGGCGGAGCGCCTGGGGCGTGAGGTCTCCGAGGCCGCCCGCCGGATCGGGGGCGCCGCCGAAGACCTGGAGCGCGCCTCGGTGGGCGCCGCCCGCGCGGGACACGACGCGGGACTGTGACGCCAGCCGGTCCGGTGACCGTGCGTACCGGCCGGGCCACCGGGGCGCCCCCGGTCCGCGCCAGTAACCCCCGGCTCCGATCTGTCCGGCGCCGAGGGCGGGCAGGTAGGCTGCCCACACGGTCCGGAGATTGAGGCACGGGCCGGAACGGGAGTACGTACGGGGATTGCCTCTGGTTCACCCCTGAGCGTTACGATCGCTGCCAGCACGGCGGTCGGACATCGGTCCGGCCGATCGGTCAGCAACCCGCCCCAAGCCGCCTCGGTGAGAAGGTAGACGTAGATGTTCGGTGGACGGATCGGCCCGCTTGAGATCACTCTGATCCTCGTCATCATCTTGCTCCTGTTCGGTGCGAAGAAGCTCCCCGACATGGCGCGCTCCCTCGGCAAGTCGGCCCGCATCCTCAAGAGCGAGGCCAAGGCCATGAAGTCGGAGGGCGAGCAGCCCGCGCCCACCGAGCCCCTGAACAAGGAGCAGCCGCAGGCCCAGCGCACCATCCAGGCCGCCCCCGGCGACGTGACCAGCTCACGCCCGGTGAACGAGCCCACGGACGCCCAGCAGCGCTGACGCAGGGCCGGGTCGCCCCGGTCTGCCGCACGAGATGAGGACGTGGGTTGCTCAAGTCTGCCCGCAAGAAGGAGAAGGACCCCGAGGGGCGGATGCCCCTCGTGGAGCACCTGCGCGAGCTGCGCAACCGCCTGGCGAAGGCGGTGCTGGCCATCGTGGTGGTCACGATCGTCGCCGCGTTCTTCTACAAGGACATCGTCGAGTTCGTCACCAACCCCATCCTGACGGCCGTCGGGTGCGAGAAGAGCTTCACGGAGCTGGCCGAGACCTCGGACGGCACCTGTGCCCGGATCGTGCTGAACGGTCTGCTGACGCCGTTCACCCTGGCCCTCAAGGTCTCCCTGACGGCCGGTGTGGTGTTCGCGTCGCCGATCTGGCTGTACCAGCTCTGGGCGTTCGTCGCTCCCGGCCTGCACCGGAACGAGAAGAAGTACAGCCTCGGCTTCGTCGCCGCCGGCGTGCCCCTGTTCATGGGCGGCGCCTTCTTCGCGTACCTCACGATGCCGACGATGGCGACCGTGCTCCTGGAGTTCTCACCAGCGAACCTGGACAACCAGCTGCCCCTCGACGACCTCCTGGACCTCATCACGCGCATGGTGCTGGTCTTCGGGCTCTCGTTCACCATGCCGCTGCTCCTGGTGATGCTCAACTTCACCGGCATGGTGACCGGCAAGCGGATGCTCGGCTGGTGGCGGGGGATGGTGCTGGGGGTCAGCATCTTCTCGGCGTTCGTCACGCCCAGCACCGAACCGCTGACGATGCTGGCACTCGCGGTGCCGATCTGGGTGCTCTACTTCGCCGCCTCGGTGATCTCGCTGATCAACGACCGTCGCCGGGCGATGATCGCGGCGTCCGGACCGGCGGACGACGAGGCGTCCGAACTGGATCTGACCCCGCAGGACATCGGTGAGATCGAGTCGGTCGGCGCTGGCGCGTCCGTGCCCGAACAGTCGGACGCCGGGCGCCGCACCCACCGGGTGAACGGCTACGACGACTTCACCTGAGCCGACCCCGCGGGCCCGCCGACGCGTGGCGGGCCCCGGGCACCCAAGCATCCAGGGCCGACGGTTGGCGTCACCCGAACGTGACGGGGCCCCCGAAACCTCTCGGGGGCCCCACTACGTGCTGGATGGATCAGATGGAGGGGGAGCCTCCGAGCTGCCAGGTCTGGTCACCGGCGCCATCGTTCTGGATGTTGTAGACGATCTTGCCGTCCGCGGTCCAGCCGCCCGCCGAACTGTTGGTGACCTTCGCGGTCGAGTGGCCCATCGTGCCCGATCCGTCGAGGTTGATGGCGGCCGCGTAGCCGTGAGTCTTCTCCGCCTTGACTGCATCGGTGCGCTCCAGCCTCACCTGGACCTCCACCTTCTCCATCCCGCAACACGCGCCGCCGCCTCCGTCCGTCCAGTTGACGTTGACGGACGCGTGGTACCGGTTGGAGGCGTCACGGTGGACGCACAGCTCGACCTTCAGGTCGAGGTTCGGGCCCACCGTGTCCAACTCCTTGGTCTGGACACCGGAGCACTTCTTGGCCGCAGCCGCCGAGGCGGTGGTGGGCAGCGCAACCACGCCGACGAGGGCGAGGGTTCCGACGGCGGTTGTGGCGGCGAGGCGTTGGGTCAACGAGCGCATGATGCCTACTTTCTGTGAGAACTCTGTGAAAGGGCTGGCGCTGCGGAATACTTCCGGCCAAGCAGAAGGTGCCGCAAGGCGCGTCAGGGGTATTGGCGTAGTCCCGCCGTCACCCGCCGACCGCCACGACCGCGGGGTCGGAGGGGGGCCCGCCCGGGTTACGGAAGGCGTCGGACCCTTGTAAAGTCCGCCCGTGACCAGCGAGATCACCCTTTTCGTCAACCCCACCGCGGGCCGCGGCCGAGGCGCTCGGGCGGCCCGCCCGGCCGCCACCGCGCTCCGGGCCGCGGGCTTTCGGGTGCGCACCCTCGTCGGTGCGACGCCGGCCGATGCGCTGCGCCGGGCCCGGGAAGCCGTGCGCGGCGGCACCGGGGCGCTGGTCGTGGTCGGCGGTGACGGCATGACGGGGCTCGCCCTCCAGGCCGTCGCCGGGACGGACACCCCCCTGGGGGTCGTCGCCGTCGGCACCGGGAACGACTTCGCCCGCACCCTGGGCCTGCCGCTGCGCGACCCGACCGCCGCCGCGCGGCTCGTCGCCGACGCGCTGAAGCAGGGCCGCACCCCCGCGGTCGACCTCGGCCGGGCCGGGGACCGCTGGTTCGGCACCGTCCTCGCCTCCGGCTTCGACTCCCGCGTCAATGACCGCGGCAACCGGATGCGGCTGCCGCTCGGCCGCTTCACCTACGACCTGGCGCTCCTCGCGGAGCTCGCCGCCTTCCGACCGCTGCCCTACCGCCTCACCCTGGACCGGGGACCCGTCCTGGAACTGGAGGCGACCTTGGTGGCGGTCGGCAACGGCACCTCCTACGGGGGCGGCATGCGCATCTGCGCGGGGGCCGACCCGACGGACGGCCTCCTCGACGTCACGGTGGTCGGCGACTGCACCCGCACCACCCTGCTGCGGGTGTTCCCCCGGGTCTACCGCGGCACCCACCTCGACCACCCGAAGGTCACCGTCCACCGCGCCGCGCGGGTCGAACTGGCGGCCCCCGCGGTCACCGGGTACGCGGACGGGGAACCGCTGGGCCCCCTGCCGCTGACCGTCACCTGCGTGCCGGGCGCCGTGCGGGTGGCCGGCGCCCGACCGGCCCGGCCCGCGGCCGCAGCAGGCTGACCGCTCGGGCGCCCGGCTGACCAGCCCGGATATGACGATCCGGATAATGATCGCCCTCTGTCAGGGGTGGCGGGTAATCTCGAAAGCACGATGACTGAGGACCTCTCCCCGGCCGAGCGGTACGCGGCGTCACGGGTACGTGCCGCCGAGCAGGCCACCGCGCTCGCCTCCTTCCGCGAGATGTACGACTTCGGTCTGGACCCCTTCCAGATCGAGGCATGCCAGGCCCTCGAAGCGGGCAAGGGCGTGCTGGTCGCCGCCCCCACCGGCTCCGGCAAGACGATCGTCGGCGAGTTCGCCGTCCACCTCGCACTCCGCCACGGCAAGAAGTGCTTCTACACCACGCCGATCAAGGCCCTGTCCAACCAGAAGTACGCCGACCTGGCCAAACGGTACGGAGCGGACAAGGTCGGCCTGCTGACGGGCGACAACAGCGTCAACTCCGACGCCCCCGTGGTCGTGATGACCACGGAGGTGCTGCGCAACATGCTGTACGCCGGCTCGCAGGCGCTCCTGGGCCTCGGCCACGTGGTCATGGACGAGGTGCACTACCTCTCCGACCGGTTCCGCGGCGCCGTCTGGGAGGAAGTGATCATCCACCTCCCCGAGTCGGTGACCCTGGTGTCGCTCTCCGCGACGGTCTCCAACGCGGAGGAGTTCGGCGACTGGCTCGACACGGTCCGCGGTGACACCGCGGTCATCGTCTCCGAGCACCGCCCGGTCCCCCTCTTCCAGCACGTCCTGGCCGGGCGCCGGGTCTACGACCTCTTCGAGGAGGGCGAGGGCCAGAAGAAGGCCGTCAACCCGGATCTGACCCGGATGGCGCGGATGGAGTCCTCCCGCCCCACCTGGGGACGGGACAAGCGCCGGGGCCGCGGCGTCCGGGAGGCCGACCGCGAGCGGGAGCGCCGACAGCGCACCCGGGTCTGGACCCCGGGCCGCCCCGAGGTCATCGAACGCCTCGACGCCGACGGCCTGCTGCCCGCGATCACCTTCATCTTCAGCCGCGCCGGCTGCGAGGCGGCCGTCCAGCAGTGCCTGTACGCGGGACTGCGGCTCAACGACGACGAGGCCAGGGCCCGGGTCCGGGCGATCGTCGAGGAGCGCACCTCGTCGATCCCCACCGAAGACCTGCACGTCCTCGGCTACTACGAGTGGTTGGAGGGGCTGGAGCGCGGCATCGCGGCCCACCACGCGGGCATGCTGCCGACCTTCAAGGAGGTCGTCGAGGACCTCTTCGTGCGCGGCCTGGTGAAGGCGGTCTTCGCGACGGAGACCCTCGCCCTGGGCATCAACATGCCCGCCCGGTCCGTCGTCCTGGAGAAGCTCGTCAAGTGGAACGGCGAGCAGCACGCCGACATCACGCCCGGCGAGTACACCCAGCTCACCGGACGGGCCGGCCGCCGCGGCATCGACGTCGAGGGCCACGCCGTGGTGCTGTGGCAGCGCGGAATGAACCCCGAGCACCTCGCCGGCCTCGCCGGGACCCGCACCTACCCGCTGCGCTCCAGCTTCCGGCCCTCGTACAACATGGCCGTCAACCTCGTGGAGCAGTTCGGGCGCCACCGCTCCCGGGAACTGCTGGAGACGTCCTTCGCGCAGTTCCAGGCGGACCGCTCGGTCGTCGGGATCTCCCGGCAGGTGCAGCGCAACGAGGAGGGGCTCGAAGGCTACAAGGAGTCCATGACCTGCCACCTGGGTGACTTCGAGGAGTACGCGCGACTGCGCCGTCAACTCAAGGACCGCGAAACGGAGCTGGCCCGACAGGGCGTCTCCCAGCGCCGGGCCGCCGCGTCGACCGCCCTGGAGAAGCTCAAGCCCGGCGACGTGATCCACGTCCCGACGGGCAAGTACGCCGGTCTCGCCCTGGTCCTCGACCCGGGACTGCCCGCCGGACGCTCCAACGGACACCGCGGCTTCGACCACCACGACGGCCCGCGCCCCGTGGTCCTCACCGCCGAACGCCAGGTCAAGCGGCTCGCCGCGATGGACTTCCCGGTCCCGGTGGAGGCGCTGGAGCGGATGCGCATCCCCAAGTCCTTCAATGCGCGCTCCCCCCAGTCCCGCCGCGACCTCGCCTCGGCGCTGCGCACCAAGGCCGGGCACCTCGTGCCGGAGCGCCACCGCAAGCAGCGCGCGGCCGCCGCCGACGACCGCGAACTCGCCCGGCTGCGCGCGGAGATCCGCGCGCACCCCTGCCACGGCTGCGCCGAGCGCGAGGACCACGCCCGGTGGGCCGAGCGGTACCACCGTCTGGTGCGGGACACCACGCAGTTGGAGCGCCGCATCGAGGGGCGCACCAACACCATCGCCCGCACCTTCGACCGGATCGTCGCCCTCCTCACCGAACTCGACTACCTGCGGGGCGACGAGGTCACCGGCAACGGCAAGCGGCTGGCGCGGCTCTACGGCGAACTCGACCTGCTCGCCAGCGAGTGCCTGCGGGCCGGCGTCTGGGAGGACCTCAGCCCGGCGGAACTCGCCGCCTGCGCCTCCGCCCTGGTCTACGAGGCCAGGGCGGCCGACGACGCGACGGCGCCCAAGCTGCCCTCCGGCCGGGCCAAGGCGGCCCTCGGGGAGATGGTGCGGATCTGGGGCCGGCTCGACGCCCTGGAGGAGGACTTCAAGATCAACCAGACCGAGGGCGTCGGCCAGCGGGAACCCGACCTCGGCTTCGCCTGGGCCGCGTACACGTGGGCCTCCGGTGCGGGCCTCGACGAGGTGCTGCGCGAGGCGGAGATGCCCGCCGGCGACTTCGTCCGCTGGTGCAAGCAGGTCATCGACGTCCTGGGGCAGATCGCGGCGGCTCCCGCCAGCGGCGAGGCGCCGTCGACGGTCGCCAAGAACGCCCGGCGGGCCGTGGACGGTCTGCTGCGGGGCGTGGTCGCGTACTCCTCGGTGGGGTGAGCGCCCCACGGGTGGAGTTCCCGGTCCGCACGAGACGGCCCGTCCCTCCGGGGGCGGGCCGTCCGTCGTCGCCGGGCGGGGCGGAGCGCCGTTGCGGAAAGGTCCCGTCCGAGTGACCGGGTGAAGGGGCGTGGACGCGTCCGCGGCCGTCCGCCCCGGGCGGGCACCGTGCCCCCGCGGGACGTTCCGCTCCCGGCCCGACCCCCGTCCGACCTGTGCGATCGGCCCGGAACGGCCCCTCCGCATCCCCGAAATCCGTCACTCCACGTGTCGGCGGGATTCCCCTGCGTGTAAATCGCCCGAGTGTAGTGGCCCGCGCGCCCGGATTTCAGGTGCTTGCCGAATATGACACGGCGATGAACCGGCCGCACTAAGCTCGCCCGCAGCGCCCTGAGTTGAGGCGTAATAAGGCTGAATCGTGCGTTTGTTCTCCGGGATTCCCGTTGGTGGGAATCGTTCCGGACGCTCCCGCACGCCCAGCACCCGGAACTCACACTGGAAACCCGCACCGATCCACGCGAAACCCCGAGTTCCTCCGGACGTACCGACCATCCCCGAGCCGACTCCCTCAGAGGGCATACATGGTGAGTGTTCAAGCGCCTCCCGGTGGCCGAAAGATCCCCCAGCTACGCGTACTGCTGCTGCCGACCTTCCTGATGGCCGCCGTGACCGGAGGGTCCGTCGCCGCCGTCGCGGAACCGGCCCGGCTCGCGGTGGGCCTGTGCGGAGCGATCGGCACCGTACTGGTCCTCGCCTCGGCAGGTGAGGCCGCCCGCCGGGGGCGGCTGCTGACGGCCCTGCGCGCCGACTTCGCCCGCCGGGCCGCGTACCTGGAGAAGCGCCTCGCCACCCAGGACGCCGAACTGATCCATTTGGGCCAGCAGCTCCTGCCCGACGCCCTGTTCCGGCTCCGCCAAGGGGAGTCGCCGGCCGACGTGGTCCGGGCCGTCGTCGATTCCGACCCCGCCTACCGCGACCTGCCCGACACCCAGCGCGCCCTGCTGAAGGACGTCCTCGACATCGTGGACAACGAGGAGGCGGTCCGCGAATCGACCCAGCGCGCCTTCGTCAACATCGCGCGCCGGGTCCAGGCGATCGTCCATCAGCAGGCCGCGGAACTGCGCGAGATGGAGGAGGACCACGGACGCAACCCGGAGGTCTTCGACGACCTGCTGCGCATCGACCACGGCACCGCGCTGATCGGTCGCCTCGCCGACTCCATCGCGGTGCTCGGCGGTGCCCGGCCCGGCCGCCAGTGGCCCAAGCCCGTACCCCTGTTCAGCGTGTTGCGCGGCGCGATGTCCCGCATCCTGGAGTACCGCCGGGTGGACCTGCACTCCATCGCGAAGGTCGCCGTCCGGGGCACCCACGTGGAGCCGCTGATCCACGCCGCCGCCGAACTCCTCGACAACGCCACCCGCTACTCGCCGCCCCAGACCCGGGTCCACGTCACCGCGGTCGAGGTGCAGACGGGCATCGCCATCGAGATCGAGGACGGCGGGGTGAGCCTCAGCGAGGAGGCCCGGCTGCGCGCCGAGCGGATGCTCGCCCAGGCCCAGGCCGGCATCGACCTCAAGGACCTCGGCGAGACCCCCCGCCTCGGCATGGCCGTCGTCGGTCGCCTCTCGCAGATGTACGACATGCAGGTCTCGCTGCGGCAGTCCGCCTACGGCGGTGTCCGCGCGGTGCTCATCGTGCCCCGCGACATGCTCACCTCCGGCCCCGCCCCCGGTGTCGCCCACGGCATCGGCGCCACCGCCGTCCCCCGGGTCAACGACGACGGCACCCCGGTCCAGGAGCCGCAGCGCAAGGCCAAGAAGCGCCGCCCCACCACCGGTCCGCGCCGCCCCGACGACGACCTGGTGCCCGCGGGCCGCGGCGGCGAGGACCTGCCCGTCGTCACCGAATGGACCGCGGGCGGTCTGCCGCAGCGCCGCAGCAGGGTGAAGACCCCGCTCACCCAGCGCTACGCCGAGGCCGCCGCCGCGGAGGCCGCCGGGGAACCGGACCTCTGGCGCCCGTCCGTCCCCGCCCCGGCCCAGCCCGACGAGCCCGAGCCGGGCCTGTGGGTCGAGGCGTTCATGAACGGCATCAAGGGGCAGCCCGACCCGGACCCCGCCGCCGGGGGCCACCCGGAGGGCGCCGCCGGCGTCGTGAACGGCACCGGCGTGGGGCACATCGGCTCGTACCCGCAGGCACACCCGCAGAACGACGACCTCATGGACGAGGGAGACCGCACGTGATCCAGCAGCGAGCCAACTTCGACTGGATGCTCAAGGACCTCGCGGACGGAGTGCCGCAGACCCGTCAAGTGGTCGTGCTGTCCGCCGACGGACTGCGCATCGCCCGGTACGGCGGAGAGCCCGACGCGGCCGACCGCCTCGCCGCCGCCTGCGCCGGACTCCAGAGCCTCGCCAGCGCGGTCGCCGCGGAGATCCCCGACAGCGACGGCCGGATGCGCATGGTCATCATCGAGGTCAGCGGCGGCTACTTCTACCTCATGGCCGCCGGCGCGGGCGCCTTCCTCGCCGTCCTCGCCGACGAAACCGTCGACGCGGGCCTCATGAGCAACCGCATGCGCGACCTCGTGGTACGGATCGGGGCCCACCTCACCAGCCCGCCCAGGCGTGACGGGCAGACCGTATGACTCCTCCGCAACGCCAACGCCACACCCCCCAACCGGGCCAGGAGAAGGATCCGGAGCGCCTCTACGTCATCACCGGAGCCTCCCAGGAGGGCGACCGGGCCGAAGTCGACCTGGTCACCCTCATCGTCACCCGCGCCGACCCCTCGCCCACCGCCCAACCCGAACAGGCGGCGGTGCTCCGCCTGTGCCAGTCCCCCCTGTCCGTGGCCGAGATCTCGGCGTACCTCAATCTGCCGTTCAGCGTCGTGACCGTGCTGCTGTCGGAACTGCTGACGGCCGAACTGGTACAGGCGCGCTCGCCGATCGTGCGGTCCGCACTGCCCGACCGTTCCCTCCTCGAAGCGGTGATGCATGGACTTCAAAAACTGTGAGAACGCGGTGGACGACCCGTCCGACGAGGGCCCGGTCGTCCGACACGGTCCGCGTGCCGAGGACCACCTCCCGGACACCGCCAACGCGGCCGTCAAGATCGTGATCGTGGGCGGGTTCGGGGTCGGCAAGACCACCATGGTCCGCGCGGTGAGCGAGATCCGTCCGCTCACCACCGAGGAGACCATGACCCAGGCCGGGATCGGGGTCGACGACGACTACGGCTCCGACTCCAAGACCGCCACCACCGTGGCCATGGACTTCGGACGGATCAGCATCACCGAACAACTGGTGCTGTACCTGTTCGGCACCCCGGGACAGGAGCGGTTCTGGTTCCTCTGGAACGGTCTGTTCGAAGGGGCCCTCGGCGCCGTCGTCCTCGTCGACACCCGGCGCCTGGAGGTCAGTTTCGACGTCATCGGCCGGCTGGAGGAGCGCGGGGTGCCGTTCGTCATCGCGGTCAACGACTTCCCGGACGCGCCCCGCTACCCGACGGGGGAACTGCGGACCGCGCTCGACCTGCCGGAGTACGTCCCCATCGTGAAGTGCGACGCCCGTCGGCGGGCATCCAGCCGTGACGCCCTGATGACCCTGCTGCACTTCCTGCACTCGCTGGCCGGCGCACCCGCCTGAGCGACCCGCGACCGGGCCCCGCACCGTCGACCGCGCCCCGGCGCCCCCCGGCGCCACCGACCGTCTTGCCCATCCCGGACCCCGGCACCCGTCGAGGCCGCCGACCTCACGGGCCACCGGCCCGGACTCCTCGGAGCGATCACCGTGACCACGCCACCCCGTCTCCCCGACAGCCCACCCGGCACCGACGATCCCGTCCCGTCCGCGTCCCCGCCGCCGGGCTGCCCCGCGCACGTCCCGGCCGCCCGGCGGCGGCTGTACGGTCCCGACGCCGACGCGGACCTGACCAGCCTCTACGGCAAGCTGCGCGCCGAACACGGGCCGGTAGCACCCGTGTTGATCCACAACGACGTTCCCATGTGGGCGGTGCTCGGCCACAGCGAGAACCTGCACATGGTGCGTACCCCCTCGCAGTACAACCGGGACGCCCGCGGCTGGAGCGCGGTCAAGGACGGCACCGCCGGCCCGACCCACCCACTGGCGCCTGTCTACTCCTGGCAACCCATCTGCAGCTTCGCCGAGGGAGCCGAGCACCAACGGCTGCGCGGCGCCGTGACCGGGGCCATCTCCGCCATCGACCACCGCGGCGCCCGGCGTTACATCAACCGCTACAGCCAACGCCTCGTCAACGACATCTGCGAACAGGGCCGCGCCGATCTGGTCAGCCAGTTCGCCGAGCAACTGCCCATGGCGGTGATGTGCGAGATCCTCGGCATGCCCGAGGAGTACAACGAACGCATGGTGCAGTCGGCCCGCGACATGATCAAGGGCACCGAGACCGCCATCGCCAGCAACGAGTACGTGATGAGTGCGCTGATGCTCCTGGTCGCGCGCCGGCGGGCGAAACCGGCGGAGGACTTCACCAGCGCGCTCATCGGCCACGAGTCACGGCTCACCGACGACGAGGTGGCCCAGCACCTGCGGCTGGTGCTCATCGCCGCCTACGAAGCGACCGCCAACCTCATCGCCAACGTGCTGCGGATGGTGCTCACCGACCCGCGGTTCCGCGCCCAACTCAACGGCGGACAGATGACGGTGCCGGAGGCGGTGGAGCAGACGCTGTGGGACGAGCCGCCGTTCTCCGCGATGGTCGCCTACTTCGCCAAGCACGACACGGAGTTGGGCGGGCAGCGCATCCGCGCGGGCGACGGCCTCATCTTCGGGATCGCCCCGGGCAACCTCGACCCGGCCGTCCGCCCCGACCTGACCGCGAGCATGCAGGGCAACCGCTCGCACCTCGCCTTCGGTAGCGGGCCGCACGAATGCCCCGGCCAGGACATCGGCCGGGCCATCGCCGACACCGGGGTCGACGCCCTGTTGATGCGGTTGCCCGACATCCGGCTCGCCCTCGACGAAGCGGACCTGCGCTGGCGTTCGACCATCCTCTCCCGGCACCTGGTCGAACTCCCCGTCACCTTCGTCCCCAGGCCGCCGCAGGACGTGCGCGCCCGCCCGAGCATCGGCAAGCCCGTGGGCGGCGCCGGTGACTGGCAGGTCTCGTCGCCCGCTCCGCTGTCCGCCCCGAGTTCCACCGCGGTGAGCGAGTTGGCCGGCGTCGGCTCGGTGCCGCTGCCGCCGACCACCGAGCCGGTGTCCCCCGAACCCCGGCCCGCGCGGCCGGGGCTGTGGGGGCGCCTCGTCCGCTGGTGGCGCGGCGCCTGACCGGGAACCGCCCCGCGGGCGGCCCGATCAGGTAGGGGAGCCGCCCGGTGCCCCGGGCGGCTCCCCGGTGAGGTCGCGGGCGCTGGTGAAGCGGTGCTCCAGGCCGGTGACCGGGTCCCTGAACTCCAGCACCCGGGCCAACAGCTTCAGCGGCTCACGGAAGTCCCCGGGCCCGGTGGCGTCCCGGACCACCGGGTACAGCGGGTCGCCGATGATCGGCACGCCCAGCGCGTTCATGTGCACCCGGAGCTGATGGGTGCGGCCGGTCAGCGGGACCAACCGGTACCGGGCGACGGGGGTCCGGGTCGGCGGGAGCAGGTCGAGGAGTTCGACGCGGCTGATCGCGTTCGGTTCGCCGGGCACCTCCCGCGCGGTCAACACGCCGCGTTCCTTCTCGATCCGGCTGCGGACCGTGCGCGGCAGCTCCAGCCCCTCGTCGAAGGGCGCCAGTGCCTCGTACTCCTTGTGGACGCGCCGGTCGCGGAACAGGTTCTGGTAGGCGCCGCGCTCCTGGGGCCGGACGATGAACAGCACGAGGCCCGCCGTCAACCGGTCCAGACGGTGTGCGGCGCCGAGCCCGGGGACGCCGAGCTCCCGCCGCAGTCGGGCCAGGGCGGTTTCGGTGATGTGACTGCCGCGCGGCGTCGTGGCGAGGAAGTGCGGTTTGTCCACCACCACGATGTGCTCGTCGCGGTGGACGACCGGCAGCGGGAACGGAACGGGCGGTTCCGGCCGCAGCTCCCGGTGGAACCAGAGGGAGGTGCCGGGGGCGTAGGGCGCGTCCGGGGCCACCGGGCTGCCGTCGGCCGTGACGAAGTCTCCCGCGCGCAGCATCGCGTCGATGACCTCGGCGGGCGGGGCCAGCCGGTCGACCAGATGGTCCCGGATCGTGGTCCAGGGGCCGCCCGTGGTGGGCAGCCGGAGACGGGACGGGTCCACTCCCTGGCGCTGAGGGAGGGGAGCGGGGGGTGATCTGCGGGGCATGGTGCTGCCGAGCGTAGTCCGTGCGCGGTCCTGGCCGGACGGGTGACCTGAGGCCGTCGCCCGCGGTGGGCCGCCCGTCGTGGCCGTCTGCGACCGGGCGGAAAACCGGTGTCCTGCGCGCCGGGCCGCTGCGAGGATGCGGCCATGCCTTGGTTCATCGATGACGTGGTGGCGGCCGGCACCTTGGCGGGGTCGCCCCAGCCGACGATCCCGGCGGCCGGGGGCCTGACCCTGCGCCCCTGGCAGGACGACGACGCGCCCGCGGTGCTGCGCGCCTTCCAGGACCCGGCCCTGCAACGGTGGCACAGCCGCTCCGCCGAGTCGTTGGAGGAGACGCTCGGCTGGATCGGTGAGTGGCGCGGCGCCTGGCGGGGAGAGCGGATGGCGTCCTGGGCGGTGACCGGCCCGGACACCGGCGAGGTACTGGGCCGGGTGGCGCTGCGGGAGATCGTCCTGGCGGACGGCAGCGCGGAACTCGGGTACTGGATGCTGCCCGACAGCCGGGGGCGCGGGATCGCCCCGCGCTCCGTCACCGCACTGACCCGCTGGGCCTTCGACGAGATCGGCCTGCACCGACTGGAACTCCTCCACGCGCTCGGGAACGTCGCCTCCTGCCGGGTCGCGGCCAAGACCGGGTTCACCCTGGAGGGCACCAAGCGGTCGGCGCTGTTGCACGGCGACGGCTGGCACGACATGCACCTGCCCGCCCGGGTGGCGGACGACCCCGAGCCGGGCACCGACTGAGCAGCGGGCGCACCTGGTACCAGGTGGGACGGCGGGTGCAGGACGGGGGCGGGTGCGTGACCGCGGACGTGGAGAACCCCCAGGGGGCTCCGGTCCCTGGGGGTTCCGTTCGGGGGGGCGGGTCGCCCGGGAGGTCAGGCCGCGGTCTCCTGCTCGGCCTCCACCTGGGCGTTCCACTCCGGCTTGGACGCCTGCCAGCCGTCCTCGTTGTGACCGAGGCGCCAGTACCCGGAGATCGACAGGTCCTCACGGGGCATCTGGTGCTCCACCCGCAGGACGCGCCGGAGTTCCTTCACGAACCCCGCCTCGCCGTGCACGAACGCCTGGCAGCGACCCGCGGGGAACTCCAGGGCGCGCACGGCGTCGAGCAGGGCCTCGCCGACCGGGCGGTCGCCCCGGTGCAGCCAGACCACCTCGGCGTCCGTCGCGATCTGCTGCTCCTCCTCGGGGCCGGTGACCTCGATGAACGCATGGACCGTGGCGCCCGGGGGCAGCGCCTCCAGCGAGGCGGCGATGGCGGGCAGCGCGCTCTCGTCACCGGCCAGCAGGTGCCAGTCGGCCTCCGGGGAGGGTGCGTACGCGCCGCCCGGGCCGAGGATGCGGACCTCCTCGCCGGGCTGGACGCGCGCGGCCCAGGGGCCCGCGATGCCGGCGTCGCCGTGGATGACGAAGTCGAGGGACAGTTCCCTGGCCTTGGGGTCCCAGGCCCGTACGGAGTAGGTGCGCGGGACCGGCCACTGGTCCCGCGGGAAGTCCGCGCGCACCTGCTGCACGTCGAAGGGCTCCGGGTAGCTGACGCCGGGCGGGGTGAAGAGGATCTTCACGTAGTGGTCGGTCCACTCGTCCGCGGAGAACGCGGAGAGACCGTCGCCGCCGAGCACCACCCGCTGCATGTGGGGGGTGAGCCGCTCCGTGCGCACCACGCGCCCCACATGCGTCATCGGTGCTTTGCGTGCCGGTCGCTCGGCCATGCGGACTCCCTGATCGCGTTAACTTAGGCTTACCTAAGCTAACATCTCATGCGGTGAGTGTGGCAAGCAGGCGGTGGAGGGAGCCGCCGAGGCCCCAGCGCTCGGCGAGCCGGTCGAGCGCCGCCGGGTCGCGCGGGGAGTGCGGCAGGGCAGGGTCCACCTCCGGCAGGGGGACGTCCTCGGCGACCCGGACCACCTGCGGTGCGACGGCGAGGTACGGGCGCGACTCGTGCAGGCGCCTGCGCTGCGTCGGGGTCAGCTTCGCGGTCGGTCGGTCGACCGCGGCCATGATCCCGGCGAGGTCACCGAACTCCGCGAGCAGCTTGGCCGCCGTCTTCTCGCCGATGCCGGGCACCCCGGGCAGTCCGTCGGACGGGTCGCCGCGCAACAGGGCCAGATCGGCGTACCCGGAGCCCCCGACCCCGTACTTCTCGCGCAGCAGCGCCTCGTCGGTGAGCTGGAGGGTCCCGACGCCCTTGACCGGGTACAGCACCCGTACGCCCCGGGCGTCGTCCACCAGCTGGTAGAGGTCGCGGTCCCCGGTCACGATGTCGACGGGGCCGGTCGCGCGGGCGGTGAAGGTGCCGATCACGTCGTCGGCCTCGTAACCGGCGACGCCCACCCGGGCGATGCCGAGCGCGTCCAGGACCTCTTCGATCACGGGCACCTGCGGGGACAACGTGTCCGGCACCTCCTCCTCGTCGGGCTGTTCGGGGCCGGTCTCCACCGCCACCCGGTGCGCCTTGTAGGAGGGGATGAGGTCGACCCGCCACTGCGGACGCCAGTCCGCGTCCATGCAGGCGACGAGGTCGTCGGGGTGGTGGTCCCGGACGAGCCGGTCGATGAACTCCAGCAGGCCGCGCACCGCGTTGACCGGGGTGCCGTCCGGGGCCCGCACCGACTCCGGGACGCCGAAGTAGGCCCGGAAGTACAGGGAAGCGGTGTCGAGGAGCATGAGTCGTCGGGTTCGCTGCGTCACGTCCGCATCATGCCCCACGCCGCTGACAGGGGGCCGTTCCGCGGTCCCGCGCGGGCCCGGGTTCCTGCGTTCCGGTGGTCCGGGCGCTCGTCGGTGGGTGATGCGTGCCCGCCCCGGACGGTGGTCCCCGTCCGCCCCGGACTCGTCGTCCGTGCCCGCCCGGGACGAGAGGGGCGGATGCGGACGAACAGTGATCCGTGTCACTTACACGTTTGTGCACAGGGGCCCCGGGCAGGCGCGCGGCCGGAGTGAACCCGGCTCCGTGCGTCCTCGCCGACGTCCGGACCGGCCCGCGGGCCGACCCCGCCACGCTCCACGGCCCGCCCGGGGGAAGGCGGGCCGTCGTTGGTCCTACCCGAGAGGTTTATGTGTCCAAGCTAGAGGCCGCGCACCTGTACAAGGTGTTCGGAAGACGACCCGAATCCGCCGTCGAGAGGCTCCGTGGGGGCGCCGACCGCGAGGAGCTGCGCGCCGACGGGGTCACCGCCGCCGTCATCGACGCCTCCTTCACGGTCGACCCCGGCCAGATCTTCGTGGTGATGGGTCTCTCCGGCTCGGGCAAGTCGACCCTCCTGCGGATGCTCAACGGGCTCCTCCCGCCCACCGCCGGACAGGTGCTGTTCGACGGCCAGGACCTCACCGCACTCAGCCCCCGTGAGCTGCGCGAGGTCCGGGCCCGCAAGATCAGCATGGTGTTCCAGCACTTCGCGCTGTTCCCGCACCGCAGCGTCCTGGAGAACGCCGCCTACGGCCTGGAGGTCCAGGGCGTGCCGCGGGCCGCGCGCGAGGAACGCGCCGCCGAGGCGCTGTCGCTCACCGGCCTCGCGGGCTGGGAGAAGAGCTGGCCCGACGAGCTGTCCGGCGGCATGCAGCAGCGCGTCGGCCTGGCCCGGGCGCTGGCCACGGACGCCGATCTGCTCCTCATGGACGAGTCGTTCAGTGCGCTGGACCCGCTGATCCGCCGTGACATGCAGGACCAGCTCCTCGAACTCCAGACCCGGCTGAAGAAGACGATCGTGTTCATCACCCACGACCTCAACGAGGCCATGCGGCTCGGCGACCGGGTCGCGGTGATGCGGGACGGCCGCATCGTGCAGACCGGAACCGCCGAGGACATCCTGCTGACCCCGGCGAACGACTACGTGGCCGCCTTCACCCAGGACGTCGACCGCTCCCGGGTGCTGACCGCGGCCTCCGTCATGGACGGCGACCCGGTCGGCGACGAGGCCGACTGCTCCTGCGTCACGGCCCACGTGGACACCCCGTTCGCCGAGCTGTGCGCGCTGAGCGCCCGCGTTCCGCACCCCGTCGCGGTGCTCGACGCCCAACGACGGCTGGTCGGCGTGGTGCCGCGCCGACGGCTGCTCGGCGCGTTCGGTGACGCCGACGGGCCCCCGCCGCCCGCCGCGCCCTGCAACGCACCCCGGAAGCCGGCCGCGGCCCACGGCGCTGCGACCGCCACCCGCACCGGGGCGGTGAGCAGCGATGCCTAGGCTGCACCTCGGGGACTGGGTCGACAGCGGCGTCGACTGGTTGGTCACCCACATGGCCTGGCTCTTCGACTCGCTCAAGAGCGTGGTCGAGGGTCTGTACGACGGGGTCAACGCCGTGCTCGGCGCCCCCGAACCCCTGATCCTCGCGGGTCTGTTCGCCCTGTTCGCCTGGTGGCTGCGCGGCCTGCTGGCCGGTGTGCTCGCCTTCGGCGGCTTCGCGCTGATCGATTCGATGGAACTGTGGGACAAGTCGATGTCGACGCTGTCCCTGGTGCTCGTCGCCACGCTGATCGCCCTGGTCATCGGGGTGCCGCTCGGCATCTGGGCGGCCCGTTCGCAGACCGTGAGCGCCGTCGTCAGGCCGGTCCTGGACCTGCTCCAGACGATGCCCTCGATGGTGCTGCTGATCCCGGCGATCCTCTTCTTCGGCATGGGCGTGCCGGCCGGCGTCGTCGCCACGCTGATCTTCGCCCTCGCCCCCGGCGTCCGGATGACCGAACTCGGCATCCGGCAGGTGGACGCAGAGCTCGTGGAGGCGGCCGAGGCGTTCGGCACCACGCCCCGCGACACCCTGCTGAGGGTGCAGCTGCCGCTCGCGCTGCCCACGATCATGGCGGGCGTCAACCAGGTCATCATGCTGGGCCTGTCGATGGTCGTCATCGCCGGCATGGTCGGCACCGGTGGCCTCGGCGGGGCCGTCAACGAGGCCATCGGCCAGCTCAACATCGGCCTCGGCTTCGAGGCGGGCCTGGGTATCGTCGTCCTCGCGATCTACCTCGACCGGATGACCGGCGCGCTGGGCGAACGCGTGTCACCGCTCGGCCGGCGCGCCGCCGCCAAGGCCCGGGCCGGCGGCAACCTGACGATCTGGCAGCACCGTCCCCGGCCGGTCGTCGCCGTGGTCGGCGTCGTGGTCCTCGCCCTCGTCGCGGGCGGCATGGGCGTCTTCGGCCGCGGCGAGTCGAAGGGCGAGGTGGCCGCGGGCTCCGACGTGGGCCGGGGCGAGAAGATCGAGATCGGCTACATCCCCTGGGACGAGGCCATCGCCTCGACCTTCCTGTGGAAGGAACTGCTGGAGCGCCGCGGCTTCGAGGTGGAGGCCACGCAGTACGCCGCCGGCCCCCTGTACACGGGTCTGGCCCAGGGACAGATCGACTTCCAGACCGACAGCTGGCTGCCGGTCACCCACGCCGAGTACTGGAAGAAGTACGGCGACCGGCTCGACGACCTGGGGTCCTGGTACAGCCCGACCTCACTGGAGATCACCGTCCCCTCGTACGTGAAGGGCGTGGACTCGCTCGCCGACCTCAAGGGTAAGTCCGACCTGTTCGACGGGCGGATCATCGGGATCGAGCCGAGCGCCGGCATGATGGGACTCCTCAAGGAGGACGTCCTCGGGGCCTACGGCCTCGACGGGGAGTACGAGGTCGTGGACGGTTCCACCCCCGCGATGCTCGCCGAACTGAAGCGGGCGTACGCCAAGAAGGAACCCATCGCGGTCACCCTCTGGTCCCCCCACTGGGCGTACAGCGACTACGACCTCAAGAAGCTCGCCGACCCGAAGGAGTCCTGGGGCGAGGGCGACGGCGTGCACACCCTCAGCCGGGACGGCTTCACCGGGGACCACCCGGAGGTCGGGCGCTGGCTGAAGGACTTCACGATGACCGAGGAGCAGCTGACCAGCCTGGAGGCCGACATCCAGAAGGCGGGCAAGGGCAAGGAACAGGCAGCCGTCCGCGGCTGGCTGGACGAGCGTCCGGACCTGCTCGACACCTGGGCTCCGCTCCCCGCCGACAGCTGATCGCCACCCGGGGCGTCAACACGACGCCCCGCCTCCCCGGGGGAACGGCGTACGGGCGCGGACCCGAGCCGTCAGCGTGCGCCCGGGACGGGGCGGGCTTCGCCGTTCCGGCGGGGTCCGCCCCGTCCTCGTGCTCTACTGGCGACGGCTGTTTGCCGAACATGCGTAGGGTGCAGAAACCCCACGGGGGGTCCGCAGCGGACCCCGGTGCCACGACGAGCGGGGGAGGGAGCCGTGACGATGGACGAGAAGGAATCCTTTCGGGTGGGTGCGGCCGTCCGACGACGGCGCCGTTCCCTGGAGCTGACGCTCGCCGTGGTCGCCGCCCGCAGCGGGCTGTCCGTCCCCTTCCTCAGCCAGGTCGAGAACGAGCGCGCCCGGCCCAGCCGGGCCTCCCTGGAGAAGGTCGCCGACGCGCTCGGCACCACCGCCGTGGAACTGCTGGCCGCCGCCGACCCCGCCTGCACGGTGGACGTGGTCCGCGACGAACTCCCGACGGACGCCCCCCGCGCCGACGGGCCGTCCGGCAGCCGGGTCCGTTCCCTGGTCAGGGGCCATCAACAACTCCACGCCACCGAGTTCACCGGCGACCACGACACGGCCCGCGAGTTCCAGCACCGCAACGACGAAGTGCTGTACGTCGCCGACGGCGCGGTGGAGATCGAGGCGGAGGGCCGGGCCTACCGGCTCGGCCGCGGTGACACCCTCTACCTCACCGGGGGAGTGCGGCACCGCTGGCGCGCCACGGAACCCGACACCCGGGTGCTGGTGGTCGCCGTCGCGGAGCACATCGACGCCGTGCAGGACCGGAGGAGATGAGGTCGAGACGTCCGACGGGCGGCCGTGCGCTCACTAGGCTGATCCCGTGAATTCTGTCCGGATCGTCTCCCTGGTCCCCTCGCTGACCGAAGCCGTGGCGGTGACCCTGCCCGGCGCCCTCGTCGGCGTCACCGACTGGTGCACCCAACCCGACGGGCTGGACGCCGTGCGCCTCGGCGGCACCAAGAACCCCGACGTGCCGCGCATCATCGCCCTCGGCCCCGATCTGGTGGTCACCAACGAGGAGGAGAACCGCGCCCGGGACATCGCCGATCTGCGGGCCGCCGGCATCGAGGTCGTCGTCACCGAGATCCGCTCGGTCCAGCAGGCGTTCCGGGAACTCGACCGGGTCCTGCGGGCCTGCGGCGGCGACCGACGGCCCGGCTGGCTGGACCTCGCCGAGTCGGTGTGGTCGGGGATGCCGGAGCCCTGGGAGCGCGTCACCGCCGTGATCCCGGTCTGGCGGCGGCCCTGGATGGTCCTCGGTCGCGACACCTTCGCCGGGGACGTCCTCGCCCGCCTCGGCGTCGACAACGTGTACGCGGACCACCCGGACCGCTACCCCCACGTCCCGCTGGAGGAACTGCGCGACTCGGGGGCGGAGATCGTGGTCCTGCCGGACGAGCCGTACCCGTTCGGTACCGACGACGGACCCGAGTCCTTCACGATGCCCGCCGCCTGTGTGAGCGGACGCCACCTCACCTGGTACGGGCCCTCCATGGCGCAGGCGCCCGGCATGATCGGCGCGAGTCTGCGGGGCGTGCTGCGGGCCCTGTGAAGCCGCGGGCCGGGTGAAGCGGTGGCACCCGTGCGGGCCGGAGGCTCAACGGGGCGGGGCCAAGAGCCGTCCGCGCGCCAGTCCCAGGACCGTCCGCGCCGCGACCACCGTCCAGGCCGCCGCCAGCGCCGCGCCCAGCAACGCCGCCACCACCTCGTACGCGCCCCACCCGGTCCGGTCCGCCAGCGCCGCCGCGCCCGTCACACAGGTGCCGACGGGGAAGGTGAACGCCCACCACGTCATCGAGAACCGCATGCCCCGGCGCCGGGCCCGCACCACCAGGGCGGTCGCCAGGGCCAGCCACAGCAGCGCGAACCCCATCACCGGCACCCCGTACAGCACGGCGAGCACCCCGAACCCGTCCGCGAGCCCGGGCCCGGTCACCGCGGGCGCGGCGTCCGCGAGCCGACCGAGCGCGGTCGTGGACTGGCCGAGCGGCCCGAGCACCAGGAACAGCGTCGGGGTCAGCGCCGGCGCCGGCGGACCCTCGGCCACCAGCCCGGCGAACACCGAAGGCAGCAGGACCAGCGTGCCGAGCAGCCCCACCCCGAGCAGCGCGAACGAGCCGAACACCAAGCTCTCCCCGGCCCCCGCCGGGAGGTGCGGGACGAACAGCGGCCCGGTCGCCGCGGACACCACCGGCGCCACGACCACCAGCAGCCACACCGGCGTCACCCGCACCGCGCCCCGCCCCACGATCAACCGGTACGGGACGCCGACCGCGACCACCAGCCCCACCACCGTCCCCACCCCGAACAACAACAGCCCCAGCCCCACCGCGACGCCCTCGCCCAGCACGTCCCGTCCGACGCCCACCGCACCGCCACCGACCGCCAGCAGCGCCATCGACAGACAGCCGTAGAAGGGCGCCGTCGCCGGGTCGTCGAGGTCGACGAGGGCCCGGTCGCGGTGGTGGCGCCAGTGCAGGGACCGGGCCGCCGCCAGCAGCACCAGCACCAGCAGCGACAGCGACCAGATGGCGACCCACCACGGACGGAGCCCGGGCAGCCGCCCGGTGAGCTCGGCCCCGGCCGACGCCAGGATCGCCGTGCCCATCACCGTGGCGTACCAGTTCGGCCCGAGGTGCCGGACCGCCCGGCGCACCCGGAGGGTCAGCGCGGAACGCGGCGGGCGCGGCGCGGGCGCCCGCGGCGGCAGGGGGGCGTCGGTCGGAGTGCGGGTGGCGGTGGCCATGGGACCACCGTCGCCCCCCGACCGGGCGCCCACCAGGGGTCTTCTCCCTATGAGGGCATAAGCTGGATTGATGAGTGGACCGGACGGCGACACGGGGCGATCGGTACCGCTCGCACACCGCGTACCGGACCTCGGGGCGATGGAACTGCTGCTCGCGGTGGCGCGGCTCGGCAGCCTCGGCCGCGCGGCCAAGGAGCTCGGCATCACCCAACCCGCGGCGAGCAGCCGCGTCCGGGCCATGGAACGGCGGCTCGGGGTGACCCTGGTGGACCGCTCGCCCCGGGGCTCCCGGCTCACCGAGGCCGGGGCCCTGGTCACCGACTGGGCCCGTCGGGTGGTCGAGGCGGCGGAAGCGTTCGACGCGGGGACGCAGGCCCTGCGCGACCGGCGCGACTCACGGCTGCGGGTCGCCGCCAGCATGACCATCGCGGAGTATCTGCTGCCCGGCTGGCTCCTCGCCCTGCGCGCCGCGCGGCCCGACACGGCGGTGTCCCTGCACGCCGGGAACTCCACGACGGTCGCCGAGCGGCTGCTGTCCGGCGCGGCCGACCTCGGGTTCGTCGAGGGGGTACGGGTGCCGCCCGGGTTGGACGCCACGGTGATCGGCCACGACCGGCTCCTCGTCGTCACCGCGCCCACCCACCCCTGGGCCCGTCGCCGCCTCCCGGTGCCGGCCGCCGAACTGGCCCGGACCCCGCTGATCCTCCGCGAGGAGGGCTCCGGGACCCGACAGGTGCTGACGGCGGCCATCGGCGAACCGGCCCGCCCGCTGATCGAGCTGTCCTCCACCACCGCGGTCAAGGCCGCCGCGGTCAGCGGCGCGGGGCCCGCGGTCCTCAGCGAACTCGCCGTCGGCGAGGAGTTGGCCGCCCGCCGGCTGGTCGCGATCCCGCTGCGGGACGTCACCCTCACCCGCGCCCTGCGGGCCGCCTGGCCCCAGGGCCCCCGCCCCACCGGCCCCGCCCGCGACCTGCTCGCCCTGACCCGCTCCCCGTAGACTCCGCCGCATGACCGTCCAGACGGCGCAGACGGCGCGGCTCATCGTCCTGACCGGGGGGCCGGGATCCGGCAAGAGCACCCTGATCGACCACTTGCGGGAGCAGGGTTACGCCGGCTCACCGGAGGCGGGACGCGGGATCATCCGGGAACAGGTCGCCATCGACGGACCCGGGCTGCCCTGGAAGGACCCCGTCCTGTTCGCCGAGTTGATGCTCGGTTGGGAGATGCGCTCCCACCGCATCGCCTCGGCGGGAGCGGCACCCGTCCTCTTCGACCGGGGCGTCCCCGACGTGGTGGGCTACCTGAGGACCCAGCAACTGCCCGTACCGGGCCACCTGCACACCGCCGCCCAGCGGTTCCGGTACCACCGCCGGGTGTTCATCGCACCCCCGTGGCCCGAGATCTACCGACGGGACGCGGAGCGCAAGCAGTCCTACGACGAGGCCGTGCGCACCTACGAGTCGATGGTCGAGACCTACACCGCCTACGGCTACGAGCTGGTGCGCCTGCCGTTCGCGCCCGTCGCGGAGCGGGCGCGGTTCCTCGTGGACGCCCTGCGCTGACCGCCGCGGGACCGTCCCGATCAGCTTCCGGCGCTCGCGGCGACCAGAGCCCGCACCACCCGCAGGTCCTCACCCATCTCGGGGTGCCACTGCACCCCGAGCACCCACCGTGCCCCGGGCAGTTCCACCGCCTCCACCGTGCCGTCCGGTGCGTGCGCCGAGGCCACCAACCCCGCACCCAGCCGCGCCACGGCCTGGTGGTGGTACGTCGGCACCTGCGACGCACCCGGAGCCAACGCCCCGTACCGGGTGCCCGGCACCGCGGTCACCGGATGCGTTCCGAAGACCCCCACCGCCTCGGCGTGCCCCTCCAGGTGCTGGACGAGGGTGCCGCCGAGGGCGACGTTCAGCAACTGCATCCCCCGACAGATCCCCAGCAGCGGGGTCCCCGCGGCGAGCGCCGCCCCGATGAGCGCCAACTCCCAGGCGTCCCGGGCCCGGGCGGGCGGCCCGGTCCCGGGCTCCCGCTCGGCCCCGTACCGTCCCGGCTCCACATCCGGGCCGCCCGCGATGACCAGCCCGTCCAACCGGGCGACCGCCGCCACCGCGTGCGCCGGGTCGTCGGGCGGCAACAGTGCGGCGAGACCCCCGGCGGCCTGCACCAGTCGCGGATAGCCGGCCGGCACCAGGGCGGCCGGCAACTCCCACACGCCCCAGCGCGCGACCTCCCGGTAGGTGCTCACTCCGATCAGCGGCCTGTCCACCACGCACACTCCTCACCCTCTGTGCCCTCTGTGCCCTCGTGTCTCTGAGGCCCCTCCGTCCCCTCCGGTCACGGGGTCACTGCCCCTCCCGGTCACGGACGACACCCGGCGCCGTGGCATCCGGATGCATTCGCCCGCGCTCCCTTCCCCGCCCGTGTCCGCCGGGACTACCTTGCATGCGCCGGCTGACCCAAGGAGGCCCTTCCCGTGGCAGACCGCACACCCCCGCTCACCGTCGAGCGGCTGCGCACCCTCGTCGCCCACGGTGAGATCGACACGGTCGTCCTGGCCTTCCCCGACATGCAAGGACGGCTCCAGGGCAAACGCTTCGCCGCCGGCTTCTTCCTCGACGAGGTGGTGCAGCACGGCACGGAGGGCTGCGCCTACCTGCTCGCCGTCGACACCGAGATGAACACCGTCGACGGGTACGCCATGTCCTCCTGGGACCGCGGCTACGGCGACTTCGTGATGCGCCCCGACCCGACCACCCTGCGCCGCGTCCCCTGGAACGAGGGCACCGCCCTGCTCCTCGCCGACCTCGCCTGGCAGGACGGTTCACCGGTGGTCGCCGCGCCCCGCCAGGTGCTGCGCCGCCAACTCGACCGGCTCGCCGGCCACGGCTGGCGGGCCCGGGTGGGCACGGAGTTGGAGTTCATCGTCTTCACGGACACCTACGAACAGGCGTGGGACGCCGCCTACCGCGGACTGACCCCGGCCAACCGGTACAACGTCGACTACTCCGTGCTCGGCACCGGCCGCATCGAACCGCTGCTGCGCCGCATCCGCAACGAGATGGCGGGCGCGGGCCTCACCGTCGAGTCGGCCAAGGGCGAGTGCAACCCCGGACAGCACGAGATCGCGTTCCGCTACGACGAGGCCCTCGTCACCTGCGACCAACACGCCCTCTACAAGACCGGGGCCAAGGAGATCGCCGCGCAGGAAGGCGTCTCCCTCACCTTCATGGCCAAGTTCAACGAGCGCGAGGGCAACTCCTGCCACATCCACCTCTCCCTCACCGATGCCGAGGGCCGCCCCGCGACGGCGTCGGACGACCCGACCCACCCGCACGGCATGGCGCCCGTGATGCGGCACTTCCTCGCCGGGCAACTCGCCGCCCTCCGGGAGTTCTCGCTGCTGTACGCGCCGAACGTCAACTCGTACAAGCGCTTCCGACCCGGCTCGTTCGCGCCGACCGCCGTCGCCTGGGGGCACGACAACCGGACCTGTGCACTCCGGGTCGTCGGCCACGGGCCCTCGCTCCGCTTCGAGAACCGGCTCCCCGGTGGCGACGTCAACCCGCACCTGGCCGTCGCGGGCCTGGTCGCCGCCGGACTGCACGGCATCGAGCAGGGACTCGACCTCCCCGAGCCCTGCCCGGGCAACGCCTACACCGCCGACTTCCCCCGGGTCCCCACCACCCTGCGGGAGGCGGCCGACCTCTGGGAGGGCAGCACGATCGCCCGTGCGGCCTTCGGTGACGAGGTGGTCGACCACTACCACCACGCGGCCCGCGTCGAACTCGACGCCTTCGACACCGCGGTGACCGACTGGGAACTGCGCCGCTCCTTCGAACGCCTGTGAGGAACGCCTTGCCGAACGCGTCCCACCCGCACCCCCCGCCGCCCGCGCCCGACGAGCCCTACGAGCTGACGGTCCTGAACCCGAGCACCGAAGAGGTGGTCGCCACCGTCCCCGGCGCCACCGCCGTCGACGTGGACCGGGCCGTCACCCGTGCGGCGGGCGCCCAACACACCTGGGCGGGCCTGGCACCCGGCGACCGGGCCCGCGCCCTGCGCCGGTTCGCCGCCGCGGTCGACGCCCACCTCGAAGAACTCGCCGACCTGGAGGTCCGCGAGGCCGGCCACACGATCGGCAACGCCCGCTGGGAGGCGGGCAACGTACGCGACCTCCTCGACTACGCGGCCGGCGGGGTGGAGCGGCTGTGCGGGCGACAGATCCCGGTCGCCGGCGGACTCGACGTCACGATCCTCGAACCGCTCGGGGTCGTCGGGGTGATCGCCCCCTGGAACTTCCCCCTGCCGATCGCCGCCTGGGGGACCGCGCCGGCCCTCGCGGCGGGCAACGCGGTCCTGCTGAAGCCCGCCGAGACCACTCCGCTCACCGCACTGCGGCTGGCCGAACTCGGTCGCGAGTCCGGCCTCCCGGAGCACCTGTTCCAGGTGCTGCCCGGCGCGGGGAGGATCGCGGGCGACGCCCTGGTGACCCATCCGGGCGTCGCGAAGATCGTGTTCACCGGCTCCACCGCCGTGGGCAAGACGATCATGGCGAAGTGCGCCGACCGGGTGAAGCGGGTGACCCTCGAACTCGGCGGCAAGAGCCCCAACCTGGTCTTCGCCGACGCCGACATCGAGGCCGCCGCTGCCGCCGCGCCCCTGTCCTTCCTCGACAACAGCGGCCAGGACTGCTGCGCCCGGACCCGCATCCTGGTGCAGGACACGGTGTACGAGCGCTTCCTCTCACTCCTCGCCCCCGCGGTGGAGGCCGTGCGCGTCGGCGACCCGGCCGACGAACGCACCCAGATGGGCCCGTTGATCTCCCGGGCCCAGCTCGATCGGGTCCGCGGCTACGTCTCCGACGACCTGCCCGGCATCCGGGGCCGGTGCCCCGACGGGCCCGGCTTCTGGTTCCCGCCGACCGTCCTCACCGGCCTCGCTCCCGACGCCCCCGCCGCCACCGAGGAGGTCTTCGGACCCGTGGCCGTGGTGCTGCCCTTCCGTGACGAGGCGGAGGCCGTCCGGCTCGCCAACGCCACCGAGTACGGTCTCGCCGGCTCGGTGTGGACCCGCGACCTGGGCCGGGCCCTGCGGGTCTGCGGCGCGGTCGCCGCGGGCAACCTGTCCGTGAACTCCCACTCCAGCGTCCGCTACTGGACCCCGTTCGGCGGGTTCAAGCAGTCCGGGCTCGGGCGGGAACTGGGCCCCGACGCGCTGGCGGCCTTCACCGAGACCAAGAACGTCTTCCTGAACACGGAGGTCTGACCCATGACCGGAACCCCAGCGGCCGACCCCCGGCCGCCCGCCCCCGAGCCCGTCTGTCGCCGCCTGGTCGGCCGCACCGCCGTGATCACCGGAGCGGCCAGCGGGATCGGCCTCGCCACCGCGCGCCGACTGGCGGCCGAGGGCGCCCACGTCGTCTGCGGCGACATCGACGAACGGGCCGGCACCGCGGTGGCCGACGAGGTCGGCGGCACCTTCGTCGCCGCCGACGTCACCGACGCCGCACAGGTCGAGGCCCTGTTCCGGGTGGCCCACGACACCTACGGCTCGGTGGACGTCGCCTTCAACAACGCCGGGATCTCACCGCCGGACGACGACTCCATCCTCGACACCCCCCTGGCGGCGTGGCAGCGGGTCCAGGAGGTCAACCTGACCTCCGTCTACCTCTGTTGCAAGGCGGCCATCCCCTACATGCGCCGCCAGGGCAGGGGATCGATCATCAACACCGCCTCGTTCGTGGCCCGGATGGGCGCGGCGACCTCGCAGATCTCGTACACCGCCTCCAAGGGCGGTGTCCTCGCCATGTCCCGCGAACTGGGCGTGCAGTTCGCCCGCGAGGGCATCCGGGTGAACGCGCTGTGCCCCGGGCCGGTCAACACCCCGCTGCTCCGGGAGCTGTTCGCCAAGGACCCCGAGCGGGCGGCCCGCCGACTGGTGCACATCCCCGTCGGGCGGTTCGCCGAGGCCGAGGAGATCGCCGCCGCCGTCGCCTTCCTGGCGAGCGACGACGCGTCGTTCGTCAACGCCACCGACTTCCTGGTGGACGGCGGGATCTCCGGCGCCTACGTCACCCCGCTGTGAGCGCCCCGCGGGGCGCTCACAGGGAGCCGAGCTCGGCCGTGATCCAACGCTCCGGGCGCATGTGGACGATCAGTTGCTCGCCGTGCTCGCGTTCGGCGAAGTCGAGGTAACCGGAGACCTTCTCGGCGGGCAGGTAGCGGGCCGCCAGCTCCCGGATGTGTTCCCGGTCCGCGGGTGCCGTACTGATGACGGGCCCTTCGACGGAGACGTACCGTGTGGTCGGTTCCACCCGGTCCACCAACAGGGTGAACCGGCCGGCCGCCGCGATCAGTTCGGCCTTGCGCGAGGTGGTCGCGGTGAGGATCCAGAGGTCGCCGCCCGGCGCGTACTGGTACCAGATGGGGACGGAGACCGGGGCGCGACGCGGGTCGCCCGAGTCGATCGAGATCGCCGCGACATGGGGCTCGGCGAGGAACTCTTCGCGTTCGTGACGGGTCAGCGGCATGGGGGATCTCCTGGGTGACGTGGGCCGCTCCTGGTCGGGGAGCGGGCGCGTTCGGGGAGCACGGACACGGTTGCCGTACGGCGGTACCGGTCGGTCATACGGTAGCCCACTCCGTACCGCCGTACCGGTCGGCTGTACAGTCGGTCGGTCCAGCGAGCAACGAGCAGCAGAGGGGCCGGTAGTGGACAACGAGCGGGGGCACCGCCGTCGGGCCGGTGGTGAACGGCGCGTCGAGGTGCTGCGGGTGGCCGCCTCCGTCCTGGCCGAACGGGGCTACGACCGGACCCGGTTCAGCGACGTGGCGAGTGCCGCGGGCGTGGCCGTGAGCACGCTCCAGTTCTACTTCGGCTCACGCGACGACATGCTCGTCGCGGCCCTCCACCACTCCACCGAGGAGGAGGTCCGGGTCATGGAACGCTGCGCCGCCCAGGAGGACGGGCCGTGGGAGCGCCTGCTGCGACTCCTGGAGCGCGGACTGGCCAGCCAGCCGGAACAGACCTGGCGGATGCTGCTCGAATTCTGGTACGCCGCGGTCCGTGACCCCGAACTGCGGGCCCACAGCGCCGATCTCCAGCGCCGCTACCGGCGGCCGTTCGTCGAAGCGGTCCACGAGGGCGTGCGGACCGGCCGGTTCACCACCGACCAGGACCCCGAGGACCTGGTGACGGTCGTCCTCGCCCTCCTCGACGGCCTGGTGGTGCCCCGTCTGTGCGCCCACGACTACGTCCGGGAGGCACAGGTCCGGGTCATCGCCGTCGACGCCGTGGCCGGACTGCTCGGCGTGGACCGCTCCACGACGTGACCGCCCGCCGCGCCGGGGCTCACAGGAACGTCCGGCCCTCGCCCCGATAGGTGGGCACCGCGGCGGTCACCCGATCGCCCCGCACCAGGTGCAGCGCAGCGAAGCGCTCACACAGCTCACCCGCCTTCGCATGGCGGAACCACACCTTGTCCCCGAGCAGCAGATCGTCCGCCGGCGAGCCGAACAACGGGGTCTGGACCTCACCGGCGCCCTCCGCCCGGCCGTACCGCAGCCCTTCGGGCAGGTAGGGGACGGGCAGCCGGTCCGCCCCCGCCGGGCCCGACGCGGGGTAGCCGCCGCCCAGTACGGTCACCACGCCGACGCCCGGGCGCCGGACCACCGGCTGGGCGAACAGGGCCGCCGGGCGCCCCGTGAACGACGCGTAGTGGTCGAACAGTCGGGGCACGAACAGCCCCGACCCCGCGGCGACCTCCGTCACCGCGTCCTCCGCCGCCGTGTGCTGCACGCTGCCGGTCCCGCCACCGTTGACGAACTCCAGATCCGGCGCGACCGCCCGCACCGCCCGCACCGCCTCCGCGCGCCGCACCACCAACTCCCGCCGGGCCACCGACTGCATCAGCCGGACCCCGCGCGACAGCAGCGGACGGCCCGCCACCGCGTCACCCACCCCGGCGATGTGCCCCTCGTACGCCATCACCCCCACCAGCCGGAACCCGGGCGTCCCGGCCACCGCGCGGGCCACCTCCACCAGGGCGGCGGGGGAGCGCAGCGGCGACCGGCGCGCCCCCACCCGGACCAGGCCGCCGGCCCGCCACAGCGAGGTGTCCCACTCCAGACACACCCGCACCTCCTCCCGGCCCCCGCGCGCCGCGTCGATCAGCCCCAACTGCGCGGGGTCGTCCACCATCACGGTGACGGCCCGGGCCAGCTCCGGATCGGACGTGAGCTCGGCGAAGGCGGCGCGGTCGGTGGACGGGTAGGCCAGCAGCACGTCATCGAAGCCGGAGCGCGCCAGCCAGAGCGACTCGGCGAGGGTGAAGGACAGGACGCCGGCGAAGCCCTCCCGCTCCAGGACCCGCTCCAACAGCGCCCGGCAGCGCACCGACTTGGTGGCCACCCTCACCGGTGTGCCGCCCGCGCGGCGCACCAGATCGGCGGCGTTGGCGTCGAAGGCGTCCAGGTCCACGATCGCCAGCGGGGCGTCCAACCCGGCGGTGGCCCGGTCGTAACGGGCCCGGTCGGCGGCGCGCGCAGTCATGCCCGCAGCCTGCCAGATGCGGTTACCGGAGGGTAGGGGGACGTACCGGGCAGATGCCGCCGGTGGCCGTTCCGGCTCCCCGATGAAGGTCATCAGCCCGTAGAGTGACGCGAACGCAAACGAACGACCGGGCCCGGGAACCACCCGCCGGACCGGTCGACCGCACCGTCCGCCGCACGACCCGGCCGGACCGGTCGCGGTGGCCGGCCCCGTCACCGGCGGGTTCCGCCGCGGTCCCGTCGCCCGGGCGGCCCCGGCCCGCGGCCGGCGGCCCGCGGGCGGACCGCCGAGGTCTTCGCGGGCGCGAGCCGTGGACCGGTCGGCAACGGCCCGCCCGGTGCCGGACGGGGCACGCACCGTCCCGGGCCCGGCGGGGTCCGGGCGCGGGGCCGCTGGAGAGGAACCGGGCAGCGAGCCCGGCACGGGTGACCCGGTCCCAGGGGGACCGGCCAGGAAACGGGGGGCGCATGAGCACGGACACGACCGGGCCGGCCCCCGCACACCCACCCGCCCCCCTGAGCCCCCCGGCACCGCCCGCCCCCGCACCGCCCCGCTCCTTCCCGGGGGGCCCGGTGGGCCCCCCGCCCCCGCCCCCGCCGCCGCACCCACCACGCCCCTCGGCACCCCCGCGTCCCACCGGTGCGCCCGTCACGCCCCCCGGCGTCGGCCTGCCCGCCCCCGCTCCGGACCGTCCCCCGACGGCGAGTTCCCGCTCCCGCACTCCCGGAACGCGCAAGTCACTGGATACTCAAGGGGTGTTCGACGTTCGCGGAATGGCTGACGACAACCCGTTGCCGAACGGCCCGGGATACGCCGGCGCTCCCGGCCGGACCCGGCCGGGCCACGGCCCCCACTTCGGTGTGCCCGCACCCCCCACCGTCCCCCTGGGGCCCCCGGGCCCCACCCCGCCCCCGCCGCCGGTCGCCTCGGCCCGTTTCCCCGACGAGCCGCCGCCCGAGCCCCGCACCCCCGGCGCCCCGCCCCCGGGCGCCGCCGGGTCCGAACTGCCGGGCGCCGGGCCGGTGCACCCGCCCCGCCCCCCGTACCCGGGTCGACCACCCGCGCCCCGCCGACCGACCCGGCCGGGACCGCGCTCGCCCCGCCCCCCGTACCCCGCGGTCGGGGAGCACCACCCCACGCCGCCGCCCGACCACCGCACCGGCGGCGGGTACTGGGACGACGACCCCCACGGCCCCCTCCCGCCCGGACCGGGCGACCCGCGCACCTGGCCCGCCCCGACCGGCCCCTACGAACCGGGGCCGTTCGACGACGAACCGGTGCACCGACTGCCCGGCGACGGCCTGCGCGACCCCGCCGACCGGGACCCGGACCACCGGCCCGGCCGCTTCGCCCGCTACCGGGCCGCCACCGCCGCCGGCTGCATCATCCTCGGACTCGGCCTCATCGGCGGCGCCGTCACCGGCAGTTGGCTCACCGGGGACAGCACCGCGGCCCCCGGCCCCGCCGATCGTTTCGCCGCCCTGGCCGAGCTGTGGCACAGCACCCCGGTGGACGAACTCTTCCCCCGGACCGTGCGCGGCGAGGAAGCGGGCCCCGGCGGGGCGGACCGCCTGTGGCGCCGCGTCGCCGTCGCCCCCGACAGCACCTGCGCCAAGGGCCTGGACCCGCTGCTGCACCAGGCGCTCGACCCCGCCGGCTGCGAACGGTTGGTGCGTGCCACGTACACCGACGACACCCGCAGCCACCTCACCACCGTCGGCCTGCTGTTCACGAAGGCGGACGCCAAGGGAATGCGTGCGCTGCGCACCCGCGTCACCGAGCAGGGCCTCGACCGGAGCCGCGAACTGATGCCCCGTCCGTACGCCGTCGCGGGCACCCCCGCCGCCGGGTTCGGGGACCAGCAGCGCGCCACCTGGACCCTCTCCGTCCTCACCGACGCCCCGGTCATCGCCTTCGCCGTGTCCGGGTTCGCCGACGGCCGCACCGTCACCGACCCGGAGCCCGCCACCGAGGCCGCCCGCGGCGACGGCACTTCCGCCGCCGCCCAGTCCGGACTCGGCCACGAGGCCAAGGGGCTCGCGGACCGCATCGAACGCGGTCTGCGCGCCCGGGTCACCGCAGCCGCGGAGAAGACGCCATGACCTCCCGTCACCGACCGGCCCGCCGCACCACCACCGCCCTCGTCTGCGCCGGCCTCGCCACCGCCCTCACGCTCCTGCCCACCGCACCGGTCCACGCCGACAACATCCGGGCCCGCCAGTGGAGCCACGAGGCCCTCCGGGTCGAGGAGGCGTGGCGCACCACGAAGGGCGAGGGCATCACGGTCGCGGTACTCGACACCGGCGTCGACGACTCCCACCCCGACCTGACCGGCAACGTCCTGCCCGGCAAGGACCTGATCGGCTTCGGCGCCCGACGCGGCGACCGGCCCTGGGCCCGGCACGGCACGGCGATGGCCGGGATCATCGCCGGCCACGGACACGGCCCCGGCAACGCCGACGGGGTCCTCGGCATCGCACCCGGGGCCAAGATCCTCCCGATCCGGGTGATCCTGGAGGACGGGGACCCGTCCCGCAAGAAGGCCCGCGACACCCGGGGCACCGCCCTCGCCGAAGGCATCCGCTGGGCCGCCGACCAGGGCGCCGACGTCATCAACCTCTCGCTCGGCGACGACTCCGCCTCCGCCCACCCCGAGCCCGCGGAGGACGCGGCCGTCCGGTACGCCCTGAAGAAGGGCGCGTCGGTCATCGCCTCCGCGGGCAACGGCGGCGAGAAGGGCGACCACGTCTCGTACCCCGCGGCCTACCCCGGGGTCATCGCGGCCACCGCCGTGGACCGGTTCGGGACCCGCGCGCCCTTCTCGACCCGCCGCTGGTACGCGACCGTCAGCGCACCCGGTGAGGACGTCGTGCTGGTGGACCCGGACCGCCGCTACTACGAGGGCTGGGGCACCAGTGCCGCCGCCGCGTTCGTCTCCGGTGCCGTCGCCCTGGTCCGGGCCGCCCACCCCGGTCTGAGCCCCGCCCAGATCAAGCGCCTGCTGGAGGACACCGCCCAGCACCCGCCCGAGGGAGGTCGCGACGACTCCCGGGGCTTCGGCCTGGTCGCCCCCGCCGCCGCGATCAGGGCGGGCGCCGACCTGGGCCCGGAGCCGAGCGTCGCCGCCCACGGCCAGCGGTACTTCGGACCGGGCCCCGACCGTCCCGTGAAGAAGGAGGAGAACGGGTGGGTCGGGCCGTTCGCCGGCGGCGTCGGGGTCGTCCTGCTGGCCGTGGCGGTCGTCCTGTGGCGGCGGCGTCCCGCCGACTGAGCTCCGGGGCCCGTCGGGTCCGCGCGACTCAGGGGGCGGAGGGCACCGGAGCGGCCCGCGACCCGTCCGCCGCGGCCCCGTCCGCCCCCGAGCCATCCGCCCCGGCCCCGTCCTCCAGCACCTCCACCGCCAGCGAGGCCACCTTCTCCACCAGTTGCACGCCCTCGTCCATCGAGGTGTGGCCGTCCGACAGCACGGCCACCAGATAGCTCCGCCCCTCCACGGACACCCGCCCCACGCTGTTGATCACCCAAAGTCCGGTCGCGGACCTGGGCAACCATCCGTTCTTCAGGGCGTGTTCGGGACCGCCCGCCGCCGAGACCCCCCAGTCCTGGCCGGACACCACCCGTCCCATCAGCTGCTGCACGTAGGCGCGTGAGGCCGCGCTCAGCGCCGAACCGCCCGGTGCGTCGAACACCGCCCGTAACAGGGCCACCTGGTCCACCGCCGTGGTCCGGGTCAGCCCCCACCGCCCGGCCGCGCCACCCGTGGTCCCGGTCAACCCGAGCCGTTCGTTCGCCGCGTCGAGACCCCGGGCACCGCCTATCGCGGTCCACAGCGCGCTCGCGGAGGCGTTGTCGCTGCGCTCGATCATCGCCGTCGCGTTCCCCCGTTCGCCCGGGGTGAGCCGCCGCCCCGAGCGCTGGGCACCGAGCAGGAGGGCCGCCAGTATGTCCACCTTCACTATGCTCGCCGTCGCGAACCCCGTCGTGCCCCGGTAGGAGACCGGGGCACCGTCCCCGTCCAGCGGGGCCAACGCCACCGAGTACCGGGACTTGCCCCGGGTGCGTACGGGTTCCAGGGCGCGGGCGAGCCGCTCCTCCTGCTCCACGGTGGTCTCCTCGGGCCGTGCGCTCGGGCTCGTGCTCGCGGCGGTCGACGGCGAGGGCGCGGTCGACGGCGCGGATAAGGAGGGCGATGACGCCGGGGCGCCGGAGCCGGGCGGCCCGCCGGACCCCGGACGGGTGTGCCCGGGGGACGAACACCCCAACAGGACGACCAGCAGGGAGCCGACGAACGTCGACAGGACGACAGGGCGCGGGGACGGCGTGCTGGTCCTCGCCGGGTTGGGTGAGCGCAGGAACATGCGGGGATGCTCCGGTGTCCTCGTGTGGGCGCCGTGAGATGAATCTCAGCTTCCGCTGAGAATGTCGGACCGTGACCCGGGTCCTCCCGCCCGGTGGGCCCCGCCACGGGCCCACTAGGATCGTGCCCCGTGGCGAAGAAGAACATCCCGCAGCCCGGCTACTCCGACGACGACGGCTCCGCCGACCCCGAGCTGAGTGCCGCGCTCACCGCCTGGGCCGCCGACCGCAGTGCGGAGGGCCCGCTCCTCGAAGCCCTCCGGGGCACCCGCCTGCTGGTGCCGATGGTGGCCCTGCTCGGTGAGGTAGAGGAGGACGAGAACGGGTTGCGCCGCGAGAAGACGAGCGAGATGGCCGTCCCGACGCTCAAGGCCCGGGGCCGCACCGCCCTGCCCGCGTTCACCTCCACCGCCTCCCTCGCCCGTTGGGACCCCGCGGCCCGGCCCGTCGCGGTGCCGCTGGAGCAGGCCCTGAAGGCCGCCGCCCACGAGAAGGCCGACACGATCGTCATCGACCTGGCCGGGCCCGTCCCGTACGAGCTCACCGGGCCCGCCCTGCTCGCCCTCGCCGAGGGGCGCACCAGCACCGATCCGCTCGCCGACCCGGCGGTCGCCGAGGCGGTGCGCGCCGTGGTCGCGGCCGAGCCCGCCGTGGTCAGCGCCCACCTCGGCGCGGGCCGGGCGGACGCCGTCCTCGCCCTCGTCCTGGACCCGGCGGCCCCCGCCGCCGACGTGGTGCGGGCCCTCGCCGAGCGCCTGGCCGACGACCTGACCCTGCGCGCCCGGCTGGTGCGCGGTCTCGACCTGGCGCTGTTGCCGCCGGGCAGCACCCCGCCGGGGGAGCCGCTGTACGCGCGCGTCTGAAGCGGACGCGAGGAACCCGAAGCAGACGTGAGGAGAGGGGCCCCGCGGGGCCCCTCTCCTCACGTCCGTGGTGCTGCGGGTGCGCGGGTCAGCCGTAGACCACGCCCGTGTACTTCTCGCCCGGCCCCTGGCCCGGCGCGTCCGGGACGGTGGACGCCTCGCGGAAGGCCAACTGGAGCGACTTGAGGCCGTCGCGCAGCGGAGCCGCGTGGAAGGAGCTGATCTCGGTACCGCCCGCGTCCACCAGACCGGCCAGTGCGTGGATCAGCTTGCGGGCCTCGTCGAGGTCCTTGTGCCGGTCGCCCTCCTCCGCGAGACCGAGGTTCACGGCGGCGGCACTCATCAGATGGACCGCCACCGTCGTGATCACCTCGACCGCGGGGACATCGGCGATGTCGCGGGTCATGGTGTCGAAGTCGGGGGCCGAGCCGTCGGCGTCCGCGGTGGCCGGGCCGGCCGGGTTCTCTGGGGTGGCGTCACTCATGCCCCACACGATAGGCCCAGCAGCCCGCGACCAGGGGGCGCGGCCCCCGTGGCGCAGATTGGCCGTGCTGTCCCGGAACTGTTAACCTGGGTGAACGACCGGCTGGGCACTCGCGTGCCCGGCCCACAAGTGGAGGCTCCGCTCTCCCACCTGACCGCCCCCCGGGGCGGCGGGTCACCGGTCAGGCGATCACATCCCCGAGGTGTGATCAGCCCGAATGTACGCCCCGCGCTATCGCGGCGGTGTTCCGGTACGTGAGGAGCCCCGCTGTGATCGTCCGGGGCATTTTTCGTGTGTCGGCGCGGTTAGGTCTAACGAAAAGAGACGTTACGCGGCTGTCCAGCCAGGCCGCCGCGTGGTGCTACCGAGGAGGATCCATCAGCGCCGAGCCCCGCATCAACGACCGGATTCGCGTTCCCGAGGTGCGACTTGTCGGTCCCAGCGGCGAGCAGGTCGGGATTGTCCCGCTTGCCAAGGCCCTGGAGCTTGCGCAGGAGTACGACCTGGACCTGGTCGAGGTCGCGGCGAACGCCCGTCCGCCGGTCTGCAAGCTCATGGACTACGGGAAGTTCAAGTACGAGTCGGCCATGAAGGCCCGTGAGGCGCGCAAGAACCAGGCGCACACGGTCATCAAGGAGATGAAGCTCCGGCCGAAGATCGACCCGCACGACTATGACACCAAGAAGGGTCATGTCGTCCGGTTCCTCAAGCAGGGTGACAAGGTCAAGATCACGATCATGTTCCGTGGCCGTGAGCAGTCCCGGCCGGAGCTCGGCTACCGCCTGCTCCAGCGGCTCGCGGAGGACGTCCAGGACCTGGGTTTCGTGGAGTCGAACCCGAAGCAGGACGGCCGCAACATGATCATGGTCCTCGGTCCGCACAAGAAGAAGACCGAGGCGATGGCCGAAGCCCGGGAGGCCCAGGCCGCCCGCAAGGCCGAGCGCCAGGCCCTCCAGCCGGGCCGCACGCAGCAGCCCGCCGCTGAGGAGGCTCCGGCTGAGGAGGCTCCGGTCGAAGAGGCTCCGGTCGCGGAGACTCCGGCCGAGGCGCCCGCCGAGGCGTGATCCCGGGACTCGCGTCCGGGGATGTCCATCAACACACATGACGCTCCACCGTGCCCGGTCTCCGGACCGGGCACCGGGGCGCCACCGACGAGGAGATAACGGCGCTATGCCGAAGAACAAGTCGCACAGCGGTGCCAGCAAGCGCTTCAAGATCACCGGCTCCGGCAAGGTGCTCCGCGAGCGCGCCGGCAAGCGCCACCTGCTCGAGCACAAGTCGTCCCGTTTGACGCGTCGTCTCACCGGCAACGCCGAGATGGCCCCGGGCGACGCCAAGAAGATCAAGAAGCTTCTCGGCAAGTGACGTCGCAGGCCCCCGAGGGGGCCGTGCGACGCCAGGACCGGGACCCAATCGATACCGGGCCGCGTGACGAACACCGCGGCCCCGCTACAAGGAGCTAACAAGTGGCACGCGTCAAGCGGGCAGTCAACGCCCACAAGAAGCGCCGGGCGATCCTGGAGCAGGCCAGCGGTTACCGCGGTCAGCGTTCGCGCCTGTACCGCAAGGCGAAGGAGCAGGTCACCCACTCCCTCGTCTACAACTACAACGACCGCAAGAAGCGCAAGGGCGACTTCCGTCAGCTGTGGATCCAGCGGATCAACGCCGCGGCCCGCGCCAACGGCATCACCTACAACCGCTTCATCCAGGGTCTGAAGGCCGCCAACATCGAGGTGGACCGCAAGATCCTCGCCGAGCTGGCCGTCAACGACGCGAACGCCTTCGCGGCGCTCGTCGAGGCCGCGCAGAAGGCGCTGCCCAGCGATGTGAACGCGCCGCGCGCGGCTGCCTGACACACCGCTCCCGCCGCACCCAGACGGTGACGCCCGGACCCGTGGACCGACCCGGTCCACGGGTCCGGCTGCGTCCGCCCCCGCCGCCCGTTCCCCCGGCCGGAGTGCCGGACCGCCGGTGCGCCGGTCCGCCGCGGGGAGCGAGCCGGTCCGCACCGAACCCAGGGAGAGCCCCGATGTCCACCGGTCCCGAGCCGATCTCCGCGCGCTCCGCGCGGGTCACGGCGGCCAAGCGGCTGGCGCGCCGCAACTTCCGGGGCAAGGAACGCCTCTTCCTGGCCGAGGGACCCCAGGCCGTCCGGGAGGCGGCGGCCCACCGCACCGCGGGGCGGCCCACCCTGGTGGAGATCTTCGCCACGCCAGACGCCGCGGACCGCTACCCCGACATCGTGGCCGACGCCCGCCGCGCGGGCGCCCGCGTCCACCTCGCCGGTGAGGAGGTCATCGCCGAGATCTCCACCACCGTCACCCCGCAGGGCCTCGTCGGCGTCTGCCGGTTCCTCGACACCCCCTTCGAGGACGTCGTCGCCGCCCGCCCCCGCCTGGTCGCGGTCCTCGCCCACGTCCGCGACCCGGGCAACGCCGGCACCGTCCTGCGCTGCGCCGACGCGGCCGGCGCCGACGCCGTCGTCCTCACCGACGCCTCCGTGGACCCGTACAACCCCAAGGCCGTCCGCGCCTCGGTGGGTTCCCTGTTCCACCTGCCGGTGGTCGTCGGCGTCCCCGTGGAGGTGGCGGTCGCCCGGCTGCGGGAGGCCGGCGTCCGGATCGTGGCCGCCGACGGCGCGGGCGCGGACGACCTCGACACCGAGCTCGACCGGGGCACCATGGGCGGGCCCACCGCCTGGGTGTTCGGCAACGAGGCGTGGGGCCTGCCCGAGGAGACCCGCGCCCTCGCCGACACCGTGGTCCGGGTCCCCATCCACGGCAAGGCGGAGAGCCTGAACCTCGCGACCGCCGCCGCGGTCTGCCTCTACGCCTCGGCCCGGGCACAGCGCACGCGGGGCGGTTGCCAGGCGTAGGGCGCGCCCGGGGCGCACACGCACCGGCGTGCCCGCCCACCCCGTGCCTCGGGTACGTCCCCGGGCGGCCGGCGGTTTCTGGCAGTCGGGGACCGGCGGCTAGTAGGGTGACGAACTCGGGGGCCCACTGCACCAGTTCGAGAGGTGGGGTACGGGGTTATGGCTGTCGGCACCAGCAGCGCCGCGGACACGGGCGGCGCGCCCGGTCCGGACGCGCCGTCCTGCCCGGACGCGCACGGGATCACCGCGGACGACCTCCCCGACGGGCTGGTCATCGCCGACGAGACCGGGCGGGTCATCTGTTTCAACGCCGCCGCCGCCCGGATCACCGCCGTCAGCCCCGCCGCCGCCCTCGGCGCCCCGCTGGAGCGCGCCCTGCCGCTGGAGGACCTGGAAGGCCGCCGCTGGTGGCGGCTGACCGACCCGTACGGCGGGCTGGTCATCCGCGGCGGCCAGCCCGAGCGCAACCTGCTGCTCCCCGGCGGCCGCGAGGTCATGGTCACCGCGCGCTACGTCCGCACCGAGCCGAGGGGACCCGTGCGCCGGGTCGTCGTCTCGCTGCGGGACACCGAGGCCCGTCGGCGCACCGAGCGCAGCCACGCCGAGCTGATCGCCACCGTCGCCCATGAACTGCGCTCCCCGCTGACCTCCGTCAAGGGCTTCACCGCGACCCTGCTCGCCAAGTGGGAGCGCTTCACGGACGACCAGAAGAAACTGATGCTGGAGACCGTCGACGCCGACGCCAACCGCGTCACCCGGCTCATCGCGGAACTCCTGGACATCTCCCGCATCGACTCGGGACGGCTGGAGGTCCGGCGCCAGCCCGTCGACATCGGCGCCGCCGTGGGCCGCCACGTCCAGGCGCACGTGGCGGCCGGACAGCCCGTCGACCGGTTCCTCGTCCGGCTGCGGCAACCGCTGCCCGGACTGTGGGCGGACCCCGACAAGATCGACCAGGTGCTCAGCAACCTCCTGGAAAACGCGGTGCGCCACGGCGAAGGAACTGTCAGCATCGACGTGGAGCCCTCGCCGTCCCCGCGCGAACCCGGAATCACCGGGACGTCGGTCACGGTCAGCGACGAGGGGCCAGGCATCCCGGAGGAGTCCATGAACCGTGTCTTCACCCGCTTCTGGCGGGGGAGCAAGCGCGGCGGCACCGGGCTCGGCCTGTACATCGTCAAGGGCATCGTCGAAGCCCACGGCGGCACCATCACCGTCGGCCGGGGCCCCGGGGGCGGCGCCGAGTTCCGATTTACGTTGCCCGTGGCCACCCCCGCCTATCTGGTCTGAGGGGTCACGGGCACGCTCCGCGCACACGCGCGGTCAGGGCAGCCGCCCGCCCCGACGGGTCCCCGCACGACGGGCCTACGGCGCGGGGGCGGCTCCCGACCCCGTTAGACTCGGCCTTTGGCACCTTTGCGTCCCCACGGTCCGGGGCGGCAACGTCCCCCACCGGGGACGGGGCGTCCACGAGCCGGGACGGGGACCATCCGCCAGCCAATCGGAAGCACGGGAAGAGATGTCGGCACCGAACAAGTCGTACGACCCTGTCGAGGTCGAGGCACTGAAACCGGAAGAGATCGAGCGCATGCGGGACGAGGCGCTCGCCGCCTTCGCCGCCGCCGGCGACCTCGCACAGCTCCAGGAGGCGAAGATCGCCCACACGGGCGGCACCTCCCCGCTGGCGCTCGCCAACCGGGAGATCGGCGCCCTGCCCCCGCAGGCCAAGGCCGAGGCGGGCAAGCGCGTCGGCCAGGCCCGGGGCGCGGTGAACAAGGCGTTCGCCGCCCGCCAGACCGAACTGGAGGCCGAGCGGGACGCCCGGGTCCTCGTCGAGGAAGCCGTTGACGTCACCCTGCCGTACGACCGCGTACCGGCCGGTGCCCGTCACCCGCTGACCACCCTGATGGAGCGGGTCGCCGACGTCTTCGTCGACATGGGCTACGAGATCGCCGAGGGCCCCGAGGTCGAGGCCGAGTGGTTCAACTTCGACGCCCTGAACTTCACCCCCGACCACCCCGCCCGGCAGATGCAGGACACGTTCTTCGTCGCCGGCCCGCAGGGCCAGGACGCCGACTCGGGCGTGGTGCTGCGCACCCACACCTCCCCGGTGCAGGCCCGCGCGCTGCTCGGCCGTGAACTCCCCGTCTACGTGGTCTGCCCGGGCCGGGTCTACCGCACCGACGAGCTCGACGCGACGCACACGCCGGTCTTCCACCAGATCGAGCTGCTCGCCGTCGACGAGGGCCTCACCATGGCCGACCTGAAGGGCACCCTCGACCACATGGTCCAGGCGCTCTTCGGAGCCGGGATGAAGACCCGACTGCGGCCCAACTACTTCCCGTTCACCGAGCCGTCCGCCGAGATGGACATGCTCTGCTACGTGTGTCGCGGCGAGTCCATCGGCAACCCGGACCGCCCCTGCCGCACCTGCGGCAGCGAGGGGTGGATCGAGCTCGGCGGCTGCGGCATGGTCAACCCGCGGGTGCTCGTCGCCTGTGGCGTCGACCCGGAGAAGTACAGCGGGTTCGCCTTCGGGTTCGGCATCGAACGGATGCTGATGTTCCGCCACAACGTCGAAGACATGCGAGACATGGTCGAGGGTGACGTCCGCTTCACCCGGCCGTTCGGGATGGAGATCTGATGCGGGTCCCGCTTTCCTGGCTGCGGGAGTACGTCGACCTCCCCGCCACCGAGACCGGCCGTGACGTACAGGCCCGGCTCGTCGCCGCCGGCCTGGAGGTCGAGACGGTCGAACAGCTCGGCGCCGGCCTCAAGGGCCCCCTCGTCGTCGGTCGGGTCCTCACCATCGAGGAGCTGGAGGGGTTCAAGAAGCCCATCCGCTTCTGCACCGTCGACGTCGGCACCGCCAACGGCACCGGTGAGCCGCAGGAGATCGTCTGCGGCGCCCGCAACTTCGCGGTCGGCGACAAGGTCGTCGTCGTGCTGCCCGGTGCCGAACTGCCCGGCGGCTTCGCGATCGCCGAGCGCAAGACGTACGGCAGGGTCTCGCGCGGAATGATCTGCTCCGCCGACGAGCTGGGCATGGGCGACGACGGCACCAAGGGCATCATCGTCCTGCCGCCCGAGCACGAGGTCGGCACCGACGCGATCGAACTCCTGGAACTCGTCGACGAGGTCCTCGACATCGCCGTCACCCCCGACCGGGGCTACTGCCTGTCGATGCGCGGCGTCGCCCGGGAGGCCGCCACCGCGTACGGGCTGCCGCTGCGCGACCCGGCCCTGCTCGACGTGCCCGGCCCCAACGCCTACGGCTACCCCGTCCAGGTCGCCGACCCGCGCGCCTGCGACCGGTTCACCGCGCGCACGGTCACCGGGCTCGACCCCGAGGCCCGGTCCCCGATCTGGCTGCGCCGCCGCCTCCAGAAGGCCGGGATGCGTCCGATCTCCCTGGCCGTCGACATCACCAACTACGTGATGTTGGAGCTGGGCCAGCCGCTGCACGCCTACGACCGCAGCCGCGTCCACGGACCCATCGCGGTGCGTCGCGCCGAGGCCGGCGAGCAGCTGACCACCCTGGACGGCGTCCGGCGGACCCTCGACGCCGAGGACCTGGTGATCACCGACGACCGCGGGCCCATCGGCCTCGCGGGCGTCATGGGCGGCGCCCACACGGAGATCGCGGACGCGGTCGTCGACCCGCAGACCGGCGCGGTCACCGGCACCAGCGAGGTCGTGGTCGAGGCCGCGCACTTCGACGCCGTGACCATCGCGCGGGCCGCCCGCCGTCACAAGCTGGCCTCCGAGGCGTCCAAGCGCTTCGAGCGCGGTGTCGACCCGCTCGCCGCCTCCGCCGCCGCACAGCGCACCGTCGACCTGCTGATCCTGCTCGCCGGCGGCACCGCCGACGCGGGCGTCACCGAGTTCATCGGCCCGGACGCCCCGCACACCATCCGCATCCCCGCCGACCACCCGGACAAGGTCGCGGGCGTCACCTACGGTCGGGAAACGGTCGTCCGCCGCCTCCAGCAGGTCGGTTGCGACGTGTACGGGCAGGACGAGCTGACCGTCACCGTGCCCACCTGGCGGCCCGACCTCACCGACCCGAACGACCTCGCCGAGGAGGTCATCCGGCTGGAGGGCTACGAGAACCTGCCCTCTACGCTGCCCCGGCCCCCCGCGGGCCGCGGGCCCACCGACCGGCAGCGGCTGCACAGCCGGGTCGGCCGGGCGCTCGCCGGGGCCGGCTACGTCGAGGCGCTGAACTACCCGTTCTTCGGTGAGCAGGCCCTCGACCAGCTCGCTCTGGCCGCCGACGACCCGAACCGCCGGACGGTCCGCCTCGTCAACCCGCTGAGCGACGAGGAACCCGCGCTGCGCACCACGTTGCTGCCGGGCCTCCTGAACGCGCTGCGGCGCAACGACGGGCGCGGCAGCCACGACCTCGCGCTCTTCGAGACCGGGTTGGTGTTCCACCCCCGTCAGGAGCAGCGGATCGCGGGCCGGCTGCCCGTCGACCGCCGCCCCACGGACGAGGAGGTCGTGGCGCTCACCGCCGCGCTGCCCGTCCAGCCCCGGCACCTCGCCGTGGTCCTCGCGGGCGCCCGCGAGCAGGCCGGCTGGTGGGGCGCCGGCCGCCCCGCCGGGTGGGCCGACGCGGTCGAGGCGGCACGCACGGTGGCCCGCGAGGCCGGTACCGAACTCGCCGTCGAGCAGGGCCAGTACGGTCCCTGGCACCCGGGGCGTTGCGCGGCGCTGTTCGTGGCCGTCGACGGGGTGAAGACGCCCGTCGGGTACGCGGGCGAACTGCACCCGCGGGTGGTCAAGGCGTTCGGGCTGCCCGCCCGGACCAGTGCGATGGAACTGAACCTCGACCTCCTCCAGCGCGCGGGCGAGGGGTTGCCGCAGGCGCCCCGGATCTCCACCTTCCCGGTGGCGACCCAGGACGTGGCGCTCGTGGTGGACGCCGCGGTTCCCGCCGCCTTCGTGGAGCACCAGCTCCGGCTCGGCGCGGGTCCGCTGCTGGAGTCCGTCCGCCTGTTCGACGTCTACACCGGCGACCAGGTCGGGGAGGGCAAGAAGTCGCTCGCGTACGCGCTGCGCTTCCGGGCGCCCGACCGCACGCTGACCGCCGAGGAGGCGTCGGCGGCCCGTGACGCGGCCGTCGCCCGGGCGGCCGACGGAGCGGGCGCGGTGCTGCGCGGAGTCTGACCCGAGGGAGGTCCCGCACGGCGCGGGCCCTCCTCCGGTAGGTGTCTCTCAGGGGGCGCGTCCGACGACTCGGACGCGCCCCTTCTGCATGTCCGCACTCTTGCTCACTCGTTCGGGTGGCACAGCCGGGCGAAGTGGCCCGAACGGCCGACCGGGTCGCCAGAATCGATCCGGCCGTAAGGGTTTCGACCCGAATGCAGGGCCTACGAGGGGGGCCGTCGGCATGATCCGTAGCAGCGCGGGGGTTCCGCCCTGGGTCCGTTCCTCCGCACGGGTGCTCGGGCTGCCGACCCTCTGGGGGGCGATCGCCGTCACCTACAAGCTCGTCTGCCCCCTGGCCCGGGAGGCGGGCATCGAGGCCCGGCTCGTCAACGGCGCGGTGTTCTTCGCGGTGGGCACCGGGTTCGTCGTCCACGTCCGCAGCGTGGTGCAGCGGGAGGTCCAACAGGCCCTGCGGGTCGCCCGTGCCGCGCAGAACGCCCTGCTGCGCCCCCTCCCGGCACGGATCGACGGCCTCGCCCTCGCCGGTGGACGGCTCTCGGTGGAGCGCGACGCGTGCGTCGGCGGCGACCTGTACGACGTCCTCGCCACCGAGCACGGGGTGCGGATCGTCATGGGCGACGTACGGGGACACGGCCTCGCCGCCCTGTCGACGGTCGCCGCGGTCCTCGGGAGCTTCCGCGAGGCGGGGCACGACGAGCCCGAACTCGCCGGGGTCGTCCGTCGGCTGGACCGCGCCCTCGCCCGTCATCTGGACGACCGCGCCCGGCTCGACCCCGCGCCGGACGGCCCGGTCGCCGAGGAGTTCGTCAGCCTGCTGGTCGTGGAGATCGACCCGGCCGGCGAGGTCGTCGCCGTCAACTGCGGCCATCCCTGGCCCTACCGGCTGCGTGCCCTCGCCGGTGCGCGGGGGGCCCGGGGGCGGGCGTTCCCCGTCACCGAGGTCGATCCGCTGCCGCCGCTGGGGCTCTTCCCGCTGCCCGCCGAACTGCCGTTGGTGCGCTGCGGGCGGCTGTTGTCCGGCGAGGCGCTGTTCCTGCACACCGACGGGGCGGCGGACGCCCGGGACCGGCGCGGTCGTTTCTTCCCGCTGGAGGTGGCGCTGCTGGACGCCATCCGTAGCGTCCCGCTCTCCCCGGACGGGGTGGTCCGCGCCGTCTTCGGGCAGTTGGCGCGGCACGTCTCCGGGGCGCCCGCCGATGACGTGGCGCTGCTGGTCCTGCGCAACGACCGGGTGGGTGCGGGCACCCGGTCGGGCCCGCCGTCGCCCCGGCCCGCCCACCGGGTCACCTGACCGCACCCGTCGGCGGTGTGCACGTCCTCCCGCCGACGACGCGCCCGGCGGGAGGCGGCGGCGCGTCAGCCGTAGGGGTAGAACCCGAAGCCGGACTTGCGGCCCAGTCGCCCCGCGTCCACCATCCGCTGGAGCAACGGCGGAGCGGCGTAGAGCGGTTCCTTGTACTCCGCGTACATCGAGTCGGCGACCGAGGCCACCGTGTCCAGGCCGATCAGGTCCGCGAGCTTGAGCGGCCCCATCGGATGGGCGCAGCCCAGCTCCATGCCGTTGTCGATGTCCTCACGGCTGGCGATGCCCGACTCGAACATCCGGATCGCGGACAGCAGGTACGGGATCAGGAGCGCGTTCACCACGAAGCCGGAGCGGTCCTGCGCCCGGATGGCGTGCTTGCCCAGCGCCTTCTCGACCATCAGTTGGGCGCGGCTGATGGTGGCCTCGGAGGTGGTGAGCGCCGGGATCAGCTCGACGAGCGCCTGCACGGGCGCCGGGTTGAAGAAGTGGATGCCGATGACCTGGTCGGGGCGCGAGGTGGCGACCGCGAGCCGCACCAGCGGGATCGAGGAGGTGTTGGAGGCGAGGATCGCGTCCGGGCGGGTCACCACCTGGTCCAGCACCTGGAAGATCTCGGTCTTGACCTGCTCGTTCTCGACGACGGCCTCGATCACCAGATCGCGGTCGGCGAAGGCGCCGAGGTCCGTGGTGAAGGTCAGCCGGGCCTCGGTGGCGGTGCGCTCCGCCTCGCTGATCTTCCCGCGTTCGACGGCCTTGGCCAGGGAGCCGTGGAGCCGGGTGCGACCGAGCTCCAGGGCTTCGCCGGTCGTCTCGGCGACCTTGACGTCCAGGCCGGCGCGGGCGAAGACCTCGGCGATGCCCGCGCCCATCTGGCCGCAGCCCACCACTCCGACGCGGGTGATGTCGGTCAGCGTGTCCGTCACTTCATCCCTTTCGTGAACTTCGTCCAGACAGGACCCGTATGGCCCAGGCGCCTGCCTTCCCCCGCACGGTACTCCGGATCCTCCCCGGACCGGGGTGTCGGGTCGGGCATGCTGGTCGGACGGGGCCGCGGACGGCACCGGTCGCCGGGCGAAGGTCGCCGCGCGCGTGGGCAGCCCACGGAAGGGCGGATGCATGGGGTTCGTGAGCCGTAGGGCGTTCACGGTCGGCACGATGACGGCGCTGACCGGGCTCGCGGTGGCTGGCGACGCGGCGGCGGGCCCCGAGGTGCCCGCGCCCGTGCCCCGGGACGCCCCCGAGACCCGGGGCATGTGGCTCGCCAGCGTCACCAACCGGGACTGGCCCTCCGCGGCGGGGCTCACGGCGCGGGAGCAGCGCGCCGAGCTGATCGACTTCCTGGACGTCGCCGTGGAGCGGCGGCTCACGGCCGTGATCCTCCAGGTCCGCCCCACCGCCGACGCCCTGTGGCCGTCACCGCACGAGCCGTGGTCGCAGTACCTCACCGGGACCCAGGGGCGCGATCCCGGCTGGGACCCCCTGGGCACCGCGGTCGAGGAGGCCCACCGCCGGGGGCTGGAGCTGCACGCCTGGTTCAACCCGTACCGCGTGGCCTTCCACACCGACCCGACCCGGCTCGCCGCCGGGCATCCCGCGCGCCGGCACCCCGACTGGGTGGTGCCGTACGGCGGCAAGCTCTACTACGACCCGGGCCTGCCCGAGGTGCGGGCCTTCGTCCGGGAGGCGATGCTCGACGCCGCTCGCCGCTACCCGATCGACGCGATGCACTGGGACGACTACTTCTACCCGTACCCGGTCGCGGGCCAGGAGTTCGACGACGACGCCGCGTTCGCGGAGCACGGCGACGGCTTCGACTCCCGGGCCGACTGGCGCAGGCACAACGTCGACCTGCTGGTCCGGGAGACCGCGGAGCGGCTGCGGGAGGTGCGGCCGGGCACCCGGCTGGGGGTCAGCCCCTTCGGGGTGTGGCGCAACGCCGCGACCGACCCGCGCGGCTCGGACACCCGGGCCGGGGTGCAGACCTACGACGACCTGTACGCGGACACCCGCACCTGGGTGCGCAAGGGCTGGATCGACTACCTGTGCCCGCAGCTGTACTGGAACATCGGCTTCGAGCCCGCCGACTACGCCGAGCTGATCGGCTGGTGGGCGCGGGTCGCCGAGGGCACGGACGTGGACCTCTACATCGGCGAGGCCCTGTACAAGGCGGGCGATCCGAAGCAGCCCGCCGCCTGGCAGGACCCCGCCGAACTCTCCCGCCACCTGACGCTCGCCCGGGAGCACCCGCGCGTCGACGGACACGTCTTCTTCTCGGGCCGTGAGGTGCGCGACGACCCGTCCGGTGCCCTGGCCCGGGTGGTCGCGGACCACTACCGGACCCGGGTGCGGGGCGGGCGCCGACCGGCTCAGCGGTAGCCGTCGTCCGTCCGCCGGCGCGTCTCGTGCCGGACCACGCAGTCCGGCCCGGGGGACTTGACCGACTCGTGCCCGTTCCCGTAGCGGACGCGGTACGGCGGGCCGCCCGCGTCGCCCATCACCTCGACGATCTCCGCGACCCTGTCGTGCTGGCCCACGGTCCTGCCGTGCACCACCAGGTGGTCGCCCTTGGTTGCCCGCATCACGGTGCCCTCCTCGTACCGCCCGGGGAGCGTCGTACCCGGTGGGGCCCGTGCACCGCCCGGTCGGGCGGCCCGGACGGGCGCCGGGGCCGACGATCCGTGCCGTGTTCGTCAGTCTACGACCGGCCGCGGCCACGGGTACCGGCATCCGGGCCGCCGCCCCGGGTCCGCCGCTCAGGTCCGGGTCCGCCGCTCAGGTCCGGGCGCGTTGGGTGACCGCGATGCACACCAGGACCGCGACCGCGGTGAGCGGTGCCGTCCAGCCGAGGGGCTCGCCGAGCAGCAGCACCGACCAGCCCAGGGTCAGCAGCGGCTGGGCGAGCTGGAGCTGACTGGCGCGCGGAACGCCGATCGCCGCCATGCCCCGGTACCAGACCACCAGCCCCAGGAACTGGGAGCCGACCGCCACCCACAGCAGTCCGGCCACACCCCGCCCGGTCAGCTCCACCGGCTCGTGTGCCAGGGCGATCAGGGCGCCCGGCACGACCAGCGGCAGACACATCACCAGGGCCCAGGCGATGACCTGCCACCCCGGGAGGACCCGGGCCAACCGGCCGCCCTCGGTGTAGCCGGCGGCGCAGACCAGCAGGGCACCGAAGAGGTACGGCTCGGCGGTGCTGAGGGCGCCGCCGCTGCGGGCGACGGTGAACGCGAGCACCGCGGCGGCACCGGCACCGGCGGCGCCCCAGAACGCGGGGGAGGGGCGGCTGCCCGTGCGCACCGTCGCGAAGACCGCCGTGGTCAGCGGGAGCAGTCCGACGACGACGGCGGCGTGCGCGGTACTGGAGGTCCGGAGCGCGAGGGTGGTGAGCAGGGGGAAGCCGAGCACCGTGCCCGCCGCGACGACCGCCAGGCCCGGCCAGTACCGCCGGTCCGGTACCGGGACCCGTAGCGCGAGCAGGCAGCCGCCCGCGATCAGGGCGGCCAGCGCGCTGCGGACCGTCACCAGGGACCAGGGGCCGAAGCCCTCCAGCCCCCAGGCGGTGGCGGGGAAGGTGAGGGAGAAGGCGAGGACCCCGAGGGCAGCCAGCACGGTGCCCCCGCGCCGCGGCGACCCCGCGCCGTCGTCCCGCGTTCGATCCGGCCGTACGGACGGGCCCGGGCGTCCCGCCGCGGAGGCCGGCGCGGGGGCCGATGGAGGGGGCGACCCGGGGGCAGGGGCCGCGGGGCGCCGGGCGACCGCTATCGACTCATCGACGGTAGCGCTATCGTTAGCTCTCATGAACGAGCGTAGCAGTGTCGATGAGCTGGTCAATCTCCTGCGGGCCGAAGTGAAGCGCTACTCGTTCGATGAGAAGTTGCCGTCGAGTCGTGCGATGGTCGAGCGTTACCGGGTCAGCCCCGTCACCGTCTCGCGGGCCCTCGCTCGACTCGCGACGGAAGGGTGGGTGGTCACCCGCCCCGGCGCCGGTGCCTTCCGCGCCGGCGGCCCGGCCGCCCCGGTCGCCCCCGCCGGGGACACCTCCTGGCAGGAGGTCGCGCTCAGCGCCGACGCCACCGCCGACCCGGTGCCCCGCTCGGTGGACGCCTCCGGGGTCCTGGTCACGCTCGCCGCGCCGCCGGCCGGGGTCATCGAGTTCAACGGCGGCTATCTGCACCCCTCCCTCCAGCCGGAACGCGCCATGGCCGGGGCGCTGGCCCGCGCCGGACGCCGCCCCGGGGCGTGGACCCGTCCGCCCGTGGACGGGCTGCCGGAGCTGCGCGACTGGTTCGCCCGGGAGATCGGCGGCGCGACGACCGCGGCCGAGGTCCTCGTCACCTCCGGCGGACAGTCCGCGCTCACCACCGCCCTGCGCGCCCTGGCCCCGCCCGGCGCCCCCGTCCTCGTGGAGTCGCCCACCTACCCCGGGATGCTGGCCATCGCCCGCGCCGCCGGGCTGCGCCCGGTCCCCGTCCCCCTCGACGCGGACGGGGTGCGGCCCGAACTGCTCGCCGACGCGTTCCGGGCCACCGGGGCCCGGGTGTTCGTCTGCCAACCGCTGTTCCAGAACCCGACCGGGGCCGTGCTGTCGGCCGCCCGTCGACCCGAAGTGCTGCGCATCGCACGCCGGGCGGGCGCCTTCGTGATCGAGGACGACTTCGTGCGTCGTCTCGCCCACCAGGACCACGGCCCGCTGCCCCGGCCGCTCGCCGCCGACGACGCCGACGGCGTGGTCGTCCACGTGGACTCGCTCACCAAGTCCACCTCGCCCAGCTTCCGGATCGGGGCGCTCGCCGCCCGGGGACCCGTACTGGAACGACTGCGGGCCATCCAGGTCGTCGACACCTTCTTCGTCCCGCGCCCCCTCCAGGAAGCCGCGCTGGAACTCGTCGGATCGCCGGCCTGGCCCCGCCATCTGAAGGCCGTCGCCGAGGCGTTGCGGGTGCGGCGGGAACGGATGCGGTTGGCCCTGGCGGGCTCGCCGGCGGTGACGGGGGACGCCCACCCGCCCCGGGTGGCGCTCGGCGGGTACCAGATGTGGCTGCGGCTGCCCGACGGCACCGACGAGGCCGCCCTCACCGCTGCGGCGCTGCGCCGCGGGGTGGCCGTGGCGCCCGGCCGTCCCTACTTCTGCGCCGAGCCCCCGGCGCCGCACCTGCGACTGAGCTACGCCGGGGTCGCCGGCCCCGACGAGATCGCCGAGGGCGCCCGTCGGTTGGGCGCCGCGCGGGAGGACGTGGAGCGCGACGGCGCCCCGCACGGCTGAGCGGCGCCCCGGCGGACTCCACGGGCGGGCGGCGGTGGCCGTGGATGCCCGCCGGGTGGCGGGTGGGTGCTTCGGGCGGTCGGCGGGAAGCTGCGGGCGCCGAAGGGTGCGGAAGATTACCTTCCGTGAAGTCTTGACCTTGGCCTTGCGGGACTCCACGATCACCGCATGCAGGTTCGGGTCACGCTCATCGCCACTGCCCGCAGCTCCCCGCTGCTCGCGGAACGCTTCGACGAGGACCGGCCGCTCGACGAGGCCGGCTGGCAGGACGTACGGCTCGCCGCCCCTGCGCTCGTCGCGTTCGGGGCCGCCGAACTGCGCTACTGCTCACCGACTCCGCGCAGCCGTTCCACCGGTACCGCGCTCGGGTTCGCCCCGCTCGTCCAACCCGCCCTCAGCGACTGCGACATGGGCCGGTGGCGCGGGTGCACCCTGGCCGAGGTGGCCGGGCGGGAACCCGGGGCGTTCGACGCGTGGCTGCGCGATCCGCGCTCCGCGCCGCACGGCGGTGAGTCCTTGCTGACCTTCATCACCCGCATCGGGCACTGGCTCGACACCCGACCCGCCGATGCCGGAGTGTGCATCGTCGCCGTCGCCGAACCCGCCGTCGTGCGCGCTGCCCTGGTCTACGCGCTCCAGGCGCACCCCAGCACCTACTGGAGCATCGACGCACGCCCCCTCTCGGCGGTGACCCTGGCGGGCGGCGCCGGTCGGTGGAGCCTACGGCTCGGCGACGGCACCGCACCGTAGTCCTCAACTCCCCTCGCGCGACCCCGACCTCGGGGTCCGGTGCCGGCACCGACGGGTCGGCGTGGGCGAGCGGTCCCGCCCCGATCATCACGAACGAACTTGCGACGCGTCTTCCGAACGGCGTACGGTCCCGGCATCGCAAGGTGACGTGCGAGGGGAGGGGCGGTCCTCGTGACGGTGGTGACGGCTCCCGCCGGGACGTGGCGGGGCGAGCGGCAGGGCGAGGGCTGGACCTTCCGGGGCCTGCGGTACGCCCGCGCCGACCGGTTCGCCCCACCGGAACCCGTACCCCCGCCCGGGACGACGGTCGACGCGACCCGGTCCGGCCCCGGCGCCCCGCAGACGCCCTCCCGGCTGGCCGCCGTGATGGGCGCTCCGGCCCCCGTGCCCCCGTCCGAGGACTGCCTGCGGCTCACGATCACCACCCCCGACCCGCAGGGATCGCGGCCCGTGCTCGTCTGGTTGCCCGGCGGCGCGTACCTGACAGGCAGCGGCGAGTGGAACTTCTACGACGGCCGGCGCCTCAGCGCCGAGGGCGACCTCGTGGTCGTCACCGTCAGCTACCGGATCGGCGCCCTCGGATACCTGTACGCGCCCGGAACCAGTGACGGCAACCTCGGACTCCAGGACCAACTCGCCGCGCTGCGCTGGGTCCAGGAGAACGTCGCGGCCTTCGGCGGCGACCCCGACCGGGTCACCCTCGCCGGCCAGTCGGCCGGAGCCCACTCCATCGCCGCGCTGCTCGGCGTCCCGGACGCCGCGCGACTCTTCCACCGGGCCGTCCTCCAGAGCGCGCCCCTCGGCATGCCGTTCATCCCGCCGCACGCCGCCGAACGGACCGCCGGGACCTTCCTGGAGCACCTGGGCACCGACCCGCTGACCGCGTCCGTGGAGCAGGTCCTCACCGCCCAGGCCCGCACCGTGATCCAACTCGCCGGCCGGTTCGGCCTGAACACCGCGCCCGCCTTCGGCCCGGTGGCCGACGCCGGACCGCTGCCCGCCCCGCCCGCCTGGCACCGCGCCCTGGTGCGGCGCGCGGGCCAGGGCCTCGCCGTCCTCCTCGGCACCAACCGCGACGAGATGCGCGCCTTCCACCTGCGGCACCCGCTGTTCACCCGGGTCCGCGCCCTCCCGGTGATCGGCGACGGGCTCGCCGACCGCGCCCGACACCGGGCGCAGGAGAAGGCGTTCGACGGCCCGAACCGTCAGTTCGCGGATCTGTTGGCCTCGTCCGGCGCGGACACCTACCGCTACGTCTTCGGCCGGCTCGCCCCCGACAACCCGCTGGGCGCCTGCCACTGCGCCGAACTGCCGCTGCTCCTCGGGGACGACGCGGCCTGGCGGGACGCGCCGGTCCTGGCGGGTGCCCCGGCCGCGGCCCTGGCCGCCGCCGGAACCCGGATGCGGTCCCGGTGGTCCGCCTTCGTGCACGGCGGTGCGCCCGGCTGGCCCCGGCACACCCCGGGCGCCGGAGCGCACCCCCTGCCCTGAACGCCCGTTCCGCGTCCAGGGCAGGGGGTGCGTCACAGCGGGCCCAGCACCTCCTCGGGTGCGGCTGCCAGCTCCAGGGTTTCGAGTACGGAGAGCAGTTGCCGCTCCTCGTAGCGGAAGTGGTTCTCCATGATCGCGGCGATGCCTTCCAGGTGTTGGTCGAGCTCCTCGGGCGGTGCGGCCCGGTCGACGGCGTCACGCAGACCGCCCAGCAGGTGGGCGATCATCGAGTGGTCCTGTTCGAGCGAGCGCAGCACCGGCCGGAGCTCGGGGTGCGCTGCGGCGATGGCGGGGAACAGGGTGCGGTCCTCGCCCCGGTGGTGGCCGTCGAGAGCCGTGCAGAAGCCGTGGCAGTACAGCAGCAGTTCCCGGGTGGCGGCCTCACCGGCGGTGCCGTCGGCGACGGAGGCGCGCGTCACGGCGAGCGCTTCCCGCAGTCGTTCGTGCACCTGGCGGAGTTCTCGGCTCCAGGCGACGAGCCTGGTCGTCTCGCGCTCAGTCACGCGAGGAGAAAGGATGCGACGCGTACATCGTCGACCTCCTTCGATCCGGCGCCTCCATGCCTGACACGGTCTGCCATCGGCACGCGACGCTGCCCTCACACTACCGTGCCCGCCGTCGCTCGACGCCGCTGTCCTGGCGTGCGGGAGGACGAGCCGTGCAGCCGCACCGCTCCTGTCGCTCCGGCCACGACTTCAACTCCCTTGCCCCATAGGTAACATGAGCAGATCAACGGGAGCGGGCGGGCGACGGGGCTCCGTCCCTCCCGCCGCGGAAGGGGAAACGGTGGGGGAGCGGTCGAACGGCAGGCGGCGGACGCTGGCCTTCGCCGTTGCGGCAGCGGTACTGAGCACCGCGGGCTGGGGGGCCACGGAGTTCCTCAACAGCACCACGCCCGGGACCGGTCCGCCCGAGCCGTACGCCAGCCAGGACCCCACGGGATGCGCGGCCGACCCCGCCGGCCTGTGCGCCCACCCGAGGGAGGCGACCTGCGCCGAGGTGGTCGCCGAGCTGCGCGCACACGACCGGGAACGGGCGACGCGCCGACCGACTCCGGGACTTCTCTCGGCGGAGAGCCACGCGGTCCCCGAGCGGTGTCTCCAACAGGTCGAGGACTACCGGAACGGCTCCCGTCCCCGGCCCTGACCGGCCGGATTCCGGCGACGGCAGCGCCGCCGTGCGGGGCCGATCGTGCGGGCCTAGCCTGGGAGAGCCTTTGTCCCCGGTCAGCAGGGAGGCCCCCATGAGGTTCCCACGCAGGCACTGGCGAGGAGCGTGCATCACCGCGGCAGCGGCCGGCCTGCTGGTCGCGCCGGTGTCCTCGGGCAGTGCCTACGCCGGGGCAGCGGCTCCGGCGTACGTCGCCTCCGACACCCCTTCGCCACCGCCCACGGTGACCAGCACGGCGTTCCCCGAACTCGACGCCGCCCTCGCGGCCCGGATCGACTCCGCCGTCCGCAAGGTCATGGACGAGACGAACGTCCCGGGCGTGACCGTCGGACTGTGGGCGTCGGGCAAGGGCGACTACGTCCGGTCGTTCGGCGTCGCCGACACGTCGACGGGCGAGGCGATGAACCCCGACCTCTACACGAGGATCGGCAGCGAGACCAAGACGTTCACCGTGACCGCCCTCCTCGAACTCGTCGACCAGGGCAAGGTGGGCATCGACGACACGATCGACCGCTACGTCGACGGGGTGCCGGACGGCGACCGGATCACCCTGCGGGACCTCGCCAGCATGCGCAGCGGCCTGTTCAACTACTCCATGGACCCGGACTTCTTCAAGGCCCTGACCTCCGATCCACGGCGGCCCTTCACTCCGCAGGAACTGCTCAACTACTCGTTCCAGCACCCGCTCCAGTTCGAGCCGGGCAGCCGGTTCGAGTACTCCAACACCAACCTCATCCTGGTGGGGCTCGTGGTGGAGAAGATGGGCGGCAAGCCCCTGAACGAGTACATCCAGCAACACGTGTTGGACCCCGCGGGGCTGCGCAACACCGTCTTCCCGACGGACGCCGCCTTCCCCAGCCCGCACGCGCAGGGTTACACCGACCAGACGGCCACCGGCAAGGTCGAGAACGCCACGGACTGGGACCCCTCGTGGGGCTGGGCCGCCGGCGCGATGATCTCCAACCTGCACGATCTGCGGATCTGGGCCCCGGTGCTGGCCAACGGCACCCTGCTGACACCACAGACCCAGGCGGAGCGACTGAAGACCGCTCCGACCAGCATCCCGGGCGCCGGATACGGACTCGGCATCTTCAACGTCCAGGGCTGGATCGGCCACAACGGCTCACTGCCCGGGTACGAGTCCCTGACGATCTACCTGCCGGGACCGAAGGCGACCCTGGTGGTGCTGCTCAACACGGACATCCTGCACGACGGACAGGAACCGAGCACCCTGTTCGGCCAGGCGATCACCAGGATCGTCACCCCTGCGCACGTCTTCGACCTTCCGGTGCAGAATCCGCCCTCCTCCTCCCCGTCCGAGTCGTCCTCCCCGTCCGCGGACTCCGCGGCGTCCACCCGGTAGCACCCCACCGCCGCACACCTTCCCACCGGGCCGCCCTGCGACGCCCCGCCCCATCCGCTCCGCGCGGTGCAGCGGGCACCGCGGGGCCGCCCGTCACGGGGAGGGCGAATCGGCCATCCACCCCGCCGGCGGGCTCCGGGCGAGGCGGCCCGCGGCCCCTGGACCGACGGTCGCCCCTGATGGACACCGACGCCAACGAGAGGCGTGGGCGCGGTGTGGCGGGCCCCGTGGCACGGCTCGTGACCCCGCCCGGGCCTGCGAAGATCGGTCCCCGCCCGGGCGGGCAGGGGCACTTCGGCCAACTGCGCGCAGTCGTCTCGACGGTCGTCGGGGGCCGGCACATCATGAAACGATGCGGTATCTCATTTTGGGTGGAACTGCCTTCCTCGGCCGCTCGGTCGCCCGGCACGCACTCGCCGCCGGCCATGACGTCACCTGTCTCGCACGCGGTTCGTCCGGCGCCCCGGTCGCCGGTGCCCGGTTCGTCCGGGTGGACCGCGACGACCCCCACGGTCTGGACGCCGTGGAGGGGGAGTTCGACGCCGCGATGGACGTCTCCCGGCGCCCGAGCCACGTCCGTCACGCGATGCGCTCCCTCGCCGACCGCGTCGGCCACTTCACCTTCGTTTCGACCGGCTCGGTGTACTCGGACAACGAGACGCCCGGCCAGCGCGCGGACACCGCACCCGTGGTGCCCGCCGCACCACCGGAGGACGACGACCCCGGTGTGGACCCCGCCGTCTACGGTCCCTGCAAGGTGGCCTGCGAGCAGCTCGCCCGGGACGGCCTGGGCGCCGACCGGGTGTTCGTGTGCCGGGCCGGACTCGTGGTGGGACCGGACGACCCGCTGGGCCGGTTCGACTACTGGGTCGCGCGGGCCAGCACCACGGCCTCGCTGCGTTCCCTGGCCGGCGAACTCTTCGTGGTCCGGGGCGGGGAGATCCTGGTCCCCGGCGCTCCGGACGACCTCGTCCAGTTCGTCGACGTGCGCGACCTGGCCGCCTGGATCGTCGAGGCCGGCGAACGCGGGCTGAGCGGCACGTTCGACGGCGTCGGGCCGCCGATGACCTGGCACGCCTTCCTGACCGGGCTGGCCGGCGACGAGGTCACCCTGACCTACGTACCGCAGGAGTTCCTGATCGAACAGCGGGTCCGGCCGTGGGCCGGGCCGCGTTCGCTGCCGATGTGGCTGCCCCTGCCGGAGTGCGCCGGGTTCATGAGCCGGGACGTCACCCCCTCCCTGGCGGCGGGGCTGCGTCCGCGACCGCTGGCCCGGACCGCCCGCGACAGCGCCGGGTACGGCGGTGGACTCGAACACCGGGGCACGTACCCGACCGCCCTGACGACGGCCCAGGAGGGCGAGGTGCTCAGGGCCTGGCGCCAGCGGTCCTCCCCGGAACTCGCCTCCGGGGCGGCCGCCTGACACCCCGACAGGCCGCCGTGGGCACCCGGGCCGTCGTGGCAGGTCCCGGTGGGCACCCGGGCCGTCGTGGTCGGGTGCCCGCGGGCCCGTGGCCCGTCAGCCGTCGGCGATGACGCGGGGCGGGTCCGCCAGGAGCAGGGGTGCGGTCCAGGACCATGCTGACGACGTCCCCGCAGGAGCTCGCGCAGCGCTGGGTCGTGGCGGCCCAGTTGGCGCACGAACGCACGGCGCGGCGCAGGACGTGGCCGCGGTCCTCGTCGCTGCGGGCCACGATCCGCTCCGGGTCCAGACCGTAGCCGCCCTCGTCCCGGGCGTGCACGGACGGCTCCGAAGCGAAGGCGACGGCCTCCCGGGGCCTCAGGCGGCTCGCGCCCCGGCCGTCGGAAGCGGGGTCAGGGCGGCGAAGTCGAGCGGGGCGGACGGATCGATCGACACGTCCAGCGGTGCGGGTTCGGCTCCGGCGCGCACGAGCAGGTCGCCGACCGCGGCGATCATCGCGCCGTTGTCGGTGCACAGGGTGAGCGGCGGTACGCGGAGCTCGATCCCGGCGGCGGCGCAGCGCTGCTCGGCCAGGGCGCGCACCCGGGAGTTGGCCGCCACTCCGCCGACCACGACCAGCGTCTTCACCCCGTGGGCGCGGCAGGCCGCGAGCGCCTTGCGGGTCAGCACGTCCGCGACGGCCTCCTGGAGCGCGGCGGCACCGTCGGCGACCGACGGCTCCTCACCGCGGAGGCGGTGCTGCTCGACCCAGCGGGCCGCGGCCGTCTTCAGCCCGGAGAAGGAGAAGGCGTACGGGTCGTCCCCCGACCGGGTCAGCGGCCGGGGGAAGGCCACCGCCGTCGCATCGCCGTCCCGGGCCGCCCGGTCGATGGCCGGTCCCCCGGGGTAGGGCAGCCCGAGGATCCGGGCCACCTTGTCGAAGCACTCGCCGGCCGCGTCGTCACGGGTGTCGCCCAGGTGCAGGATCGGCTCCCGCACCAGGTCCCGTACGAGGAGGAGGGAGGTGTGGCCGCCGGAGACGATCAACACCACGCAGGGGTCGGGCAGCGGGCCGTGCTCCAGCGTGTCGGCGGCGACGTGCCCGGCCAGGTGGTGCACCCCGTACAACGGCACCCCGGTCGCGTAGGCCAGGGACTTGGCGCCGGCCAGGCCCACCTGGAGGGCTCCGGAGAGACCGGGCCCGGTGGTGACGGCGACCGCGTCGATCTGGCTCAGCCGCAGCCCCGCCCGGTCGAGGGCGCGCCGGACGACCGGGGTGAAGGAGTGCAGGTGTGCACGGGCCGCGATCTCCGGCACCACTCCGCCGAACCGTGCGTGCTCGTCCATGCTGGACGCGACCACGTGCGCCAGCAGCTTTCCGTCCTGCACGATCCCCGCGCCGGTCTCGTCGCACGACGACTCGATCCCCAGGACCACCGGTCCGCCCATGGCGTCACTCCTTTTGCCCTCTATCTGCACTTGCAATATATGTGCAATAGGGGGTGGGGGTGCGCACCGAGTGGGTCGGGTGGTCGGGTCGGGGCGGTCAGAGGGCGGCGAGCAGGTCGTCGAGGGGGGCCGGGACCCGGTCGGGTTCGAGGGCCTCGACGAGGACGCGGCCGTAGTGGATCTTGCGCCCCTTCTTCGTTCCGAAGAAGCGCCTGAACTGTTGTTGCGGGCTCCGGTCCCGCTGCGCCGGCTGTTGCAGGAAGGTCCGCAGGGCCCGCAGATCGCCTTCCGCCCGGACCAGCTCCTCCACCCGGGCCACGCCCAGTACCCGGATCAGCTCGTCCTCCAGGTCCGCCGCGCAGACGAAGAAGCCCTGCGGCCGGGCACCCGCGCGGGCGAAGCCGCGGGCGTAGTAGGGCTGCTCCGCCGCGTCGCACAGCCCCGTCAGCCGCAGGCCCAGACCGGGCGGGCCGAGCAGTTGGGCGTAGCGTCCGACGCTCATCGCGCCGCCGATCGACAGCACGCAGACGCCTTCGGCCGCCAGGTCCCGTCCACGGCGCCCGGCCAGCGCGTTGACCGCAGCGACATCGCTCGGCCCTTCGAGCAGCACGGCCGTCCGGACGGTGAGGCGCGCGGCCAGCTCGTGCGCCGGCTCGCCCGGGCCGCCCGCCGCCCATGCGGTGACCGCGTCCCGGAACGCCCCCGTGTCAGCCATGGGACGAGTCTCGACCCCTGCTGGCCGCGGCGCGAGGGAATTTCCGCGGGTGGGCCACCGACGGGTGCGTGGACGTGGCGGGCACCGTCACCCGACGCGCCCAGCCGGTACGGGTCAGCGGCGGGTCCGCATCCCGTACGAGCGGGCGGCGACGGTCAGCGCCAGCCCGTAGACGGCGAACGCGCCCGTACCGATCCAGGCGACCAGCAGGGCGTCGTCCGAGGAGGGGAAGTCGCCCCGCCGCATCGTCACGACGCCCGCCGTGGCCAGGGCCGAGTAGGCCGTCCCGAACACGCCGTACGGAACGAGCGTGGCGGCCCCGAGCAGGGCCGGGGCCAGCGGCAGCCAGCGCGGGACGCGACGGCCGCGCAGGGCCGGCGTCCACCGCGGGAAGACCTGCCCCCAGGGGCGGACCAGCCCCCAGAGCAGGAAGACGCCGACTGCGGCCAGCAGCACCGTGGCGTCCAGCCCCCGGGACTCCAGGGCGAGCCAGAGGTCCGAAGCGCCGTTGCGCCGGGAGGCCGCCCGCATGCGCGCACCGGACACCCCGGCGAACGTGCCCCCGGACGCCCAGACCAGCTTCATGCCCGCGTAGGGGAGGAAGGCCAGCGTGCCGGCCCAGGCGGCGAGGTGGACGGCCCCGGACGCCGCCGAGGGCGCGGGCGCGCGGGCGTCGTCGCGCGCTCGGTCCACCGGTCGGGCGGCGGTCGCGAGCAGGAGCGCCCCGGCCGCGGCCAGCACGTGGTTGGCCGCTGCCGCCCGACCGTCCACGCCCTGACCGAACAGCAGGGTGATCACGTCCATCAGCAGGCCGAAGGCGGCGAGCCCGGCCGGTGCGCACAGCGCCAGGAGCACCCCGCGGAGCGCCGGTCGCGGCCCGTACCGCAGCACCGCGGTGCCGGCCAGTGCGGTCAGCACCCCCAGGGCGACCCCCGCCCATCCCGGCCAGGAGGGTTCCGAGGCGGCCGGGCCGAGGAACAGCGGGGTCCCGCTCCCTACGCAGACCAGGGCGAAGCCGGCGTAGACCACCCCCCACAGCACGGTCGCCCGGACCGCCCGGTGCGGCTGCGCCGGCCCTCGCGCGTGCCACGGCGTGTTCGATCCCGCTGTCGATGAGGTCACGGCCCGAATCTCGCACCGCCGTCGGCCGCCCGGCATCGGCCCGCCGGGGTACGTCGAGCCCTCGCCCTCCCCCGCGGTGATGAGCCCCTGTCGCCCTCCGGGGCCACCCGACTCCGCCGCGCCGGGTGCTCGGTCCTCGGGAGCGGCGCCACGGGATCAGAGCGTGAGCACCGGCCGGGTGGTGCAGTCCTCGTGGAGGTCCTCGCCGTCCGGTCCGTACACCCACGCCGCCAGGGAGGGGTGGCGATGGGCGGTGGCCAGCGGCAACCACGCCAGCAGGTTGCCGTAGCCCCCGCACGCCGACTCACCGCCGTCCCCGCCGTGGACGGCGGTGACGTCGCTGGTCAGCTCCATGCGGTAGGTGTCGTGGGCGATGCGCAGGCCGAAGGCGTTCCGCTGTTGCTGCGGACCGGGGCGGTCCCCGTACGGGATGCGGTCGAGGGGGCAGTCGTCGCCCCACCGGAAGAGGGTGTCCGCGCCGGCTCCACAGGCGTGCTCCCACTCGTCGGAACTCGGCATCCGCAGGCCGCGGGCCGCCAGGGAAGCCGGCATGTCGGCGGGCGGCTCGGTCAGCTCCTCGTCCTCCACGGCCATGAGCACCGTCGCCAGGACGACGCTCCGGCGCGGGCTGAGCACCTGCGCCAGATGGGCCCGGAGGTCCGGGCCGTGCCCGAAGCCCTGATCCAGGCTCTCCGCGTAGTCGGCGGCCTGCGCGGGCGTCGGCCGCCAGGCGTCCGGGTCGAAACCGAGGGTCAGCGGACCACCCGGAACCAGCGCGAACTCCTGCGCCCGCCGCTCGATCCGCACGCGGTGCAGCGGGGCGCCCAGGTGCTCCACGGTCTCGACGAGGGTCACCCGGCCGTCCACCTGGTCCGCCGCCTCCTGCGCGAGACGACGTGCGGCGGGCGGTTCGAGGGACCGCCACTGGGCGAGGGTGAGGTCGGCGAGGGACATGCGCCGCAGTGTGGCACGCACCTCTGACAGGGATGATGGTCCGACTCGAACGCTCCGTCACACTGGTGTGGCCGAGATCTTTAGTTGGCGAATCATGAACTGAGACGCGCAGGTGGGGAGCGCGTGGAGAACCTTTGTTGGCAAACCATGAGAAGCATAGTTGGCGAATCATGAGCTTGAATGCTCACTGTGAGTGAGGGATGGGGTGAGCCGGTTCCTCGTCGGCGATGCCGAGCGCCTGGTGAACTCGATCCCGTAGGCGTCGGACGTTCGGGGTTGGGAAGAGGCGTCCGTTGTCAGTCCTGGGCGCTACCGTGACGTACGGAGGCGCTAGTTGCTGGTCGCAGTAAATTCTTCGGCCGCATCATGGATCGTCCGCCCGCCCTAGGCCGTTTCTTTCGGATCACCTCGCCGACCAGATGTGGATGGCGGCGAGGTGGAGTCCGGCGAAGTAGATGGTGGCGGTCTTGTCGTAGCGGGTGGCCAGGCCGCGCCATTGCTTGATCTTGTTGATGGCCCGTTCGACGGTGTTCCGCTGTTTGTAGG